>NZ_AGFG01000015.1 GCF_000226255.1 Desulfovibrio sp. A2
TGCAGCCCCGGTTGCCGTACCGGACGCGGCGTTCAGGAAGTTCGCGTCCACGCCAAGGGGTATGCGCTCGACATGCGGCGCGGGGTGGGTTTCCTCGTCCAGCCCGTAGACGCGGCGCAGGTGCTCGAACATGCGCAGCACCACCGTTTGCCCGGCGGTGGAGGTGGCCACCACGGCGTCGCGCGCGGTGGTGCCTGGCCACAGGTGCGCCAGAAACCGTGCGGGATAGCGGGCGTAGCTGAGCGAGTGGGTGACCCCGGTGACGGGAAACAGCACCGGAGCGTGCGCGTTGCGCAGCCGGGCCACATGAGGCTGGTCCGTCACGCTGTCGGACAGGTGGAAGCAGTGGTAGGGCTTGCGCGCCAGCATCCACGCCAGTTCGTTGCGGGTGGTCACCCTGAACCCGTTGCGCGAGACGATGGAGGGAAACTCCTCGCGCAGGCGGGCTTCCGTGGCCCTGGCCACGTCGTGGCCCGGCAGGAAGAAATGGTACTCCGGAAAGGGGTCGGCGCGCAGCAGCGCCCGCAGAAAGCCCGCATTGGCCACGGGCCGTCCCATGATGTCGCCGGTTTCAAGAAAGGGGTGCAGGGTGCCCCAGGCGCGCTTGGTGCTCATGATGCAGCAAAGACACAACTTGTCGAGGCTGTCAAACCAACCGGAAACACCGGGCGCGTCCCGCCCGCGCGACGTGCGCCCCCCTCCTGCCCTTGCGCATCCCCCCTGCGCTCTCCCGCCGCGTCCCGCTCGCGCCGGGCAGGCGGCAAACCTTGCCGCCGCGCCAGGTTGCGGTGCATCCACACCGCGCCAAAGGCCACATGGACCACTTCTTGCTTATTCCGCGTGGAAGCGTCGTGTTTTCGACGCCCTGCCGGCGTTCCGCAACGGGTAACCCGGCACGCCCAGCGCGGGCCGACACCGCCCACGCGCCCGCATATCCCCGGGGGGAGACCGGACCATGAAGAAGACACAACAGCACACCATGTGGACCATGGGCCTTTCAGAGGCCGCGGCGGGGTTGCTGGCCGCGCACGCGGGCAGCGACTACCGCATCATCGCCCTGCCTCCGGGACACGCGCCGTCGGCCCTTGAAATGGAGCGCGACGACCCATGCCTGTTCTGGCTCACGTCCGAAGCGTGGAACGCCATCGCCAGCCAGCGCGAAGGCAAGTCGCAACACCTCGACCTTGTCCCGCGCGTGCTGGTGCTGGAGCCCGGCTACTCGCGCGACGAGATAGAACGGGCGCTGGACAGCAGCTTCACCGACGTCATCAAGCCGCCGCTCACCCGGGCCCGCGTGCTGGACGTGCTGCGCCGCGCCGTGGAAACGCGCAACCTCTACCACGACATCCTGCGCATGACGCGCGAGATTTTTCTCGAACGGGAAATGCTGGCCCGCAAGAACGACACCCTGTCATTCCTGGTCACCTTTCTGACCCGGGCCACGGAAAGCCTGGACCCGGCCGACATCCTGGGCAAGGTGCGCGAAGACCTCGCGCTGCTGCTGCCCGTATCGGCCGTGCACGGCATCTTTTGGCCCCCGGTGGCCGAAGGGGGCGCGCTGGAGGCGGAACTGTTCGTGGCCACATCGCCCGACTGCCCGGTGAACGTGGAATGGGTGGACCTGCTGCTGGAATCGGCCCGCCGCCTGGGCAACGCGCCGGTGGCGGGCTACCGCGTCACCCACGTGCCGGGCATGGCGGAGGTGCTGGACGCGGCCGGTTGCGCCATGGAGGCCCCATCCGGCCCCCTGCCCGGCCGGGTGATCCTGATGCCGCTGCGCACCGGCACCGAAGCCATGGGCGCGCTGGCCATCCTGACCGACGGCAGTCAGTCGCTGGGCAAGGACCAGGCCCAGGCCCTGGATTCCGCCATGAAGCACCTGGCGCTGGCGTTGAAGAACGCCATGATCTACCGCGAGGTGAAGCTGCAGGCCGACCACGACGCCCTGACCCGGCTGCACAACCGGCGCAGCCTGGACGAGCGGCTGCGCACCGAGTTCGAGCGGCACCGCCGCTACGGGCACTCCATGAGCCTGCTGTTGCTGGACCTGGACCATTTCAAAGCCATCAACGACACGTACGGCCACCAGGCGGGCGATGCCGTACTGCGCGAACTGGCCGACGTGCTGCGCCACGGCATCCGCGCCACCGATTTCGCGGCCCGCTACGGCGGCGAGGAATTCGTGGTCATCCTGCCGCATACGGAAGAGGCGCAAGGCCACATGCTGGCCGAAAGGCTGCGCCACCGCATCGAGCAATGCCGGGTGACGCACCACGGCGTGCAGCTTTCCGCCACGGTGAGCATAGGCGTGGCGGGCTTTCGCCCCGGCGCGTTCGCCAACGTGGAGGAACTTGTGCGCGAGGCCGACCGGGCGCTGTACCTGGCCAAGGCCAACGGCCGCAACGTGGTGTGCACCATGTCCGGCTGCGAGGACGCCAAGGCCACCGGCTAGCCGGGCAAGTGACTGTCGAAATGATGCGGGGCGCTCCTTTTGGAGCGCCCCGCTTGCGTTCAGCCATTCCCCCTGCCGCACGGCTCCGTCTGCGCGTCAGGGTGACGTGCGCACAGCGCGTACACGACGGCGCAGTGCGTCAATGATCGAATGCCCCGAATCAAAGGCCTCCTGAATCTCCGACCCGATCAGTCCGTCTGTCACTCCTGCCTACGAGGCGTTTCCGGCAACCGGGAGGCGGAGCACCCGCAGGCGCAGCTGCCGGGGCCGTCACAGGCGGTAGCTTCGCCTTCCGCCTCCAGCAGCCGAGCGGCCACGCGCCCCGCCACAGTGGCCGTGAACCGGATGCACGCCGCCATGCCCTGCTGCTCGCCAAAGGCATCCAGCAGATCGGCGCACCGCGTGCTGCCGCAGGTCGCAAGGGCGTCATTGCGCACGGCCCGCGCCACCTCGGCGGCCGTATCCCAATCGGCCCCGGCGCGGTCACGCCCGTGCAACGCCCCCACGGCCAGCACGCCACCCGCGACGGCCCCGCACATCTCCTCCTTGCACCGCCCCACGCCGCCGCCAAAGGCGGTGGCCAGCCGCGCCTGTTCCGGCGCGTGATGGCCGAACGCCTCGGTGACGACAAGAAATACCGACTCGGCGCAATTGAATCCCGCCTCGAAACGTTCCCGCACCTTGTGTTCGATAGCGCTGATATCCATGGATATGTCTCCTGCTTCAGGGTGTTGCCGACCAGGTCCGGACCATCCGGATGCCCCGCCCGGCAGTATCTAAAGCACTGCATACGCATTGCTCAAAATCGAATCCAACGATACGTTTCGATGCGGGTAATCGCGGTTTCCGAACGATAACGAGGACGGCCATGGAGCTTCGCGATCTGAGGACCTTTGCGGCAGTGGCGCGCCTGCTCAGTTTCCACCGCGCGGCGGCGGAACTGAACGCGGCGCAGTCCACGGTTTCCGCGCGCATCGCCGCGCTGGAGACGGAACTGGGCGTCCGGCTGTTCGAACGGCTGGGCCGCCGCGTGGCGCTGACCGACGCCGGTGAACGGCTGGTGCAGTACGCGGCCAAGCTCATCGACGTGGAGGACGAGGCGCGCGCCTGGGTCACCGGCGAATCGCGCCTGCGCGGCCTGCTCACCGTGCGGGTGCCGGAATCGCTGTGCGCTTACCGCCTGCCCCCGGTCATCGCGGCGTTCCGCCGCCGCCACCCGGAGGTGGCCCTGCACCTGACGGCCTGTACCCTGAACGGGCTGGAAAAGGACTTGCGCCAGGGCATAACCGACCTCGCCTTCGTCATGACCGACAGCGTGCGCGGCGGCGACCTGGTGGTGGAAGCCCTGGGCGTGGAGCCGCTTGTGCTGGTGGCGGCCCCGCATCACCCGCTGGCGGGCCGCGAAGCATTGTCCGCGCGCGACCTGCACGGCGCGACGCTGGTGCTTTCCACTGCGGACTGCTCGTACCGCGCGGTGATCGAGGATGCCCTGGCCGCCGAAGGGGTGCAGCTTGCGGCGGGGCTGGAATTTTCCAGCGCGGCGGCCCTGCGCGGCTGCGTGGCATCGGGCGTGGGGGTGACCCTGCTGCCCGGCGCCGCAGTGCGCGACGAACTGGGCGCGGGCACCCTGCGCGCGCTGGCGTGGACGGACCAGCCCTTTGAAACCGCCGTGCTGATGGTGCGCCACAAGGGCAAGTGGGTGTCGCCGTACATGGACACGTTCATGGAACTGTGCCGCGCCGCCTACGCCGAAACGGACGGCGGCAGCGCCAGGGCTGACGGAGCCTGGGACTTTCCGTGCCCCATGGCGGACGTGGCCACCATCCTCGTGCCGGCCGGCGCCGCACGGAACGCCGCACCCGTGGCCTGTTGCGGGGGCGGGCAACGCCCGGCCGCACCCGGCGATGCCGGGACGTTTGCCGCCGCCGAAGCCGAAGGCAACACGCAGGCCGCGACCGGCCACGCGCCCGAGGCCTTTACCGTGCCGGAGTTCCCTCCTTCGTCCCCTGCGGACGCCGCCCCCATGGCCGGAGACTACGACCAGTCCCCTGCGGATGCGGAATCTGCCGCCCCCGAAGAGCATGCGGAGCACGGCGGTGACGAAGCCTCCGGCCCCGACGTCTGGAATGACGTCCGGAATGACGTCCGGGAAGACGGCCGGGCAGACGTCCAGACAGACAACGTTGGGGACGACGCCTGGGACTGCCCGGAAACAGCATGTTCCGACGTCGGCGGCCTTGCCGACTTCAACGGCCCGGATGCGGACATGATGACCGTTTCTCCCGACGCGTCTGCCCCTGGCGACACGTTCTTCGAGGCGTCCTTCATGGAGCCGGAAACGGTCTGGGGCAACGCCTTGGACATGGAGCCGGAATTCGAGCCGGGCATGGCCCATGCCGGGCCGGACCATATGGCGGACGACGGAATGGATGCCGACGCGGGCGACATGCCCCCCTACCTGCACGAAGATCCGGTGTTCGATGCCTCACGGCCTGAACATGAGGCCGCAGCGCCCGACGCCGGAAATGAAGCCGCCCTTCATGCGGCTCCGCAGGCCGCGCCTGAAATCGAGCCCGGCAGGGGGCCGTCCGCCGGGCTGCCCGATGCGCCCTCCGCCCCCTCCGCTCTGGAGGAAGACCGCCACTACTCGTTGCGGGACACGCCGGAACAGGAAACGGGCGAGCCGGAACCGCCCGCGTTCCCCCCGGCAACTTCCGGAAACAGCCCCGAAGGTGTTCTCACCGACGCCCCGGCCCCTGCTCCAGAACAGCCTCCGGCCCAGTCCGACGCATCCCCGGCTGCGCCAACCGGCCGCCCCGCCGCCGCCCAGCGCACGCCGGACCCCGCGCCCGAGTCGGCGCAATGGCTGTCGCTGCTGCCCCCCAAACGCTGACATCCCCTGCCCCTCGCCCGCCAAACGCCAGCCAGACGAATTCAGACGACCTACGCGAAAAAAGGCCGGTTCTCCCACGGAGCCCGGCCTTTTTCGCGTGCGTTGTCCCCTGCCCGCAGGCATGGCGGGACGCGGTCAGCCTTCCGCCTGCCCCCCCTTGCCGCCCGAGCCCGCCCCGCCGTTTCTGGCGGGGTCCACCAGCACTCCCGCAAGGGGAACCTGCCCCGCCTTGCCGTCCTTGTCGTACACGTAGCCGCCAATGGCGCAGCGGAAGCGGTACTTGTCGCCCCGGTGCAGGGCGCGGCTGAATTCCACGGCTCGGCCCGTATCGGTGTAGACCACGCTCTCCACCCAGATGCACGGACAGTTGTCGCCGATCTTCAGGTACTTGCGCTCGCTCTCGGTGGGCATTACCGCGCCCAGTTCCTGCCGCGAATGCAACAGGCGCATGCCGTAGTCCTCGTGCAGCACCTTGTAGAGAACGGTATCCAGCTTCTTTTCCAGAAAGCCGGGCACCAGGTCGGTGGGCAGGATGGAGCGCTCCAGCACCAGCGGCACGCCGCTGGCCAGCATCAGTCGGTACAGGAAGATCACCGGCTGGGTCACGGCGATGTTCAGGTGGGCGGCCACCTCGGCGTCGGCAAATTCGATGCCCGCCGCGATGGTCCGGTAATGCGGCTCAAGCCCGGCGCTGACGATGTCGTCGTAATAGGTGGTGATGCTTTCGAGCGAACGGGTGAGCACCGGGCTTTTCTCGGAAAGCAGAAAGGTGCCCTTGCTGCGCTTGCGCACCAGCATGTGGTCGTTGACCAGCTTGTCGATGGCCTGGCGCACCGTCATGCGATGCACGCCGAACATGGCGGCCAGCTCGTTCTCGTTGGGAATCTTGTCCCCGGGCTGGTACACCTTGTTGCGTATCTGCTCGGAAAGCCATTCGTAAATGACGAGATACTTGGATTTGCCCATACCCTTCCCGTGGCTGCGCGCGGTGCGCCACCGCACCGGCACGCGTTTCCCTTTCGTTCTCCCCGCCACGAGGGCGGACCGGCCCACGGCCGCCTCTGCCGGAGGCAAAAACCCGCACCATCGGGCCATGCCCGCGTACCACGGACGCGCGCGACAGGCCAGCCCTCCGTGAACATTCCGCCCAGCTTCGCGCTGTGGGCGGCATCAGACCGGGTACGGCGACTCGCCCCGGGCAAGGCGCGCCTCGATGGCCTCGATGACGGCAAAGCAGTCAGCGATGGAATCCACCACGTAATGCGCCCCGGCATCGCGCAGCCGCGCCCCGGCGGATGCCGCCAGAACGGCCAGACGGTCGGGGGCCATGCGCGCCGCGTCCGCCTCGGAAAGGCCCACGTCGTTGCCGGTGCGCACCACGCCCACGGTCCACATGCCCGCGTTGCGCCCTTCGTGCACGTCGGCCACTGTGTCGCCTATCTTGACCATGGATTCCATGGGGTGCACCCCCAGCCGCATGGCGTTCAGGTAGCACATCCACGGGTACGGTCTGCCCGCCGGAACCTCGGAGGCGTGCACCACCACGTCGGGGCTGTAGCCCTGGCGGGCCGCCTCGGGCGCCAGCACCTCCATCATGGGGCCGGTGTAGCCGGTGCACGAGCCAAGGCCCATGCCCCGGCCGCGCACCCGGTCCACGAATTCCGCAAGGCCGGGCACCGGCGCGGCATGGGCGGCGATGGTTTGCAGCATCAGCGGCTCCACGTCGCGGTACACGGCGTCCACGTCCGCCTCGCCGGGCGCGCGGCCATGCGCGGCGCGCCAGCGGGCCGCCACGGAATCCATGCCCAGCATGCGGCGCACGTGCTCGCGCTTTTCGCTGCCCATGGGCTCGCGCGCCTCGGCCACGCTCACCTCCACGCCATGCAGGGCGAAGGCCCGGACGAACACGGCGGCGGGCCCAAGGCAGCCGTGGTCAACGGCCGTGCCCGCCCAGTCCAGCACCACGGCCCGCACCGGGCCCTGGTACACGCGGGTGCGAAGAAAGGGATTCATATTCACCTGCCCATGCGTATGGTGGGTACCGCCCGAATGGCGTGCCCCGGCGTGTGCCAGGCCGAAGCCGTGGCTGCCAGGCGCACGCCGATCGACCGTTCCGGTTCCCGCACGCAAACCGCCCCCCGAAAGAGAACAGCCACCAGACCCTGCCGCCACCCTGCAAGGGGGCGGCAGGCGTCGCTCGTGCGGGGGGGCAAGCCCCCGTGTTTCCGTCTTGCTTTCAAAAGGCGCGGGCGGCGCGCCCGTTCCGTGCATCAGCCATGACCTGTCCGGGTTCACTCTCGTGCACCGTCGGGCGCGCCGCCCTTGCCGTATCGCAGTTTGGCGGCGGCTACTTGGGGAAGTGCCGCTTGTCCAGATGGTCGTACTTGGGCAGATGCCGCGTGGGCAGCGCCAGGGCGTCGCGCCGGAACGGCGGGGCCAGGCGCGTGCCGTCGGTCATGATTTCGATGACCGAGGGCTTGCGGCTCTTGCGGGCGGCGTCCAGGGCGTCGGCCAGGTCGGCCTGGGTGTTCACCTTGTAGCCCACCGCGCCCATGGCCTCCGCGATGGCCGCGTAAGAGTTGGACCAGATGTCCGCGCCCACGAAGCGGTTGTTGTAGAAGTCCACCTGGTTCTTCTTTTCCGCGCACCATGCCCCGTTGTTGTACACGGTGGCGATGACCGGCAGGTTGTACTGCACGGCGGTGGGCACCTCGAACAGGCTCATGCCCCACGCGCCGTCACCCACGATGGCCACCACGGCGTCCTCGGGGCAGGCCAGCTGCGCGCCCAGGCCCGCCTGATAGGCGAACCCGGTGTTGCCGAAGGTCAACGTGGCCACCGAACGCTTGGCGTTGCGGAAGCGCAGGTAGCTGTTGGCCGTGGAAGAGGTGTTGCCGATGTCGGTGGTGGCGATGGCGTTGTGCGCGGTGACGAAGCGGCCCACCACCTCCAGCGCCTTGCGCGGGTGCATGCGGCCTTCCTGCACCGGCTCGTCGGCGATGGCGGCGATTTCCTTGTACCAGTCCTCCAGCTCGGCCTTGACCATGGCGTACACGGCATCGTCGCGCTTGGGGTTGGGAATGGCCTCGCGGACGCGGGCCAGCAGTTCCACGGCGGCGTCCTTTGCGTCGGCGCACAGGCCCACGGCCACGGGGTGGGTCTTCGCGATATGGCGGGGGTTGATGTCGATCTGGACGATCTTCGCGGTCTTGGGGAAGTAGTTGATGTCGTACTGGGGCAGCGTGCCGAAGTAGGACAGCCGGGTGCCGATGGCCAGGATGACGTCGGCCTGCTGCAGGATGCGCATGGCCGCCTTGGAACCCATGTACCCGATGGGGCCGGTCCACAGCGGATGGTCGCAGGGGAAGGCGTCGTTGTGCAGGTAGGTGCAGGCCACGGGGGCGTTGAGGTGCTCGGCCAGGGCCTTCACCGTTTCCAGCGCGCCGGAATCCACCACGCCGCGCCCGGAGACGATGACCGGCCGCTTGGCGGCCTTCAGCACTTCCACCGCGTCGCGGAACTGCTCGGGGTTGCCGATGCCGCCGGGGGCCACCCGGTACTGCGAGGGGGCCAGGATGTCCTCGTCCAGTTCGCCGTAGAAGAAGTCGCGCGGGATATCCACCAGCACCGGTCCGCGTTCGGCGTAGGCGATGCGGAAGGCAGTGCGCAGTATGTCGGCCGCGCGCTTGGGGTGCGGCACGCGGAGTGACGCCTTCGTGATCGGCTTGAACATGTTCCAAGTGTCACATTCCTGAAAGCCGTCCCACCCCACCGAAATGCTGCCAGCGCTGGGCGAAATGAGCACCATGGGCGTGTGGGCCATGTTGGCCGTGGCCACGGCCGTGGCGTAGTTGGTGATGCCAGGCCCGTTCTGGCCGATGCAAACACCTGCCCTTCCAGTCATTCTCGTGAAGGCGTCCTCCATGTGGCCCGCCGTCTGTTCGTGGCGCACCGATATGAAATCGATGCCCGCCGCCGGAAACAGGTCCAGCAGGTCCATGAAAGCGGAGCCGAGAATGCCGCTGACATGGGTGACGCCTTCCTGCACCAGCACTTCCGCCATTGCTTCACTGGGGGTCATCTTGGGCATGTCGAAGCCTCCTCAGAGGGGTGTGCCGCGCTGTCATTTCATGATGTTGCGTGGCGTTGAAGTTATTTTACGGCAGGTTCCCGCCCGTCGCAAAAAACGCTTGACAAAAAAATAGCAAAGTCTCATCGCTATGTCTAGACAAAGCGAAAAAAGAAGGCGGAAGGCCTTCACGGATTTTCGCAGATTCCCTTGGATTTTCTGGAGGACCGCCCGGAACACCGACACTTGACGGATCACATCCGCATCATTCCCGCCCGGAGGTTGCTCCCCGCGGTCCGCATCACGGAAGGCATCATCGTTTTTCCTGACAACCCCAAGGAGCAGGACATGAGCCCCAGTCTGAAGCAAGACCCAGCGGCATACGCGGCGGCCGACCTGGCCCACGTGTGGCATCACCTCGTCCAGCACCAGGCCCTCGCCGGAAAAGGCCCCATGATCGTGGTCGAAGGCGAAGGACTGAAGTTGCGGGACATCAACGGCAGGGAATATCTGGACGCCACCTCGGGCGGCGTGTGGTGCGTGAACGTGGGCTACGGCCGTGAACGCATCGCCCGCGCCGTGTACGAACAGATGAAGGCCATGCCCTACTATGCGGCCACGGCGGGCAACATCCCCTACATCGAGTTCGCCGAAAAGCTGCTTGCCCACATGCCGGGGCTGACCCGCGCCTACCTTTCCAACAGCGGGTCCGAGGCCAACGAAAAGGCCTACAAGATGGTGCGCGCGCTGGCGCATCTTTCCGGCAATACCGCCAAGAAGAAGATACTGTTCCGCGCCCGCGACTACCACGGCACCACCCTGGGCGCGCTCAGTTCCACCGGCCAGGCCGAACGCAAGGAATGGTTCGGCCCGCTGGTGCCCGGCTTCGTCGAATTTCCCCACGCCTGCTGCTACCGCTGCGCCTTCGGCAAGAGCTACCCCGGCTGCGACATCGACTGTGCGCGGGCGGTGGAGCGGATCATCGAGATGGAAGGTCCGGAAACCGTGGGCGGCCTCATCGTCGAGCCCATCACGGCGGGCGGCGGGGTCATCCCGCCGGTGGCGGAATACTACACCGTGCTGGCCGACATCTGTCGCCGCCACGGCGTGCTGCTGATCATGGACGAAGTGGTCTGCGGCATGGGTCGCACCGGAACCATGTTCGGCTACCAGCACTACGGGGTCACCCCCGACATCGTGACCATGGCCAAGGGCGTCGCCAGCGCCTACATGCCCATCTCGGTCACCGCCACCACCGAGGCGGTCTTCAACGCCTTCCTGAACGACCCGGCCGACAAGATGGCCTACTTCCGCGACATCAGCACCTACGGCGGGTGCGCCGCCGGGTGCAGCGCCGCACTCGAGAACATGGCCATCATCGAGGAGGAAAAGCTGCTCGATAACGTGGTGGCCATGGGCGACTACCTGCTGGCGGGCCTGCGGGAACTGGCCGCTCTGCCCTATGTCGGCGACGTGCGCGGCAAGGGCCTTCTGTGCGGCATCGAACTGGTGCAGGACAAGGCCAGCAAGAAGCCCGTGGCCGAGGGCAAGGTCATCCAGGTGGTGGGCGAAATGGCGGCCAACGGCGTGCTGGTGGGACGCACCAACCGCAGCCTGCCCGGCTACAACAACATCATCAACATCGCCCCGGCCTACGTGGTCACCAGGGGCGACATCGACGTCATCCTCCGCACCCTGCGTGCGGCCCTTGAAAAGGTGCTCGGCTGATACTCCAACCCGCAAAGGAGCATCCCATGCAGGTCGGCGTTCTGAAAGAGATCAAGGTGCTGGAGAACCGCGTGGCCATGACGCCCGCGGGCGTGGTGGCGCTGCGCGCGCACGGGCACTCGGTGCTGGTGGAAACCGGGGCGGGCGCGGGCGCGGGATTCGACGACGCGGAATACGTGGCCGCCGGAGCCGTCATGTCCGACGCGCGGACCATCTTCGCCGAGTGCGGCATGGTCATGCACGTCAAGGAGCCGCAGCCCTCGGAATACGGCATGCTGCGCAAGGACCAGATACTGTTCACCTACCTGCACCTGGCGGCCGACGAGGAGCAGACCCACGCCCTGACCGCCGCGCGCAACGTGAACATCGCCTACGAAACCATCCAGAAGGCGGACGGCTCGCTGCCGCTGCTCACCCCCATGTCCGAGGTGGCGGGGCGCATGGCCATCCAGCAGGCCGCCAAGTACCTGGAAATACCCACCGGGGGCATGGGCAAGCTGATGGGCGGCGTGCCCGGCGTGGAACCGGCCGTGGTGGTGGTCATCGGCGGGGGCACCGTGGGCATCAACGCGGCCAAGATGGCCTGCGGGCTTGGCGCCACGGTGTACCTGCTGGACAAGAACCTGGACCGGCTGCGCTACCTCAGCGACGTGATGCCCCCCAACTGCATCACCATGATGTCCGGCCCCTACGCCATCCGCAAGCTGCTGCCCCAGGCGGACGTGGTCATCGGGGCGGTGCTGGTGCCGGGGGCCAAGGCCCCACACCTGGTCACCCGCGAAGACCTGAAACTGATGCGCAAGGGCTCCATCCTGGTGGACGTGGCCATCGACCAGGGCGGCTGCTTCGAGACCTCGCGGCCCACCACCCATGCCGACCCGGTGTACGTGGTGGACGGCGTGAGCCACTACTGCGTGGCCAACATCCCCGGCGCGGTGGCCATGACCTCCACGGCCGCGCTGACCAACGCAACCCTTCCCTACGCCCTGACCATCGCGGACCTGGGGTGGAAGGAAGCCTGCCGCCGCCACGCGGACATCCGCAAGGGGCTGAACGTGGTGGACGGCAAGATAACCTACCCGGCCGTGGCCGAGGCCTTCGGGCTGCCGCACGTGCCGGTGGAAGAGGTGCTGTAGACGGGGAGTTCCGGGTCCGGCCGGCCTCCGCGCGGGGGTCGGCCGGATACGCCCGGCCCCCGCAGTCATGACGACGACGCGGAATCCGCCGCCTCCGACAACGCGGTGGCCCGGCCTTCCACCCCCCGGCAAAGCCGGACGGGAAGAGCCGACCGCCCCCGGCCGATGGAGCGTACCCGTGCAAGACGCCGCCAGACCACGGACCAAGATCGAAGTATGCAACCTCACCAAGCGGTTCGGTGAACTGCTGGTTCTCGACGACATCTCCTTCTCGGTGGCGGAGGGCGAATTCGTGGCCATCGTCGGCCCCACGGGCTGCGGCAAGACCACTTTCCTCAACGCCCTGTCCTGCCTGCTGCCCGCATCGGGCGGCCAGATACTCATCGACGGCACGCCCGCCAACCCCAAGCGCCACAACATCTCCTACGTCTTCCAGGAACCCACCTGCCTGCCCTGGCGCACCGTGCGCGAAAACGTGGCCTACGGCATGGAGGTCAAGGGTCGCCCGCAGAAGGAGATCGACGAGCGGCTCGACCACATCCTGGACCTGGTGGGGCTGACCCAGTGCGCGAACCTGTACCCCAACCAGATATCCGCCAGCATGCAGCAGCGCATCGCGGTCTCCCGCGCGTTCGCCGTGGACCCGGACCTGCTGCTGATGGACGAGCCGTACGGCCAGCTGGATGTGAAGCTGCGGTTCTACCTGGAGGACGAACTGGTGAACCTGTGGCGCAAGCTGCAGAGCACGGTGCTGTTCATCACCCACAATATCGAGGAGGCGGTCTACGTGTCCGAGCGCATCCTCGTGCTGTCCAACAAGCCCACGCGCATCAAGGCCGAGGTTCGCGTGGACCTGCCCCGCCCGCGCGACTTCATGGACCCGGAATTCGTGCGCATCCGTGAACACGTCACGGACCTCATCAGATGGTGGTAACCCCGCAAGGGAACTCGCAATGGCAAGAACATACGCCCCAGACAGTCTACCGTAACCTGCTTCAAGGAGGTCTGACCATGCTCCAGATGAAACGTTGGGTTGGATTTGCGGCTGCCGTGATGGCTCTTCTTGCCATGGCGGCAACGGCCCTGGCTGCGGAAGTGAAGGCCCTGGACACCACCTGGCAGGCCGAACACGAAACCTTCGTGCCCTGGTACGCCAAGCAGAAGGGCTGGGACAAGGCCGCCGGGTTCGACTTCAAGATGCACATGTTCGATTCGGGCATGGCCCAGATCGAAGCCCTGCCCGCCAAACAGTGGGTCGTGGGCGGCACGGGCGGCGTGCCCATGATGTTCGGCGCGCTGCGCCAGAACGCCTACCTCATCGCCATCGCCAACGACGAGTCGGTGACCAACGCGGTGCTGGTGCGCCCGGACAGCCCCATCCTGAAGACCAAGGGCTTCAACCCCAAGCACCCCGAGGTGTTCGGCTCGCCTGAAAGCGTCAAGGGCAAGACCATCCTGGCCACCACCATCTCGTCCGGCCACTACGCCATGAGCCTGTGGCTGAAGGCGCTGGGCCTGACCGACAAGGACGTGACCATCAAGAACATGGACCCCGCCCAGTGCGTGGCCGCGTTCGAGAAGGGCATCGGCGACGCGGTCGTGCTGTGGGCCCCGCAGATGTACAACGGCCTCAAGAAGGGCTGGAAGGTCGCTTCCGACGTCAAGACGGCGGGCGGCTTCGTGCCCATCGTGCTCATTGGCGACAAGGACTACTGCGACAAGAACCCCGAGGAAGTCGCGCGCTTCCTGAAGGTGTACTTTCAGGGCATCGACGCCCTGCGTTCCGAAGGCGTGAAGCTGGCCCCGGAATACGCCAAGTTCCTGAAGTGGGCCGGGCTGAACATGTCCGAGGAAGAAGCGAAGATGGACCTGGAGCTGCACCCGGTGTTCACCCTGCAGGAACAGCTGAAGATGTTCGACGCCTCGGCCGGCGAAAGCCAGGTGCAGGCATGGCAGAAGGACCTGGTGAAGTTCTTCACCGAACTCGGCAAGCTGAAGCCCGCCGAAGGCGAAAAGCTGCTGACCGGCTACTACATCACCGACAAGTTCCTGAAGCTGGTGCCCACCGTCAAGTAGCGCTTACGCGCAGCGCCCGCCCCGCCCGGGGCGGGCGCCCCTTCCCACCCGCCGACACCGGAGGCCCGCATGACCGCGTATCGCGAGGTAGTCGTAAGAACACCGCTGGCGCTGAAGATACTGCCCATTCTCAGCGTGGCCACGTTCTTCATCGCATGGGAGATCGTCGTGCGCACCGGGGTCGTGCCGGACACCATGCTGGCCGCGCCCACAACCGTGACGCAGCTTCTGTTCGACAAGTTCACCAACATCGACCCCGACGGCGCGCTGCTGTACGAGCACGCCTGGGTAAGCATCCAGGAAGCCTTCTGCGGCTATTTCCTGGCGCTGGCCGTGGGCCTGCCGCTGGGCCTGGCCATGGGCTGGTTCAACGTGGCCGAGGGGCTGGCCCGGCCCATCTTCGAGATCATCCGGCCCATCCCCCCGGTGGCGTGGATACCCCTGACCATCTTCTGGTTCGGCATCGGGCTGCCCGGCAAGATATTCATCATCTGGCTGGGGGGGCTGGTGCCCTGCGTCATCAACGCCTACGTGGGCGTCAAGATGACCAACCCCACGCTCATCCAGATGGCCCGCACCTACGGGGCCAGCGACTGGCAGATTTTCAAGCAGCTGTGCATCCCCTCGGCCCTGCCCATGGTCTTCGGCGCGCTCCAGATCGCGCTGGCCTGCTGCTGGACCAACCTGGTGGCGGCAGAACTGCTGGCAGCCGACGCGGGCCTGGGGTTCATGATCACCATGGGCCGCCGCCTGGCCATGCCCGAAATGGTGGTGCTGGGCATGTTCATGGTGGGCCTGACCGGCGCGTTCATCGGCGTGATCATCGACAGGGTGGAAAAGCGGCTGCTGGCCGGAATCAGGAGGTAGACCATGTCGCAGGAAGCCACGTGCACCGCCGCAAGCTCTTCCATCGCCAACGAAACCGTGGGCCAGGTGGTGGACCACGGCCCCCTCAGCCTCGTCCGCATCCTCACCAACCGCTGGTTCCTGCACACCGTGTCCATCGTGGCGTTCTTCTGGACGTGGGACTGGCTGGCCGGTTCCAACGTGCTGGGCGGCGGCAGCAGCGCCCTTGCCCGCCCGCACGAGGTGCTGGAACAGCTGGTGGTGCTTGCCCGCGAGGAACTGGCGGAACTGACCCTGTGGGGCCATGTGTGGGCCAGCACCCGGCGCGTGGTGACGGGCTTTTCCATCGCCGCCGCCATCGCCGTGCCGCTGGGCCTGTTCATGGCCCTGAACCGCTATGTCAACGCCATCGTCAAGCCCCTGTTCGACCTGCTGAAGCCCATGCCCCCCATTTCGTGGATATCCATCTCCATCCTGTGGTTCGGCATCGGCGAGACGTCCAAGGTGTTCATCATCGTGCTGGGCACCTTCGTGCCCTGCCTGCTCAACGCCTACAACGGCGTGCGCCTGGTGGAGCCGGAATTGTACGACGTGGTGCGCATGCTGGGCGGCAAGCGGCGCGACGAAATCCTGCACGTCTGTTTTCCCGCCTCGTTCCCGGCCATCTTCGCGGGCTTGCAGATATCGCTCAGCATCGCCTGGACCTGCGTGCTGGCGGCGGAACTGGTCAGCGCCCGCTCGGGCCTGGGGTACATCATCGTGCAAGGCATGAACCTGTCGCAACCGGCCATGGTCATCGGCGGCATGGCGGTCATCGCGGCGGCGGCGTGGGGCACCACGCTGCTGGTCACCGCGCTGGAACGCAAGCTGTGCCCGTGGAAGCGCAAGATCGCCGGGCTGTAGCCCGTCCCGGCTCACTCGGACAGCCCCTGCCTACTCCCGCAGCCCGCAGCAATCGCACACCCGAAAGGAAGGGACGACGCCGTGATCGAATGCCGCAACGTGAGCAAGACCTTCATCCAGAAGGGCAGTCAGGAAGTGCCGGTGCTCGATGACGTGAGCATCGACGTGCAGGCCAACGAATTCGTGGTCATCCTGGGCCCCGGCCAGAGCGGCAAGAGCACGCTGCTGCGCATCATCGCCGGGCTGGAAACGCCCACCACCGGTTCCGTGATCCTGGACGGGGAGCCGGTGACCGGGCCGGGGGCCGACCGTGGACTGGTGTTCCAGGGGTACATGCTCTTTCCGTGGAAGACCGTGCTCGGCAACGTGGAAATGGGGCCGAAACTGTGCGGCCTGCCCAAGGACGAGTGCCGCGACATCGCCATGCACTACATCGACCTGGTGGGGTTGAAAGGCTTCGAGAAGCACTACCCGCACCAGCTTTCCGGCGGCATGAAGCAGCGCGTGGGCATTGCCCGCGCCTACGCCAACAAGCCCCGGGTGATGCTGCTGGACGAGCCCTTCGGCCAGTTGGACGCCCAGACGCGCATCTTCATGGAGCAGGAAACCGAGCGTATATGGCAGACCGACAGGCGCACCGTCATCTTCGTCACCAACAACACCGACGAGGCGCTGTTCCTGGCCGACCGGATCGTCACCATCGAGGGCAAGCTGCCCGGCCGGGTGCAGCGCACCTACACCGTGGACCTGCCCCGCCCGCGCGACCTGACGGGCAAACGCTTTCTGGAGATGCGCCGCGAGATCATCGACGCCTCGGTGCTCACCCTGTAGCCTGCGCGACGGCGGGCTGCCGCACCGAACGGCCAAGGGCCGGTCCCACCATGGGGGACCGGCCCTTCTTGTTTGCAGTAGAGTGTCTCTTTCTCTGTACGTTGGAGGAGCGCCCAACGATACGTGGCGTCGCTGCAAGGAGGATATTTGTTCTCTGCCAAGGAAGAATGCCTTTTCATGGAGGGAGTGCGCCGTTGCCGTTAGGCGAGCGCGTAGCGCGAGTCTTACGGATGGCGACCGCAACGCGTACTCTTGCGTACTCGACCGGAATGAAAAGGCGTTCTGACGCAGGCAGAGGGCAAAAGGCCCCTTGCTGCGACGCCACTCAAAACAGAACCAGTGTCGCCAACCCCAAAAAGATGAAGAACCCCGCGCCGTCGGTGATGGCGGTCAGGAATATGCTGGACGCCTGCGCCGGGTCGCGCCGCAGCGCGCGCAAAATGAGCGGTATGGACGCCCCGGCCAGCGCCCCCAGCAACATGTCCAAGAGCAGCGCCAGCGACATCACGGCCGCCAGCTTCCATGACCCGGCAAACGCCCACACCGCGCACAGCACCAGCAACGCGACAATGGCCCCGCTGGACAGGCCGATCTTGGCCTCGCGCAGCACGGCCCACCACGCCTTGCGCCGGTCGAACCGCTCCACCGCCAATTGCCGGATCATCACCGCCAGCGCCTGCTGTCCGGTGTTCCCCGCCTGGTTGGCCACCATGGGCATCAGCACGGCCAGCACCGCCATCTGTGCGATGGACCCCTCGAACATGTAGACAACGGACGCCGACACGGCCGAGTTCAGCATGTTGATGACCAGCCACGGCAGCCGCTTCAGCACCGATTCGTGCCACGGCGTGTCCACGCTTTCGTCCGTGCCCGCGCCCACCATGCCCAGCATGTCCTCGGACGCTTCGTCGTGGATGATGTCGATGATGTCGTCGTGGGTGACCACGCCCAGCAGGCGGCCCTCGTAGTCCACCACGGGCATGGCCATGAAGTTGTAGTGGCCCAGCAGATGCGCCACGTCTTCCTTGTCCTGGTCGAACAGCACGGAAATGAGGCCCTGGCCGCGCACCTCGTCCCGCAGCTTGTTGCCGGGCTTGCAGAGCATGATGTCGCGCAGCGACAGCACGCCCACAAGGCGGTCCTGCTCGTCCACCACGTAGGCGTAGTAGGGAATTTCCTTGTCCTCGATCTCGGCGCGGATCTGCGAGATGGCCTGGTCTGCGGTCAGGCCGTGATCAAGGATGATGATCTCGGTATTCATGACCCCGCCCGCGGTATCCGGGTCGAAGGCCATGAGGTGGCGAATTTCCTCGGCGTCCTCGGTTTCGAGGCTGCTCAGCAGGACGTCGCGGTGGTCCTCGTCCAGTTCGTCCAGCACGTCGGCCGCGTCGTCGGGCGACATTTCGGACAGGATCTGGGCGGCAACGTCGGCGTCGAGGTTTTCCAGCAGGTCGACGCGCACGTGTTCGTCAAGTTCGGCCAGGGCGTCGGCGGCATCCTCGGCGGGCAGGTGGCGCAGCATGCACACCTGGCGTTCGAGCGAAAGATTTTCCAGGTGGTCGGCAACGTCGGCGGGGTGGGCGAACTCGGCGTCTTCGCCCGGCGTGTCGGGGTCGCGGCATTCTTCGGGCAACACGATGGTGCGGCAGGCGTCCCCGTCGTCGCGGGGTGCGCCGTCCACACATTCGCGGTCGTGCTCGTGCCCGTGTTCCTGCCCGGCCATGAAATACCCTTGTTCCCTGGTCTGTGAACCGCGTAACTGCGTGAATCGTGTGGAAAGCGGAAGAATGGATGCCCTGCCCGGCCTGTCTGCTCTGTCCGGCTTGTACGGGCGGCCCGTCGAACATGCCACCCCACATGCCCGCCCCGTGTGGCGGAACGGCGGCGTCGGCTTGACGAAAGCGGGGCAGCCTCCTACTACACGGCAAGCACCCTCTCCGCCGTTGCCAGCGCCACGCGCAGGCGCTGCGCGGGGCACCCTGCGTGTACCATCTAGCCAGTGACGGCACAATCCATGTCATCGCATACCGTACCGGATTTCGACGCCTTCTTCGACGGGCAGGCCCGCGAGCACCTGCTGGCCGCCATCGACCTGGCCCTGACCGAGGACGGCCCCGACCTGACCAGCGACGCCGTGTTCGGCCCAGTGGACCGGCTGGCGGCGGTCATCGTGGCCAAGCAGCAGACCCTGGTGGCCGGGCTGCCCATTGCCCCGCTGGTCATGGAGCGCTGTGCCGCCCTGCTGGAAAGCCCGGTGGTGGGCGGCTGGACGTGGACCCCCCACACCGCCGACGGCGACGAACTGCCGCCCGGCTTCATCGCCGCCGACATCGAAGGCCCGGCACGGCTGGTGCTGAAGGCGGAACGGGTCATCCTGAACTTCATCTGCCACCTGTCCGGAATCGCCAATCTCACCCGCCGCTACGCGCGCGAACTGGAGGGCACGGCCACCCGCCTGCTGGATACGCGCAAGACCCTGCCGGGGCTGCGCTTTCCCGAAAAGTACGCGGTGCTTGTGGGGGGCGGGCAAAACCACCGCCGCACCCTGGCCGAAATACTGATGCTGAAGGACAACCACATCGACGCGGCCGGGTCTATCACGGCCGCCGTTGCGGCGCTGCGCGCCGCCTACGCGCCCTGCCCGCCCATTGAGGTGGAATGCCGCACCCCCGACGAGGTGCGCGAGGCCGTGGCCAGCAAGGTGGACCGCATCATGCTGGACAACATGGACCTTGCGCTCCTGCGCGAATCGCTTACCCTCGTGCCCCCCGGCATCGAAACCGAGGCCAGCGGCGGCGTCACCCTGGAAACGCTGCGCCAGCTGGCAGAGGCATCCCCCCACGGGCCGGATTTCGTCTCCGTGGGCAGGCTCACCCACTCCGCCCCGGTGGCGGATTTCAGCATGCGCATACGCAAGGCATGACATGACCGCACAGCCCTCCCAGAAAGAGCGCATCGCCGCGCTGCGCGCCGCGCTCGGCCCCAACCTGACCATCATGGGGCACCACTACCAGCACGAATCGGTCATCCGGCACACCGACCTGCGCGGCGACTCGCTGGAACTGGCCCGCCGCGTGTCCACAACGGACGCCGCCAGCATCGTGTTCTGCGGGGTGTACTTCATGGCCGAATCGGCCGCCCTGCTGGCGCGCCCCGGCCAAAAGGTGTACCTGCCCGAGCATTCCGCCAACTGCGTCATGGCCCAGATGGCCCCGGCCGAACGGGTGGACGCGGTGCTGCGCGCCCTTCAGGCCGATGGCCGCAAGGTGGTGCCACTGGCCTACGTGAATACCTCGCTGGCGGTAAAGGCCGTGGTTGGGCGGCACGGCGGCGCGGTGTGCACATCCGCCAACGCGCGCACCATGCTCGAATGGACCCGCAAGCAGGGCGATGCCGTGTTGTTTCTGCCGGACAAGAACCTGGCCCGCAACACCGCGAACCTGCTGGGCATTCCCGACGGCAAGCGCCATATGCTCGACGTGCGGGCCGCCAGCTTCGGCACGGACGTGCTGACCGACGAGGCCCGCCGGGCGGAACTGCTGATCTGGCCCGGCTGCTGCGCCATCCACGCGCGGTTCAACCTGCGCCAGATGGAAACGGCCCGCGCCGCGCACCCCGGCTGCCGCATCGTGGTGCACCCGGAATGTTCGCCAGAGGTGGTCAACGCCGCCGACGCCGCCGGGTCCACCACCACCATCATCCGCTTTGCAGACGAGGCCCCGGACGGCTCCACCGTCATCGTGGGCACGGAAATCAACCTCGTGCGGCGGCTGGCCCGCCAGCATGCCGGGCGGCTGACCGTGCTGCCCCTGCTGGAAAGCGCCTGTTCGCACATGGCCCGCGTGACCGAGCCCAAACTGCTGTGCACCCTGGAGGGCGTGGCGGCGGGCACGGAAACCCCGGTCACGGTGCCCATGGACCTGCACGAACCCGCCAAGGCCGCCCTGCAACGCATGCTGGACGCCTGCGCCTGAGCAGGCGTAGAGATTGACGGACGGCCCGCGCGACGCCCGCCGACACGGGGCATCGCGCGGGCCGACCAGCATCCTGCGCCCGGCTTGCCCAATCAGGAGACGGCTTTTCTCCGCCCGCGCCAGCCGCCCCTTCCGCCACCGGGAATGCCCCTGCCAACCGGAAGGCCCGGCGCACGGGCAGCGCACCATATCCCCCCACGCCCGCCACTTCTCAAGGGACGCGTCATGAACAATTCCACCTACCGCCTGCACACCCCGGTCCTGGTCATCGGTTCGGGCATCGCCGGGTGCACCACCGCGCTCACCCTGGCCGACCAGGGCATCGACGTCACGCTCATCAACAGCGGCCAGCACCTGGACAGCGGCAATTCCGCCCTGGCCCAGGGCGGCATCGTGTTCCGCGCGGGCGACGGCGACCCCCGCCAGCTCGAAACCGACATCCTCATCGCCGGGCACCGCCACAACCACCTGCGCGCCGTGCGCCACATCGCCCGCAGCGGCCCCAAGGCCGTGCAGGACATCCTTGTGGACCGCCTGCACATTCCCTTCGCCAAGGGGCGCACCCCCGAATGCGAATGGGACCTGACCATGGAGGGCGGCCACGGCGCGCACCGCATCCTGCACTGCGCCGACTACACCGGCCGGGCCATCATGGACGGGCTGATGGCGGCGGTGAACGCCGCGCCCAACATCCGCGTGCTGTCCGAGCGCACCGCCGTCGACCTGCTGACCAGCCACCACCACGCGCGCAACAACGAATTCCGCTACCAGCTCAACAACCAGTGCGTGGGGGCCTACGTCTTCAACGAGCAGTTGCGCCGGGTGGAAACCATCCTCGCCGACGTCACCGTGCTGGCCACCGGCGGCATCGGGCAGGTGTACCTGCACACCACCAACAGCCCGGCCTCCATCGGCTCTGGCGTGGCCATGGCCAGCCGCGCCTTCGTGCGCACCGAGAACCTGGAATACGTGCAGTTCCATCCCACCGCCCTGCTGCACCGCAGCTCGCGCCGGTTCCTGGTCACCGAGGCCATGCGCGGCGAAGGCGGGCGGCTGGTGAACGGCAGCGGCGAGCACTTCATGGAACGCTACGACCCCCGTGGCGACCTGGCCCCGCGCGACATCGTGGCCCGGTCCATCGTGGAGGAAATGCTGCGCAACGGCGAGGAATGCGTGTACCTGGACGCCCGCCACATGGAGCAGGACCCCTCGGAACGCTTTCCCACCATCTTCGCCCGGTGCATGGAACTGGGCATCGACATCCGGCGCGACCTGATCCCCGTGGTGCCCGCCGCGCACTACTTCTGCGGCGGCATTCTTACCGACCTCGCTGGCCGCACCACCCTGGAACGGTTGTACAGCGTGGGTGAATGCAGCTGCACCGGCGTGCACGGGGCCAACCGCCTGGCCTCCACCTCACTGCTCGAAGCGCTGCTGTGGGGGCGCGCGGCGGCGGAAGACATCGCCAGCCGCGCCGGGGCACGACGCGGCCTTGGCAAGCGCCTGCGCGACTCCATCCCCGACTGGCAGTCCTCCGGCGACGAACGCAACGACGACCCGGCCCTCATCGCGCAGGACTGGGCCACCATCCGCCACACCATGTGGAACTACGTGGGCATCACCCGCACCCGCAGCCGCTTGCAGCGCGCCTTTGAAGACCTGCGCGACCTGTCGCGCCACCTGCACGACTTCTACAAACGCACCCCGCTTTCCAAGCCGCTGGTGGACCTGTTCCACGGCTGCCAGACCTCGTACATGGTGACCATGGCCGCGCTGCGCAACAAGCAGAGTCTGGGGTGTCATTACCGGGTGGATTAGAGAGTGTTTTTTTTGTACGCCTCCGGCGGGCAGGGGGTTAGCACCCCCTGCACCCCCAAAAATGATATTGCGAGATATCAGTGGATCAGAGGCTGCTCTTATCCGCAAAACAGAAAAACCGCCCAATTGGGCGGTTTTTCTTGTTAAAGGGGTGCAGGGGGAGAATCCCCCTGCCCGCCGGAGGCGCAAAAAAACGCTCCCCTCCACACCTACTCCGCAAACAGATTGTTGATGCGGCACGCCGCGCAGGCCGCGCCGAACCCGTTGTCGATGTTGACCACGGTGATGCCGCTGGCGCACGAGGTGAGCATGCCGAGCAGCGCTGAGAGCCCGCCGAAGTTGGCCCCGTACCCCACCGAAGTGGGCACGGCGATGAGCGGCTGCGAGACAAGGCCGCCCACAACGCTGGTGAGCGCCCCTTCCATGCCCGCCACCACGATGAGCACACGGGCCTTGCGCAACTCGTCCAGCCGGTCGAACAGGCGATGCACGCCCGCCACACCCACGTCGGAAATGACCCACGCCCTGCTGCCCAGCATCTCGCAGGTCACGCGGGCTTCCTCGGCCACGGGCAGATCGGAGGTGCCTGCGGTGATGATGCCGATCTCGCCCGGCTTGAAGGCCAGTTCGCCGTGCAGCATGATCAGGGTGCGGCCAAGGGGGTTGTAGCTGGCCTCCGGGCAGGCGGCCAGCACGTGCTCCGCCATTTCCGGCGAAACACGGGTGGCCAGCACGTGGCTGAGGCCGCGCAGCCGGGTGAAAATCTCCGCCACCTGCTCCGGCGTCTTGCCCGCGCCGTAGACCACCTCGGGAAAGCCGTTGCGCAGCTTGCGGTGCATGTCGAAGCGGGTGTGGCCCATTTCCAGGTACGGCAGATCGCGCAGTTGCGACATACCCTTGTCCACATCAATGCTGCCCGCGCGGATGCCTTCCAGCAGGTCGCGCAGGGCGTCTGTCCTGTCCATGTCGTCGTCCGTCGTTGCGGCGCGCCGTGTGGGCGCTGCCGGTATGCCTTGAAGGCTGTTCTGAAAGGTACAGCCCCTAGTTACGCGCTTTGCCCACGGCCAGATACACATCGGCCAGGGGAATGGAATGCTGGCGCGCCAGCGCCTTGCAGTCTTCCAGTTCCGGTTTGGCGCGCAGCACCTCGCCGTCCAGCAGGGCCAGCTTCATGGTCACCGGCCCCAGCGGGGTTTCCAGCCGCTCGAAGCGCGTTTCCAGCATCAGCTTGTCGATGGGCACGCTCTTGATGCCCAGCGTGGTGGTGTGCCGGAACAGCAGCCGCGCGAAGCGCTCCTGCTCGCCCCGGGCGCAGAGCAGCGAAACGCAGGTGGCTGGCCGCCCCTTCTTCATCGTGATGGGGGTGAAGTGCACGTCCATGGCCCCCTCTTCCATCAGCAGTTCCATGGCCACGGCCAGTTGCTCGGCGGTCATGTCGTCGATGTTGCATTGCAGCAGGCGCGCGGGCTCCGTGGGCAGCCCTGCGGGATGCGGCATTGCGGCGTCTGCCGCCGTGCCCGAATGCGTCTCGTCCACCTCGGCCAGATGCACCCGCAGCAGGTTGGGCAGTTCGGTGTCGCGGTGGCCGATGCCGTAGCCGGTGCGCAGCACGGCCATGCGCGGCGCGGCGGTGAACCGGCGCACCAACGTGGCCAGGATGGCAGCGCCCGTGGGGGTGGTGGTCTCGTGCGGGCTGGCCCCGCGCGTTGTGGGAATGCCCGACAGAGTCTCCACCGTGGCCGGGGCGGGCACGGGCATCAGCCCGTGGGCGCAACGCACGAACCCGCCGCCAAGTTCCACGGGCGAGGCCCAGGCCGCGTCCACGCCCAGGCGATGGTAGCATATGGCCGCGCCCACGATGTCCACGATGGAGTCGGTGGCGCCCACCTCGTGAAAGTGCACCTCGTGCACCGGCTTGCCGTGCACCGTGGCCTCTGCCTCGGCCAGCCTGCGGAAGATGGCCAGGCTGGTGCGCCGCACGGGCTCGGGCAGCGTGCTGGCGGTGATGATGGCCTCTATGTCCGGCAGGTTGCGGTGCGGAGGGTGATGGTGGTCATGCGCATCAGCATGGGCATGATGGTGGTCGTGGTGCTCCCCATGGTGGCGCCCGTGATGATGGGCACCATGTTCGTGACGCGCGTGATGATGACCATGCCCGTGATCCTTGTCCGCATGCCGACCGTGCCCGTGCGGATGGTCATGATCGTGCCCGTGCCCATCGTCCTGCCCGCAATCCTGACCCTCGTGCGGCAGCACAACGTCCACCCGCAGGCCCGCAATGCCCTTGCACATGTCGGGCGTCACCCGCAACTCGAATTCGTGGTCCAGCCCCAGCTTCGAAAGCTCGGCCCGCAGGTAGTCGGGCTCCACGCCAAGGGACAGCAGCGCGGCAAGGTGCATGTCGCCGCTGATGCCCGCGAAGCAATCGTAGAACAGTATCTTCACGCCGGGTATCCCTCCGGTCGGCGTAGGCCGTCGCTGCCCGCACGGAACGGGCGGTGCGACACGTGTTGCGCATCAAAATCCGGGTCTGAAGCCTGTCCCACGTCCAGCAGAAGTGTATCCGGGGGCCGAGGTGGATGGTCCGCCCCGGCCTGCCCGGCTCATTCTATCCAATTCTGTCCGCCCTGTCCGGCAACCTACGCGGTGCGGCGCAAGAACTGCCGCCCCGCCTCCTGCAGTTGGGCAAAGTCCGGCCCTTCCAGTTCGGCCGCCAGTTCGGCCAGCACATCCGGAATGGCGATGTGCTGCGGACAGTTTTCCACGCACTGGCCGCAGGCCACGCACTGCGAGGCGTAGCCGGGGCCCTCGCCGCCGATCTCGCCGCTCATGCGCAGGGCGTACAGGAACTTGCCTTCCTCGATGTTACCGAACATGTGCATCTTGTTGTAGGTCTCGAAGCACATGGGAATGGAAACGCCCATGGGGCACGGCATGCAGTAGCCGCAGCCGGTGCAGCGCACCTTCATCAATTCGCGATACTTGTCGCTGACGCGGGCCACCAGTTCCAGTTCCTGCGGGGTCATGGACCCGGCCCGGGCCGAACCGGCAATGGCCAGGTTCTCGGCGATGTGCGCCTCCTCGTTCATGCCGGACAGCACCACGGTCACTTCCGGGTGGTTCCATATCCAGCGCAGCGCCCATTCCACCGGGGTGCGCCGCACGGGCGACTCGTCCCAGATGGCCTGCACGGCGGGGGGCGCGGTGATCAGCCCCAGGTTGCCGCCGCGCAGCGGCTCCATGATGATCACCCCGATGTCCTTGCCCGCCGCGTAGCGCAGCCCTTCGGTGCCCGCCTGGTAGGTCTCGTCCAGATAGTTGTACTGGATCTGGCAGAACACCCAGGGATAGGCGTCGATGATGCGCCTGAAGTCTTCCGCCAGCCCGTGGAACGAGAACCCGGCGTTGGCGATGCGCCCATCGGCCTTGGCTCCATCCAGAAATTCCAGCACGCCCAGGCCGTGCACGGTGTCCCACAGGGGGCCGTCCAGCGCGTGCACCAGGTAGTAGTCGATGCACGTAACCCCAAGGCGCTCCAACTGCGCATTCAGGTAGCGGTCCATGTCGGCGCGGTCCTGCACCAGCCACGAGGGCAGCTTGGTGGCCACCTTCACCTTCTCGCGGTAGCCGTCGCGCAGGGCCTTGCCCAGCACGATCTCGCTCTCGCCGTGGTGATACGGCCACGCCGTGTCCACGTAGTTGACGCCGCCGTCGATGGCGCTGCGGATCTGCGCGATGGCGCGGGCCTCGTCCACCTTGCCGTCCAGCATGGGCAGGCGCATGCAGCCGAAGCCCAGCGCGGACAGCGTGTCACCGTTCTTGGGCATGGTTCTGTACAGCACGTCTCGCTCCTTCGGTGCCGGGCGCGGTGCGCCCGTTCACGGTTTCGCGGTCGGCGGCCTTTCCGTCGCGTGCGGGGCCGCCGCTGCGCCATCCGCCCGGGTCGGGGTTCCGTTCTGTTGGTCCGGACCGGCGCGGGGAATGTTCGATGCTCCGGTGAATACCCAGACCGTGCCCGGAAGAGAAGGCACATTCCTGCCGATATCTTGCCTGATCCTGCCAGCGGTGGCAGAAACGCGTCAGAACTGTTACCACCGCTTCAAACAGCGGGCACCCCAGCCCCGCTTCGGAATGGAGGACGGATGCACGAAATCGCGGAGCTCATGAACAGGCTTGCCGTCGGCGAGGGCAAGACGGAAACCGGCCTGCCCGGCGTGGGGGTGTACAGAACCTCCGGTTCCATCCACCGCACGCCGCTGCTGTACAAGCAGGGGCTGGTCATTCTCGGCCAGGGGGCCAAGCTGGTGCACTTCGGCGGGCGGGTCTACCAATATGACGAGGACCACTACCTGGCCCTCAGCGTGCCCATTGCCGCCGAATGCGAGGCCGTGGCCACGCCGGAAAAGCCGCTGCTGTCCCTGGTGGTGGACATTGACCTGGGCGTGCTCAACCAACTCATAGATCAGATAGAAGACCGTATCGACTACCGGTCGCTGACGCAAGGGTGCACCCATCAGGGGCTGTTTCTGGCCAGGGCCGACACGGCCTTCAAGAACACGGTGCTGCGCTTGCTGTGGGCGTTGACCTGCCCGCTGGAAAGCCAGGTGCTGGGGCCTGGGCTGGTGCGCGAATTGCTGTTCCGGGTGCTGTGCGGCGAGAACGCGGCTGCGCTGCATGCCCTTGTCACCAAGAACACCAACATGTCACGCATCGAAAAGGCCCTGAAGCAGATCCACGGCAACTTTTCGGAGCCGTTCAACGTGGACCAGTTGGCCGGTTTCGTGAACATGAGCCCGTCCACGTTCCACCGGGCCTTCAAGGACGTGACCTCGTTCTCGCCCATCCAGTACCTGAAGCGGGTGCGCCTGAACAAGGCGCGCAGTCTGCTGCGCGAGGAAGGCGTGCGCGCCAGCGAGGCGGCCCGCATGGTGGGTTATGAAAGCGTTTCGCAGTTCAGCCGGGAATTTCGCCGGTATTTCGGCATCAGTCCCAGCCACGCGGGAGGGATGGCGGCGGAATGATCCGCCCAGCCCCCTGCGTCCCCTCCCCCGCGCCCCGCCAAGGCTGCCCATGTAAGACAAAAAATACCCGGCGCGGCAGTGGTCGCCACTGCCGCGCCGGGCGCAAAGATTCAGCACAATCCTGGCTACAGCAGATAAACGCGCACCACCACGATGCCCGTCCACAACTGCCACAGGGCAAGCACCACCAGCAGCAGGTTGTTCGCGCCGTGCAGCAGCGGCAGCAGCTTGCGGCGCTTCTTCACCACGTCCATGCGCTGTCCGGTCAGGTAGCCCACGGCGCACAGGGGCACCATCAGCAGGCCCACCCATGCGTGCGCGCCGGTGATGAACACGCTGGACCACGCCAGCCGGGCCACGGCCAGCCCCAGCAGCGAACCCGCCGCCCATACGCCCAGGGCCACGGTGCCCCACTTCACGTGCGGCTTCCACGGAAAGACCATCTTGCGCCCCATGTGGGCGGCTTGGAAACGGACCCAGCCCAGATACATGGCGTACAGGCCGATGAGCGTGGCGACGAACTGCAGGACGGGATGAATCCAGACCATGTGCGGCTCCCGAGGGCGGATGTGGAGAGGCTGAGGATGTTCTTTCAGTCTAGAATAAAGGCAGCACCCGGTCCAGCAGCAACAGCAGCATGAGCGCGGGCATGGCCGCGTCCGCGACGCGCAGGGCCAGCCCTTGCCCCTCGGGCGTTCCGCCCCTCTTGGCGCGGCGCGGCAGGGCTGCCGCCGCGAGCAGCGCCACGCCAAGCCCCACCACCCCGGCGCGGGTCAGCGGGTCGCGCAGCAGCGGGAACACCGGCAGCATCAGCACGGCCACGGCGTAGGCGTGGTACCACACCCGCAGCAGCCTGCCGTAGCGTTCGGCCGCATACTGGGCGGGCGGCACGGGCAGACCGGCGCGGGCGTAGTGGATGCTTTCACGCTGGGCACGCAGCCAGAAGTGGGGCACCTGCCACAGCACGTACACGCCGTACAGCAGGATGGTCACGGGGTCGGCCGGGTCGCCGCCAGCCGCCATCCAGCCCAGCAGGGGCGGCATGGCCCCCACCAGCGCCCCCGGCAGCAGGGCGAAGGCCGTCACCCGTTTCAGGGGGGTGTACGCACCGTTGTAGACCACGGCGATGGCCGCGCCCACCAGGGCAAGGCGCAGACCGGACACCGGGAACGCATCGGCGGGCAAGCTGCCGAAGGCCGAGGGCTGGTCCACGGGCGGTGCGAACGCCCCGGCCGTGAACAGGCAACCCAGCGCCCCCACGAACAGCAACGCCCCCAGTCCCACGGCCGTGCCTGGCGTCATGCGCCCGGCGGGCAACGGCCGCCCCGCCGTGCGGGGCAGCAAGGCGTCGATGTCGCGCTCCTGGGCCTGATTCCACGCGGAACACGCCGCCGCGAGCAGCATGGCCCCGGCCACCACGCAGGCCAGCGCAACCGGCGTCCCCCCACGCGCGCCAAAGGGCAGCGGCACGGCCAGCAGAAAGCCGAAGGCCGTAGCCGCGCCCACCATCAGCGTCACGTTCAGGCGCAGCAACAGGCGAAGGTCATGCAAGGTGGGCATGCGGACCTTGCGCATCAATGTGCGTGCTCGCCAAGAGACTTGATATACTCCACCATGGCCCCCAACTGTTCCGGCGTCAGGTGCTCGTATGGCGGCATCATGGGGTCGTAGCCCTTCACCGTGCCCAGCGACGGCGCATTGGCGATCTTGGCGCGCAGGTACACCTCGTCGGCGGTGACCTGTTGTTCCTTGCCGTCCCGCAGCACGGTGGTGGGCGCGTTCCACAGCCCCTTCAGGCTGGGCCCGGCGATGATCGACCCGTCGGTGGAATGGCACGAGATGCAGCCCTCGGCCTCCATCAGCCGCCTGCCTTCCTCGCGCCCCACTTCGTTGCCGTGCATCAGCCAGGCCAGCATCTGCTCCATGTCCTCGTTCGGCACCATGCCCTCGGTGGACGGCATGATGGGGTCGTAGCCGACAACCAGTTCGCCGTTGGGGTCGGTGAAGGCGCGGCGCAGGTAGCCTTCGTCGGCGAACACCTTGCGTTTCGTGCCGTCGGGCAGGGCCACCTCGCGCTCGGCCCCGTACAGGTCCTTGAAGGTGGGGCCCACGCCGGGCGTTCCGTCCAGCGAATGGCACGAGATGCAACCATAGGTGTCCATCAGCGCCCTGCCCTTGCCGCCGGGCGCATCCGTGCTGGCAAGCCACGCATCAAAGGCGGCCTTGTCCACCACCTTCACCGTGGTGATCATGTTGGCGTGCTTAAGCCCGCAGTACTCGGCGCACAGCAGGTCGTACTCGCCGGGGCGGTCGGCCTTGAACCAGGCGTAGGTTTCCATGCCGGGCACGGTGTCCATCTTGATGCGGAAGGCAGGCACGTACAGGCTGTGCAGCACGTCCACGCTGGTCATGCGCAGCTTCACCGGGGTGTCCACGGGCGCCACCAGCACGCTGCCCCGCTTGCCGCCGGGGTACTCGAACACCCACGACCACATGCGGGCGGTCACCTTTATCTCCATGGCGCCCTCGGGCACGGTGCGCAGGGCCTTGTAGCCCTCCCAGCCGTAGTAGAACAGCCCCATGACGATGATGGAGGGTATCACCGTCCATGCGATCTCGGCGGGCACGTTGCCGGAAAACTGCGCGGGCACCGGGTGGCGCGATTCATGGTAGCGCCACACGAACCACAGCATGGCTGCGGTGATAACCAGCAGCACGAACACCGAGAACCCGAAGATGATGATGAACGCAAGGTCCACCTGCTGCACGGGCGTCAATGATTGCGGATACATGGGCACCTACCTGTAGGCCACGTCGAAGAAGGTGAACCCGATGGCTATGGCAAGAATGACGAAGGCCGTGAACACCATCAGCCGGATGACCCTGCCCTCGTAGCGCAGGTGCATGAACCACAGGATGACCAACCCGGCCTTTGTGGTGGCCACGGTCAGCGCCACCACCACGTTCAGGAAGCCGAAGTCGAAACTGGTCACCCCCACGGTGATGGCGGTCAACGCCATCAGCGCCGCCCACACCAGCAGGTTGATGCGCAAGGGGACGGCATGGTGCCCGGTGTCATGCCCCATGTCGGGCCCGGTATCGTAATTGACGTCGTGTCCGGTCATGCTGGCCCCCTTAGACTACCAGGTAGAAGAGCGGAAAGAGGTAGATCCACACAAGGTCCACCAGGTGCCAGTACAGGCCGCCGTTTTCCAGGAACACGAAGTGCTCCGGGGTCACCCGGCCCGCACGCATCAGGTGCCAGCCATACAGCAGCACGGCCCCGCCGATGATCACGTGGATGCCGTGCAGCCCGGTCATCAGGTAGTACAGGTTGAAGAACACCATCTCGCCGGGCGGCAGCTTGAGCAGCGCGGGGCTGTCGGGGTAGATGCCGTGGCTTATCTTGGCGCTCCACTCGAAGAACTTGTTCACCAGGAACACCCCGGCCAGGGCCACCGTAAGCAGCACAAGCCGCTGCGAAAGCAGCACCTTGCCGCGTTGCAGCGCGCTGATGGCCAGCGCCATGAACAGCGAACTGGTGATGAGCACGATAGTGTTGGCCGTGCCGAAGATGCGGCTCAAATCCTTGCCCGCCGCATGGAATTCCGCCGGGTAGCGGTGCAGATACACGGCATAGAGCAGGAACAACCCGCCGAACAGCAGCACTTCCGTAAACAGGAAGAGCCACATGCCTATCTTGGCCCCTTCGTAGTCGCGGTGCTCATGCATCGGGCTTCACCCCCGTGTAGTCGTAGGGGCCATGCGTCACCACGGGTTCGGCGTCGAAGTTGTGGTGCGGCGGCGGGGAAGGCACCATCCATTCCAGCGTGGCCGCGCCCCACGGGTTGCGCCCCACTGGCTTGCCGTGGCGAATGCCCCGCCACAGGTTCCAGAACATCAGCAGCAGCCCCGCCGCCAGCACCCACGACCCCATGGTGGAGATGAAGTGCCCCTCGGCGTACTTGGGCAGGTAGTCGTAGTAGCGGCGCGGCATGCCCTGCAACCCGATGATGAACATGGGAAAATACAGGATGTTGAAGCCCACGAAGGCGATGAGGCACGACCAGTTGGCGATGCGCTTGTCGTACATCCGCCCGTAGACCTTGGGGAACCAGTAGTGCATGGCCCCGAACAGGCCGAAGCCGAGCCCCCCGAAGATCACGTAGTGGAAATGCGCCACCACGAAGTAAGTGTCGTGCACGTGCACGTCGGTGCCAGCCGAACCCAGCACCAGGCCGGTCAGCCCGCCGATGGAGAACAGGAAGATGAACGCCAGGGCATACCACAGGGGCGGCTCCACCCGGATGGACCCCTTGTACAGCGTGGACACCCAGTTGAAGACCTTGATGGCCGAGGGAATGGCCACCACGAAGGTCAGGAACGAAAAGACCATGACCGCCGTGTCGCTCATGCCGCTGACGAACATGTGGTGCGCCCACACCAGGGACCCGGCGAAGGCGATGGCGAGGCTGGAAAAGGCGATCATCTTGTACCCGAAGATGGGCTTGCGCGCGAACACCGGCAGGATTTCGGAGATCACGCCCATGGCGGGCAGGATCATGATGTACACGGCCGGATGCGAATAGATCCAGAACAGGTGCTGGTACAGGATGGGGTCGCCCCCGCGCGAGGGGTCGAACAGCCCCACGCCCAGCACCCGCTCGGCAAAGATGAGCAGCACGGTGATGCCCAGCACCGGCGTGGCCAGCACCTGAATCCACCCGGTGGCGTACAGCGACCAGCAGAACAGCGGCAGGCGCGTCCAGGTCATGCCGGGGGCGCGCAGACGGTGTAGCGTGGTGATGAAGTTCAGCCCGGTAAGGATGGACGAGAAGCCCAGGATGAACACGGCCACGACAGCCACGTCCACGTTGGTGGTGGTCACGGCGCTGAAGGGCACGTAGAAGGTCCAGCCGGTGTCGGGCGCGCCCTTGCCGGTGACCAGCGACACCACGGCCAGCACCGCCCCGGTGACGTACAGCCACCACGAGAAGATGTTCAGCCGGGGAAAGGACACGTCCTCTGCACCGATCTGGATGGGCAGGAAGATGTTGCCGAACGCGGCGGGAATGCTGGGGATGACCACCAGGAAGATCATCACCACGCCGTGCAGGGTGAACAGCGCGTTGTAGGTCTGCGGCCCCATGATGGTGCGGCCCGGCGCGATGAGCTCCAGCCGGATCAGGAAGCCCAGCGTCAGCCCCACCAGGAACATGGCGACAATGCAGTACAGGTACAGCATGCCGATGCGCTTGTGGTCGGTGCTGAAGATCCACGAGGCAATCCCGCCCTTCGTGCCGGGCTGCGGCTGGAAAAAGTTTGGGTGGTCGTGCGCGTCTGCGCTCATGCGATGGTCTCCTGTGTCTGGTGCGGGCTGCGGAAGGGGCCCGTGGGGAGGCGGAATGAACAGGCGAAGGAGGCGGCGGTCCGGTTCGACACGCGCAACCTGCGTCCGGCTGAAACAGAAGGATCAGGCGAAACAGGCAAAACGCACGGGCTACCCAGGGGGAGAACCCGGCGGGGGCGTGCCTCCCGGGGGCGTGCCTCCCGGACGCTTTCCTTCCTTCCTGCGCGGGCCGCCCCGCACCAGCACGAACAGCAACACCGCCGCGCCGAACAGGATGATCAGCCCGGCTATGCGCATGAAGTCGAACACGTAGCGCCGCCCTTCCGGGTCGTAGGTGAAGCAGTACGACAGCACGCGCTTCACCGACAGGCCGATGGTGCCGTGCGAGGCCTCGGTGACGGCCATGGTCAGGTCGAAGGGCATGAAGTTCTGGCCGTACAGATAGCGCACCACCTTGCCCCCCGGCGCGGTGACCACCAGCACCACGGGGTGGATGAAGTCGCGCCCTTGCCGGGTGAACCGGAATCCGATGGCGTCCATGAACCGGTTGATGCTGTCGAGGTCGCCGGACAGGAAGCGCCAGCCGTCTTCCGGATAGGCGAAATTCATCGCCGCGAAATAGTTCTGCTTCTTGCGCGCGGCCAGTTGGAAGGTGTCCGTCTCGTCAAAACTCACGGACAGCACGCGATAGTCCTTGCCCGGTTGCAGCGACATCTGCGGCAACACCCGCGCCAGCGAGCTTTGCAGCATGTTGCACACGGTGGGGCAGGAATAATAGATGGGCGCGATGATCACCGGCACGTCCATCAGGGTGCGCGGGTCGATGGGCTTGCCCGACTCGTCGCGCAGCAGGATGCCTTCGGGGATGATCTCGCCGAGGTGCTCGTCCACCCCCGCCAGGGAAGGTTGGGCTCCTTGGGGCGGCTGGCCGGTTTGGGTGGTCTGGCCGGACTGGCCTGTGGGCGTTGGCTGGCCGAGTTTGCCCGTGGTGGGCGGGGGCACCGGGTGCACGTGCTCCGCCGGGGCCTGACCGGCGTCGGCCGCGCCGTGGCCAGCATGAGCATCCTTGGCAGGTGCCGCAGTGGCCGGGGCGTGGCCCGCAGGCCCCGCAGGACCGTCGGTCAAGGTGGCGCTACCCGGCCCGGCATGTCCGTTATGTCCGGCATGCCTGGCATCGCCCGGCACAGCCGGAGACTCCTCGGTGGCGGCCATGAAAACGGGGGCATGGCCGACGGCCGGAACCGTCGCCCACGCCCCCGTGGCGCACGATGCGATCAAAACGAGCAGCGAAGCCGTGGCGACAAGCGCGCGCACGCCGGAAACCGTCAGGACATGAAGGCGGACGCGCATCGCCGGGCTCCTACAGCTTGGACATGTAATCGGCCATGGCCTTCATTTCTTCGTCGGAATAGCGCTTGACGAGGTTGGTCATGACGGCCTTCTTCTCGCCGCCGTAGCTGCCGTCGGCGTAGCCCTTCAGCTTCTTGAACAGTTCGTCGGCCTTCTGGCCCTTCACGGGCTGGCCCACGCCCATGGCCTGCTTGGCGCCGTCGGCCCCGTGGCAGCCCACGCACGACTTGTACAGCGCCGCGCCGTCGGCGGCCACGGCGGCGGAAATGCCGAAGGCAAGGGCGGCACAGATGCTCATGATCACAAGAATGCGTTTCATGCGAGTTCTCCTGTTCTTGATGATGCCTGTTTCACCGGACCGTTAGCCGGGCGAGCCCCGCAGGCGTGCCCGTGCGGCGGTCGGCCCTAAAAGGAGGCCATGTGCGCGGCCAAGGCCCGCATGTCCTCGTCCGAAAGCTTTTTGGCGACCCCCGCCATGACGGCCTTTTTCGACCCGCCGTAGCTGCCATCGGCATACCCCTTGAGCTTGCCGTACAGGGCTTCGGCGGTTTGCCCCTTCACGGGGCGCGCTGCTCCAAGGGCCGCCTTTCCACCGTCATCGCCGTGGCAGCCCGAACACTGCGCGTACAGCGCAGCGCCGTCCGCCGCCAGGGCCGGAACAGCCGGGACCGTCATGGCCCCCAGGGCCGCCCCGGCCAGCAGGGCAGCCAACGCCCCGCCCGCAACGATTGCTTTCATGTCGCCTCCACGGGACAAAAACGATTGCAAGTACCCGTAGGATAACGCCTGAACACGGAAAAAAGCAACCGCCATCACGCCTTGGGCGGCAGCCCGGCGCGATTTCGTTCCCCCATGCCGCATCGGACGGCGATTTGGGATGATAACATGAAAAACGGGCGGCACCTGCGCGCCGCCCGTCCCTTTTTGCAATGAACCGGAAAGGCCGCCTACACGGCCCCTTCCTGCCCCACGCGGGGCGCGGGTTCCTTCTCTTCCTCGGGCATGCCGAAGTGCAGCAGCACCGGGCTCGCCACGAAGATGGAAGACAGGATGCCCACGAACACGCCCACCAGCATGGTCAGCGCGAAGTCGTGGATGACCCCTCCGCCCAGCACGAACAGCGCCAGGATGACCACCAGCGTGGTGCCGCCCGTCAGGATGGTGCGGCTTAACGTCTGGTTGATGCTGGCGTTGATGATGTGCGCGTAGCTCCATTCCTTGCGGTGGGTGCGCAGCGTTTCGCGGATGCGGTCGTAGACGATGATGGTGTCGTTCAGCGAGTAGCCCACCAGGGTCAGGATGGCCGCCACGATGTTCAGGTCCACTTCCTTGTCCAGCAGGGAGAGCACGCCCAGGGTGATGAGCACGTCGTGCACCAGCGCCACGATGGCCCCCAGGGCGAAGTTGAGCCGCAGCTTCCAGCACAGCACCATGGTGAGCACCAGCGAGAACGGCACCAGCCACAACCGGGGCACGCCGATGAGACCCAGCAGGTACATGCCGCCCGCCAGGGTGCCCGCCATGACGGCGGACGCCATCCAGCGGCGCTCGAACCGGCCGGAAATGTAGATGGCGATGAGCAGCACCGCGTAGTACAGCGCCTCCACCGCCTTGCTCTTCAGATCCGCGCCCACCTTGGGACCGACCATTTCAAGGCGCTGCACCTCGAAGCTGGCGTCCTTGATGTTGGCCTTCAGCGCCTCGGTGACCGCCGTGCGGATGACATCCGTCGATTCGTCGGAGTTCGAGATGCGGATCAGGTAGTCGGTCTCGCCCTCGCCGAAGCGCTGCACGGCAAGGCCGGGCAGGTTGGCGCCTTCCAGGCTCTTCTTCAGGGTGTCGTCGGCCACGGGCCGGTCGAACTTCACCTGCACGATGGCCCCGCCCGCGAAGTCGATGCCGTAGGTCAGCCCGCCCTTGAAGGCGATGGACAGCAGGCCCACGAGGATGAGCACGATGGAAAGCACGTACGCCTTGTGGCGCATGCCCACGAAGTCGACGTTGGTGTCATGCCGGATGAACGAGAAACCCATTGTGGTTCTCCTCCGCTATATGCTGAGGCGTTTGTCGCCCGAACCGCCCTTCCAGGCCTGGAAGACCACGCGCGAGACGAAGATGGCGGTGAACATGGACGCGATGATGCCCAGCGACAGCGTGACGGCAAAGCCCCGCACCGGGCCGGTGCCGAACTGGTACAGGATGGCCGCCGCGATGATGGTGGTCAGGTTCGAGTCGGTGATGGCCAGCGTGGCGCGGTCGAAACCTTCATGGATGGCGGAAAGCACCGTGTGCCCCTTGCGCAGTTCCTCGCGGATGCGCTCGTAGATCAGCACGTTGGCGTCCACCGCCATGCCCAGGGTCAGCACGATGCCCGCAAGGCCCGGCAGGGTCAGGGTGGCCCCGAAGGCGGCCATGCCCGCCAGGATGAGCAGCACGGTGAAGCACAGCATGACGTCGGCGATGAGGCCGGACACGCCGTAGTACACCACCATGAACAGCATCACCGCCGCGCCGCCGACAACGGCGGCCATGATGCCCTTGTCGATGGATTCCTGGCCCAGCGAAGGACCGACGGTGCGTTCCTCGAGCACGCTCACCGGCGCGGGCAAGGAACCCGCGCGCAGCACGATGGCCAGGTCCTGCGCTTCAGCCGTGGAGAACTTGCCGGTGATGCTGGCGCGGCCCCCGCCGATCTTTTCCTGGATGACCGGCGCGGAGTACACCTTGCCGTCCAGCACGATGGCCAGGCGCTTGCGCACGTTTTCCTGGGTGATGCGCTCGAACATGGCCGCGCCGCGGCTGTTGAAGGTCAGCATCACGTAGGCCTGGTTGAAATTGTCGAAGCCGGGCCGCGCGTCGGCCACGTATTCGCCGGTGAGCACGGCTTCCTTGTCCACCACCAGGGGCAGTTCGGACTGGCTGCCATCGGCCCCGCGCCGGACCATGGGCCGCACTTCGGTGCCGGGCGGCACGATGCCGCGCGCGGCCTTTTCCGCGTCCACGTCATCGCGCACGATATGGAATTCCAGGTGGGCCGTCTGGCCGATGATCTGGATGGCGCGCTGGGTGTCGTGCAGGCCGGGCAGCTGGATCTGGATGCGGTTGTCCTGCTGCTTGCGGATGTCCGGTTCGGCCACGCCGAACTGGTCGATGCGGTTGCGAATGGTCTTGACCGCCTGCTCCAGCGCCATGTCGCTGATGTTCTTGCGATATTCCGGCTTCATGGTGGCCACGTAGCGCAACTGGCCGTCATCGGTGGTCTGCGGCGCGGCAACGCTGAGCTGCGGGAACTGCTTGGCCAGCAGTTCGCCCAGCACCTCGCGCTGCTCGGCCTTGGCCAGCACGAACTCGATGCGGTCGCCGGGCAGCACGCGGGGGCGCAGCACGAAGGCGTCCTTCTCGCGCGCCATGGTGCGGATATCCTGGCCCATCTGGGCCAGCGAGTTTTCCACGGCCTTGTCCACGTCAACGCCGAGCGTCAGGTGGATGCCGCCCATGAGGTCGAGCCCGAGGCTGATGGTGCTGTCGGGCAGAAACCGCCCCAACGGCGACGACTTGACGCCCGGCAGGCTCGGCAGCACGTAGGCCGCGCCGAACAGCAGCACGGCCAGCACCACGGCGAGTCTCCAGCGGAAACCCTCTTTCATTGCGACTCCTGGAGTTGCGGTATGTCACTCGGGTGCGGCGCGCGGCCGCATTCACGGCAAAAAGGCAAGCAGGCGCAATCCGCCGTGGCGGCGCGCGTGCTTGCCCATGCCGGTGGAAACGGGGCTACTTCTGCCCGTCCTTCCCGTCTTCCTTCTTGTCCGCGCCCTTGGCGGGCTTCTTGTCGTCCTTCTTCGCCTTGGGGTCGATGACCGCGCTGACGAAGGAACGGCCCACGCGGACCTTGGTTTCGCCAAGGTCGAGCACCAGCACGTCGTCCTGCACCTCGAACACGCGGGCGTACAAGCCGCCAGCGGTCACCACGTTGTCGCCCTTCTTGATGGCTTCCAGCATGGCCTTGTGTTCCTTGGCCTTCTTCTGCTGGGGACGGATCAGGAGAAAGTAGAAAATGGCGAACATGAGAATCAGCGGCACGAAAGACGCGATGGGGTTGGCCCCGCCGCCGGCCGGCTGCCCAGCGCCCATGGCGTACGCCACGTTGGTCCAGAGCATGATGCCTCCTTGAAGGTTACGCCCCCGCAGGCGAGGGCGTTATGGTCGCAAAACGTGACATACCTACCTGCCACGGCCGTTTTTTTCAACGCTTTTCTGTCCGGGGAACCGCGCGCGCCAAGCGGCGCGGGCCTTCCGGCCGGTGCGGCCGGGTACGGCAGGGTGCGGCGCAACCGGACGCCGACACGCCGTGAATTCAGCACCATTCCTCACGGATGCGGCGGCGCTCGGCGTCCACCTGTTCGTCGGTGGCGCCCAGTTCACGCAACAGAAAGGTGGACAGGGACAGCGCCACCGCGCCCTCGCCGGAAAAGACCACTTCCGCCCCGCCCGCGCGCAGGGCCTCGGCCTCGCGCAGGTAGGTGGTGTGGATAAGGATGCGCGCCCTGGGGTTCACCCCCCGTGCCACCTCGATGATCTCGCGCGCGGGCGCGGTAGCCGTGGAGATGATCAGCGCCTCGGCCTGTTCGAGCCCGGCGTGGCGCAATATCTCGGCCTGGGTGGCGTCGCCGTGCACGGCCGCAAGGCCATGCCCGTCATGCCCGTCATGCGGGGCAGGGGCGGAGCCGTCGGCGTCGCCGCCCTCGCCTTCCGCCGCCTCGCGCGCGGCCTGCGCTCGCAGTTCGCGCACGGTGTCGATGTTCATCTCCACCACCACCACGTCCATGTCGTTGTCACGCAGGATGCGGGCAATGGCCCGGCCCACGGGACCGTACCCGATCAGCACCACGCGGTGGGCGTTGTCGCCGGGCGGGGGAACGGGCATGCCGCCGTCGCCCCCGGCGCGGACCACGCCGATGCCCCGGCGCGCCAGCGCCTTCATCAGGGGATCAATGCCCTTGTACAGCAAGGGGTTGATGGTGATGGACAACACCGCGGCCACCACCATGGCGTTGCCCGCCTCCGGCGGCAACACTCCCAGCGCGGTGCCCATGGAGGCGAGAATGAACGAAAATTCGCCGATCTGCGCCAACGCCACGGCCACGGAGACAGCCTTGCGCAGCGGGTGCCCCAGCCCCAGCACCACCAGCAGCGCGGCCAGCGGCTTGCCCACCAGCACGATGCCCAGGGTGACCAGCATCAGCGGCCAGCCGGTGGCCAGCGAGGCGGGGTCGAACAGCATGCCCACGGACACGAAGAACAGCACCGCGAAGGCGTCGCGCATGGGCAGCGCCTCGGCCGCCGCGCGGGCGCTGAAATCGGATTGGCCGACGACCATCCCGGCGAGGAACGCCCCCAGCGCCATGGACGCGCCGAAAAACTCCGCCGCGCCCACGGCAATGCCAAGGGCCAGCACCAGCACGGCCAAGGTGAACAGGTCTCGCGTGCCGGTGCGGGCCACATAGGAAAGCAGCAGCGGAATCAGCCGTTGCCCGGCCACCAGCGTGAACACCACCAGCGCGCCCAGCTTGAGGGTGGTCATGCCCAGGGTTACCCACACGGACCCTGTCGCCCCGGCGGCCGCACCGGCAGCGGCGGGCGGGAACAGCGCGGGCAGCAGCACCAGCACCAGGATGGTGAACAGGTCCTCCACCACCAGCCAGCCGATGGCCACATGCCCCACGGGGGTGTGCATGGCCCGGTTGTCGGACAGCACGCGGGTGAGAACAACCGTGCTGGCAACGGAAATGGCCATGCCGAACACGGCCCCCGCCGTCCACGACCAGCCGAAGAAATGCGTGGCCAGCATGCCCAGCACCGTGGCGGCGGCGATCTGCACGATGGCCCCCGGCACGGCCACGGAACGCACGGCCATGAGATCCTTGAGATGGAAATGCAGCCCCACCCCGAACATCAGCAGGATGACGCCCAACTCCGCGAACTGGGTGGCCGTGTCCGCGTCGGCCACGAAACCGGGGGAATACGGCCCCACCACCATGCCCGCCAGCAGGTAGCCCACGATGGGCGAAAGGCGCAGCTTCTGGGTGATGAAGCCAAGGGCCAGCGCGGCGGTAAGTCCGCCCGCCAGGGTGAGGATGAGGTCGATGTTGTGCGGCATGAAAAACTCCCGTCGGGGTGAAGGCGCGGCGCACCTGGCGACGCCGGAAACGAGGAAATGCGGACCAATGCCTAACTATGCGCACTCCGGCCATGCCGCGCAACCCCCGGCGCGCCCCGAACAACGCGCAGCAACGGCGAAAGGCCCCGGCGATCTCGCACGCCGGGGCCTTTAGATATTCTGTTTATGTTCAATATTCCGTGCCGTTGCCGATGCGGCCAACGGGCGAAAGGACTATTTTGGAAACAGCTCCTAGTTCGTCCCCACGTACATGTTACCGTAGGGGCGGTGCGAGAAGGGGCGTATCTTCACGAACGGCTCCGACAGGATGGCATCGGTCAGCGTCGCGGCATCGGCGGGTTCATCGCCCACTGCCCCGAACTCGCCCGCGAACTCGGCGGCAAAGTCCGCCACATGGCCGCGCAAAAAGTCCATGTCCGCCTCGTCCACCGGCTCCATGGCCAGGCCCGGCCCAAGCTGGTATTCCGGCACCCGGCCGCGCAGGTAAATGACCCCGCCGTGCATGCCGGTGCCCAGATTGCGCCCGGTGATGGGCGCATCGGCCATGCCGGAATGCATGCCCAGCAGGATGATGGCCCCGCCCGCCATGTATTCGCCCAGAAAGTCGCCCGCCTTGCCCCCCACCACGATGACCGGCACGCGGTCCATGTAGGCCTTCATGTGGATGCCCACGCGGTAGCCCACGTCGCCGCGCACCAGGATGCGCCCGTCGCGCATGGCGTAGCCCAGCACGTCGCCCGCCATGCCGTGGATGACGATGCGCCCGCCGTCCATGGTGTTGCCCACACCGTCCTGCGCGTTGCCGTACACGTGGATGGTAGGCCCGCGCATGAACGCGCCCAGGTCCTGCCCCGGCACGCCTCGCACGGTGAAGTGCACGTCGCCCTCCACGGCGGTGGCGATGTAGCGCTGCCCGCGCACCTGCACCACCTCGATGTCGGTCACGCCGTGCTCCAGCGCGGCGCGTATCTGCTCATTGAGCTGGCGATAATAGACCCCGGTGGCGTCGATGACGCACCGTTCGCCCTCGCGCTGCACGCAGAAGCCCTTTTCGTCGCACATCACGTCCCCGCTCATGCGGCACCCCCCTGCGGCAGGTAGTCTACGGTCACGGGCTGGCCCGCCTTGGGCGCCCAGACCCGGTCAAGGTCGCGGCATACCTCGCGGATGGAGCTTTCCTCGCTGGACATGAACACCCGGTCGCCCTTTTCGGCCACCACCAGCGGGCGCAGCTTGACCCGGTCGTTGAGGCCCATCATCCCGTTGGAATCGGTCACCAGGATGGCGAACGGGCCGTTGAGCAGGGCCGAACCGTAGACCATGCGCAACGCCTTGAAGGCCTCGCGCTCGGCCTCGGGCATGCGGTCCACCTCGTCCCAGAACGGCGGCGCGAACACCCAGCTGGCCTCGCGCTTGGTCAGGCCGTGCTTGCGGATCAGAAGGTCGATCAGATAGGCCACCACCTCGGTGTCGGTCATCAGGGTGCACTCGTAGCCGTGCTGGCACAGGTAGCGCTTGTTGATGCCGTAGGACGAGATTTCGCCGTTGTGCACGATGGCCCAGTCCAGCAGGGTGAACGGGTGCGCCCCGCCCCACCAGCCGGGCGTGTTGGTGGGAAAGCGGTTATGCCCGGTCCACATGTGGGCATGGTATTCATCCAGCCGGAAGAAGTCGGCGATGTCCTCGGGAAAGCCCACGCCCTTGAAGGCCCCCATGTCCTTGCCGCTGGAAAACACGAACACGCCGGGCACCTTGGTGTTGATGTGCATCACCGTGCCCACCATGTAGTCGGCCTCGTCGCCGGTGGCCCAGGCGGGCCGGTTGGCCTTGGGCGTGACGAAGAAGCGCCAGACCACGGGCGGGTTCTTCACGCTGGCCACCTTGCGGGTGGGGATGGGCTCGGAATGGCGGATGTCGTGGAACTGCTTGATGACGCCTTCCGCCCGTTCCAGCGCATCGCGGTCGTCGCACATCAGGTGGAAGGCGTACCAGTCCGCCCGGTCCGGGTAGATGCCGTAGGCCGCGAAGCCGCCGCCCAGGCCGTTGCCCCGGTCGTGCATGGTGCACATGGCCGCGATGGGCTCCGACCCCGGTATGAGCCGCCGCGCCCGGTCGATGACGCCGAACACGCCGCAGCCGGAAATGTCCTTCTCGAAATGCCAGAAATCGCGTGGAGCCTGCATGGCTTCTCTCCGTGGTGTCAGTGGGCCACACCGACTTCAAGTTCTTCTTTAATTCTTCAGCCCGCCGTACCCGGCACAACCCCGGTGGGGCGCAGCGTGGGTGATGGCGGCACTCTGTCTTTAGCCGCCCGGAGCCACCGAGACCTGTGCGCAGTTGCGGTCAGGAAAGGGCCAGAGCGTGCGGCAAGGGCAAGGAAAACCGTTTTTTTTGCGGAGGGAGTGTACTCTTGCTGTACTCGACCGGAGCAAAAAAACGGTTTGACGCCGCCATTGCCCACGAAATGGTCGTTTCCGACCGCAACTACAGCCCCGCGTGCTTGATGCCAAGAACACCGAGTTCCACCTCATTCAGCCCCACGCCCCGCAACTTGTCGCGGTTGCCGCGCAGGCTCTCGATGGAGTTCAGCCCCATGCCGCCCAGCATTTCCTGGATCTCGTGGCCCCAGGCCCGCACCAGGTTGGCCATGCGTTGCGCTGCCACGTCCGGGTTCTGGCGCTTTTTGAGCTGCGCGGCGTTGGTGGCGATGCCCCACGGGCACTTGCCGGTGTAGCAACGGCCGCACAGGGTGCAGCCCACGGCCACCAGCGCGGCGGTGCCGATGTACACGGCGTCGGCCCCCAGGGCGATGGCCTTGACCACGTCGGCGCTGCACCGCACGCCCCCGGCCACCACCAGCGAGGCATGGTTGCGGATGCCCTCGTCGCGCAGGCGATTGTCCACCGAGGCCAGGGCCAGTTCGATGGGAATGCCCACGTTGTCGCGGATCATCGTGGGCGCAGCGCCCGTGCCGCCCCGGAAGCCGTCGATGACCACGATGTCCGCCCCGGCGCGCACGATGCCGGACGCGATTGCCGGGGCGTTGTGCACCGCCGCGATCTTCACGGCCACGGGCACGCGGTAGCGGGTGGATTCCTTGATGGCGTAAATGAGCTGGAGCAGGTCTTCAATGGAATAGATGTCGTGGTGCGGCGCGGGCGAGATGGCGTCGGAGCCCTGCGGCACCATGCGGGTGCGCGAGACTTCCTCGTCGATCTTCTCGCCCGGCAGGTGGCCGCCAATGCCCGGCTTGGCCCCCTGCCCCACCTTGATCTCCACGGCGGTCCCGGCGTTCAGGTAGTCCTTGTGCACGCCGAACCGGCCGGAGGCCACCTGCACGATGGTATTGGCCCCGTACTGGTACAGGTCCGGGTGCAGGCCGCCTTCGCCGGTGTTGTAGCAGATGCCGAGCTGCGTGGCGGCGCGGGCCATGGCCACGTGCAGGTTGAAGTTGATGGCCCCGAACGACATGGCCGCGAACATGATGGGGTATTCCAGTTGCAGTTGCGGGGGCAGGGGCTGCTTCAGGCGCGGACCTTCGGGGGTATGGATGAACTCCACGGCGTCGGGCTTGGCTCCCAGAAAGGTGCGCAGTTCCATGGGCTCGCGCAGCGGGTCGATGGAGGGGTTGGTAACCTGGCTGGCGTCCAGCAGCATGTTGTCCCAGTATATGGGCTTGGGCTGCGGGTTGCCCATGCCGGACAGCAGCACCCCGCCGGTGTCGGCCTGCTTGAAGATGTGCTTGATGTACGTGGACGTCCACAGCGAGTTGTCGCGGAAATCCGAAGGCTTCTTGCGGATGGTCAGGCAACTGGTGGGGCACATGGCCGCGCAGCGATGGCAGCCCACGCAGCGGGCGCTGTCGTGCACCACGAACTGCTTGGCCTCGTCCCAGAAGTGGGCCTCGTACGAACACTGCCGCACGCAGACCTCGCAGTTGATGCACCGGGCGCGCTCGCGCTCGATGACGAAGTCGTTGAAATGCTGGCTGATGGGCTTCACGTGCACGCTGGTAACCTCTGCTTGGCGAACCTGTGGGAATACGGCCGGAACGGCAGCCCGGTTCGCCTCCCGCATAGCATGTTTCCGCACCCGTGTCCGGCGTTTGCCGTCGGAAAGCGGAACGTGCCGCGAGAAGCCGGGAATGCGCCAACGCGATCCCCCGAAGCGTCCGGCATGATCAGAATTTAACGATTCCGTTCAAAATCGTCAATCCCGCCGCAATCACAGGTCGGGATTGACCGGTCACACAACAGAAACAGTATAATTGTTGCGGAATATTAGATTGTGAAATTATGCTTTTTTGAGAAAATGGCAAAAAATGCAAAAAATAACATTTTTGTTTCAAGAAAAAAGTCCGCACACGAAGTCGCGCACGGCACCGCACACCCTGTCGCGGCTTTCCGCGTGGGTGGTGATGACGTGGTGCCCGGCGCGCCTGTCCGCGATGTCGAACAGTTTCAGGGTCACGTCGGGCGAGCCCACGTGGGCGGCAATGTGCAGGGCGTTGGAGAAATGCACGGTGGCGTCGCCGCGCGCCTGCATGATCAGAAGGGGGGCCGTCACCCGGTGCAGCCCCCTGCGCACGTCGGCCGCGCCCCTGATCAGGCTGTGCAACTGCGGCAAGGCCGTGGCTTCTTCGTAGCCACGCCACGGGGCCACGGCGCGGGCCGCCTCGCTGCGCGGGGCGGAGGGCCACACCGGGCGCACGTGGCGCAGCAGCCCCACCAGCGGCAACCGCCAGTCCTTCATGCGCCACGGGACGACGCGATACACGTACACGGGCGCGGCCAGCGCCACCACGCCCACCGGCCGGAACACCTGCGCCAGGTGCAGGGCGATGGTGCCGCCCATGGAAAGCCCGATGGGCACCACCGCGTCCACCTCTTGCTCCAGCGCGCGGTATTCTTCTTCCGCGTGGGCCACCCAGTCGGCGAACACGGTGCGCCGGAAATCCTCGAACGAGGTGTCGTGACCCGGCAGGCGGATGTTGCGCACCTCGCACCCCGCGTCCCGCAACGGTCCGGCCAGCGGTTCCATTTCAAAGGGGGCTCCGGTGAACCCGTGCACCAGCAGGCATCCCACGCGCATCCTTCGCTCCTTGGCGCTCCCTGGCGCTCATTGCCGCATTCCGCACGCTTGCCGCGCGTCATGCCCTATATTAAAGGAAAATCGTTTCGCTGCCCGGCCGAAAGCGGCCGGCATCATCCGCGCGCGCACCGGAGCTGACCCGCCTGCCGCACTCCGCCACCCGAAGGAGTCACCATGACACGCCCCTGCGACATCCTCATACAGGCCGCCTGCATCGTTACACAAGACGGGTTGCGAACCGTCGTCGAAAACGGGGCGCTGGCCGTGGCCGACGGCGTGGTGCTGGACGTGGGCCCGCGCGAGGCCGTGGCCGCCGCGCATGCACCGGCGCGCGCGCTGGACCTTGGCAATGCGCTGGTCCTGCCCGGCCTGGTCAACGCGCACACCCACGCGGCCATGACCTTTCTGCGCGGCGTGGCCGACGACCTGCCGCTGATGGAATGGCTGACGCAGCACATCTTTCCCGTGGAAAAGCACCTCACGCCCGACATCGTGGAGGCCGGGGCCCTGCTGGGCTGCGCCGAAATGCTGCGCACCGGCACCACCGCCTTCAACGACATGTACCTGATCCAGGACGCCACCTACCGCGCCGTGGACAAGTCAGGCATGCGCTGCCTGGGCGGCGAGGGCATCTTCGGCTTTCCCTCGCCCGCCTACCCCGACGCCGACGCGGGCCTTGTGCTGGTGCGGCAGATGCACGAGCGCTGGCGGCACAACCCGCGCATCCGCCAGTGCGTTACCCCGCACGCGGTGTACACCACCTCGCCGGAGCTGCTGCAACGCTGCCAGGCGCTGGCCGAGGAACTGGACCTGCCCCTGCACATCCACCTGGCGGAAACCACCACGGAAACCGCCCAGTGCCAGCAGATGTTCGGACAGCGCCCCGTGCCCTACTGCCACGGCCTTGGCCTGCTCACCCCCCGCGCCACCGTGGCCCACGCCGTGGACCTGACGGACGACGAAATCGAACTGCTGGCGCGGACCGGCGCGGCCGTGGCCCACAACCCGGAAAGCAACATGAAGCTGGCGTCCGGGGCGGCCCCCGTGGTGCGCATGCTGCAACTGGGCGTTCCCGTGGGCATCGGCACCGACGGCGCGGCCAGCAACAACAGCCTGAACATGTTCACGGAAATGACCAGCTGCGCCATGCTGCACAAGCTGCGCTGCATGGACCCCACCTGCGCCCCGGCCCAGGCCGTGCTGGACATGGCCACCCGTGGCGGCGCGGCCGCCCTGCACTGGCCCGGCCTTGGCCAGCTTGCCCCCGGCTGCCCGGCCGACCTCACCGCGCTGGACCTTACCGCGCCCAACCTGCAACCCATGTACAACCCGGCCTCTCACCTGGTGTACGCCGCCACCGGGCACGAGGTGCGCCTGACCATGGTGGCGGGCGAGGTGCTGTACCAGGATGGCCGGTTCACCCGCTTCGACTACCCCGCCCTGGTGGCCCAGATGCGCGACGTGCGCCGCTGGGTGCTGGACAAGCTGGGCAGGTAGCCACTGCCGCCCGCCGGGGAGGGCGGGCGTACACCCCACAGGAGACACACATGTTCACACGCTCGCTTTCGGCCATTCTCGCCTTGGTGCTGTTGCTGTCGCTTACCGCCTGTGTTGGCCAGCAGAGTGGCCGCACTACCGTCGCGCCCGCTGGTGAATATGCCACCATCAATACGGCACCAGCCATGACGCTGATGAAGCGCCTGCATTCCACGTCGGTGAGCACGCGCGACGCGGCCATCAATGAAGTGCTGGCAAAACCCCAGTCAGTGATGCCCACGGTGCTGTATGCCCTTTCCGCTGCCCTCTTCGCCAAAGGCGAAAAGGACGACGCCGCCTTCTGGTTCTATGCGGGGCAGTTGCGCGCCCGTTACGACGCCAACCGTTGCGCCGACGTCAGCGCCCGGCAGGCCGTGGCCGTGCTGAACCAGAACTACGGCCCGCCCATCAACCAATATGCCTTCCAGGACATCCCCAAGCTGAAAAAACTGATTCCCATGGTAGTGGAATGGGAGGAAAAGACTCCGCACGACTACGACCACCGCTGGATAAACCTGCACGGCATGGGAGCGATGATGCGCTCGTTTGGCGACGACAAGACGACGAAACCCCTGAGCCTGCCCGAAGCCGACTGGCCGCGCATCGGCATGGAAACCCGCGAGACATACCTGCGCGGGTTCAACGAAGCCCTAGAGCAGATGGAAGCACGGGCCGCAGCAACGCCTGCCGCCCAACCCGCCGCCAACTGACGCGCCCCATTTTCCTGTTGACAATCGGGGCGAACTGTATAATTGGAACCTGCTTTCTGAAAGAACAAACGCGCTTCGCGCGCGACGGAGGATTTCGAGATGAGCGCAACGAGCAACGTCCTTGCTGGTGCCACCAAGACGGCCGACGGCGTGGTGATGAACGGCATCGCCATCAAGCCCATCGTCGAACAGTGCGAAGGCTGTGAACGCATTCGCCTTTTCGAAGACGAAAAGTTCTGCGGCAGCTACCCCCTGCCCGAACGCAAGTGGGTGGGCGGCAAGTGCAACTTCGCCACGCACATCAAGACGCAGGCCGCCGCCGCCGCGAAGGTCAACCCCCTCAAGGCGTCCAAGCGCGCCGCCAAGGGCCGCTAGACCCTACCTCGACACCACGGGAAAGGGCGCGGGCGACCTCGCCCTTTCTTTTTTTTCTCCGCCGCGCGCCAGCCATGGTCATGCCCGGCGGGGCACCCTTCTGACTCGGCGGCCGGGCCGCTTCGTGCGGCAGCGGGCGTCACGCGCCACGCGCACGGGGTTTGCCGCATGCCGCACCGCATTCTTGCCGGGCTCGACGCCCGCCGCGACGCCGTCATCGAACTGCAGCGCGAACTGACCAGCCGCCCGGCCCTTGGCCCGGAAAGCGGCGGCCATGGAGAGCGCGAAAAGGCCGACTGGCTGCTCGCCCACCTGCGCGACATGGGCGTGACGGACATCGAGACCATCGATGCCCCCGACCCCCGCGTGCCCTGCGGCTATCGCCCCAACATCATCGCCCGCGTGCCGGGTGCCTCGCCCCGCACGCTGTGGGTGCTGGCGCACATGGACGTCGTGCCCCCCGGCGACCCCGCCCTGTGGGACGGCGACCCGTGGACCCTGCGCGTGGACGGCGACGTGCTGTTCGGGCGCGGGGTGGAGGACAACCAGCAGGCCATCGTCTCCGGCCTGCTGGTGGCGCGCGAACTGCTGGAGCAGGGCATCACCCCCGATCTTTCCCTTGGCCTCGCCTTCGTGGCCGACGAGGAAACGGGCAACACCCACGGCATGGCCCACGTGGCCGCCGTGCGGCCCGACCTGTTCCGGCAGGACGACCTCATCGTGGTTCCCGACTTCGGCGACAGCGAAGGGGCCATGATCGAGGTGGCGGAAAAGAGCATGCTCTGGCTGCGCATCGCCGTCACCGGCAAGCAGTGCCACGCCTCCACGCCGGACGAGGGGGTGAACTCCCTCGCGGCCGCCGCCGCGCTCATCCTGCGCATCCGCCGCCTGAACGAGCGCTTCCCCGACGCGGACCCGCTGTTCAACCCCGCCACGTCCACCTTCGTGCCCACCAAGAAAGAGGCCAACGTGCCCAACGTGAACACCGTGCCCGGCTCGGACGTGTTCTACGTGGACTGCCGCGTGCTGCCCCGCTACGACCTGGACGACGTGGTGGCGGCCGTGCGCGGCCTGGCCGACGAGGTGGAACGCGAATACGGGGCCTCCATCGCCATTTCGCACGTGCTGCGCGAGCAGGCCGCCCCGCCCACCAGCCCCGACGCGGAGGTGGTGACCCGGCTGCGCGCGGCCATCAGCGGCGTGTACGGCGTCACCGCCCGGCCCGCTGGCATTGGCGGGGGCACCGTGGCCGCCATCGTGCGGCGCATGGGCCTTTCCGCCGCCGTATGGTCCAAGCTGGTGCCCAACGCCCACGTGCCCAACGAGGCCACGCGCATCTCCTGCAACATCGGCGACGCCAAGGTCATCGCCACCATGCTGTTCGAGGACGGAAAACAGCCGGGGGCGTGACGCGTCCCCCCTTGCGCCCGCCAGCCTCGCGCCTTGCCTCGCCGTCGGGTCGGGCGCTCCGGCGTTGCCCCGTCGCGTCGTCACAAAGTCACCTTGCCGCCTTCACCGTCACAGCCCCCCAACCCCACGGTACCGCCCATGTCCGCATCCCTCACGCCGCGCAAGGCCCCATTTCCCGCCATCTTCGACTGCATCGTGGTCGGGGCGGGGCATGCCGGGTGCGAGGCCGCCATGGCCAGCGCGCGCCTGGGTCACCCCACCCTGCTGCTGACCAGCAACGCCGACCGCATCGGCCATCTGTCGTGCAACCCGGCCATAGGCGGGCTTGCCAAGGGGCACATGGTCAAGGAAATCGACGCGCTGGGCGGCATGATGGGCCTGTGGGCCGACGAGGCAGGCATCCAGTTCCGCACCCTGAACGTCAGCAAGGGCCCCGCCGTGCGGGCCACCCGGGCCCAGATCGACCGCGACGCCTACCTGCACGCGGTGCGGCGCGACGTCTTCGCACAGGACAACCTGTGGGTCTGGCAGGACACGGCCGAGGCCATCCTGAGCGAACAGGGCCGGGCCGCCGGGGTGCGCACCGGCCTTGGGCAGGAATTTCGCGCCCGGTCGGTGCTGCTGACCACAGGCACCTTCCTGTGCGGGCTGATCCACGTGGGGCTCACCAACTTTCCCGGTGGCAGGCTGGGCGATGCGCCCGCCGTTGGGCTTTCCGCCTCGCTGCGCGCCCACGGGCTGGAACTGGGGCGGCTGAAGACCGGCACCACCCCGCGCCTGCTGCGGGCCAGCATCGACTTTTCGGTCATGGAAGAGCAGCCGGGCGACGAACCGCCGCGCCCGTTCAGCTTTCGCGGCCCCGGCGTGCGCCTGCCGCAGGTGCCCTGCCACATGACCTGGACCAACGAGCGCACCCACGCGGCCATCCGCGCCGGGTTCGACCGCTCGCCCATGTTCACCGGGGTCATCACCGGCACCGGGGCGCGCTACTGCCCGTCCATTGAGGACAAGGTGGCCCGCTTCCCCGACCGGGAACGCCACCAGATATTCGTGGAGCCGGAAGGGCTGGACAGCCCGGAATGCTACCCCAACGGCATTCCCACCAGCCTGCCGCTGGACGTGCAGAAGGCCATGATCGCCACCATTCCGGGGCTGGAAAACGCCCAGATCGTGCGCCCCGGCTACGCCATCGAATACGACTACGCGGACCCCATCCAACTGCACCCCACGCTGGAAGCCAAGACGCTGCCGGGCCTGTACCTGGCCGGGCAGATCAACGGAACTTCGGGCTACGAGGAGGCGGCGGCGCAGGGGCTGTGGGCCGCGCTGAACGCCTCGTGCGCGCTGCGCGGGCTGCCGCCGTTCCTGCCGGGGCGCGATGCGGCCTACATGGCCGTGCTGGTGGACGACCTGGTCACCAAGGGCACACGCGAGCCGTACCGCATGTTCACCTCGCGCGCGGAACACCGCCTGCTGCTGCGCGAAAACAACGCCGACGCCCGGCTGACCCCCCTGGGTCGCGACCTGGGCCTCGTGGACGACGCCCACTGGGCCGTGTTCCGCGCCCGCCACGACGCCCTGGCCGAACTCATGACGCAACTGGAGCAGCGCCGGGTGACGCCCGACGCCGCCACCCGCGCCATCTTCGCCGACCTGGGCGAGGCCGTGCCCACCCGCGCCGTGTCGCTGGCCGAACTGCTGCGCCGCCCCAGCATGTCGCTGGAACGGCTGCGTGTCTTCTGGCCCGAAGCCACGGACCACGCGCCCGAGGTGTGCGAAGAGGCGGAAACCATCATCCGCTATTCCGGGTACCTGGCCCGGCAGGAGGAACTGGTGGAGCGCGCCGCCCGGCAGGAATCCGCCCCCCTGCCCGAAGACCTGGACTACGGCGCGGTGGCCGGGCTGACCCGCGAGATCGTGGAAAAGCTCACCCGCGTCCGGCCGCGCACCATGGGGCAGGCATCGCGCATTTCCGGCGTCACCCCGGCGGCGCTGACCTGCCTGGAAATCCACCTGCGCAAGCTGGAACGGGCCTAGGCGCGAAACGCCCGGGCGCGGCGTGCCGCCGCCCCCGCCCCTTTCCTCTTCCCCCTTCGCCTCGCGCTCCGCTTCCCGCCCGCACGACGCCCAAGCTCTAACGTTCCGCCTGTTGCGACGGAGGCCGTTTGCGGCTACCGTCCAAGATGCGTCCGTCCGGGTTCGCACGCCGCCTGCCGCGCACCCTACGGCGTACACCAACAGTCCGGGGCATCATCATGAACAGCGCCGCACCGTTCCTGTCGGACTTCGTCTTCCACGGCTTTGCCCGCACCCTTGCCGAAGCCTTCCTCCTCGGCCTTCCCGCTTCCCCGCATGCTTTCCCCCTTCCGGGCGCGGCCAGTTTCCTGGCCGATATTTCGCGCCACTTCGGCGACTACCAGTCCGATTTTTCGCTGGTGCGCGAATTCGTGCTCATCGTGGCGGCCATGGCCGCGCTGCTGGCGGCGGTGCTGCTTATCGGCGGGCTGCGCCAGCGAGGCCAGCGCTACACCCCCGAAGGCTGGGTGAACGACCCGCACGTGATCCGCGAACTGTTCGAGGCCGCCATCCTGCAACGCGGCCGGTTCGAGATGCAGTTCCACGGCCCCACGGGTCGCCGCTCCACCTATTGCACCGCCGTGTCGGTGTCGCGCTCGGACCTGACGCTGGAATGCTCGCTGCTGCGCACCGTGCCGGAATCGTGGAAAGGCCGCGAGGTGGACTGCTACTTTCGCACCCAGCAGAAACGCATTCAAATCTACTACCAGTTCACCTCAAGGATCATCGGGGCGCACCGCGCCCCCTCGGCCAACCGCGACGCGCCGCGCGGCCCCGACGCCACGGCCGACGCGGTCTGGCTGGTGGATCTGTCCCTGCCGGAAAAGCTGGAACGGCGGCAGAAGCGGGCCTTCCTGCGGCTGGACGTGCCGCGCCACCTGGTGCTTGGCCTTGCCGCATGGCCCATGGGGCCGGACACGCCAGCCCCTGCCGACGGCCGCAGGCTGGGCACGCCGCTGCTGGCCCTGCCCGACGCCACCACCCTGAACAGCTTCACCGCGCATCGGGCCGGACTTGCCGGGGAGACCGCCCTGCCGGAGGACATCGACACCGTGCCGGACGACGACCCCGCCCACGACGCGCCACCGTCACGGGACATCCCCCCATCCCACTCCCCGACGCTCAACCCGGAGGCCCCGACCTCCTGCGCTCCCGCCGCCGACGACGATGACATCCCCCCCATTTTTCCCGACATCAGCGCCGCGCTGCCCGTGGCCCTGCTGAACCTTTCCGGCGGTGGGATGCGCCTGCTGGTGCCGCGCGCCACGGCCCGCTCCGCCACGGCGCGGGGCATGAACCTGGACGTGGGCGGGCGCTTCGCCGCCCTGCTGGAACTGTACGACCCGCAGCACGACCGCAGCCTGGGCTTCTGGCTGCATTGCCGCATTCAGAACCGCTTCGTGGCCTTTGAAACGCGCGACGTGGAACTGGGCGCGCAGGTGCTGGCCTGGGGCCAGGCCCGCCCCGACGCCCCCCACATGGCCGACTGGAAGCCCCTGTCCGACGAGGGCGAGGCGGAACCCCTCGGCAACTGGGTAATCCGCCGCCACCTTGAGCTTTACAGGGAAAGCGGGAGCGATGTAGTGTGACGCCGGACCGCAAGCGCCCGTGCCCGCTGGCAACCCCTGCCTGACCACGCGCCGCTCCGCGCCCCTGCCGTGCACGGCGGGCCGCGGGCATCACCACCGGGTCATGCATGGGGTTCCCGGCATGCCGTGCGCGGCGGCGCACCCGCCAGCCGCCGGTGGCGAATACCGCCCCGCCCCACGGCGACGTCACCACAACACAGGAGCCCCCCTTGGACGGAGAATCGGGCAGTCCCATCTGGTCGCGCATCACGCGGCTGTTCCATGGCCGCACCAACGACTCGGTGGAACAGGCCATCATCGAGGCCCGCGAAGACGGCGAACTGGACGCCGACGAAGGCTCGATGCTGCTGAACATCCTGAGCCTCGACGACACGCAGGTTCAGGACATCATGACCCCCCGCACCGACATCGACTGCGTCGAGGTGGACAACCCCCTGGGGGAGGTCATCGAGCGCATCGTCGCTTCCGGGCATTCGCGCATCCCCATCTACCGCGACAACCGCGACAACATCGTGGGCGTGGTCTACGCCAAGGATCTGCTGCGCTGCTTCGTCGACCCCGCCGGATGCGGAACCCCGGTGGCCGACCTGATGCGCGAGCCGTACTTCGTGCCCGAGACCAAGAACGTCTACGAGCTGCTCCAGGAATTCCGCAGCCGCAAGAACCACATGGCCATCGTGCTCGACGAGTACGGCGGCACCTCTGGCCTCGTGACCATCGAGGACGTGCTGGAGGTCATCGTGGGCGACATCGAGGACGAGCACGATGCCCCGCGCGACGAGGACATCGTGGTGCTGGACGGCGATAACTACCAGCTTTCCGGCCGCGCCCTGCTGGAAGACCTGGAAGAACTGGGCATCAGCCTTGCCTCGGACGAGGTGGACACCATCGGCGGCTACCTCAGCATGCTGGCGGGCCACGTGCCCCAGGCGGGTGAAGCCTTTGAGCTGGCCGGACGCCGCTTCGAGGTGGTGGAGGCCGACGCCAAGCAGATCCGCACGGTGCGCGTGGGGCCCATCGAGGCCGCATAGCCTGTTCCCCTGTTCCCCGGCCCCGCCCTTCCCTGGCTGCACGTTCACAGGGCCCTTGGTCACGGCCTCCTGTTCACGGGCCTCCTGTTCACGGCTCGACCCGGCGGCATGGCCGGGCGGTTTCCGCCCCGCCGAACAGCCTCCGCTGCCGCCCCGATGCGACCCGGCATGGCTCAATGGCGCGGCACGACGCGCCACGGTGCGGCACGGCACGACGGACACGCGCAACACATCCGTCACCGTGCCGTGCTTGACTTTTCCACCCCCAGGGGTTTTCACCTCCGCTTATGCGCAACGCACTCTGCATCCTTCTCGGCGCGGCGGGCCTGTGGCTGGGCTTTCCCAACCCGGTGGCCCAACTGCCGCTTCTCGCCCTTGCCTACCCCCTGGCCCTGCTGTTG
>NZ_AGFG01000014.1 GCF_000226255.1 Desulfovibrio sp. A2
GCCCGGCGCGGCCACGATGCGCTCGCCCACTTCCTTCTGGATCATGAACACCGCCCGCGCAAGGCCGGGGGCCATGCTCAGGATGTCCCACATCAGCGGCGAGGCCACGTTGTAGGGCAGATTGCCGATGACCTTCCACGACCATGCCGGGGTCAGCCGCTCCCACGGAAAACACAGCGCGTCGGTGAGCACGGGGGTGATCACCGGCGGCTCGGCCGGGCGGGTGCGGCCATGCTCCGTGGCCCAGTGGTAATCCTTTTCCAGCAAAAACAGCTGCGCGGGACCGGCGGCGTGAATGTGCCGGGTCAGCGCGCCGGGGCCGGGGCCGATCTCGATGACCCGGTCCTCCGGCCCGATGCGCAGGGCCGCCACGATCTTGGCGGCGATGTTGCGGTCGCGCAGGAAGTTCTGGCCAAGGCTCTTCTTGGCGCGCGGCCCCCCTGCCCCGTCGGGCGAAGGCATGGCGTCTTCGGCGGAGGAAACGGGAAACGCGCTTTCCACGGCGTCCGCATCCGCGGGCGGCCCGCCGCCGTCCGACAACGCGCCGTCGAAACGGTTGCGGCCCCGCGCAGCCGGACCGCGCCCCGAACGATTTGAGGCGCTGCGGGAATGGCCCGGCTTTCCGGCGCTGCCTGTTTTGCCAGATCTGTCGGTTCTGCCGGAATTCTTGCTGCGGGCGGTCATGAACGGTCTCCGTTATCTGCAGGGCCGCTGGGCGTGGGGCAGTCCCCCGCGCCGACATCGCCCGGCAAGGCGCATGGGGGCGCGGCCTGCGCCGCATCCGGCGTCGCCACCGGCTGCCGGGCCTGCCACGCGCGCAGCAGTTTGATCATCCGGCGGTGGCGGTAGGCGTTCACCCCGCGAAAGGCCAGCACGTAGGTGATGCACGAGGCGGGAATGCCCATGACCACCCCGCCCAGACACATCACCAGAAAGAAATCCATCCCCAGTTCCAGCATGCGCGTCATGTCCAGGTTGGCCGGGTCGAAGGGCACCGAGGTATGCCAGAACAGCCCGCCCACCCAATACAGCATGGCGTAGAAGGGAATGACGTTGAGCGGATTGGACACGAACGTGCCGATGGCCGCGCCAACGGGGTTGCCCCGCAGCACGAAGGCCAGCGACAACGACACAACGGTCTGGAACGGAATGATGGGCAGAAAGCCGACGAACATCCCGACGGCCAGCCCCAGCGCCAGCGAATGGGCCGAAGCGGACTGGCGCATCAGCCGCAGATACTGAAAGCGCGCGAAGCGCCGCAGCCTATCCCACCATTCCATCGTTGATCCTTGAAGAGAACGCCGTTGCGCGCGTCAACACCGGGCATGCCGTGAACATCATTCCATCCTGTCGAAGCGTTCGAAGCGCATCACCAGCCCGGCGCGGCCCTGGGTGGCCGAACGCAGGGCCGTGGAAAAGCCGAACAGCTCGCGCAGCGGGGCCAGGGCCTGCACCACCTTCTGGCCGGAATGGTCGAACATGTTCTCCACCTTGCCGCCCCGCGCCCCCAGAAGGCCGATGGCCGAGCCCACGTGGGCCTCGGGCACGCCGATTTCCACGAACATGATGGGTTCCAGCAGCACCGGGTCGGCCTTGGACAGGGCGTCCTTGACGGCGGCCACGGCGGCCATGTGGTAGCCCGCCGGGCTGGACGCGCCGTCGCGGCGGCGCAGTTCGGTCACGGCGATCTCCACGTCCTGCACCGGGTAGCCCTTGACCACCCCGCTCTGCAGGCTGTCGGTGATGCCCTGCTCCACCGCGTCCACCCACGGGCGGGGCCATTGCTGCACGTCCACCTCGAAGCGCACCCGGGTGCCTTCGTCGCGCGAGCGCGGGGCCACGGAAAGGGCCACGAAGCCGTAGTGGGGCTGGTCGCCCAGTTCGCGGTCGAATTCTCCGCTGCCCGTGGCGGCGGAAAGAATGGTTTCCTGGTGCACCACCTGCGGGTTGCCCACGCGGGGCGACACACCGTACTCGCGGCGCATGCGTTCAAGCACCACTTCAAGGTGCAGTTCGCCCATGCCGGAAACGATGCGCTGCCCGGTGCCCTCGTCCAGTTCCACGGCCAGGGTGGGGTCCTCCAGGGTGAAGCGCTCGAGCACCTCGTCCAGCTTGGCCCCTTCCTCGGTGTTGCGGGGTTCCAGCGCCAGCGAGATCACCGGGCGGTACCCGGCGATGTTTTCCAGCAACAGCGGACGGTCCGGGTCGGACAGGGTGTCGCCGGTGCGCACCGAACGCAGCCCCACGGCGGCCACGATGTCGCCCGCCACGGCGGTTTCGATCTGCTCGCGCCGCCCGGCGTGCAGCCGGTACAGCTTGGAGAGGCGCTCATCCTTCTCGCGGGTGACGTTACGGCAGGCGTCCCCTTCCGAGGCCGTGCCCGCGTACAGGCGCAGCAGGGCATACTTGCGGCTGCCCTCCATGATCACCTTGAACACCAGCGCGGAAAACGGCGCGTCAGGATCGGAGGGAACGGCCGCCTTGCGCCCCACGGCGGTGTCGTAGCCCAGCACCGGGGCGGTTTCGTCCGGGCCGGGCAGGTAGTCGCACACGCCGTCCAGCAAGGGCTGCACGCCCACGTTGCGCAGGGCCGAGCCCGCGAACACCGGCACGGCCCGCCGGGCCAGTGTGGCCCGGCGCAACGCGGCGCGGATGACGCCGGGCTGCATGTCGCCGCCGCCCAGGTACACGTCGATGAACGCGTCGTCCGCCTCGGCCAGGGTTTCCAGCATCCGCTCACGCCAGGCCGTCGCGGCGGTGAGCGCCACCGGGTCGGGGGCGTCGGGCAGGGAGGCGGCCTGTTCCAGCGGGGTGCGGCTGTACTCGCGCCCCTGGGTGGCCTGGTCAAAGGACAGATATTCCATGGTCACCAGGTCCAGCAGGCCCTCGAAGTCCTCGCCCTGCCCCACCGGGGCCATCACCGGCACCACCACGGCCCCCAACCGGGTGCGCATGGCCTCCAGCACCGCGCCGAAGTCCGCACCGGCGCGGTCCATCTTGTTCACGAAGGCCAGCTTGGGCACGCCGAACTTCTCGGACTGCCGCCACACCGTCTCCGACTGCGGCTCCACCCCGCCCACGGCGCAGAACACGCCCACCGCGCCATCCAGCACGCGCAGCGACCGTTCCACCTCTATGGTGAAATCCACGTGGCCGGGGGTGTCGATGATGTTCACGGTATGGCCGTTCCACGCGCAGGTGGTGCAGGCGGAAGCGATGGTGATGCCGCGCTCCTGTTCTTCGGGCATGAAGTCCATGGTGGCGGTGCCGTCGTGCACCTCGCCCATGCGGTGGATGCGGTCGGTATAGTACAGGATGCGCTCGGTGAGGGTGGTCTTGCCCGCGTCGATGTGCGCGATGATGCCGATGTTGCGCAGCGGCCCCGCCTTTTCGCGGGGGTGGGTGCGTTTGCCGCCGGTGGCTGCGTGGGACATGGATGGCTCCGGGGATTGGCGTCGGTGAAAAGGGAGGACCGGAGAACGGGCAGATGGAACCTGCGGATGCCGCCCAAGGCGATCAGGAACGGTCAGGGCAGGCCCGGCAGGTCGTCGGGCGAGGGCGATGCGGGCAGCAGGGCCACGGAGCGCCGGGTGAACCAGGCCGGGGTCAGTCCGGGATGCACCCAGCACCACTCATGGCCGGGCCCCAGCACCAGCCCGGCATGCGCCAGCCAGCCACCGGCATGGGCCGGGGCGCAAGCGACTGCGGAAAAGGGGGACAAGGGGGACAAAGGGAACAGGGTGGCGAGCGGCGCAGAAGGCGCGGCATGGGACGTGGGCCCAGGCAGGGCCGGGACATCCACGAAGGTGGCGTCGGGATGTGCGGCGCGCAGGGCCACACCGTCGGGACAATCGGCCCTGTCGATATCATCGCCGCATGATGCAATCGCGATGGTCGGTGCAGACGCGTCGCGCCACACCGGTACGCCGTGCGCGCGGACCAGGGCGGCCATCTGATCGGGATGCTCGCCCAGCAGCAGCAGGCGGCCCGCAGCGCCCCCTGCCCCGCCCGAAGCCGAGAACGCCTTCAGCAACGCGGACACTGCGGCGGGTTCCGCATCGGCCGCCACCTCTTGCCCCGCCAGTTCCAGCGCCGCCAGCACCTGCGGCGGCCACGCCCCGCCACCACCCACGCGCAGCACGGCCACGCTGCCCACCCCCGCGAACAGCGTGGGCAGCAACGCCGCCAGCAGGCGCGGGCCGGAGGACCACGACGCATCCACGCACAGCAGCGTCCAGGCGCAGGGAGAAGCGTGCTCCAGACTGGTGAACCCCTGCCGCCAGCGCGTGGCGGTGCGGCCCTCGCGCACGTCGCCCGCACCAAGGCCGCTCGCAGCGCCATACAGCACGTGCAGCCGGGCGATGCAGGTCTTCAGGCGGGCGCGGTCCACGTCGCCGGTAGCCTCGTAGGCGGCGGCGAAGGCCGCGTCGTCCACGAGAACGACACCAAGCGTGGACGCCAGCAGACAGGCCACGTCTGGTGCGGAAGCGTCTGGCCCGAAAACGTCTGGCCCGGAAGCGTCCGGTTCGGAAGAGTCCCCGGCGCATGCCGAGAGGGTGGAGGAAATATCGCTGGCTGAGGACATGCGGTTCCTGCTGTTGGGGGTACGCAAAGCGGTGCGCGCGGGGCGGATGCGATGACCGTGCCGCACGCTGGGCGCACTATAGCCGCTCGCCGGAAACGAGGCAACGCGCGACGTTGCGCCGCGCGTTGTCGTTGCCGCCAAAGGCGTTGATGGCGTGAGGGAACGGACCGGGCTACGAGCCCAGCGCGGGCTTGCCCAGCCGTTCCTTCATGAAGTTCTTGAGCAGCGCGCTGACCAGTTCCTCGCGGCTGAGGTGGTTGGCGTAGGCCCCGTCCTTGATGATCTTCCAGAAATCGTCGCGGGAGAGGACGGAATCCTCCTTGGCCACCACGGCCAGCCGCACGCAGTAGTCCGCCAGCGCGGTGCGCAGGGCGTCCTCGTTCATGCGGTCGAACTCGCCGGTGCGCGCGGCGATGGCTTCGGCCGGGGGCAGCCGGTCCGATTCCAGCACCTGCCGGAAGCCGGACAGAAAGCGTTCCGCCCCGGAGCGGATGTGCTTGCGCTGCACCACGTTCAGGTTGGCCCACCCGGCCTTCACCCACTTGAACAGCGCGTAGCCGGTGGTCTTCGAGCCGGGCTGGTCCTCGAAGAACACGGTGATGGTGGCGGAATCGTACATGTAGGTGTCCATCCAGCTGATGCCGCGCGTGGTCGCGCCGGGCACGCCGGAATAGACGTATTCCCAGTCGGCGTCCTTGCCCACGATGGCGCCCTTGCGGCCCACGGTGGAAGGCTCTGCCTGCCGCGACACGGAAACCAGCACCGCCCGCCCTTCATGGCGCATGAGCACCAGCAGGCGGTTCAGGGTGTAGGCGTAATAGCAACCGCTGAAGGTGTCGGGGGTGATTTCCTCACGCTCCGCGCCGTGCAGCACCAGCGGGGCATCGGCAAGACCTTGGTCCGGAACGCGCTCCCACAGCCGCACGCCATTCTTCACGATGTCGCTGCCCGGCTGCCAACGGCTGCTGCGGATGGACGCGGGGAACACCGCTTCCTGCGGAATGGCCGGGTCGTAACAGTAGCGCAGCAGCTTATCCAGCGGCGCGCCGATGTGGCTGCGGTAGAAGATGCCGTAGCCGGGCTCGCGCTTGGCGGGCAGGGCTTTTTCGGTAGCGGCGGCGGGCTGCATGGCGAAGTCGAGCAGGGTGCGCAGTTCGGCGGGGTCGATGCCCTTGCCGAAGGCCGCGTTGCGGTCGCCCACGGCGGCGAGCAACATGGAGATGGCACCTTCCAGGGGCTCCGGAAGGTTGCCCTTTTCACTGGACTTGTCGGGGTTGTCGTCCGACGCCAGCGCCGCCGAGGGCGCAAGGGTCAGGATGCATGCGGCCGCGACCACGGCCAGGAAGAACGCGTGCACGGCGGCGGAACGGGCAGCGGAAAGAAAAGACGGAAGAAAAGACATCGACATGGGACGGAAAAACCTCGTGACGGGTGGGATGTCGGCATGGGTGGGCGGCGCAGGGCGGGCTGGCCCGGAAGATGCGCCGCGAAACGGGGATGGGACGAAGCCATGCGGCAGGCGGGACTTCCTGCTGGCCGCAGCTGTTCAGACATTACGCGAACGCCGCTCGGCGGCCGTCGCCGCCGAGCGCTGCCCGGCGATGCTTGTTCCGTAAACAGTAATTGGCTACTCTCACCGCGTCAAGACAACCCGGCGCGGCGGCGGGCCATGCTCGCCCCGCGCCGCATTCCGCCCGAAGAGGCCCGTACATGTCCTACCTGCTTGCGCCGCTGTGCATCGCCCTTGCGGTGGCCGCGGTCAGCTACCTGCTGTTCTTCCGCGCCGCCCGCCGCGACGCCGCCCCCACGCCCCCCGCCTCGCTGGTGTTGCGGGGCGTGGCCTACAGCGTGGCCGGGGTGTTGCTGGCGATGGCGTTCTACCCGCTGGGCCCCTGGTTTCGGCGGCGCTGCCGCCCCCGTCCCCTTCCCCGCCCGCCCATGCCCGCTGGAGCACACGGACATGCTGCGGCGGTTGACGGCCGCCCCGCGCCCGCGCCGGACCAATCGCCCGCCCTGCCCCCTGTCTTGTTGGTCCACGGCCTGTACCACAACGTCACGGCATGGACCCTGTACCGCCGCTGGTTGCGCGCGGCCGGGTTCACGCGGGTGTACTGCCACGGCTATTCCAGTTGGCGCACCGATTTCGGGCTGCTGGTGGACGAACTGGACGAGGCCGTGCGCGACCTGGTGGCCGCGCACCCCGGCGAAAAGCCCCTGCTCATGGGCCACAGCCTGGGCGGGTTGCTCATTCGAGGCTGGCTGGCCGACGCCGCCAACCAGAAATTGGTGGCTGGGGCGGTGACCCTGGGCACGCCGCATCAGGGCAGCAGCCTGGCCCGGCTGGGCGCGGGCAGCCTGGCGCGCAGCCTGACCTTCCGGGGCGCGCTGATCCGCAACCTGGAAGCCTGCGAGGCCCCGGCAGAAGTGGGGTGCGTGGCCCTGTACTCGCCCATCGACAACATGGTGGTGCCGCAGGAGGGGCTGCACGTGACCACGCCCGGCTGGACCCTGCGCACGGCCCCGGCCGTGAGCCACATCTGGATGCTCTGGGATCGAAACACGGCCCGGCTCGCCATCGATGCGCTGCGCGAACTGGCGCGCGGCCACGCGGGGGGCGCATGCGGGCACGCCCGCGCCGCCCGCGAATGCGCGGCGGCCGCCCCCGACGCGCCAGAGGCGCCGGGCGCTGCGGAATGCGGAGGGAATGCGGAAGGGGGCCGGGACGCCGACAGGGCGGAATGCCCCACCGCCCGGCAGAATACCGGCTACAGCCGGGCGTAGACCTTCAGGTAGTCTTCCACCATCCTGTCCACGGTGAAGCGGGCGCGCCACGCCTCCTGCCCTGCCCTGCCAAGGGTGCGGGCCAGCCGGGGGCGTTCCAGCAGCCCCGCCACCGAAGCGGCCAGGCCACCCCAGTCGCCTTCGTCGGCCAGGGCACCGGTCACGCCGTCCTCCACCTGTTCCGGCAGCCCGCCCACGCGGAACGAACACACCGGAACCCCGGCCGCCATGGCCTCCAGCACCACCAGCGCATGGTTGTCGGCCAGCGTGGGATAGACGAACACGTCCGCAGCCGCCAGCAGGGTGTCCAGCATGGCGCGGCCCACGTAGGGCCAGCGCAGCAGGTCGCCATCGCGCTCGGTCACGTCGCCCCCCACCATCAGCCCCACCGCGGCGGGCACGGCGCGCTTCACCTCGCCCCACAGGGCCATCCAGCGGTGCCCGCCCTTGAGCATGGCCTGCTCGCCGCCGTGCGCCACGAAGATGGCCACCCGCGCGTCGGGCGCTATGCCCAGCGTGGCGCGGGCCTCATGCGGCGGGGGGCCGCCCGCCGCTTCCACCCCGTTGGGGACCACGACGCACGGCAGATCCGGAAACCGGGCGCGCACCATGCGCGCCAGCCAGCCCGAGGGGCTGACCAGCAGCGGGGCGGCGGCCACAAGGGCCCGCGCCCGGCTGTCCTGCAACGAGGCAGCGCCGGGGTAGCCGCGCGGACACGGCGTGGGGCAGCCGATGCGCCAGCCGTCGCAATCGATGGGGTACACACACCCGCCCGCGAGCAGCGAACAGTCGTGCACGGTGACGATGAGCGGCACAGGCTGGCCGCCCTCCCCCGCCGCCGCGACGGAGTGCAGGCAGGCCGTCCAGTCCAGCGTGGAATGCAGGTGCAGGGGCATGCCGGGCAGCAGGCAGCCGCCCACTCCGGCGGCGGGGACGACGCCCTGCGCGCACCCGCCCTCACCGGCGTCGCCGCCAGCGTCGTTGCAGGCGTCGCAGTCCAGGATTTCGCAGGTGTGATGCACCACCACCCCACGCCGAACAAGGCCGCGCGCCAGTATGCGGGCCACGCGCGTGGCCCCGCCCCTGTCGGAAAGCAGGGTATGGAAGTGCAGCGCGGCTGGTGCGGTGGTCATGGCGTTGACCCGTCTGCCTCGTCTGCCTCGCCCGCCTCGTCTGGCCCGTTTTGTCCGTTTGGCCCGCCTGGCGAGTCCGCGCCCGACCCGGCCCGTTCCAGCAGGTCCTGCTTCAGCGCCCACAGCAACAGGAAGGTGGCCGCCTCGCGCGCGATGCCCTCGCCCGTCAGCATGTCCAGCAACTGTCCGGCCGTCGCGGCGCGCCGCGCGGCGAACAGCATCCGTTGCAGCAGGGCTGGGGGCACCTGCCGGTCCACGCCCGCGTACAGCACGGGAAATTCCTGCTTGCGGTACACGGCCTGGCCCGACCGGGTCCAGCGCAATGCCATGTCGCGGTCCAGCAGCGTGGTGGGATACGCCCCGAACACCTCGGCGTAGGGCATGTGCATCGGGTGGACCACCTCGCGCAGTTCGCGCAGGGCCTCCGCGTCGGCACCGGCATCGACGTCGCCGGGCGCGCCTTCTTCCCCGCCGGATACGACGTATCCGCCATGCCCGCCGGGCGCGGGTTGCCGCCACAACGCCTCCCACAGGTCCAGCCAGCGGGCCGCCACGCCGTCCCAGGTGAATTCGGCCAGCACCCGCGCCCGCGCGGCGGCCCCCATGCGGGCGCGCAGGGCCGCGTCGGTGGCCAGGCGGGCCAGGGCGTCGGCCAAGGCGGGCACGTCCACCACGGTCTGCTGGGCCAGCAGCAGGTGGTACTGGCTGTCGAAGAAGACCGGGGCCAGCATGTCCACGTCGGGCGTGGCCACGGGGGCCAGCGTGGGCACGGTGAGCCCGGTTTCGCCGTGCACCACGATGTCGCGGTAGCCGTCGTAGTCGGAAACGACGGCGGGCAGCCCGGCGGCCCCGGCTTCCACCAGGGTCAGGCCGAAGGTCTCCTGCATGTTGTCCACGGGCGAGACGAAGATGTCCGCCGCGGCGAACAGCGCGGCCCGTTCGGCGTCGTCGGGCGAGGGAACCACCCGGATGCGGATGCCCAGCCGCCCGGCAAACTCGGTGATGCGCGCCGGGGTTTCGTCGCCGGGCTTCACGAAACCGGCCACTACCAGCAGGTAGCCGCCCCTGGCCAGCCCCAGCCCTTCGGTGCGTTGCAGGGCGCGCAGCAGGGGCAGCAGGTCCATCTTGGAATAGTGGGCGATGCGCGCGAAAACCAGCAGCACCGGTTCTTCGGCCACGCCAAGCCGCTGGCGCATGCCGGTGCGCAGGGCGGATTTCCGGGGCGTGCCGTCACCGGG
>NZ_AGFG01000013.1 GCF_000226255.1 Desulfovibrio sp. A2
CCAGCGCGCCCTCGCGGTCGCCCCGGATGACGGCCTCTTCCAGCGTGGCGGCCTTGGCCTTCACGCCACTGGCACCGGAAGCCCCCCCTGCCCCGCCCGTCTGGACCGCACCGGCCTCCCCGTTGCCGGGCGTCCAGCCGGAATAACCCTCGATGAAGGCTTCGGCGTTGGCGTCCAGCCCCAGCAGCACGCCCGAGGCGGCCACTGCCTCGCGGATGCGCGCGTTGCCGGGGTGGGCGATGCACGAGGAAAGCCCCGGACCCGCCGCCATGGCCAGGAAGGTGGAATTCAGCAGTTCGCGCGCGGGCAGGCCGAACGAGATGTTGGACAGGCCGATGGTGGTGGGCAGGCCCTGCGCGGCGCACCAGCGGATGGTGTCCAGGCAGTGGCGGGCGGCCTCGGCCTTGGACGACACGGCCAGCGCCAGCACGTCCACCATGACCAGGCGACGCGGGATGCGCAGCCCGTCCGCCTGTTGCAACAGTTCCTCGATGATGGCGATGCGCTCGGCCGCCGTCACCGGCAGCTTGCGCCCCTTGAGCGGCAGCAGGATGAACGGCGCGCCGTGGTCGCGGCACAGCGGGCCCAAGTGCTCCATGCGGCCGGGTTCACCGCTGATGGAATTGACCAGCGGCGAGCCGGGATGGAACGGCAAGGCCCCCGCGATGGCGTCCGCGTTGGACGAATCCAGCGACAGCGGCAGCGCGTGGCGGGCCACCAGGCGCTCCACCAGCGCGGGCAGCAGCACCGCCTCGTCCACCATGGGCGCGCCCACGTTCACGTCCAGCACCGGCGCGCCCGCCTCCACCTGCTCGTCGGCGAAGCGCAGCGCCTGGGCGAATTCGCCCGCCTGCAATTCGGCGATAAGCTGCTTCTTGCCCGTGGGGTTGATGCGCTCGCCGATGATGCGGATGGGGCTGCCCGCCCCGATGTGCACGGCCTGGGCGCGGGTGGTCAGCACGATGCCGTCGCGCCGGGCCGGGTCGGGGATAAGGCCGCCGGAAAGGGCGTCCAGCGCTCCGCGCAGGGCGGCGATGTGGTCGGGCGTGGTGCCGCAGCAGCCGCCCAGCAGGCGTGCACCGGCGGCGGCGAAGCGCGCGGTATGCCGGGCAAAGTCGTCCGGCCCCAGGCGGAACACGGTCTTGCCGTCCACCAGTTCCGGCAGACCCGCGTTGGGTTCCACCAGCACCGGCACTTCCGAGATGGCCAGCAGTTCGTCCGCCACCTCGACCATCTGCTCCGGACCGGCGCTGCAGTTGGTGCCCACGAGGTCCACGCCCATGTTGAGCATGGACTGCACGAACACCTCGGGCCGCGTGCCGGTAAGGCTGACGCCGTTCTCGAAGGTCATGGAAACGCCAACGGGCAGGTCGCATTCGGCGCGCACGGCCAGCACGATGGCCCGGGCCTCGGCTAGGTCGAACTGGGTTTCGGCCAGGATCAGGTCCACCCCGCCCTGCACCAGCCCCCGGATCTGGGCGCGGAAGGCGGCCACCAGTTCGGCGGGGTCCAGGTCGCCCAACGGACGCATGAAGTGGCCGGACGGCCCCACGCTGCCCGCCACGAACGCCTCGCGGCCGCTGGAGGCCACCGCCTCGCGCGCGGCGCGGGCCATGGCCCGGTTGAATTCCACCACGTCGGGCGTGCCGGGGCCGGTGCCCAGCTTGTAGACGCAGCCCCCGAAGGTGTTGGTGGTCAGTACGTCGGCCCCGGCGCGCAGGTAGTCGGCATGGATGCCCACCAGCACGTCGGGCCGGGCCAGACAGAAAAGTTCGGGGCTCACGCCGGGCGGCAGCCCGCGCGATTGCAGCATGGTGCCCATGCCGCCGTCGAAGACCAGTCGACGGCCGGAGCGAAGCGCTTGACGAAAATCTGGCACAGCCTGTACTCCTGAAACTTGGCTCGCCGACGACCGGATGACCGCGGGGCGCGAGGGTTCCGAAACATGCCCGCGAGATGGGCGCAGTGGCGTACACTGGCGCGCGACGCCGCGCGGGTAGGCCTGTGTACCGGAAAGCCTTGTAAAGGACAAACAAAAATCATACCATCATTGTCTGTACGGCCCCCGTCAAGCATTTTGGGACACCGCTGCACGACGCACGAACCGGCGCGGCCCGCGCCGCGCCTTACCGGATACCATGACCGATACCCCCAGAACGCCGCCCCGCGCCCCGCGCGCACGCGGCGCCAAGGCCGCCGCGCCAGCCGAAACGCCCAGCGTCACCCCCGTAGTGGTCGACGCCGAGGTGATCCTTGACGTGCAAGGTGACGTCCCCAGTGACGTGCCCAGCGGCACGCCCGTCACGCCCCGCGCCAAGGCCGCCCGTAGCGCTTCCGCCAAGGCTACCACCGGAAAGCCCGCGCGGCCCCGCCGCAGCGCCCCCGGCGACGAGGACGAGCCGTCCCCCGTATCGCGCGTCTCCGCCGAGGACGACGAAGAAACCTCGGATGGTACGGAAGGGGCGGACGAAGAAGACCTGGACATCGATTTCGACGGCGCCAGCGACGACGCCATCGACGTGGATATGCTGCATGGCGAAGCCGCCCCGCACGGCGCGGAGGCGCACGACGACGGCGAAAGCCCGCGCCAGGCCCTGCCCGTGCTGCGCCCTTCCACTCCCGGTGCCTCCACGCGCGATTCCCTGCACCTGTACCTGCGTGAAATCAGCCGCTTTCCCCTGCTGAAACCGGACGAGGAATTCGACCTTGCCCGGCGCGTGCAGGAACAGGGCGACAGCGACGCCGCCTTCCGTCTGGTTACCTCGCACCTGCGCCTAGTGGTCAAGATCGCCATGGACTTCCAGCGCCGCTGGATGCAGAATGTGCTGGATCTGATTCAGGAAGGCAACGTGGGCCTGATGCGCGCGGTGAACAAGTTCGACCCGGAAAAAGGCATCAAGTTCTCGTACTACGCCGCGTTCTGGATCAAGGCCTACATCCTCAAGTTCATCATGGACAACTGGAGGATGGTCAAGATAGGCACCACCCAGGCCCAGCGCAAGCTGTTCTACAACCTCAACAAGGAACGCCAGCGCCTCATCGCGCAGGGGTACGACCCCGACGCCGCAACCCTTTCCGAAAAGCTCAACGTCACCGTCGAGCAGGTCGTGGAGATGGAACAGCGGCTCGATTCGTCCGACATGTCGCTGGACATCACCGTGGGCGAGGATTCCGGCGGGGCCACCCGCATGGACTTTCTGCCCGCGCTGGGCCCCGGCATTGAAGAGACGCTGGCCAACAGCGAAATCGCGCGCATGGTGCAGGACAGGGTGCAGACCATCCTGCCGAAGCTTTCGGACAAGGAGGCGTACATCCTCCAGCACCGCCTGCTTTCGGAACAGCCCGTCACCCTGCGCGAGATCGGCGAAAAGTACGACATCACCCGGGAACGCGTCCGGCAGATAGAGGCGCGCCTGCTGCAAAAGCTGCGTGACCACCTCTTCAAGGAAATCCGCGACTTCTCCTCGGACTGGATTTCACAGTAGCCGCCCGGCCTGGTCAGGCCGTTGCACGAGCCCTTCATGCCATCCATTTTCCCCATCGCCATCTTCCGGAACGCCCAGGCCCGCCAGCCTCTAGGGGCGCACCGCCGCACCTTTACCGCGCCACTGGCGCGATTGAGGCGGCTGGCCCGCCCGTGGCCGCTGCGCCGCGCCGCCGCGCTGCTGGCCGCCATCTGTCTGGCCACCGGCGTTACGGGCTGCGCCACCCGCCAGGCCACGCCGGAACAGCCCGCGGCCCCGGTGGAATGGCGGCTCACGCCGGAAGCGGCGACCACTTACTACTACCTGCTTCTGGAGCAGGCCAGCCGCACCGGCAACCTGCGCGACGCCATGACCGCCATCGAGAAGCTGGTGGCGCTGGACCCGTCCCCCAGGGTGTTCATCGACGGCGGCTCGTTCCTGCTTTCGCGCAAGGAACCCACCCTGGCCCGGCAGGTGCTGCAGGAAGGCGTGTCGCGCTACCCCGACGACCTCGACATCACCCTGCTGCTGGTGGAAACCTACCTTGAGGAAAACCGCACCGGCGATGCGCTGTACACCCTGCGCGCCTTCACCGGCGCCCACGGCGACGACGAGCAGGCCCGCCAGGAACTGGCCCTGCTGCTGGTGAAGACCCGCAACTTCGCCGAGGCGGACAAGCTGCTTTCCGGCATCGCCGAGCGCAACCGCACGCCTGTGCTGCGCTACTATCACGCCCGCGCACTGGTGGGGCTGAACCGCCACTCCGAGGCCCTGGGCCAGTTGCGCAAGGCAGTGAAGGCCGCGCCGGACTTTTTGGAGGCCTGGGCGGAACTGGCGTTCATCTACGAACTGCGCAAGGACTACGTGGAGGCCGAGCGCACCTACGAGCAGATCATCACCCTGGACGAAAGCAACCAGGACGTGTGGCTGCGGCTCATCGCCATCAGCCTGAAGCTGAACAACCCGGCCAAGGCCTACGAACTGGCCCGCCAGGGGCCGGAGACCTTCGGCTTTCTGCTCACGGCGGCCACGCTGTTCCTGGAAGAAAAGTTCTACGAACAGGCCGACGCCCTGCTCACCGTGGTCAAGGACACCCCCGGCGCGCCCGAGGAAGTGTATTTCTACCTGGCCGTGCTCTCCTTCGAGGGCAAGCGCGACCCGGCCGGGGCCATCCACTGGCTTGGCGAGATCACCCCGTCCAACAAGTTCCACGACCGTGCCCTGCGCCTGAAAAGCCAGTTGCAGTTCGAGACCGGCGACCTGAACGCCGCCCTGGCCACGCTGAAGGAAGGACAGAAGACCTACCCCGGCCAGAAGGAATTCTGGCAGATGGAGGCACAGCTGTACCTGAACAGCAACAAGCCGGAAGAAGCCCTGGCCGTCATGGACGAGGCCCGCAGGTTCTGGCCCGACGACGCGGAAATCGCCTTCATGCGCGGCATCATCCTTGATGAGCGGGGCATGAAGGCCGAGGCCTTCACGGTGATGGAACAGGTGGTGGCCGAACATCCGCGACACGCCCAGGCCCTGAACTACGTGGGCTACACCCTGGCCGAGCAGGGGCGCGACCTGGACCGCGCGCTGCAACTGATCACCCGTGCACTTGAAGAGTCGCCCGACAGTACCTACATCATCGACTCGCTGGCCTGGACGCACTACCGCCGGGGCGAGCTGAACGAAGCGTGGCAGACCATCAACCGCGCCGTGGACCAGGGCGCCAGCGACCCCACCATCTGGGAACACTACGGCGACATCGCCGCCGCCCTCGGCAAGAAGGCGGAGGCGCGCAAGGGCTACCGCAAGGCGCTGGAAATGTCGCCCGCCAACGCGGCGGACATCACCGCCAAGCTCAAGAACCTATGATGCATCCCCTTCGTCTTTCCCACGACCAATCCCTGGCGCACGGCATTGCCGTGCGCTGTTGCGTCCTGCTCCTGCTCGTCGCGGCCGCGCTGGCCCAGGGCTGCGCCCCGCGCGTGGCCCCCGGCGTGCCCGCCCCGCAGGCCGAAGCCGACGCCGCCTGGCACGCCTACCGCAGTTGGGCGCAGTCCAACGAAGCCGACGCGGGTCCCTTCCGGGTCAACGCCAGCCTGCGCTACAAGACCGGCGAACACGACGGCAACCGCGTGGTGGCGCTCTTGTGGTCCAACGGGGACGTGCCGTTGCGGCTGGATATCATGGCGGGCATCGGGGCCACCGTGGCCCGCATCCGCGAGGACGACACCACCTTTCTCGCATACGCGCCCAATGAAAATCGCGCTTACTACCACAGCGGCGAACTGGCCAGGGGTGGGCGCGCCCTGCTCTCGTTCGGCGTGCCGGTGCCCTTTTCGGTGCCGGATCTCGCCAACCTGCTCAACGGCAGGTTCTCCAAGGTGTTCGACGATGCCCACGCCGACCCCAGGCTTGTGGCGGACGGGGGAATCGCCTACACTCTGCCGCGCGGCAGGGTTCGCGGAATGCTTGAACTTTCTCCCGAAGGACTGCCCCGCCGCTGGACGGACACGCCCCCCGGCGAAGCGCAGGCCGGATGGGACATGCGCATCGACTACGACGAAGCCGTGCCCCCCCTGCCGCGCAAGATCACCATCACCCACGCCAAGGGATATTCCGCCATCCTGCTCGTGAAGGAACGGGAGCGGCCGCAGGCCTTCACCGGCGAACAGCTGGGGCTTGTCCTACCCGAAGGCACCGAGGTGTTGCCGTTGCGCGAAGGCGCGCGACGCTAGATCCAGCCAGCCAACACCACCAGTCCTGCAGGCACCACAACGCGACGGAGACGTTCATGACCGCGCCCGACACCTACACCTCCTTCTCCCTTTCCGCCGTGCTGTCCAACCTCAAGGTGGGGCTGTGCGTGCTGCGCGGCGAACTGGGCCGCATGGCCACCGGCGTGCTGCGCTGCATGGAGGCACGCCAGTTGCGCCGCCGCATGGACGAGGAGCACGCCGCCCTTGGCCGCCGCATGGTGGAACTGCTGGGTACGGGAGTTCTTGCCACGGACGATGCCCGTATCCATGAACTGGCCGGGCGCGCCGCCTTCCTGCGCGACGAACTGGCCCGCCACGCCGCCGGGGCCGATGCGGACCGCGAGCGGCACCTGGCCCGCATGGCCCGATGTTGCGGAAACGGCGGCAAGGGCTGATCGGGCAGGCGTCCTCCGCCCTCCGCGCCCGCACGGGGCGCACCACCGTCTTGACAAGCGGCTCCGGGAACAGCACATTTCCAGCGCCGTCCTGCAGCCTTGCCGCCCACGCAGGTGCGGTCCGGCGCACGAGCAGCGTTCAGCTTCCACGACACGCACCGCGCCACGCCATCGGCGCACACTCCATATTTCCGTCAGCACGCAGCGAGGGAACCCATGTCCGCACCCGTCATGTCCGCACCGGTCATAATCGGCTCCGACCACGCCGGTCTCGCCCTGAAGCAGATCATCGTCGCCCACCTCAAGGCCACCGGCCGCGAAGTTGAAGACCTTGGCCCCCAGACCGCCGAAAGCTGCGACTACCCGCTCTACGCCGCCAAGGTGGCCGAACGGGTGCTGGCCTCCGGCGGCCTCGGCATCCTGGTCTGCGGCACGGGCATCGGCATGTCCATGGCCGCCAACCGCTTTCCCGGCATCCGCGCCGCGCTGTGCACCTGCGAATTCCACGCCCGCGCCACCCGCCAGCACAACGACGCCAACGTGCTGTGCCTTGGGGAACGGGTGACCGGCCCCGGCGTGGCCGTGAACCTCGTTGACGTGTTTCTGGACACTCCCTTCGAGGGCGGCCGCCACCAGCGCCGCATCGACCAGTTCGACGGGCCCGCCCGCACCGGCGGCTGCTAGCCGTCGTCAGACGCTGCCGTACACCTGTCGCACATCTGTCGGGCGGAGCGTCGGCCTTACAAGCCGAACGCCTGGCATCACATTTATTCTCGCACCGCGCCGAAAGCGCAGAGTGCAACTGACACGGCGCGTACCGCGTCCGCTGCCGCACCACACCGCACATCCACGGGAGCATCAATGCAACTGTACAATACCCTGACCCGCAAAAAGGAACATTTCGAGCCCGCCGTGCCCGGCAAGGTCAACATGTACGTCTGCGGCATCACCGCGTACGACCTGTGCCACATCGGCCACGCCCGCTCCGCCGTGGTGTTCGACGTGCTGGTGCGCTACCTGCGCCACACCGGCCTCGACGTCACCTTCGCGCGCAACTTCACCGACGTGGACGACAAGATCATCACCCGCGCCAACCAGGAAGGCCTTTCCAGCCAGGAAGTGGCGGAAAAGTACATCGCCACGTTCTACGAGGACATGGACCGCCTGAACGTGCTGCGGGCCGACATCGAGCCGCGCGCCACCACGCACATCGCCGAGATGATCTCGCTGTGCGAACGGCTCATCGAACAGGGCAAGGCCTACGCCACCCCCTCGGGCGACGTGTACTTCCGCGTGCGCGCCTTTCCCGGGTACGGCAAGCTTTCCGGCCGCGACGTGGACGACCTGCGCTCCGGCGCGCGCGTGGCCCCCGGCGAGGAAAAGGAAGACCCGCTGGACTTCGCCCTGTGGAAGGGCGCCAAGCCCGGCGAACCCTACTGGGAAAGCCCGTGGGGGCGCGGCCGTCCCGGCTGGCACATCGAATGCTCGGCCATGAGCGAAAAACACCTGCCCCTGCCCCTGGACATCCACGGCGGCGGGCAGGACCTGGTCTTTCCGCATCACGAGAACGAAATCGCCCAGACCGAGGCCGCCCTCGGCAAGGACTTCGTGCGCTACTGGGTGCACAACGGCTTCGTGCAGGTGAACGCCGAAAAGATGTCCAAATCGCTCGGCAACTTCCGCACCATCCGCGACATACTGGAAAACTACCTTCCGGAAACGCTGCGCTATTTCCTGCTCACCAAGCACTACCGCAGCCCCATCGACTTCACCTTCGAGTCCATGGACGAGGCGGAAAAGAACCTCAAGCGCATCTACGAGGCGCTGGGGCTGCTGCACGCCGAACTGCAACGCGAAAAGTGGACCTCCGGCCCCCTGCCCAAGGACGTGACCGAGGAATTCGAAGGCCTGCGCCAAGCCTTCGCCGACGCCATGGAAGACGACATGAACACGGCGGCCGCCCTGGGCCACGTGTTCACCATGGTTCGCCTGGCCAACCGCATCCTGGACAACAAGGGCCAGCGCAAGACAGAGGGCGCGCGCGAACTCTTCCGCCGCGTGCTGGACGAGGCCCGCGCATGGACCGCCGTGCTGGGCGTGTTCGGCCGCGACCCCGCCGAATTCCTGGCGGAGCTACGCGCCTGCCGCGTGGCCCGCAAGTCCATCGACCCGGCCAGGGTCGAAGAACTGATGCAGGCCCGCATCAACGCCCGCGCCGACAAGGACTTCGCCCGCGCCGACGCCATCCGCGACGAGATCGCCGCCCTCGGCATAGAAGTGCGCGACACGCCTTCCGGCGCGGTGTGGGACGTGCTATAGCACGCGCATGACCACTCGTTTCCGCCACCATTCCGCGCCCCGCACCGGCAGGCTCCGCGCCAGCCTGCGGGGCACGCTGGCCCTGTGCCTGTGCGTGCTCCTGCTGCTGGGCCAAGCCCTGCCCGCCTTCGCGCCGCCCGCCGGGGCCTTCCTTGGCGACTTCACGGTCAAGGACGAGGTGGAACTGGGCAAGAAGTTCAACGTGCTCATCAAGGCGCGCCTGCCGCTGGTGGAAGACCCGGAGGTGAAGGAGTACGTGCGGTCCATCGTGGAACGGCTGAAGGCGGTGGTGCCGCCGCAGCCCTTCGACTTCGAGACCAACGTGCTGCTGCACAACGCCGTCAACGCCTTCGCCAGCCCCGGCGGGTACATCTTCGTGCACACCGGCCTGCTGATGGCCATGGAGCATGAAAGCGAGGTGGCGGGCGTGCTGGCCCACGAAATGGCCCACGTCACCCAGCATCACATCGCCAGCCGCATCGAGAAGATGCAACGCATCACCCTGCTCAGCCTGGCGGGGGCGCTGGCCGGGGCCTTCGTGGGCGCGGGCAGCGGCAAGGGCGCGGCCATGGCGGGCTCGCTGGCGGCCGGGCAGACGGCCATGCTCAGCTACAGCCGCATCGACGAATCCGACGCCGACCAGGTGGGCATGCAGTACCTGGTGGCCGCGGGCTTCAAGCCCGACGGCATGGCCGGGGCCTTCGAGAAGATTCGCCGCCAGCACTGGATGACCGGCACCGACGTGCCCACCTATCTCAGCACCCACCCCAACGTGACCGACCGCATCAGCGAGGTGCGGCTGCGCGTGGAGCAGCTGCCCGCCAACGTGCGCGACCGCAAGGACGACGACGAACGCTTCCGCCGGGTGCAGCTGCTGGTGCGTGCCCGCTACGCCGACGCCAACATCGCCCTGCGCACCTTCGAGCAGGCCAAGCCCGGCGACTGCATGTCGCAACTGGGGCTGGCCATCCTGTACTCGCGCCTGAACCGGGTGGGCGAGGCCACGGCCGCGTTCGACAAGGCCATCGCCTGCAACCCCAAGGATCAGCTGGTATGGCGCGAGGCCGGGCGGTTCCACTACACCAAGGGCGACCGCAACCGCGCCGCGCAAATGCTGCAACGCGCCGTGCTGATGAATTCGCGCGACTACATGGGCCTGTTCTTCTACGCGCGCCTGCTGTTCGATTCCGGCCAACGCGCCGAAGCCTATACCTATTACAAGGAAGTGCTGCGGCATCTGCCCGAGGATTCCGAAGTGCACGACTATTACGGCCGCGCGCTCGGCATGGACGGGCAGGTGTTCAAGGGTTACCTGCACCTGGCCTACAGCGCACTGTTCGCCAACGAGAAGGAAAAGGTGGAGCAGCTGCGTGACAAGGCGCGCGGGGCCATCCGCACGCCTGAGGACCAGGCCGACCTGGAGCGCTTCGACGCCAGGTATCAGGAACGCAAGGCATTCTGGTAACGGCGGTGCGCGCAGGCTGCCGCAGCAATGTCGCCCGCCCTTCCGCCTTCCGCTTCGGCCGCCAATCTCGCATACGGCAACGTCCACAGGCACGTCCATGGATGCACTTTCCCTGATGATTGATGCCCCCGTCGGCCCCGGACGGCTGCTGGTGACCACGGGCGACTTGGCCGCCACGGAGGCCGACGCGGTGGTCAACGCCGCCAATGCCGAGCTGCGCGGGGGCGGCGGCGTGGATGGCGCATTGCATCGTGCCGCCGGGCCGCAACTGTTGCCAGCCGGGCGGGCCATCGTGGCCGCGCGTGGGCCGCTGTCGGCCGGAGAGGCCGTCATTACACCCGGCTTCAACCTGCGCGCGCGCCATGTCATCCACGCAGTGGGGCCCATCTGGCGCGGCGGCATGCAGGGCGAGCCGATGGTCCTTGCCGCCGCCCATGCCAACAGCCTGCGCCTCGCGGCCGAGCACGGGCTTGCCCGGGTGGCCTTTCCGGCCATCAGTTGCGGCAGCTACGGCTACCCGCCGGAACTGGCCGCGCCCATCGCCCTGGCAGAGGCCGTGCGCGGGCTGCGTGCCGGGCTGGTGCGCGAGGTGCGCTTCGTCCTGCACGGGCAGGCCATGCTGACGGTGTGGCGCGCTGCCTTCCAACGCCTTGCCGCGCAGGCCACCGACGCTGGACATACTGATGGCGGCCAACCGCGCGCCTGACCGCGCGTCCCCATGCCGCCCCTGACGACTGAGAACGACCAGGGACGACAGCGGACGAACACGACAGCACGACACCGGCGCGCGACGCCGAAGGAACCGACATATGGAACTGAAGGGAACGACCATCCTTGCCGTACGCGACGCGAACGGCGTGGCCATGGCCGGTGACGGCCAGGTGACCATGGGCCAGAGCGTGGTCATGAAACACACGGCCCGCAAGGTGCGCCGGCTGTACCGCGACCGGGTGCTCGCGGGCTTTGCCGGGGCCACGGCCGACGCCTTCACCCTGTTCGAGCGGTTCGAGGCCAAGCTGGAGGAATTCGGCGGCAACCTCACCCGCGCCGCCGTGGAACTGGCCAAGGACTGGCGCAAGGACAAGTACCTGCGCAGGCTGGAGGCCATGCTGCTGGTGGCCGACGCGGAAACCATCCTCATCCTGACCGGGACCGGCGACGTCATCGAACCTGACGACGGCATCGCCGCCATCGGCAGCGGCGGCCCCTACGCCCTGTCCGCCGCCCGCGCCCTGTCCCGGCATACCGCGCTGGACGCGGAAACCGTGGTGCGCGAGGCCATGTCCGTGGCCGGGGAACTCTGCGTGTTCACCAACGGCCACCTGACGGTGGAAACCCTGCGGCGCGGCGCGGACGCGGCGGCATGAGCACCGCGCCATCCCCCGCAGTCACCCTGCGCGCCGGGTGCAAGGTCAACCTGTACCTGCGCATCACCGGGGTGCGGCCCGACGGCTACCACGAACTGGACACCCTGTTCCTGCCCCTGCCGGAACCGCACGATCTGCTGCACGTGGCCCCCCGCGCGGGCGAGGGAATCTGCTTCACCTGCACCGAGCCGGACGTGGACCCGACCCGCAACACCGTGGTTACCGCGTACGAACGATTCGCGGCGGCCACCGGGTTTCGCCCCGGCCTTGGGGTGCACCTGGAAAAGCACATTCCCCACGGGGCCGGACTTGGCGGCGGCAGCGCCGACGCGGCCGCGCTGCTGCGCCACCTTGCCGCACTGTGCCAGAAACAGGCCCCCGGCTTGGCCCCCTCGCCCGAAACCCTGCGGTACATCGCGGCCAAGGTGGGCGCGGACGTGCCCTTCTTTCTGATGGATGGCCCGGCGCGGGCCACCGGCATCGGCGACGTGCTCACCCCGGTCCCCCAAAAGGAACTCTCGGCCCTCGGCCTTGCGGGCATGCACCTGGTGCTGGCCTGTCCGCCGCTGCGCGTTTCCACCCCGTGGGCCTACCGAGCATGGGATGCCGCCAACCCGGCCTGCGCGCACGACGCCCCCGAAGCCGGGCGGTGCGCGAAATCATTGCGCCCTTGCTTGACATCGGAAAGTCTAGAAGATAGAAATCCTCTCTCTCGCAGCCCGTGGCTGACCAACAGCTTTGAATCGGTTGTTTTTCAGACACATGCAACCCTGCGCCGGACCAAGGAATTTCTTCTTCGACGCGGGGCCTGTGCCGCGCTGATGAGCGGGAGCGGCGCAAGCCTCTTCGCCCTGTTCAGAAAGCACGGCACGGCGCGCGATGTGGCCGAAGCGCTTCGCAACGACAACATCGCGGCCTTTTTGCACGCGCTGTGAGAGGCGCGCCGCCTGATCGGCGCACGCAGGCCAGCCCCTGCGTAACAAATCAGTTTTCCCTCATGCTGGGGTGTCGCCAAGCTGGTAAGGCAACGGGTTTTGGTCCCGTCATCCGAGGGTTCGAATCCTTCCGCCCCAGCCACTTTTCCGATGACGCTTGCCATCGCAACCACAAGCCGGAAGTCGAAACATGCACGGTGATCTGAAGATTCTTACCGGCACGTCGAACCCCGCCCTCGCCAAGGCCATCTGTGACCATCTGGGGTGCCAGCTCACCCCGGCCCTGTGCGAGACGTTCAGCGACGGCGAGATTCGCATCGAGATCGGCGACAACGTGCGTGGTGACGACGTATTCGTCGTCCAGGCCACCTGCTCGCCCGTGAACTACAATCTGATGCAGCTCTGCCTGATGCTGGATGCGCTCAAACGCGCCAGCGCGGGCCGCGTCACCGCCGTGGTGCCCTACTACGGCTACGCCCGGCAGGACCGCAAGGTCAGCCCCCGCGCGCCCATCAGCGCCAAGCTGGTGGCCGACTTCCTGACCACCGCCGGCACCGACCGGGTGGTCACGGTGGACCTGCACGCCGGGCAGATTCAGGGCTTTTTCGACGTTCCGGTGGACAACCTGTACGCGCAGCCGGTCATTCTCGAGTACCTGCGCCCGTACGCCGGCGACATCGTCATCGTCTCGCCCGACGCGGGCGGCGTGGAGCGCGCCCGCTCGTTCGCCAAGAAGCTGAACGCGGGCCTCGCCATCATCGACAAGCGCCGCGACAGGCCCAACCAGGCCTCGGCCATGCACGTCATCGGCGACGTGAAGGACAAGATCGCCATCGTGGTGGACGACATGATCGACACCGCGGGCACCATGTGCGCGGCGGGCGACGTGCTGCTGAAGAACGGGGCCAAGGAAGTCATGGCCTGCGCCACCCACCCCGTGCTTTCCGGCCCCGCCATCGAGCGGCTGTGCAATTCCGCCTTTTCGCAGGTCATCGTTACCGACACGGTGCCCTTGGGCGACAAGCTGGCCGCGTGCGGCAAGCTGAAGGTGCTGTCCGTGGCCGGCCTTCTGGCCAAGGCCATCCACAACATCCACACCGAATCCTCGGTGAGCGTGCTTTTCGTATAAGCAATTCACATTCCGACGCGGGGCGGGATGCTTACGCGGGAATGAATTTAAGGAGAACTGCAATGTCCGAACTGAAGACTTTGAGCGTGCGCAAGCGTGACGGCCTTGGCAAGGGCGCCAACCGCAAGCTGCGGGTCGAAACCCTGGTCCCCGGCGTGTTCTACAACGCTGAAGGCCTGAACGTGCCGATCGTGATGGACACGCTTCCCGTCGAGAAGATGTTCGAAGCCGTGGGCCGCACCACCGTCTTCAACCTCGAACTGGACGACAACGGCACCAAGACCACCTACCCGGCGCTGTTCTGGCAGATCCAGTACCACCCGGTGAAGAGCCGCTTCTCGCACATCGATTTTCGCGGTGTGGACCTGGAAAAGCCCGTCAAGATCCGCGTGCCCCTCGAATTCACCGGCACGTCCAAGGGCGTGAAGGTGGGCGGCAAGCTGGAAGTGTACCGCGAAGCGCTGGACATTTCCGCCAAGCCCCTGCTGATGCCCAGCAAGATCACCATTGATCTGACCGACCTTGAAATCGGCAAGACCATCAGCGTGAACGACCTGCCCCTCGGCGAAGGCGTCACTGCCGTTGCCGACCGCAACTTCGCCATCGTCGCCGTCGTCTCGCCCAAGGGCGAGGAATAGCGACCAGGCCGGGCGCCACGCCCCTGCCGCGTCGCGCGCCCTGGTGCGTGCGGCGTGATTCAGGCGTGTTCCCACGGTTCGGACCGCGGTTTCCCTCCGGCCCCGCGCACCTGCGCGGGGCCGGTTTCCGCGTTGGCGAAGCCCGGGGCGGCGCAGTCCGCACGGACGTAGCCAGGGTTGCCCACAATCCGGCTGCCCCGCCAGCTCTGCCGAGTCATGGCGGTCATGCCCGCCTCCGGCGATCCTCTCGCCGTTCCGCCACCTCCAACCACCCCCTTCGCGCATGAACGTCGCCGGTCTCATCGTCGGCCTGGGCAACCCGGGCAAGGAATACGAGCGCACGCGCCACAACCTGGGCTTCATGGCCGTGGACGCGCTGATGGAAGCGGCCGCCCGCGAACCGGGCGGCGGGTGCGACCAGCTTTCCGGCGGCAAGAAAAAATACGACCTGTGGCGCTGCCGCATCACGCCCTCCGGCGATCCCTGGCTTGTCGCCAAGCCGCAGACCTTCATGAACCTGAGCGGCGAAGCGGTGCTGGCCATCGCCTCGTACTACCGGGTCAAGCCAGCCTCCATTCTGGTGGTGCACGACGAACTGGACATCCCCTTCGGCCGCATGAAGTTCAAGACCGGGGGCGGCAACGCCGGGCACAACGGGCTGAAATCCATCACGCAGTTGCTCGGTACGCCCGACTTCCACCGGCTGCGCCTGGGCATTGGCCGCCCTCCGCACGGCGGAGAGACCACCAACTGGGTGCTGGGCCGCCTGTCCGGCCCGGAACAGGACCTGCTGGACAAGCTGCTGCCAGCAGCCGTGCGGGCCATGACACTCTTCGCCGCCCAGGGCGCCACGGCCACCACCCAGTTCGCCAACGCCTTTCTGCCCGACTGACGCTGGCAGGGCCGCGAACCGCTGTAGAGCCCGTACCGCCCGTGCGCTCCCGTTGCGGCCTGGCCGAGGATGCCACAGCTTCCTGCCGCGCGGCAGGCAGTCCCGCCCGTACGCCATGTCACCCGGCACGAATAGTCGTTCTCCCCGCCCCGTCCGCGAGACGCGCCTGCGCCCCTCGCCAGCATGCGGCAGCGCCGTCAACCGTACGCGGGATGGACTCTTGCTGCGGATTGAGATAGACTGTTCTTTCCTGCCGAGATCAACCTTATTTTCCCCCGCATGGAGTTCACCGAGTGTTTGCCCAGGATCAACTCGTCGTCTACCCGGCTCAAGGCGTCGGCAAGGTCGAACGCGTCGAGTCGCAGGTAGTTGGCGGCGTTGCCACGGACTTTTACATTGTCCGCATCCTCGGCAACAACGTGACGCTCATGGTGCCCGTGCGCAACGCGGCCAACGTGGGGCTGCGGCCGCTGTGCGCGCCGGAACGCGGGGCCGAGATCCTCGAATCCCTGCGCGACCGCACCGGCTTCACCGGGTACACCGGCCAGAACTGGAACCGCCGGTACCGCGAATATTCCGAAAAGCTGAAAAGCGGCGATCTGGCGGACGTGGCCTACGTGCTGCGCGAACTGCTGCTCATCGGCCGCGACAAGGAACTCTCGTTCGGCGAACGCCGCCTGCTGGAGCAGGCCATGGGCCTGATTACCCTGGAACTTGCCTGCGTGCTCGACCGCACCCAGGACCATGTGCGCGCCGAAATCGAAGAGATGTTCCAGGATGTCTTGCAGGCCAGGGAAAAAAACGAGTAGACCTCTTGCCATCCCGTGTCGAATGGGCTAGGTAGCCCCTTGTACGGCGGGTGGAAGCAACCGATTGTTGCAACACCACTCTTGCGGGTCCTCTCCCCTCCATTCCGGGCAATGAAACCCCGGCAGCGGACCCGGTACAGTGTTCCCGCCCGACCATCTCGACGTATTTCCTTCTTATAGTCACTCCGACATCAGTCCCGCCTCGTGACCGGTTCGCCATCGTGCGGTCTTTCGCGCCGTGCGGCCGACTGTGGTCCTATCCTTTCATATACCCTCCACATCCTTCCAAAGCAGTATCCCATCACGCCTATGAGGAAAAAGAAGAACGTTCAGGGTTCCGAAACGGCCATGAATCTTTCGGAACTCAAGATCAAGAGCATGGGTGAGCTCATGGAGCTTGCCGAGCAGTACAACGTCGAAGGCGCAAGCGGCATGCGCAAGCAGGAGCTGATCTTCGCCCTGCTTCAGGCCTGCGCCTCGCAGAACGGCGCCATTTACGGCGACGGCGTTCTGGAGATACTGCCCGACGGTTTCGGCTTCCTGCGCTCCCCGCTGTGCAGCTACATGCCGGGGCCCGACGACATCTACGTCTCGCCCTCGCAGATTCGCCGCTTCAACCTGCGCAAGGGCGACGTGGTTTCCGGCCAGATTCGCCCGCCCAAGGAAGGGGAACGCTATTTCGCCCTGCTGAAGGTGACCGAAATCGGGTTCGAGCCGCCGGAAAACGCCAAGAATCTCGTCCTGTTCGACAACCTGACGCCCATCTACCCCGACCGCCAGTTCATCATGGAGAACGGGGACAAGAACTACTCCAGCCGCGTCATCGACATGATGGCCCCCGTGGGCCGTGGCCAGCGCGGCCTCATCGTCGCGCCGCCCCGCACCGGCAAGACCATCCTGCTCCAGACCATCGCCAACTCCATCAACGCCAACCATCCCGATGCCTACCTCATCGTGCTGCTCATCGACGAGCGGCCCGAGGAAGTGACCGACATGGAGCGCACGGTGAAGAACGCCGAGGTGGTCAGCTCCACCTTCGACGAACCGCCGCAGCGCCACGTGCAAGTCTGCGAGATGGTGCTGGAAAAGGCCAAGCGCCTGGTGGAACGCAAGCGCGACGTGGTCATCCTGCTCGACTCCATCACCCGCCTTGGCCGCGCGTACAACGCCGTCACCCCGTCTTCGGGCCGCGTGCTGTCCGGCGGTCTCGACGCCAACGCCCTGCAACGCCCCAAGCGCTTCTTTGGCGCGGCGCGCAACATCGAGGAAGGCGGCAGCCTGACCATCATCGCCACCGCCCTCATCGACACCGGTTCGCGCATGGACGAAGTGATCTTCGAAGAATTCAAGGGCACCGGCAACATGGAAATCTACCTGGAACGCCATCTTGCCGAAAAGCGCGTGTTCCCGGCCATCGACATCAACCGCACCGGCACCCGCAAGGAAGACCTGCTGCTGTCCGACGAGGTGCTGAACCGCGTGTGGATCCTGCGCAAGATACTTGCCCCCATGTCGCCCATCGACAGCATGGAATTCCTGCTGGACAAGATGCGGGCCACCAAGAGCAACCGCGAGTTCCTGAACGTGATGAACAAGTAGCGCCCGCGCGCCCCCTTTCTCGCCGAGAACGCCGAGAACGCACGAAGCCCGCCGCTCCCGAGATGGGGACGGCGGGCTTTTTTTTCGTTGATGGCGTCGCAGGAAAGCCGCGCAACTGGCCAGACTGGATGGCAACCTTCCGGCACGATTCGGATTGCCTCTTCGACCCCGCCTATGGAAGGCTCACGTTGACCATCATCCCCTGGTCCTCGTGCTCCAGGTTGTGGCAGTGGAACAGGAACACCTGTTCGCCGGGGTAGGCCGGCGCGCCGAAATCCACGTCGGCCAGCACCGTTTCGCCGGGCCACGCCAGCACCGTGTCCTTCAGGCCCAGGTCCGTGGGCAGCCTGCCCGCGCCGTCCGCTGCCAGGGCGCGCACCTGCGCCGGGCTGCCCCGCCGCTCGCGCACGCGAAAAAAGTACCCGTGCAGGTGCATGGGGTGCGGCATGCTGCGGGCCGCGTTCTCGATCGCCCACAGCTCACGCCGCCTGTCCGGTATCGTGATGGGAAAGCGGTCCATGGCGAAGGTCTCACCGGCGATGGTCCAGCGCTTGCCGTCGGCCTCGAGCCGCAGGGTGCGGGTGAACGCGGGCAGGTCCGCCAGCGCGCCAACGGCGTCTCCCGACGAGGAAAACCGCTCGGGGACCTTGCGGTCATAGCGCTCCGCACGGTCCACGGATACCCGCAGGATGGGGTAGCCGCCGCCTTCGGCCAGGCCGCCCGTTTCCCCGTGCGCCCCACCGCCCGCCCCGTGGCCGCCGGACCCCTCGGCCGCATCCGTCAACCTAGGCATGGTGGCCCTGGTCATGCCGTGGGGCACGGCCGATCCGTGGTCCCCGCCCGTACCCTTCGCTACGGCGTGGGTACCGGCGTCGCCGTGCCCGCCGCCATGGCCAGTGCCCCCTGCCTCGCCTGTTCCCCCGCCCGCATGATCCATCTCGTTGTGCATGGGGTCGAACGGCAGGTTGCGCAGCCACGCCACCTCGCCCACATCAAGGCCGCGCAGGTCCAGCAGCACTTCCGCGCGCTCTCCCGGCGCGAGGAACAGCCCGTCGACCTGGCGGGGCGAGGGCAGGAAGCCTCCGTCGTTGGCGATGAGCGTCATGGGCAGCACGGGCGGCCGAGCGGTCGCCTTGCCCTTGCTGCCGCCAGCGCCGCCGCTCGGCACGAAGGACAGGTTGAAGATGCGCGCCGTGCTGCCGTTGAGCAGCCGGAACCGATAGACCCGGGTGGCAGCGGACAGCGTGGGCAGGTGCGCGCCGTTCACCAGCACCCGGTCGCCCAGATAGCCCATGAACAGTTCGTCCTGCGTGGGAGTGTAAACCAGCCCGCCGTCCGGCCCGATGCGCTTGTCCTGCAACACCAGCGGAATGTCGGTGACGCCCAGGGTCAGGTCCAGTTCACGCGCGAAGGCGCGCTCCTCGTCGTCGCGCACGATGAAGAACGAGGCCAGCCCCAGATAGGCCTGCCGCGCCGTGTCACCGTGCGGATGCGGGTGGTACCAGTAGGTGCCCGCCCGGTTGGTGATGGGGAAGGCATAATCGTAGTGGCCGCCGGGTCCCACGGCATACATGGGATGCCCGGCCTGACGCCAGGGGCAATCCACGCCGTGCCAGTGGATGATGGTGTCCGGACCGGCATCGTTGGAGCCGGACGACGCGGCGGGAGTATGTCCCCCGTGCCCTGCCCCATGCGCATCGCCGTGCCCGCCCGGAGCGGGCCCGATGGCCCCGAGCTCGTTCACCAAGCGCACGGCGAAGTCCTGTCCCTTCTCCAGCACCAGCACTGGGTTGTGATAAACGCGGCCCTCGTGCTCCGCCATGTAGGTCAGCAGGGGACCGCCCGTGGCGGGCAAAAGGCCCGGTTGTGGCGCGGCGGTCAGGGTAAACGGTCCCGTGGGCGCCAGCAGCCCGAACAGGCCTGACTGGCCGGGCAGGGGCAACGGCCCACCGGATGCCGGATTCACGGCGGCCGCCCAGGCCCGCCCCCCCCACGCGGCCCACGTGGGCAGGCCCGAGACAATGCCCAAACCCAGCGCCGCCCCACCCGCCAGACGCAGGAAGTCACGGCGGGTCAGGGGGCCGGGATGGGAGATGGCGCGGGTGACGGGACGGGCCGAAAGATTGGGGCGGTCGCCCCCCAAGCGTTGCTGGCCGGATGTCACGAGTTTGGATGCACGGGTGGATCGAGACGACATGGACGCACCTCCTTGGCCAAGGGAAACGTGGGAGCGGCACGCAGCCCGGCCTGTTCGGGATGCCGCGCGGCAATGGCGGTTTGATACAGTGTACACCAACCGGCGTTCGCCGCAACTCGGCGCGCGGCACGCGGACCCTTCTGCCCGCTCACGCGCCCGGAAAGCCCCGGCCCCGAAACGCGAAAAGCGCCCCGGCCGTTCCGGCCGATGGCGCTTTCGCCCGCCGCCCCGCCATACGGGTGCGTGCGGCAACATCCTGGAAAAATCATCCGGCCCCGTCGGGCGGGGGCAGCTATTTCGGCTGTCCGTCGTCCTCGGCCAGGAACACCCGCACCCGGTTGCGCCCCTCGCGCTTGGCCTCGTACAGGGCCTTGTCGGCCAGGTCGAACAGGCTTTCCGCCAGCGGTGCCGCAAGGCCCGGACGGGCATGGGCCACGCCCGCGCTCAGGGTCACGCGCACGCCATGCTCCACCACCTGCCCATGGCCGTCGCGGATGGCGAAGCTCACGCCCTCTAGCCCCGCGCGCACCGATTCGGCGATCTCCCCGGCCCGCAACGCGCCTTCGCCGGTAAGCACCAGGGCGAATTCCTCGCCGCCGAAGCGCGCCACGGCAGAGGCGCATTCTCCGGCCCCTTCGCCCACGCTGCGATTGCAGTCATCCACCTTGCGGCGCAACACCTCGGCCACGGTGCGCAATACCTGGTCGCCGATGCGGTGCCCGTGCTGGTCGTTGATCAGCTTGAAGCGGTCCACGTCGAACAGCACCAGTGCCAGCGGGGTGCCTCCGGCCCATGCCGCCTCGCCCGCCGCAAGGGCGGCGTCGAAGGCGCGCCGGTTGCCCAGCCCGGTGAGCGGGTCGGTGACGGTCAGTTCGCCCACCCGGGCGGCGTCGTTCTCCAACTGTTCGCGCACTTCGCTGAAGGTGGCCCGCAACAGGCGCACCACTTCGGCCGGGTCCAGCCCGCTTTCAACGGCGCGCACGCTGTCCTGCTCCAGCCTGTCCATGTCGCCGCGCCGCTGGTGCAGCATGGCGCGGAACTCGCGGGCCAGACGTTCCGTTTCCTGCAGGGCCTCGCGCATGCGGCACTCGTAGGGTTCCACGCGGATGTCCCTGTCGGCCCGCAGCACGTCGTGGTAGCTGGCCTCGCTGAAATCGCGGCGGTTCAGCACGTCCACCAGTAATTGCTGGATGCGGGCCTTCTGTCCGTCGCTGAGGGTGCTGAACTCGCCCAGACCGCGCATGTAGAAGATGAGCGTGCGCCACTTTCCGTCACGCGGAACCCCGGCGCGGTCCAGCATGTCGCAAAGGCACCCCTCCCCCGAGAAGGCGCATTCGCGGCGGGTGCAGTTGCAGGTGTTGTCCTGTGCCATGAAGGTCTCGTTCTCGTACCGTGGGAGTGTGTTCTTTCGCGCATAGCCCGGCCGGTACGGAACTGCACCGTGCGTATGCGCCGCCGCGTGCGGCCAACGGTTGCACGTTGGCCCCCAGCACGCGGCAGGGGCGGCCTGATGGCCGCCCCCGATGTTATCAGCGAATGCGTTGCGCCGCCATGGGGCGCCGCGCGAATTCTAGCTTTCGTAGTACGAACGCAGCATCTGACTGCGCACGGGGTGGCGCAGCTTGCGCAGCGCCTTGGCCTCGATCTGCCGGATGCGCTCGCGGGTGACGTTGAACAGCTTGCCCACTTCCTCGAGGGTGTGGTCCGACTTCTCGCCGATGCCGAAGCGCTTGCGCAGCACCTGCTCCTCGCGCGGGGTAAGGTCGGCCAGCACCGAGGCGATCTGCTCCGACAGCTTGGTGTTGACCACCTCTTCCGCCGGGGCCACGGCCTTCTTGTCCTCGATGAAGTCGCCGAGGCTCGAATCTTCCTCGTCGCCAATGGGCGTTTCGAGCGAGATCGGCTCCTTGGCGATCTTCAGCACCTTCTTCACCTTGTCGATGGGGTAATCCATGCGCTCGGCGATTTCCTCGGGGGTGGGGTCGCGCCCCAGTTCCTGCACGAGGTAGCGGGAGGTGCGGATGAGCTTGTTGATGGTTTCGATCATGTGCACCGGAATGCGGATGGTGCGGGCCTGGTCAGCGATGGCGCGGGTGATGGCCTGGCGTATCCACCACGTGGCGTAGGTGGAGAACTTGTAGCCGCGCTGGTATTCGAACTTGTCCACGGCCTTCATCAGGCCGATGTTGCCTTCCTGGATCAGGTCCAGGAACTGCAAGCCGCGGTTGGTGTACTTCTTGGCGATGCTGACCACCAGGCGCAGGTTGGAGCGGATCAGCTCCTGCTTGGCCCGCATGGCGTGGGTGTTGCCGCGCTTGATGCGCCACAGCACTTCCTCGAGGTCCGTCACGTTGTGGCAGCACTTGTCCTGCAACCGGTTCAGGATCTCGATCTTGCCGATGATCATTTCCTTGAACGAGAACAGTTCTTCCACCGTCATGCCCAGCGCGGCGGAGGCGGCCACCGGGTTCATCTCGCGTGCTTCCAGCATGCGGAAGATGTCCTGTATCTCGGCCTGGTTCTTGCCCGTAGACAGGATGTAGGCGGAAAGGTCGCGCTGGCAGTTGTGCATCTGCCGCACGTAGTCCTCCACCGTCTCGATGATCCGGTCGATGAGGGTCTTTTCCAGCTTGATGTCGCGCAGGCGGTTGACGATGTCTTCCTTGAAGCCGAGGATTTCCTTCTGGATGGCCGTCACCCGGCGCTCCAGGGTGCAGCAGTCGTCCAGCTTGCCGTAGACCTTGCGCTTCTTCTTGTAGGTATGCTTGATCTCGTCCAGCAGCAGGATGACCCGCGAACGCTGGTTCATCTCGTCTTCGCTGGGGTCGTCTTCCTCTATGGTCTTGACGACGTCCTTCAGCTTGATGCGGTTCTGCTTCAGGTCTTCGCCGACGTTGATCAGTTCCTCGACGGCCACCGGCACTTCGACCAGGGCGTACAGCACGTCCTGCTCCCCGAGTTCGATCTTCTTGGCGATCTGCACTTCGCCGTCGCGGTCCAGCAGCGGCACCGCGCCCATTTCGCGCAGGTACATGCGCACCGGGTCGGTGGAGCGCGACGAATAGTCCGCCGACTCCTCGTCCTCCACCAGGTCCAGCCCCGGTTCGCCGGAAGGTTCCTCTTCCGACTCGCCGGGCGACACGGAAATCTTCTTGCCGTCCTTCTCGGTATCGACAATGGCGATCTCAAGCTGGTCGAAGATGCCGATGATCTCCTCGATCTGCTCGGGCGTGTTAACCTCTGCGGGCAGGGCCTTGTTGACCTCGTCGAAGGTCAGAAAGCCGTTCACCTTGCCTTTGGCGATGAGCGACTTGATCTGCTGAATATCCTTGATGTTACCCATTCGATCTCCCCAACGTTTCCTGAAGGGCCCTCAGCAATTCAATGCCTGCGGCAGGGTCGGTGGATGTCGCCGTCTGGCGAAGGGCGGCCATCATGCTTGATGCGCCGAGTTCCCGTGTGGTCACCGATTCGATGCCGGAAAGCAGATCCTGCAATTCCTCGAGTTCTTTGTCGCGGGGCGGGACATCGCCCGTCCTGCACCTGATCCAGAATTCCTTTTCGCGTTCCGAAAGATTGGGCAGAAGCTGCTCCGGCTCCGCGCCGTGGCGGGCCATCTTGGCCCACAGTTCACGCGCCCACGGGCTGGCCAGCACCAGTTCCGCACCGGCCTCGCGCAGGCGGGCGAAATGGTGCGGGTAGCGCACCAGAAAGAACATCACGGCCCGGTCACGCTTGGCGGGTGCGTCGCCGCTGGCGTGCACGGCGTCCACCTGGCGCTGCGGCGCGGGCTGCCGCGCCTCGCGACCACCGGGCGCGGCCGCTGCCGCACCCTTGTAGAAATCGCCCGAAAGCCCTTCGCGGATGGCGTCCTCGCGGATGCCAAGGCCAGAGGCGATGCGGGACAGAAAGCGCGACGCCAGCAACTGTCCGTCCGCATGGCCCGCCCCCGCCTGCCGCAAAAGACTTCGCGACCATTCCAGCGCGTCACCCGGCGAATAGAGCGTGCGCAGGGTGTCGATGCAGAATTCCAGCCCGTCGGGCGCGCTCTTGCGCAGCGCCTCGAAGGCGTCCTTGCCCTGGTCGTGCAGCAGGCTATCGATGTCCTCGCCATCGGGCAGCAGCACCACCTTGCAGCGCATGCCGCGCGTCAGCAGCATCTCGCAGGCGCGCATGGCCGCCTTGCGGCCGGGGTTGTCGCCGTCGAACAAGAGCTCCACCGTGGAGCAGAAGCCGCCAAGGCGCTTGACCTGTTCCGGCGTCAGCGCGGTGCCCAGCACGCCGCAGGCCATGTTGTAGCCGTACTGGTGCAGGGTCAGCACGTCCATGTACCCTTCGGTGAGCATGGCCGTCTTGTGCTGGGTCATGGCCCGGCGCGCCTGGAACAGGCCGTAGAGATGCTCCCCTTTCTTGTAGATGGCCGAATCGCTGCTGTTGATGTACTTGGCCTGGTCCTCGTCGGCGATGATGCGCCCGCCAAAGGCGATGACCTGCCCGGCCAGGTTCTTGATGGGAAAGATCATCCGGCCCCGGAAGCGGTCGAACATGCGGCCCGCGTCGTTGCGCGACAAAAGGCCCGCCTGCGCGGCGTCCGCTTGGGCAAAGCCCGCCCGGCGCAACGCGTCCGCCAGGGCCGACCATCCGCGCAGGCTCCAGCCAAGCTCGAAACCGTTCACGATTTCTGGCGAAAGCTGGCGGCGCGCGATGTAGTCTCGGCATTCCTGGCCGTCCGGAATGGTCAGGTTGCGCCGGAAATGCTCGCGCGCCACGTCGTACATGCGCAGGCACTGCCGCTTGAACGACTGTTCGCGCTGCACCTTGGGGTCCGGCTTCCAGTCGTCCTCCAGCGAAACGCCCGCCTCTTCGGCCAGGGCCTCCAGCGTCTCGCGAAATTCCAGCCCGTGGATGCGTCCATAGAAATCGAAAATGTCGCCCGAGGCCTGGCAGCCGAAGCAGTAGAAAAATCCTTCCTCCTCGTTGATGGAGAAGGAAGGCTTGGTCTCCTGGTGGAACGGGCACGGGGCCATCCAGCGCGGGCCGCCGGTATGGCGCAGCTCGACGTAGCGGCGCGCCACCTCCACGAGGTTCAGGCGGGCCTTGATGGCCTGCACGACCGAGCCGTCCCTGCGTTTCATGCCGCCGTTCCGGTGTTCCGGGTGCGCGAAAGGGAGGACCGCGCGTGACGCGGGCCGCCCTGCTCCATTTTCACCGTATTCTGCAACTGGACCAGCTATTTCAATTCAATGATGGTCACGCCGTCGCCGCCCTGGTCTTCCGGGGCAAGGGCAAACGACCGCACGGCCGGAAACGTCTTGAGAAATGCGTGGATTTCCTTGCGCAGGGCCCCGGTGCCGCGGCCGTGGATGGCCTCCACCGCCGACATGCCCGCGAGCAGGGCCTTGTCCAGCGCGCGCGACAGTTCGCTTACGGCAACATCAGCACGCATGCCGCGCAAGTCAACCCTCATGGACGCGGTTGCGTCCGAAATGGTGCGGGTTACCGCGCCCACGGCCACACGAGGCTTTTCGTCCAATGCGGCCAGGTCTTTAGCCTCGGCCCACATGGTCACCCCGCTCAGGTCAACGCGCACCCTCCCGCGCCGGGCGTCCACCTCGACCACCGTGCCCTTCTTGCCCCACGGCACGTAGCGCACGGCCTGCCCGGTGCGCAGGGTTTCCACCTGCAACGCGGGGGCCTGCGAAGTCTCTTCCGGGCCGCCGCCCTCGCCCGGCATTCCGGGCGCCCCCCCCACCAGCCTGGCGCGGGTTTCCGCCAGGGCCTTCAGGGCCTGCTTGTGGCTGACCTTGCCGGACTTCCATTCCTGGAGCACCGTCTTGGCCTGCCCCTGCACCGATTCGAACAGGGTGCGGCGTTCGCGCTCGAAGCGTTCGTCGAGCTTGGCGCGCTTGTCGCGAAAGCGGACTTCTTCCGCCCGCAGCGAGGAAATTTCGGCTTCGCGCTGCACGGCCAGCGCGTTCAGGCGGTCCACCAGCGCGCTGGTGTCTTCGCCGTCCAGCAGCAGGTACTGCTCCGCGCGGCGCAGCACCGCTTCCGGCAGGCCGTGCTCGCGGGCCACGTCCAGCGCCTGGCTGGCCCCCACCTGGTCATAGGCAAGGCGGAACAGCGGCCGCTTGGTGGCCGGGTCGAACAGCACGGATGCGGCGCGCACCTGCTCGCGGGTGAGCGCGTAGGCCTTCAGCGCCGGAAAATGGGTGGCCGCCACCACGGTGGAGCCCGCGTCCATCACCTCGTCCAGCACGGCCTGGGCCAGAGCCGCGCCCTGCGCCGGGTCCGTGCCCGCGCCGAACTCGTCCAGGATCACCAGCGCGCCGGAACCAAGGCGGTCCCAGACGCCGCTCAGGTGGCGGATCTGCGCGGTGAAGGTGGACACGTTGTCCTCAAGGCTCTGCTCGTCGCCGATGAAGGCGAAGATGTCGGTCCAGAACGGCAGCGTGCTGCCGGGGCGCACCGGCACGGGCAACCCGGCCAGCCCCATCAGCGCGATGAGGCCCAGCGTCTTCAGGCACACCGTCTTGCCGCCCGCGTTGCCGCCGCTGATGACCAGGCCGAGTTGGCCGGGCAAAAGCTCGATGTCCACTGCCTGGGGCGCTTGCGGCGACTGGGGGCCATGCCCGGACGCGGCCTTGTCCCGACCCGTGGCGCGGGCTGCGGACTGCACGGTCGCGCCCCCTGCCTTCGCCTCGCGGGCGGCGGCCAGGGCCAGCAGCGGATGGCGCGCGCCCAGCAACGAAACATGCCCCCCCTCGACGATGGAAACCGCGCCCGCCTCGCCGCATTCCTCGAACCGGGCGGACAGGGCGCAGCGCGCGCACAGCACGTCGGCCTCCACCAGCAGGTCGTAGGCGCCGCGCACGGCGGCCAGTTCGTCCCGCACGAGGTCGGTGAGGTAGCGCAGCACCTTGCGCTCTTCCTCGCGTTCCTCGCGTTTCAGTTCCTGCAGGCCGTTGTTCAGCTCCACCAGGAACATGGGCTCGAAGTAGCAGGTTTCGCCGGTCTGGGAATAGTCGTGGATGATGCCCTGCAAGCGGCCCTTGAAGTTGGACTTCAGGGGCAGCACGTACCGGTCGGACGAGAGGGTCATGAACTCGTCCTGCAGGTAGTGGCCGATGTTGTAGCGCTGGGCGTATTCCTTGACCTTGCGGGTGCACTGCTGGTGGATGCGGCGGATTTCGCCGCGCACCAGCGAGAGTTCGGGCGAGCTTTCATCGCGCAGCAGGCCGTCGTCGGACACGCAGCGGTCCAGGCCAGAAACGGTGCGCTGCGGCAACGGATGGCCATCCACAAGGGCCACCAGCAAGTCCCAGCGCCCGCCGGTGGACTGCCCCTCGCGGATGGACACGGCCAGCTTGCGGGCCAGGCCCAGAGTCTGGCGCAGGGCCCACAGGGCGTCGAGGTCGAGCACCGTGGCCGGGGCGTCCAGCGCGCGGAACACGCCATCCAGCGGCGGGAAGGAAGAGAGGCGGAACCCCGTGTGCCCGGCCCAGCGCCGCGCCTCGTCGAACAGGGCGGCGGCGTGGTGCACCGCACCGATGTCGGTCAGCGGGCGCACCGCGTGGGCCGCTTCCGCTCCGGCTTCGGAAACGCACATGCCGGCAAGGTGCGTCAGCACCTTGCCGAACTCCAGCACCTGAAGGCTGCGGGATTCCATGCTGGCGGCTACCCCGCCAGACGCGCGCGGACGGTGGCGGAAAGCGCCTTGCCGTCCACCCGGCCCTTGTGGGCGTTCATGATGGCCTGCATCACCCGGCCCATGTCCTGCGGACCCTTGGCCCCGGTTTCCGCGATGGCGGCATCGATGGCGGCGGCAAGTTCGTCGCCTTCCAGGGGGGTGGGCAGGTACTCGCGCAGGATGACCAGTTCGGCCTGTTCCTTGTCGGCAAGATCGACGCGCGCAGCGGCGGTGAACTGCTCGATGGAGTCCTGCCGCTGCTTGGCCTGCTTCAGCACCACGTCGAGCAGTTCCGCCTCGGTGACCGGGCGCATCAGCTCCACCTGCAAGTTCTTGGCGGCGGTCTTCAGCATGCGCAGCACGCCCAGGCGCACCGCGTCCTTGGCCTTGTAGGCCGACACGTAGTCCTTCTCGATGCGTTCGGAAAGATTCATGGTCGCCACCGGGTGCAAAAGGATGAGGAGGGGCGAAAAATACGGAACACGGGAAACCCGGAAGGCCTCCGGGTTTCCCGTTCCAGACTCGGTTCGGACAGCATGCGCGGTCCGTTCACAAGCGGGTCGCAAGCAGGCGGCTTAGGCCATGTTCATCTTCCTGATCTTCTTCAGGAGACGCTTGCGGGCGGCCGCCTTCTTCTTCTTGCGCATCACGCTGGGCTTTTCGTAGTGCTGACGCTTCTTCATTTCGGAAAGAACGCCGGCCTTTTCGACCTGCTTCTTGAAGCGACGCAGCGCGATGTCGAAGTTGTATTCGTCGTCGTTAAGATACACACCGGGCAAAGAAATCACCCCCTTCGCCAGAAATCCCCTTGCGGGGTGGGTGCGAACGGGCTGTATACTCCGCCCGCGCGCAAAAGGCAAGCCCTGCCCGAAACCGGACAGGGCCGAAAAAGAACCCGTTCATGGCGCCACGTACGGCCGCCGAAAACGGGTGAAAAACTCTTGCCTAGTGATGCCCCTCGGAATGGCACCCGCCCTTGCAGGATTCCATCACCGACTTGAGGATCACGTAGCCGACGCCGCTGCAGATCACGAACAGGACGCCGTACAGCACGCCGAAAAAGATGGCGTGGTCGGGCATCCACCACGGGATGTCCTGCGGCAGGGGGCTATGGATGGTTTCACCGTGCAGCATGTTGTTCCTCCGACCCTACTTGATCGAGTCCTTCAGGGTCTTGCCGGGGCGGAACTTGACCACCTTGGACGCCGGAATCTTGATTTCGGCGCCGGTGCGGGGGTTGCGGCCCTTGCGCGCCTTGCGCGCCTCGACGGCGAAGGTGCCGAAGCCGGTCAGGGTGAGCTTGCCTTCGGCGGCCAGAGCGTCCTTCACCGCGTCCAGGAACGCGTTCAGCGAGCGCTCGGCGCTGGCCTTGGTCAGGTTGGCCTTTGCCGCGATCTTGTCGACCAGATCAGCCTTGGTCATCTGCCTTCTCCTCCTCTCAGGTTAGCTGCGCTCAGGTTGCCTGAAGCTTTCGGCGCGGGCGGTGTGGCCGCCACGTTTGCGCTTTTTTTCTCAAGCCGCCCCAGCAATACCAGAGGCGCACCCGGCGCGCAACGGAACAACGGTACACTCCGCATCGACAAACATGATTCCCGGCACAAAGTCAAGGCTGTCAGGGGATTTTGACGGCTTCCGACAGCATGTGAAAATCTTCCGGAGCAAGGTTCTCCGGCCGCATGGCCGGATCCAGTCCAAGGCCGGAAAGCAGCGCTGGCACGTCTTCCGCGATATAACCACGCAGTATTCTTTGCAACTGCTTGCGGCGCTGTTGAAAGCACACCTTCAAAAGGCGCGAAAGGCGCGCCGGGTCGAACCGGCCCCGCGCCGTGCCCAGCGGCACGAAGGACAGCACGGCGGAATCCACCTTGGGGCGCGGCACGAACACCTGCGGCGGCACGATGAACTCCATGCGCGGCACGGCAAAGCTCTGCAACCACACCGAAAGCGCACCATAGGCCCCGCT
>NZ_AGFG01000012.1 GCF_000226255.1 Desulfovibrio sp. A2
CTGGTCGCCCAGCTGCTGCACGAGCAGCGGCAGGATCTTGAGCAGCACGTTGACGCCAATGCTCATGTTGGGCGCCCAGAAGATGCGCGCGGTCCTGGCCAGGTCGGCCAGTTCCGCCTTCTGCTCGGCGGTGAGGCCCGTGGTGCCGATGACGTGCGACACTCCGGCCTTGGCGGCGGCGCGGGCGTTGGCCAGGCTGGCCTCGGGCGAGGTGAAGTCCACCACCACGCCGCCGGGCACCTGGGCGAACACCGCGACCGGGTCACTGCCAGCGGGACATTTCCACACGTCGAGCGAGGCCAGGCGTTCGGGGCGTTCGACGACGGCGGCCAGCGTCAGGGCCGGGTCTTCCTGCGTCAGGCGGCAGATGGTGGACCCCATGCGTCCGCCCGCGCCCGTGACGATGATCGAAGTGCTCATGCTCGCTCCTTATGCGTTATGCGCGCGCCGCCGAAACCCGGGATGCGGCCCGGCAAGCGTGGCGTCTGGACGGAAATGCCGGGATCACAGCAACGAATGCTGGTCCTTCTTGCGGGGAACGGCCGTTGCGGCCGGGGCCGAGGAAGCCGGAGCGGCCGAGGCAGTTGCTGGAGCCGCGTCGTTGCCCGCATCGCCAGCCTTGTCGCCTTCATTGTCGGGCGTGTCGGTACCGCCTGCGGGGTTTCCATCCCCGCCCCCGCCTTCCAGCAGGTCGAGAAATTCCTGTTCCCGCAGTACCCGTATGCCGAGTTTCGTGGCCTTGTCGAGCTTGGAGCCGGGTTTGTCGCCCACCACCAGCAGATCCAGCTTCTTGCTGACGCCGCCAAGGATGTGCGCCCCGGCGGCCACCGCGCGCCGCTCCGCCTCGGACCGGGTGAGGGAAACCAGAGAACCGGTGAACAGCACGCCCATCCCGGCCAGCGGGCCACTGCCCTCGCCCGGCGTGCCCGCGGCGTCCGCGTCCGAGCGCACTGGGCGCACCGGCCACAGGCCCACGCCACGCAGCCGCTCCAGCAGGGCGCGGTTGCCCTCGTTGGCGAAGAAGGCGCGAATGGACCCGGCCACCTCGGGCCCGATGTCGGGCAGTTGCTGCAACGCCTCGCCTTCGGCCGCGCCCAGCGCGTCGAGGTCGGCGAAATGGGTGGCCAGGGTGCGCGCGGTCTGTTCGCCCACGTGGCGAATGCCCAGCGCGCAGATGAGCCGGGCAAGGGTTGCCCCGGTGCGCGCGGCATCGAACGCGGCGATGAAATTTTCCGCCAGCTTCGGCCCCATGCGCTCGAAGGCCAGCAGGGTCTGCTTGTCCAGGCTGAACAGGTCCGCCGGGCTGGTCACCTTGCCCCGTTCCACCAACAGATCCACCCACCTGCGGCCCACGCCCTGAATGTCCAGCCCGGCCTTGGACACGAAATGGATGATGGACTGGCGCACCACGGCGGGGCAGCCCACGTTGACGCAGCGCCACGCGGCCTCGCCCTCTTCGCGGCGCACGGGGGTGTGGCACACCGGGCAGACGCGCGGAAATTCGAATTCCGGCAGGCCGTCGGCGGGGCGGTGCTCGGGCAGGGGGCGCACCACCTCCGGAATCACGTCGCCCGCGCGCTGCACGACGACCATGTCGCCCACGCGCAAATCCTTGGCGCGGATTTCGTCCTCGTTGTGCAGGGTGGCCCGCGACACGGTGACGCCGCCCACGGCCACGGGCGCAAGTTCCGCCACCGGGGTCAGCACCCCCGTGCGGCCCACCTGGATGGCGATGTGCTCAAGCCGGGTGGTGGCCTGGTGGGCAGGAAACTTCAGGGCGATGGCCCAGCGCGGCGCGCGGGCGGTGTAGCCAAGCGCCGCCTGCGCGGACAGGTCGTCCAGCTTGGCCACCACGCCGTCGATGTCGAACGGCAGTTCGGACCGGCGACGGCCAAGCTCCTCGTAGTAGGCCATGACGTCCGCCGGGGTTTCGCAGCGGCGCGCATCGGGCGGGGTGCCGAAGCCGTAGTCGGCCAGCGCGGCCATGACCTGGCCGTGGGTGACCCAGCGGGCTTCAAGCCCCTGCGCCCCCCCGGTCACATCATCAGGCCAGATGACCTGCCCCACCCCGTAGGCCAGGAAACGCAGCGGACGCCCAGCCGTGACCGAGGCATCCAGCTGGCGCACCGAACCGGCGGCGGCGTTGCGCGGATTGGCGAACAGCTTTTCGCCCGCCCCGCGCCGGGCGGCGTTGAGCGCGTCGAATTCCGCGCGGGTGATGACCACCTCGCCCCGCACCTCCAGCCGGGCCGGGTGCGGCCCCTGGCCGTGCAGGCGCAGCGGCAGGTTGCGCACCGTGCGCATGGCCGTGGTGACGATTTCGCCCTTTTCGCCGTCGCCCCGCGTGAGGGCGGTGGTGAAGACCCCGTTTTCGTAGATCACTTCCAGCGCCAGGCCGTCCATCTTGGGGTCGCACCAGAAGGCCGTGGGGGCATCCGGCTCTGCCCGCAGCAGCCGCTGGATGAAGGCGTCCCATTCCTCGCCCGAAAAGGCGTTGTCCAGGCTGTACATGCGCAGGGTGTGGGCCTGCGTTTCCAGCGCGGCCACCACGGCGTCGCCCACGCGGTGGGTGGGCGAATCGGGCGTGCGCAGGGAGGGCCATTCCGCCTCGATGTCCTGCAGTTCGCGGAACAGGGCGTCGTATTCGGCGTCGGAGATTTCCGCGTCGTCCAGCACGTAGTAGCGATGGCTGTGGTAGTTCAGCTGCTCGCGCAGGGATTCGGCGCGCGCGGCCACGTGCGCGGGGGCGGCGTCACGCGCATCGCCCTGCGCGGTATCGGCCGGGGAAATGTCGTCGGAAATGCTCACAGCGTGGTCTCGTCGGTCCATTGATGTTGCAGGCGGGCCACCTCGTCGCGCCATGCGGGGCCGAGGCGGCGGGTCATGTACTCGTGCTCGGCGCGGGCGGCGGCATCCATGAAGCCGTCCACGGAACGCGCCGTGGTGTGGTAGCGATGCCGGACCACCAGCTGATGATCCACCACCACCGGCCAGCCCGCCCGGTGCGCCCGCAGGGACAGCCACACGTCCACCCCGTAACCGCGCGGGTTGTCGGCGCAGTCCGCGCCGCCCACGTCACGCGCGCAATCAAGGTCGATGCACGGCGCGATGCCGTCCACCAGCGCCACGCGCCGGTACTGCACGCGCGCGTCGCGCACCATCTGCGGGTGGTAGGGGTTGCGGTCCACGGCCAGGGCGTACACCCCCACCCTGCCTGCTGGTCCGCCCAGCCCGCGCGCGGCCAGCGCCGCGCCCATGCGGGCCATGCGCAGGGCCGCCCGAGCCACCAGCGGCGGGCGCGTCTCGAAGGAAATGTCGTTGTTCAGGAACCACAGGTGCGTGCAGCCCATGTCGCGCGCGGCGTCCAGGCAGTACGCCAACGCACCGCCCCAGAACAGGTTGTCCGGCAGCCTGCGCCATGCGCCAATGGCCGGACGCGGGGCCGCGTTGTCCAGAACCAGCACCCGCGAGGCATGGTCCGGATCGGCCCGACGCAACGTGTCGGCCAGATTGGCGGCCAGCGCCGGGTCGCCGTAGTGCAGGATGACCGTTGCGATGACCGGGACACTGGCCGAGGCGCTGCCCGGCGATGCGGTAGGCGCTGCGGCCTGTTCCGCCATGGGCGCGTCGCCGCCCCCGGCAGCGGCATTCCGCCCTGCCCGGCCGCTTGCCGTCACAGAATCTCCTGCAACTGCCGGAAGTTTTCCGGCTTGCCCACGGTGACCAGGGTGTCGCCGGGGTTCAGTTCGTAGGTCGATTCCGGGTTGAAGAACATCTGGCCGTCGGGCTTCTTGACCCCGATGACGATGAGGTTGAACCGCTGCCGGATGCCCGAGGCCATCAGCGTCTTGCCCGACAGTTCCGAGCCCTCGCCCACGGTCAGTTCTTCCATCTGGATGTTCAGGTCGGTCTTGGAGTGGGCCAGTTCCATGAACGTGGTCACGGTGGGCCGCAAAATGGACTGGGCCATGCGCAGCCCGCCCAGGTGGTGCGGCAGGAACACCCGGTCAGCGCCCGCCAGTTGCAGCTTGCCGATGTGCGAGGCGTCGCCCGCGCGGGCGATGATGATCATGTCCGGGTTCATCTGGCGCGCGCTGAGCACCACGTAGACGTTGGCCGAATCCAGCGACAGCGCGGCCACGAGCGCCTTGGCGTGGGCGATGTTGCAGGCGTTGAGCACGTCGTCGCTGGTGGCGTCGCCCGCAAGATGAACAATGCCGTCGTTCTCCAACCGCTCCACGGCCGCCGGGTCGTTCTCCACCACCACGATGGGCACGCCTTCCTGCATCAGTTCGCGCGCCACCACAGAGCCGATGCGGCCATAGCCGCAGACGATGCAATGGCCGCGTAGCGACGATATGGTCTTCAGCACCCTGCGCCTCCCGAGCATCTTGTAAAGCTTGCCATCCACCAGCAGTTGCGAGAATGCGCCGAGGATGAAGGCGAAGTTGCCCACCCCGGTCAGGATCAGCACCGTGGTCAGCACCCGGCCGGGGACGGACAGGGGGTGCACCTCCTGAAAGCCCACGGTGGAAAGCGTGATGACCACCATGTAGAAGCTGTCCCACAGGCTCCAGCCTTCGATATACGAATAGGCCCAGGTTGCCGTGGCGAAGACCAGCAGCATGGTGCACTGGCTGATGACCAGCGGACCCCAGGCCCCAAGGCGGATGCGCAACCGGTGGTAGGCGGTGATCAGCGGGTGTTGCCGCATGTGCCGTCGTCCTGTCTGACCGTTACCGCCCGAAGCCGGGCAGGTCTGAACCGCCATCCGGGGCCTGCGCCCCGCTGCATGATGCCGCCGTGCCAGTTTCGCCCTGGCCTGGCTCGTGCCGTACTAGTTCGCGCCGTACTAGTTCGTGCCGGACGCGCCCAGCAAATGCCCGCGCAACAGCCTGATGCGGTCGCGCAGTTCCGCCGCGCGCTCGAACTCCAGTTCCTTGGCGGCCTCGCGCATGTCGCGCTCCAGCTGCTGGATCTGCCTGGCCAGCTCGTGCGGGTCACTGGACCAAGGGGCGAAGGTTTCCGCCGCCTGCGCCGCGCCCTTGCGCCCCTTGCCCTTGCGGCCCTTGGCTTCGGCCGCTTCGGCGTAGATGGCGTCGAACGGGGTCTCCACCGCCTTGCGGATGGTGGCGGGCACGATGTGGTGCGCCTCGTTGTAGCCGGTCTGCCGTTCGCGCCGCCTGGCCGTCTCGTCCATGGCGGCCTGCATGGACCGGGTCACCACGTCCGCGTACATGATCACCCGGCCTTCCACGTTGCGCGCGGCGCGGCCGAAGGTCTGGATGAGCGAACCCGTGGAGCGCAAAAAGCCCTCCTTGTCCGCATCAAGAATAGATACCAGAGAAACTTCCGGGATATCAAGACCTTCACGCAGCAGGTTGATGCCCACCAGCACGTCAAATTCCTTGCGGCGCAACGCCTGGATGATGGCCATGCGCTCCATGGTGTCGATGTCGGAATGCAGGTAGCGGGCGGCCACGCCCATTTCGTTGAAGTACTCCGTGAGGTCTTCGGCCATGCGCTTGGTGAGCGTGGTCACCAGCACGCGCTCGTCGCGCGCGGCGCGCAGGCGGCATTCGCCCAGCAGGTCGTCCACCTGGCCTTTCGTGGGCCGCACTTCCGTGATGGGGTCCACGAGGCCGGTGGGCCGGATGATCTGCTCGGCCACGATGCCCTGCGAGCGGTCCAGTTCCCATTTGCCGGGCGTGGCGGAAACGTACACGGTCTGGTTCAGCCGCGCGAGGAATTCGTGAAATTCCAGCGGCCTGTTGTCCAGGGCCGAGGGCAGGCGAAAGCCATAATCCACCAGGGTGGTCTTGCGCGAACGGTCGCCCTTGTACATGGCCCCCACCTGAGAGACCGTGATGTGCGATTCGTCCACGAACAGCACGAAATCATCGGGAAAGTAGTCCAGCAGGCACGAAGGCGGACCGCCCGGCTCGCGGCCGTCGAGGTGGCGCGAATAGTTTTCCACTCCGTTGCAGTAGCCCATTTCCTCCATCATTTCGAGGTCGAGCATGGTGCGCTGCTCCAGCCGCTGGGCCTCCACCAGGCGATTGGCCCCTTTGAGTTCGCGCAGGCGTTCGCCCAGTTCGTCGCGGATGTCGGAGATGGCGCGCACCAGGTTGTCGCGGTCGGACACGTAGTGGCTGGCGGGGTAGATGACCGTCTTGCCCACCGCAGCCAGCACTTCGCCGGTGAGCGGGTCTATCTCGTTGATGGCGTCGATGTCGTCGCCGAAGAACTCGATGCGCAGCGCCCGCTCGTGATGATAGGCGGGAATGATTTCCAGCACGTCGCCCCGCACCCGGAAGGTGCCGCGATGGAAGTCGTAGTCGTTGCGCTCGTACTGCACCTCCACCAGCCGGGTGACCAGGGCATCCATGGACAGCCGCTGCCCGGTCTCCACGGGGATGACCAGCTTGGCGTAGTATTCCGGCGAACCCAGGCCGTAGATGCACGACACCGAGGCCACGATGATCACGTCGCGCCGGGTGAGCAGCGCGTGGGTGGCCGCGTGGCGCAGCTTGTCGATGTTGTCGTTGATGGACGAATCCTTCTCGATGTACGTGTCTGACGAGGGCACGTAGGCTTCCGGCTGGTAATAGTCGTAATAGCTGACGAAATATTCCACCGCATTCTCGGGGAACAGCTGGCGGAACTCGTTGTACAACTGGGCGGCCAGGGTCTTGTTGGGGGCCAGCACCAGGGCGGGCCTGCCGCAGCGGGCGATGACCTGGGCCATGGTGAAGGTCTTGCCGGAACCGGTGACCCCCAGCAACACCTGGTCCTTCACGCCCGCCTCGATGTTGGCGACGATCTGGTCGATGGCTTCGGGCTGATCGCCGCGCGGCTCGTAGTCGGTGCGCAGGGTGAACGGGGATTGGGTCATATCTGTTTCCATGGCCCGATGCGCGGGCCGGTGTGCATTTTCAGAACGGGTCGGCCGCCGTCGCGGGGCGGCCGGATGGCAGGGAACGGAAACGGCGGACCGTATGGCCGCCACGAGCCGTGTCAGGCCCGCGAACACGGCCGGATGGTGCCCGCCCCCTTCCATCCGCCGGAAAGATGGTCTAGAAAATCCGGAAGCGGCACGGCCCGTTGCCCGGCATGGAGCCTTCCAGCCCCCCCCGAGCCTCGTGGGCACGGATTCCGGACGCATCGCCCCGCCGACACACGCATGACGCACGCACTCCCGGCCGCCGACATGATGCCCGGCGCGCAGGAACCACGCATGGAGCCCGCATGGAACTGAACATCATTCCCGTGGAAGGCACGCCCCCGGTGGCGCGCACCCACGTCATATCCGTCACCATCCGCACCTTCAAGGGGCGGCGCAACGTGCAGGCGCACCTTTTCCGGCTGGCCGGCGAAACGGAGGCGGCGGAAGAACTGGCCGCCCTGCGCGGGGTGCCCGGGCTGGTGGGCGCGCCGCTGGAACCGGGCGCCGACGACCTGACCGGCCCCGAGGCGGAAACAGACGCCCTGCGCACGGTGCTGGAAGCCTTCACCGAGGCGGAGCGCGACGCGGTGGTGGACTACCTGTCCAGGCGCTACGCCGACCGGCTGACCTGCATCATCGCCTGTCCGCTGCAACTGCCGGTGCCGCGCGGCGTGGTGCCCTTCTCCGCCCTGCCGGAAGGCAAGACCATGGGGGTCATCCGTTTCGACGACGTGCCCCGCTACCCGCTGCCCTTCGCCATGCGCGGCTTCTACGACCTGGCCCAGCACGAGCCGCTGGTGCACGAGCAGGAATAACCCGCATTGCCCCCATGCGCCACACCGGTGCGCGCCACGGGCCGGTCACCTTGACCATGCGGGCCGCCGAAGGGGGCAGTCAGCGCCGGAGTCGAAAAGAATCATTGGGCGGACCGGCCGGTCCGCGCCCCTACCAGGAAGGTCGAAAACCGGCCGGGACACGCCAGTGCCCGGCCGGTTTCGCGTCCTGCCCGGTTGCCCACGGAACTTCGGACGCAGACGTCGCCGCCCGCGCGGGCAGCCCGGAAACATCCGGACAGCGCGCCTCGCGGCCGTCGGCAAGACGCAATGCGCCACGCAGCCCTTCCGCCAGCCGGGCCAGGAATTCGGGCCGGGGCAGTTCCGCCGCGCCAAAGCGCACCATGTGCGGGGTGGTCTGCTGGCAGTCGATGAGGGTGCAGCCCGCCTCGCGCAGCCACGCGGCCAGCCAGGTGAACGCCACCTTGGAGGCGTCGTCCGCGAGGTGGAACATGGATTCGCCGTAGAACACCCCGCCCAGGGCCACGCCGTACACCCCGCCCACCAGCCTGCCGCCCTGCCATGCTTCCGCCGAATGGGCGATGCCCAGGCGGTGCAGCGTCTCGTAGGCGTCGATCATGGCGGGCACCAGCCAGGTGCCGCGCTGCCCCGGCCGGGGCGTGGCCGCGCAGCGCCGGATGACCAGCGCGAAGGCCTTGTCGAAGGATATCTCGAACGCATCGGAACGGATGCGCCGGGCAAGGCTGCGCGACACGTGCAGGTTGCCCGGCAACAGCGCGCAGCGCGGGTCGGGCGACCACCACAGGATGGGCGTGCCCCGGTCGTACCAGGGAAAGATGCCGCGCATGTAGGCGGCCACCAGCCGGGCGGGCGAAAGGTCGCCCCCCACGGCCAGCAGCCCTTCGGGCGGCGCGGCGGCCGGGTCGGGGAAGTCGGAACCGTCCCCGGTCATCCGGCCCAGCACGCGCACGTTCATTTATCGGCAGCGGCGTCGTCGCCGCCGAGCGGCTCGTAGCGGAACACCAGCCCCAGCCCGGCAACGGACTGCGGGTCGCCGGACAAGGATGCCGGTGCTGCCTTGGCGACAGGCGCCGGTGCGGCATCCTCCGCAGCGCCCTTGCCCTTACCCTTGCGGGCGGGCGCGGCGGCCGCCTCAGGCGCGGCCACGTCCACGATGGCGGTGCCGCCCTTGCGCAGCTTGCCGAACAGTACCTCGCGGGCCAGTTCGTCCTCCAGCGCCGTGCGGATCACCCGGCGCAGCGGGCGCGCCCCGAAGGCGGGCTCGAAGCCCTTCTCGGCCAGGCGCACGCGGGCCGCCGGGGTCAGTTCCAGGCGCACGCGGCGGTCCTTCAGCCCGGCTTCCAGTTCCAGCACGAACTTGTCCACGATGCGTTCCATGACCGGGGTGGTCAGCCCGGCGAAAGGAATCATGGCGTCCAGGCGGTTGCGGAATTCCGGACTGAACATGTTCTCCACGGCCTTGCGGCCCTTGCCCGCCACGTCTTCCTGCGCGGTTGCGCCAAAGCCGATGGACGGCGCGCTCATTTCGCGCACGCCCGCGTTGGAGGTCATGATCAGCACCACGTTGCGGAAGTCCGCCTTGCGCCCGGTGTTGTCGGTGAGCGTGGCGTAATCCATGACCTGGAGCAGGATGTTGAAGATATCCGGGTGGGCCTTTTCGATCTCGTCCAGCAGCAGCACGGTGTACGGCTGCTTGCGGATGGCCTCCGTCAGCAGGCCGCCCTGGTCGAAGCCCACGTAGCCGGGGGGCGCGCCGATGAGCCGCGACACCGAGTGCTTCTCCATGTATTCGCTCATGTCGTAGCGCACGAAGCCGATGCCCATGACCTCGGCCAGGCGGCGGGCCAGTTCGGTCTTGCCCACGCCCGTGGGGCCGTAGAACAGGAAGCTGCCGGTGGGCCGGTCTTCGCGCCCCAGGCCCGCCCGCGCGCGCAGGATGGCCCGCGACAGGATGCCCACGGCCGCGTCCTGGCCGAAGACCACGTTGCGCAGGTCTTCATCGAGGGTGCGCAGGCGGTCGCGATCGCTGGACGACACCGTGCGCGACGGTATCTGGGCCATGCGCGCCACCACCTTTTCCACGTCCTTCACGCCGATGGCGGCATCCGAGGATGAAGCCGCCCGGGCCCCGCGCCGCAGCCGGGCCGCCGCGCCCGCCTCGTCCAGCACGTCGATGGCCTTGTCGGGCAGTAGCCGTTCGGTGATGTACCGGGCGGAAAGCTCCACGGCCGCGCGCAGGGCGGGCAGCGTGTAGCGCACCTTGTGGTGGTCCTCGTAGTAGGGGCGCAGGCCCTTCAGGATGTCCACGCACTCGTCCTGCGAAGGCTCCTGCACGTCGATCTTCTGGAACCGGCGCGACAGGGCGCGGTCCTTCTCGAAATGGTTGCGGTACTCCTCGTAGGTGGTGGATCCGATGCAGCGGATACTGCCGTCGGCCAGCACCGGCTTGAGGATGTTGGACGCATCCATGGAGCCGCCGCTGGTGGAGCCCGCGCCCACGATGGTGTGGATTTCGTCGATGAACAGGATGGCCCCCGGCACCTTGCCGAGGTCGGTGATGACGCCCTTCAGGCGCTGTTCGAAGTCGCCCCGGTACTTGGTGCCCGCCAGCAGCGCGCCCATGTCCAGGGCGAAGATGCGCACGTCTCGGAATTCCTCGGGCACTTCGCCGCCCGCCACGCGCAGGGCCAGCCCTTCGGCGATGGCGGTCTTGCCCACGCCGGGGTCGCCCACGTACAGCGGGTTGTTCTTGCGCCGCCGTGCCAGCACCTGGATGGTCCGTTCCAGCTCCTTCGCCCGACCGATCAGCGGGTCGATGCGGCCGTCGCGGGCGCGGGCGGTGAGGTCCACGGTGAACTTTTCCAGCGCGTCGGTGCGCGGGGAATCGGGCGCGCCCTCCTCGCCGTCGGCGTCACCCGCGCCGCCGCCTTCGCCGTCCTCCGGCATGCCGTGCGAGATGTGCTGCAGCACGTCCAGCCGACTCACCCCCTGCGATTTCAGGAAATAGGTGGCGTAGGCGTCGTCCTCTTCGAAGATGGCGGCCAGCACGTCGCCGATTTCCACGGCGGCCTTGCCCGCCGACTGCATGTGGCGGATGGCCCGCTGCAGCACGCGCTGCACGCCCAGCGTCTGCACCACTTCGGTGGGGGTGTCGGCGGGCAGCGGCTCCAGGTGGGTGGCGAAAAAGGTTTCCAGGCGCAGGCGCAGGGCCTTCACGTCCACCCCGACGGATTCGAGGATGGACTTGCCCGCGTCCTCGCCGGAGATGGCGTAGAGCAGGTGCTCCAGCGTCAGGAACTCGTGGTTGCGCGTCCGCACGTCGTTGACGGCGGCGGTGAGCGCTGCTTCAAGGCGTCTTCCGATCATGTCATACCTCTTCGAGGGTGCAGCGCAGTGGATAGCCTTCGCGCCGGGCGCGGGCATGCACGAGGGCGACCTTGGTCTCGGCCACCTCCGCCGTGTACACGCCGCATTCGCCGACGCCCTTCTCGTGGACGGCCAGCATGATGCGCGTCGCCTCGTCGGGGGTCCTGCGGAACACCTCGACCAGGATCGACACCACGAACTCCATGGTCGTGTAGTCGTCGTTGTGCAGGAGCACCCGGAACATCCGGGGCTCGCGCACTTCATCCTCGATGAGGAGTTCCGTGTCCCTGCCGCCATCCGGCATGTCGGGCATATCTGGCATGTCCTGCGGTCCAGAGGAACCAGCCGGACCTGACGGCCTTGCCATGCGGACCGGAACCGCCGGGGAATCTGGATCGTCGAAATGGGTGCTCATGGGTGCTCGTTTCGCTGTTTCCGGGCGGCCTGCGGCGGCCACGCCCTTATACTAACATCGCGGCGCGTGCTGTCGAGGGGCCACTGGGGCCGCGCGGCACACCTTGCGCCCATGGAATTCGCGGCCGTTAGGGGTCACTGCGCCCCGGCGCGGCTGTCGTCTTCGCCGAAGACCATCCGGCGGGCGGCGGCAAGCCCGGCCGCGTCGAAGGTGAAGTCCTCCGCCGGGGACAGCCCGTGGGCCGCGCGCCAACGGCGGTTGAGATCGTGATAGGTTTCGATGGATGCGCGCGCCCTGTCAAGACCGAGCCTGTCGGCCACGGCCATGATGGCCTCGCGGTCGCCCTCCAGTTCCGCCACCGGGCCGAAGGGCATGGTGTCCAGGCAGACGTGCACCCCGTCAAGGCTCCAGACCTCGCGCACCTTGTCGTAGCCGAAGGCCACCGCGTACCCCAGCCCCGTCAGCACGTGGTGCATGGCGTCGGCGTCGGCCACGGCGGTCTGCACCTCGTCCCAGACCTTCACGTCATCCGGAATGGGGGCGGCCCCGGCATCCGTCGCATGGGGCGGACGCTTCATGGTCAGCACGGCGGCACGCAGGTCCGGCCCGGCCTTGGTGCGCAGCCGCAGCAGGGTATTGGCGGCGCGCAGGTCGCGGCCGGGGGTGTCGTACACCCGGTTGCATTCCAGGTAGGGAGCGCCGCCGGTTGCCCCCAGCACTTGCAAAGCCGCGCGAAGCGCGGCAAGGTCCGCCTCGGGGAACTTGATTTCCATTTCCAGCGCCATGTGGACTCCATGGGCCGCATCGTTCCGTCATTGCGAAAGATGGGCGGAAGAAAGGACCGATCCGTGCAGAAAATCGTCTTGCTGGGCCTGGCGGGCGCGCTGGGCAGCCTTGCCCGCTACGGCCTTGCCGGGCTGGTGCAGCGCGCGACGCCCGGCATGTTTCCGCTCGGCACGTTCGTGGTCAACGTGCTGGGCTGCCTGGCGTTCGGGTTCATCTGGGGGGTATGCGAAAACCGCATCTCGCTGCATCCCGACGTGCGCGTGGTGTTGCTGACCGGCTTCATGGGCGCGTTCACCACCTTTTCCACCTTCACCTTCGAAAGCCTCGGCCTCATGGAGACCGGGCAGTGGATGGCCTTTGCCCTGTATGCGGGCGGCCAGTTGCTGCTGGGCCTCGTGCTGCTGTGGCTGGGCCTGGGAGCCGGACGGCTGGTGTAGAACCGCCTACCGGCATGCACCACCGGCACGCATCCACCACAGGAAGGAGCACGCCATGCGCATCATATCGGGCGACGCCCTGCGTCTGCGCATCTACACCGGCGAACGCGACACCCACAAGGGCCGCGCCCTGCACGAGGTCATCCTGGAATCCGCCCGGCGCGACGGGCTGGCGGGCGGCACGGTGTTTCGAGGGCTGGCGGGCTTTGGGGCCAACAGCGTGGTGCACACCGCGCGGGTGCTGCGCCTGTCCGAAGACCTGCCCATCGTGGTGGAGATCATCGACGACGCCGCCAAGATAGAGGCATTCCTGCCCCGCGTCGAGGAACTGCTGGCCGAAGGGCTGGTGACCGTGGACCCGGTGCAGGTGTTGCTGTACCGGCACGGCCCCGGCAAGGAAACACACGGGGACGAGGCCCCGCACGGAAGCAACCGGCAGGGCATCTAGCGCCCGCGCAGCTCCCCTTTCCCGCGCGCCTCGCAACGGCGGCTAGGCGGAGGGCGACGCACGCGCTGCCGGGCCGCCCTTTGCCGCTCCCCTCCCCCTGCTCCCCCGCGTTCACGTGCATGATTTCCGCCAACGAAGGCGGCAGGACCGCCCGGAGCAGTCCTGCCGCCAGTATTTTCTGCTCGCGGAATCGCCGCGCGCCTATTCGGCGGCGGGCAGCAGCGCGGCGCGAATGGCCTCGATGCCGGTCTTTTCCACGTACTTGGAAACGCGCAGCCGCTTGCCGGAATTTTCGCGGTACATCTGCATGAAGCGCTGCACGAGATCCAGCGCGGCTTCGCGGGTCAGGTCCTCGGCCAGCACGTCGCCGATGCGCGGGTGCCCGCCCGAGTTGCCGCCCACAATCACGTTCCAGCCGCGCTTGGTGCCCACCAGGCCCACGTCGCGCAGGTAGCTTTCGCCGCAGCACATGGGGCAGCCGGAAACGCCGAACTTGACCTTGGCCGGGAAGGGCTGCTCGGCCAGCGTCTGCTCGATCTCGATGCCGAGCCCCAGCGAATCCTGCAGACCCAGCTTACACACCGCCGTGCCGGGGCAGGCCTGCACGTAATGCACGCACAACTCCACCGCGCGGCCCACGTCCATGCGCAGGTCTTCCCAGATGGGCTCCACCTGCTCGGCCGTCATGCCCACCAGGGCAAGGCGCTGCCCGGAGGTGATCTTGATGATGGGAATGGCGTACTTGCGCGCCACGCGGGAAATGGCGTCGAGTATTTCCGGCGTCAGCATGCCGCAAGGGGTGCGCGGCACGATGGCGTAGGTCTGCTTGTCGCGCTGAAGGATGGCGCCTCTCGGTTCCGGCGTGCCGGTCTCTGTCATGTCCGATGCTCCTTGGTCCGTTTGCGTTGTCGTTGCCTGCTGAATCTGCAAGACGATGGAAAACGCCCGTGGCGGACGTTTTCAGGTGGGCGGCGGCGCGACCGAGGTCGCGCCGCCGCCGTGCGGAACATTCTTTCCGGGCCTGCACCTTGCCTGCACCTTGTCTGCCCGACCACGGGCGGGCGGTACGGGCGCGCCTTGCCGGGCGCTACCCCCCGCAGGCGCGGATGATGGCCGGGGCTATTTCTTCCAGCGAAACCACCTTGCGCACCCCGCCCAGCTTGATGGCTTCCTGCGGCATGCCGAAGACCACGCAACTGGCCTCGTCCTGGGCGATGGTGTGCGCGCCCACGTCGAACAGTTCCTTCATGCCCGCCGCCCCGTCATCGCCCATGCCGGTCATGATGGCGGCCACGGCGTTGCGCCCGGCGTAGCGCGCGGCGGAGCGGAACAGCACGTCCACCGAGGGGCGGTGCCTGCGAACCAAGGGCCCTTCGCGCACCTCGACGTAGTAGCGTGATCCGTTGCGTTTGAGCAGCATGTGCAGGTTGCCCGGCGCGATGAGCACCTGGCCGCGCCGCATGACGTCGTTGTCCTGCGCCTCCTTCACCGTCACCCGGCAGATGGCGTTCAGCCGGTTGGCGAAGGCGGCGGTGAAGTGTTCCGGCATGTGCTGCACGATGGCGATGGGGGGGCAGCCTTCGGGCAGGGCCTCCAGCACAACACGCAGGGCCTCGGTGCCGCCCGTGGACGCACCGATGACCACCATCTTCTCGGTCTGCTGCACCGTGGTGGTCAGCGGCGTCGCGGCGGGCAGCACCGCATCGGCGGAAAGTTTGGGCGGCACCCCGGCTGCCAGGGGGCTGAGCTTGCGCAACCGGGAGCGGGCGGCGGCCTTCAGCGCGTCGCAGATGCGGATGCTGGATTCCTCCAGAAACCGCTTGGTGCCCATGCGCGGCTTCTGGATGACCTCCACCGCCCCGTATTCCATGGCCTTGAAGGTGGCCTCTGCCCCCTGCTCCGTCACCGACGAGCAGATCACCACGGGGATGGGATGCTGGGTCATGATCTTGCGCAGAAAGGTGATGCCGTCCATGCGGGGCATCTCCACGTCCAGCAGGATCACGTCCGGGGCCACAGTTTCCATGCGCTTGGCGGCCACGAAGGGATCGGAGGCGGTGCCGATGAGCTCCAGTTCCTCGTCGCCCGAGACGATGTCCGCCAGGGTCTGGCGCACCAGGGCGGAATCGTCCACCACCAGCACCTTGATGCGGCGCGCGGTCATCGCGTCCTCCGGTAGACGGTGGGCGCCACCTGTTCGAGGGGCAGCGCCATGCCGGTAAGACTTTCGGAGTGCCCGATGAACAGGTGCCCGCCGGGGCGCAGACACTGGCAGAACCGGGTGAACAACCCTTCCTGCGTGGGTTTGTCGAAATAGATGATCACGTTACGGCAGAAAATGATGTCCATGGGTTCCGAAAAACCGAAGGGCTCCATGAAATTCAGGCGCTCGAAGCGCACGGACGAGCGCAACTCCGGCCCCATGCGCACCAGGCGGCGCGAACGGTCGCGGCTGCGCAGCAGGTAGCGCTTGCGGAAGTGGTCCGGCACGTTGTGCACGCGCTCTTCCTCGTACACGGCCCGCACCGCCTGCTGCAGCGCCCGCGAAGAAATGTCCGTGGCCAGGATGGAAAAGGTGAAGCCGGGCGTGCTCTCCGCGTAGTCGCGCAGCACCATAGCCAGCGTGTAGGGTTCCATGCCGATGGAACAGCCCGCGCTCCACACCCGCAGCGCGCGCTGGGCGCGCTGCCGCGTGCCCTCGGCCGTCCACGCGGGCAGCACGGTGGCGGTAAGGTAGTCGAAATGGCGCGGTTCGCGGAAGAATTCCGTGGTGTTGGTGGTCACCACGTCGATGAAGTTGCGCAGTTCCTCGTCTATGCCCTTGTCCGTGAACAGGTAGTCCACGTACTGGTCATAGGAGGCCATGCCCAGCGCGCGCAGGCGTTTCTGCAAGCGCGCCTCCAGCATCACCCGCTTCGAGGCGGGCAGCTTGATGCCCACCTGCTCGTAGACGAAGCGGCTCATGCGGTCGAACAGTTTCTGGGCCATGGGGCCGGGCCGGGCGCACCCCGCCGGAAGGGCCGTGCCGCCGTTGGTCATGCAGCCCCCCCGCGCGACGGGGCGGCCATGGCGGCCGGACGCGCACGCGCCGCCCCGCCCGCGGCCACGGAAGCTCCGGCCTGACCGCCCTGCGGCAGACCGGCGGCCAGTTGCACCAGCCCCGGCACGTCCAGGATCAGGGCCATGCTGCCGTCGCCCTTGATGGTCGCCCCGGAAATGCCGGGCACGTCCTTGTAGATGCGGCCAAGGCTTTTGATCACCGTCTGGTGCTCGCCCACCACGCAGTCCACCACCAGACCGAAGCGGCTGCCCTGCGCATCGACAACCACCACCTGCTCGATGCCCGGCACGGGGCCGGGCGAGGCGAACAACTCGCGCAGACGGATGTAGGGCACGATCTCGCCGCGCAGGTTGATGATGCGCTGCCTGTCATCCCCGGAGCGGGGGGTGGTGTGTTCCGCGCATTCCTCCACGTGGTTCAGCGGAATGACGAACGATTCGCCGCCCACCTGCACCTGCAGGCCGTCGATGATGGCCAGGGTGAGCGGCAGGCGGATGGTGAGGGTGGTGCCGCGCCCCACCGCGCTGTCCAGTTCAATGCGTCCGCGCAGTGCCTCTATGGAGCGCTTCACCACGTCCATGCCCACCCCGCGGCCGGAAACGCTGGTGACCTTTTCCGCCGTGGAAAAGCCGGGCGCGAAGATGAGTTCCATGGCCTCGCGGGGGGGCAGTTCCACCTCCGGGGCGATGACGCCGCGCTTGCGGGCGATTTCCATCACCCGGGCCGGGTCGATGCCCGCGCCGTCGTCGGCTATGGTGATCAGCACCTCGCCCCCGGCATGGGCCGCCGAAAGGGTTACCGTGCCGGTACGCGGCTTGCCCGCCGCGACGCGCACGTCGGGCTGCTCGACCCCGTGGTCCAGGCTGTTGCGCAGGCAATGCACCAGGGGGTCGCCCAGCCGTTCGATGACGGTCTTGTCCAGTTCGGTCTCGCCGCCCAGGGTCACCAGTTCCACGTCCTTGCCCAGTTCCGCCGAAAGGTCGCGCACCAGGCGGCGGAACTTGCTGAAGGTGGTGCCGATGGGCAGCATGCGGATGCCCAGGGTGGTGTCGCGCAGCTCGTCGCTCAACCGTTCCAGTTCCTCCACCAGCCCCAGCAGGCCGGGGTCGCTGCGCAGGTGCGCCGCTTGCGAAAGCTGGGCCTGCACGATGACCAGTTCGCCCACCAGATCCACCAGGAAATCCAGCTTGGATGCGGCCACGCGAATGCTGGCCCCGGAATCGTCGCGCGTCGCGGTTTCCTTGTCGCGCGACTGGCGGATGGTGCGCACGGCCTGCTGCTCGGCAAGGGCCGCCTCCACCCGCTCCGGCGGCACCACGCCCGCGTCGGTCAGCAGCCTGCCCAGGGGGCGCTGCTCGTCCAGCACGCGGTGCAGGTCGTCAGCGCTTACGTCGCCGCGTTCGATCAGGATTTCGCCCAGGCGCTTGTAGGCGGCGTCGTCCACGATGCGGGCGTCGTCCACCAAGCGAATGTCGATGTCGGCGTCGTCCTCCACGAACAGGAACACGTCGCGGATCGCCGCCTCGTCCGATTCGGTGGAGAGCAGCACGTCCCACCAAACGTGGCACAATTCGGGCTGCAATTCGTCAAGGAGGGGAACGTCGCTGAAGTGCGGGAACACCCGCGCCCCGCCAAGGTCGCGCAGTTCATCGAGCAGGGACAAGGGATTCGTGCCGCTGAAGAGGATGGACGGCGCGGGGCGGAAGCGCACCCGCCAGGTGCGCGCGCAGGGAGGGCACGGCTCGTCGGGCTGGGGCGGGCATTCCGCGCCGTCAGCGTCCAGAGCCGGGGTTTCGGCCGCGACGGCCACGGACGTGGGCACCAGGGCCCGCAGCGACGCGGTTATGGCCGCCGCGTGCGACAGGTCGGGCGCTTCGCCGCTGACGGCGCAGTGCAACAGCCGGGCGATGTGGTCGCGCGAGGCCAAGGTAAGATCCAGCAACTGGCGGGTGACGGGCATCTCGCCGTTGCGCACGCGATCGAACACCGTTTCCACGTCGTGGGTGAAGTGGGCGATGTCGTCGAAGCCGAACATGGCCCCGGACCCCTTGATGGTGTGCATGGCCCGGAACACGCGCGCCACCAGGTCACGGTCGTCGGGCTGCTCCTCCAGTTCCAGCAACGCCGTTTCCAGCTCCGCCAGAAGGTCTTGCGCCTCTTCGATGAAGGCGGCCCTGTTTGCGTCTTCCTGCGATTGCATGCGGCCCTTCCTTGTCCGAAGTGTGCGGCGTTTCCGGACGGTGCGCGCCCGGTCCTAGCCGAGCACCTTCTTGACCACGGCCAGCAACTGTTCCGGCTGGAACGGCTTGACGATCCAGCCCGTGGCCCCGGCGGCCTTGCCTTCCTGCTTGCGGGTGGCCTGCGATTCTGTGGTCAGCATGATGACCGGGATGAACTTGTAGGCGGGGTTGGCGCGAATCTGCTTGATGAGTTCGATGCCGTCCATGTTGGGCATGTTCAGGTCAGTGATCACCATCTTGATGGGGCCGGAAAGCTTGCTCACGGCGTCCTTGCCGTCCTTGGCCTCCACGACCTCGTACCCGGCGTTGCGCAGGGTGAAGCCGACCATCTGCCGGATGCTCGCCGAATCGTCCACCGTCATGATGAGCTTGCTCATGAAATCCCTCGTGCTCGAATGTTCTGAGTTGGCGGTTTCGTGCGGGCGTCGCGACGGTGACCGCGACGCGGCGGGGTCAGAAAAGTTCGATGTTGTCGCCGTAGCCGTGGTCGCCCCCGCCTGCCGGGGCGGCGTCGTGCGCACCGTCCAGCACGCGGCCGTGCAGCACGCGCTCCTGCTCCATGGTGTAGCGGTCGCGCAGGGCGGCAAGGCGGCGGGACGCGGCCTCGCGCGCGGATGCGGGCACCTGGTCGCGCAGCATGGCGGCCATGTCGCCAACCTCCCCGGCGGCATCGGAAAGCCCGGCCGTCACCTGGGCGTCGAAGCCAAGGTCGCGTACGGCCTGGTCCACCTGCCTGGCCAGGTCGGCGCAGGCATCGCCCACCCCGGCGAACAGGCGTGCGGCTTCGCCGTTCACCTCGCGCAGGCCGCGCGTAAGGCCTTCCAGTTCGGCGGAAATTTCCGTGACGCGCGAGGAATCGAGATAGGCGGTGGCGTAGCTCTTGAGCTGCCCGGCCACGCCGTCCACCTCGCGCAGCAGCGTGGCCAGGGCCGTGGTGCTTTCGCCCGCGTCCTGCGACAGCCGCTGGATGGAAGAGGCCAGCACGCCCAGCGCCTTGCCCTTTTCGCCGGTATGCGCGGCGCGGATGCTGGCGTTGAGCGCGATGAGCTCTATCTCGTCGCCGACGTCTTCTATATCCTCAAGGAAAACGCTCATCTGCGCAACCATTTCGGCCACTTCGCCCATCACGTGGCCCATGCGCTCGCCCTGCTCGGCCAGCGAGAGCATGCGCGCGGCGATTTCCGCCACGCTGCGCTCCATGTGGTCGAGCACGGCGGTGCCTCCGCAGCCTTCACCAAGGCAGGATTCATCAGAGAATCCCCCGGTGCGCCGCCCCACCCCGCGCACGCTGGCGGCGATGGCCGTCAGTTCGCGCCGCAGGGTGGACACGGCATCGGAAAAGCTGTCCCGCGCGTTGTCCAACTGGGCCTGTTGCAGGGCGCAGACATCGGCGGCCACGGCCAGTTCCTCGGCCAACGCGGCCTCGTCGGTTTCCGGAGCGCCCTCGATGCCCGTGCGCGCGTCGGCCAGGGCTTCTTCCACATGTTCCACCTGCTGGCGCACGATGTCGTGGAACTGGAGCGAACCGATGATGCGCCCCATGGAGGCGGCGATGTCGGCCGTATGCCCGCGCACCTCTTCCGAGGCCTTGCGGCTGGAGTCGGCCACCTCGTGCAGGGTGTCCATGTTGTCGCGCAGCGAGCCGAACACCGAATAGGCGCACTCGCGCTGCATCTCGTGCATCTCACGGGTGCTGGTTTCGGCCTTCTCGGCCAGGGCGTCCAGCGTTTTCGCCTGCTGCATGATGCGGTCGGAATATTCGACGATCTTGTAGCCAAGCTTTTCCACGTCGTCGGCAAGGGTGCTGAAGCCGCGCCCGTCTGAGCCCAGACGCGCGCTTTCGATGCGCGTGGAGATGCCCAGCATTTGCAGCGTGCGCACCACCCGTGCGTAATCGCGAATGGATTTGGAGAGTTCGTGCACCAGTTCGCGCGCGCGGGCCAGCATGGCGAGGTCGGTGGCGTCCTCGTCCACGTGGCAGAGGGTCTGCATGGCGTCCAGTTCGGCCACCAGTTCTTCCAGGATATGGCGCACGGTGTCGCCCGAGGCGATGTGGTTCAGCTTCTGGCTGTCGGCGGCAATGCCCTGCACCCGCCGGGCCACATCCTGCAATTCCGCGCCAAGGGCGAGAAAGTCGTCCTCGCGCCGCTGCACCAACAGGGCAAGCCCGCTGCCCACGCGCCCAAGCCGCTCCCGCACCTCGCGCGCCAGCGCCGTGTATTCCTGCATCTGCGTCCCGTCTCCAGTGGTTCCTGCATCCCCCGCGGCCGATGCACCGGATGTCGCGGCACCCGTGATGTCCTGAATCGCCTGGCCGCCCCCCGCGCCACGCTCCGCCTTCGTCACGCCGCCGTCACGCCGCTGTCCCGAAGGCGCACCGCCCCGGCCGGCCGCCACGTCCGCTGCGTTCACGCCGACCGTGCTGCCGGTTGTACCGGATATCCCCCGCAAGCCGCAATCGGACAAACGGGCATCGGCGCAACGAATCGGCGCATGGTCAGGGGCGGCAGCAAACCCACAGTAACGCAGCCCCCATCGTGTTTAAAGTATAAAATGGGGGAATCCCCGCCAGGGGAGCGCCCACGCCGATATCCGGCACTGCACGGTCAGTCGAGAAAACGGATTTCCGCCCGTGCGGTATGTTCCCCTTGCGGCGTCACCTTGACGTCCACCTTTCGCTTCATGAAATCGGCCGCGCCGATAAGTATCCCCTCGAAGTATTCAAACAGCGCGCGAGAGGATCGATACGTCATTATCAGGGTATTGCCCCTGTCCTCGTAAGTGAAGGCTGGCGGATTGATGCCGGGGTAGTCCTTGGTGAGCTGCTTGTGCAGTGCATCCATGCCCAGGTACATTTCCTTGAGATCGTTGGTCTTGAAGTAGCGGCGATACATCCGGTAGAAACCGTCCATGGTGTAGCGCCCCAGTTTGCGGAACACATCGCGCGTGGAATCTCCGGTGATGCGCGAAAGTTCGTGCGCCATCTGCTTCAGCACCTGGTCCGGGTAGTTGCCGGTGGCCAGGAACACGGGGTTGCCCATGGCTTCCAGTACCTTGGCGACCACGTCCCGCCCGTAGTTGCCCACGGCGAATTCCTGCATCAGCTTGGGCAGCACGCCGCGCATCTGCCCCTGGGACTTCCACAGCTTGGTGGCGTCCACCTTGGCCTCGCTGAAGCGCACGGCCAGGGTGAGCAGTTCCTGCGAAAGCCCGGCCAGGTCGCGCGTGGCAGCCGACGCCTGCGTCGCGCCCGCCTCCGACTCCCCTGCCACGGTGGCGATGGCCTCCACCGCGCCGGTCACCTCTTCCGCCGAGGCGGACTGTTGTTCGGCCGCCGTGGCGATCTGCGCCACCCGCTCCACCATGTCCTCTATGCGCACGGTGATGCGGGTGATGGCCTGCCCCGCCTCGTTGGAAAGCTGGGTGCTCTCGGTCACCTGGGCGCCGGTCACCTGCATGGACTGCATGGCGTCGGTGGAGCGCTGCTGGATGGTGCGCACCGCCTGCTCCACTTCCTTGGTGGCCGACATGGTCTTTTCCGCCAGTTTGCGCACCTCGTCCGCCACCACGGCGAAACCGCGCCCGGCGTCACCGGCGCGGGCCGCCTCGATGGCGGCGTTGAGGGCCAGCAGGTTGGTCTGGTCCGCGATGTCGTTGATGACCCCGATGATGCGGCCGATCTCCCCGGCCTGCCCGTCCAGTTGCTTGAGTTCCGCCGCCAGCCGGTCGGCCGATTCGGCCACCGCGTTGATGCCGCCCACGGCGCGCTGCACCAGCGCCGCGCCTTCCTTGGCGTCGTTGCGGGCGTCCTGCGCGGCGTCGGACGTGGCCGAGGCGTTGCGCGCCACCTCGATCACGGTGTTGCGCATCTGCTCCATGGCCGTGGCCACCGAGGCGGACTGCTCCTTCTGGCGCACCGCGCCCCGCGCCTGCTCGTCCGACGAGGCGGAAAGCTCTTCGGAGGCAGAGGCCACGCGCTGGGCCAGGCTGCTGATGTCCGCGCCCGTGGCCAGCAGTTCCTGCTGGCGCAACTCCAGGGCCGAGCATTCGCGCCGGGAGTCGCTGTGGTCGAACAGGGCCACCACCGCGCCCGACACGGCTCCGCGCGCGTCGGACAGCGAATCGGAAAGCGCCTGCAACGACAGGCGCGCGCCCCCGGGGGTGGCGAATTCCACGTCGCGGTGCAGGGACGTGGCGGGCGCGACGGGCATGAAGTCCAAGCCTCCGCTTGCGCCTGCCCCTCCGGCAAGGGCGTCCGCCGGCGTGCGGCCGACCATGCGGTCCGGCGGCAGGCCCGTCAGCGTGGACACGCCCTTGCTGACCCGGGCGATGCGCCCTGAGGCGTCCAGCAGCAGCACCGGCGCGGCCAGTACGTCGAAGGCCGCGTGCAGCAGGGCGGTGTCCGCCTCCAGCCGGGCGGCCTCCTCCAGGGCCGGGTACGACGAGCCCCCCCGGGCGCGGATGTCGTCCAGCACCCGCCCCGGTCCGCGCGCGAGGAATTCCGCGCGCAACCCGTCCTGCCGGGCCTCACGGATGCGCATGTCGTAGAAAAAGGCCCCGGCGGTCAGTGCAAGGCCAAGGCACAGCGCGAGGCCGGACCAGAGAAGACCGCCGGGCAACGCGAGACCGGCGGCGAGCAGACTCAGAACCGTGCCGAGGATGGCGGGAACGGGCGGGAAAGAGGTACGCGGGTTCTTCATGGCGATCTCCGTTATCGCGGTGGTGACGTTCCGGCAAATTGCCCTGAATGTACCCTGTTGGGCGGCGCAAGCAAGCGGCATTGCCCAGATTATCATGCGCGAAACAGCGAAGGCGGTCACGAAGGTGCGTTCGGGGACGATACGGAAGCGCGGCGCGCAAACGCCGGGTGCGGATGCCGGGGCATGGGTCGGGGGGATGGGGGCGGGGGAAAGGCGCAAGCGCGCGAAAGACGCCCCCCTGATGCTAGACGCCGTCGTCCTCGCCGCTGCCGGAACCGGAGCCCGTGGCCCCGCCGTCGACGGCAAGGCCGCGCGCGCCCTGTCCGTCGGCCTGGGCGGCATACGCGGGGCGGCGGGCGCGTCGGAACAGCGCGTCCTGCAAGGCGGCCACGGTGGGCACGCCGCGCGCGTCATCGTCGGCGGGGTGGAGAAGGGGCGTGTAGCCAAGCCTGCGGGCTTGGTCGCGGCGGATGGCATGGGCGGCCACCGGGCGCACCTGGCCATTGAGGTCCACCTCGCCCCAGAACACGGCCCGCTCGGGCAAGGGCAGGTCGTAGAACGACGAGAGCACGGCGGCCACCAGTCCCAGGTCCATGCCGGGGTCCTGCAGCTTCATGCCGCCGCCTATCTTTGCGTAGATGTCCACCTGCCCGAAGTTGAGGCGCAGCCGCTTTTCCAGCACCGCCAGCAGCAGATGCAGGCGGTTCACGTCGAATCCCAGGCCCGTGCGGCGCGGAATGGCAAGGTAGCTGCGGGTGACCAGGGCCTGCACCTCCACCGCCAGCGGCCGCTGACCGTCCACGGCCATGACCAGCGCGGTGCCCGACAGGGCCGGGTCGCGCGCGCCGAGAAAGAAGGTGGAGGGGTCTTCCACCACCTCCATGCCCTGCTCGGCCATGCGGAAGACCAGCAGTTCCTGGTTGGGGCCGAAGCGGTTCTTGAGCACCCGCAGCAGGCGGAACATCTGCCGCCGGTCGCCTTCGATGGAGATGACCGTGTCCACCAGGTGTTCCAACAGGCGCGGCCCCGCCAGCGCGCCATCCTTGGTCACGTGGCCCACCAGCAACACCGTGGTGCCGCTGCGCTTGCAGGCCTCGACGATTTCCGTGGAAACGGCGCGCACCTGGCTGACGTTGCCGGGCAGTCCTTCCGCCCGGTCGGAACTGACGGTCTGCACGGAATCGACGATGAGCAGCGCGGGGGCGGCGGGGCCTTCCAGCAGGGGCAGCACGTCATCCAGCCGGGTGGTGGCCACGGCCATGAGTTCGTCGTGCAGCACGCCCAGCCGTTCGGCGCGCGATTTGAGCTGGGGCAGCGATTCCTCGCCGGAAAGGTACAGCACGGAGCGGTTCGAGGCCGCCACGGACCCGGCCACCTGCAACAGCAGCGTGGACTTGCCGATGCCCGGCTCGCCGCCCACAAGAATGGCCGCACCCGGCACCAGCCCCTTGCCCAGCACCCGGTCCAGCGCATCAAGTCCGCTGCCGAAGGGCTCTGCCCCGTGGTCGGCCACATCCTTGAGCGGTTGCGCCCTGCCCTGCGCGCCAACGGACGACGCCCCGGAGCGCGCCCCGGCCCGGCCCTCGCGCGGGGCCACGGTAAGCTCCAGAGTGTTCCATTCCTTGCAGGCGGGGCACTGGCCGCGCCATTGCGGCGCGCGCGCCCCGCAGGCGGTGCAGACGTAGGTTTCGCGCAGCTTCACGGGCGCACGCTACTTGCTTTCGGGCGGGGTGCGCGCCTCCACCACCTTGACGCCGAATTCGGCCACGGAGGCGGGCGGGTTGTAGAACACCACCATGAACGGCACTTCGCCGCCGGGAGGCACGTTGGTGTTGTTGGTGAGGATCTCGATCTTGTTGTTCAGGGCCGTTTCCAGCTCCTGCTCGCCCAGCACCTGCAACTGGAACAGCGACACGGTGACGCCGCACAACTGCTGCTTGGTGACCACGGCCGCGCCGTTGGCGTCGTAGAGCGAAGCCTCGATCTTGATCAGTTCGCGGGGGGAGGAGAAGTTGTTCACCACCTTGCCCTCGATCACCGCCACCTGGCCCACCTTCTCGTTGTTCACGTAGTACTGGCGGTAGTTGCGCAAGGCGATGTTCTTGATCTGCTCGGTGCCGTTGACCGCAGGCGGCGGCGTATCCGCCGCCTTATCCGAGGGCCAGATGCCGGTGAAGCGCAGGGTGACGCCCAAGGCCACGGCCAGCAACACGGCCACGAAACCGGCGACGACCGGCCAGCCATACTTCTTGGGCGGCACGGCGGGCGGGGCGTCGTCGAGGTTGTAGCCCTTCATGGAGCCGATGATGTCGCTGACGTCGGGGCCTTCGTCGCCAGCCCGGTCGCGCTTGCGCGCTTCGGCCTGCATTTTGGCGCGCACGGCGGCGTCCAGCTTGGCGTCGTCGCTGGCAACGTCGAAGGGGCCGTGGTCCAGTTCCGCGCCGTTGGCGGAAACAAGGCCATTGGCCGCGCCCTGCGTGTCTTCACCCATGCCGACGCCGCCCATGCCGGCGTCGAAATCAGGGACGCCGTCCGTGGACGCCGAAGGCGGGGTGGCCGCCTCTATGGGAAAGACGGACTTGCACAGCGTGCACTTCAACTTCGCACCGGGGCGGGCGCGATCGTCGGGGAGGTTGTACTTGGTCGAGCAGCTGGGGCAGATGACGATCATCGGGCACCTCGGGCGTGGGATCTCGGCGAATGGCCGGGGCGCGACGACGGACAGGCGGTTTCGCCCACCCTATGCACCCTCGGGTTCGATGACGGCTTCGTAGATGCCGGGAAGTTCGCGATACCGTTCGGCATAGTCGAGCCCATACCCTACAATGAAGCCACCGGGCAACGCAAACCCGGCGAAGTCGACGCGCACGGGCACGGCGCGGCGTTCCTGCTTGTCCACCAGCGCGGCCAGGCGCAGGCTCTTGGCGCCGCGCGCCGCCAGTTGGCGGAACAGGAAGTCCACGGTGTGGCCGGTGTCCACGATGTCTTCCACCAGCAGCACGTGCTTGCCCTGCAAGGGCACCTCCACGTCCTTGGTAAAGCTGACGGTGCCGCAGGTGGCGGTTGACGCGCCGTAGCTGGCCACGCGCACGAAATCGAGTTCGGGGCGCATGTCCAGGTGCCGCACCAGGTCGGCGAAGAACATGAACGCGCCCTTCAGCACGCAGACAACCACCAGTTCCTCGCCCGCGTACAGGCGGTTGATCTCCTGGCCCATCTCGGCCACACGCGCGGCAATGGCCTGCGCGTCGTACACCACCTTCAGTTCCTTGATCGTCATTGTCGTCCGGCCTCCGGGCCTGGGTATTTTGATGATGCGAATGCGGGGGGCATCGCCACGCGGCATGGGTTGCGCCGCATGGGGGACCGCCCCGCAAGGGCAATTCACTATCGTCAACGAACGCCGGGGGCGCCGGGGCCGCCGCGCGGCTACATTTCCAGCAGTACCGCCGTCTCGTCGCAGTCGGGGAACTTGGGACAGTGGATGCAGTCCGCCCATATTTTCTGGGGCAGCACGTCCTTCTCCACCACCCGGAACCCCATCTTCAGAAAGAAATCCACCTGATAGGTCAACGCGAACACCCGGAAGATGCCCAGGGTCACGGCATCGCTCAGGCAGGCATCCACCAGCTTGCGGCCCCAGCCCTTGCCGCGCAGCACGTCGGCCACCACCAGCGAACGCACCTCGGCGATGTCGTCCCAGGCGATGGACAAAGCGCAACAGCCCACCAGCGGGCCGCCGTCGTCCGGGTCGATGACCACGAAGTCGCGCAGGTGGCTGTACAGCTGGTTCAGCGAACGGGGCAGCAGCAGCCCCTGGCCGGAGGTATGCATGAGGAGGCCGTGGATGGCCTTCACGTCCTGCACGCGGGCCTTGCGGATGTAAGGCTGGCCCATCTACTTGCCCCCCAGCAGGGTATCCACGAACTTGCCCAGTTCCTCCGCCTCGACAAGGCCCACGTGGTTGGCCACCAGTTTGCCTTCACGGTCGTAGACCAGCAGTTGCGGAATGGAGGACACGTTGAAGAACCGCTGCAACTCCTCCTTGCCTTTCCACACCGGGTAGTTGAACGGCGTGCGGGACATGAAGGCCGCGAGTTGCTTGGGGTTGTCGTCCAGCGAGATGCCGTACAGGGCCACCTTGTCCTCTGGATAGCGGGCGCGCACGCTGATCAGGCCGGGAATCTCCTCCAGGCACGGCGGGCACCACGAGGCAAAGAAATTGACGATGACCACCTTGCCCTTGGCGGCGGTGACGCGGCGCAGCAACTCGCCGGAGCCCAATTCTTCCACCCCGGTGGGGGCCGCGACGGCCGCGCCGCACAGGGCGGCAAGCACCAGTGGCAGAAGAACGAGCGATATCAGGCGTTTCATCAGGAAGCCTCCGATTGATGGAACCGGCGGAAACGGCGCGGCAACGGGCACCGGCCCGGCGCACCCCCGGCATCCGCCGCAGGGGCGGAGCGCATTCTTACCGCCGAACGTGCGCCGGGGCAACCGGCGCGTCCCGACAAGTCGTCCCAAAGGCCACGCGGGCTGTCACCCAGAACAGACACCCGGCAATGAACAGAAAATGAAAGGAAACGGATTAACGAGACGACGAAACCACCCGGCAGGCGAGGGGTGTGAAAAAGTCGTTACTGCGCAGAGGGGTACAGCTACGATTCAGCAACTGGCTCAAAATTAGGCTTTTCGTTTGTTGGCAAGGAAAACAAGCCTGCCATGAGGGAGTGCGGCAGCCGTTAAGCGAATCTTCGAGCATTACGGATGGCGACCGCAGAGCGTACTCTTATCGTATTCGACCGACATGGCAGGCGAAGTTTGACCGCGTTGCGCACGATGGCCGTAGGGCTCACAAGCTCGCCCAACGGCCACGCTTCGCACCCTTCGGGTCGGAAGCCAACGGGCGAAAAGACAATTTTGAGTCGCTTCCTACTGGACGGCCAGCAACTCCTTGGCCACGCGCACGGCCTCCACGGCGTCGGCGGAATAGCCGTCCGCGCCGATGGCCTCGGCAAAGGCGGGCGTCACCACCGCGCCGCCCACCATGACCTTGACGGGCAGGCCGCGTTCGCGCACCAGTCGCACAGTGTCCTCCATGCGCACCATGGTGGTGGTCATCAGGGCCGAAAGCCCGATCACCCCGGCCCCGTGGCGCTCGGCGGCCTCCACGATGTCGGCGGCCTTCACGTCCTTGCCCAGGTCCACCACGTCGAACCCGTGGTTGCCCAGCATCAGCGTGACGATGTTCTTGCCGATGTCGTGGATGTCGCCTTCCACCGTGGCCATGATGATCACCGGCCGCGTTTCCTGCCCCCGCTGGGCTTCAAGCAATGGTTGAAGTTTGCGAAAGGCATGCTGCATGGTCTCCGCGGAACGGATGAGCTGCGGCAGGAAGTACTCGCGCCGCTCGTAGCGGCGGCCCACCTCGGTGATGCCGGGGATCAGCTTGTCCTGCACCAGCGAGAACGGGTCGGCTCCTTCGGACAAGGCGCGGTCCACCAGGG
>NZ_AGFG01000011.1 GCF_000226255.1 Desulfovibrio sp. A2
CCTCCCTCCCCGAACCCCTCCCTACCCGCTCAAAACTTTTTTCATTGGGGCTTACCATGCCGATAGTATTCAGCTATGTGAAGACGGCACAGATGACATATGCAACCACGCAACAAACAAAAAGTTTGGAAGGGGAAAGGGGGTTCGGGGGGAAGGGGGGAAACTTTTTCAAAAGTTTCCCCCTTCCCCCGATTCGTCTTTAAGCGTCCGGTGCCTACAACATGTCCAGCATGGAATAGAGCGTGCCGGGCTGCTGCTGGGGCAGCCACTTGGCGGCGCGCAGGGCGCCTTGGGCGAAGTTTTCGCGCGAGTGAGCCTGATGGGTGATTTCGATGCGTTCGCCGGGGCCCATGGCGTAGATGGTGTGTACACCCACCACGTCGCCGCCGCGAATGGTCTGGATGCCGATCTCTTCCTTGGGCCGTTCGCCGATGATGCCTTCGCGGTGGTAGTTGGCCACGTCTGGCAGGTTCCAGCCGCGCGCTTCGGCCAGGCATTCGGCAAGGCGCAGGGCGGTGCCGCTGGGCGAATCCTTCTTGCGGTTGTGGTGCAGTTCCACCATTTCCAGGTCGTA
>NZ_AGFG01000010.1 GCF_000226255.1 Desulfovibrio sp. A2
GGGGGGTCGCTGTGCGATTTCGCACCATGGGCGACGCCCGTGCGGCGGGGACGCGTCAATTCCGCCAGCCGTGGGTGCCCACGAGATCCACGAAGGCCACCCCGCCCTTGCTTTCGCGCACCACGCGGCCGCCCTGCTTGCGCACCACCACCAGTTCCTGCATGCGCTTGCTGGTGCCCACGGGGATGACCAGGATGCCGGGGTCTGCCAGCTGGTCGATGAGCGGCGCGGGCACCTCGGGCCCGCCCGCCGTGACCAGGATGCGGTCGTAGGGCGCGGCCTCCGGCCAGCCCAGGGTGCCGTCGTCCAGCTTCAGGCGCACCTTGCGGTACTTGAGGGTGCGCAGCAGATCGCGCGCGGCGGCATGCAACTCGCGGATGCGCTCCACCGTGTACACGTCCATGCCCATTTCGGCCAGCACGGCGGCCTGGTAGCCGGAACCGGTGCCTATTTCCAGCACCCGCAGGCCGGGCTGCGGCTCGATGATCTGCGACATGAGCGCCACGATGAACGGCTGGGAAATGGTCTGGCCATGTCCGATGGGCAGGGGGTGATCTTCGTAGGCCTGTGCGCGCAGGGCTTCCTGCACGAACAGGTGGCGCGGCACGGAACGCATGGCCACGAGCACGGCCGGGTCGGTGATGCCGCGCGTCTCCAACTGCTGTTTCACCATGCGCTCGCGGTTGCGCTTCATGTCGAGCATGCGCGGTCCTTTTTGGGAATGGGTGCCCTGCCGGGGCCGTGGCCGCCGCGCCGGAAATCCGGCCGCACACGCCGATGGGGCGATCGCGAACGGTCACGCGGGCTGCCTTCCAATCCTCCGGCACATCGCGCCTGCGCGTAAACACGCGCGACAGGGCCGCAAGGGCGTGGCGGACGCCGCGTGGCGGGCGTTGTCGCGTCGGCGAGGCGCGCGGGCGGATTGCGGAAGGGGGCAAAGGCGTGGGGACAGGCGCTGCGAGTCGCTTCGTCCTTACGGCCCCGGCATGGCTTGGAAAACAGATTTTGCTTCCGGCGTCAATCAGGCGGGTGAATGTCTGCCCGCCAGGGGGACGTTGCGCGGCCGGGGACAACGGGCAACCGGGCGCAACCGAGCGCAACCGGGCGCATGTCGCGCCCGGGCTTGCTTGACTTATGCGCGGAGTATGCGACACTTGGTGAAACATGCATGTGGGGGAAGCCATGCTCTACGTCGGCGACTTGATGTCCACAGGCCTCTTCACCCTGAAGAAGACCGATTCGCTCCGGGCGGCCCGCTCGCTGATGCAACTGGCCCGCATCCGGCACATTCCCATCGTGGACGCCAAGGGCGACTTCCAGGGGCTGCTGACCCACCGCGACATCCTTTCCGCCACCATTTCCCGCTTCGCCGACGTGGACGAGGCGGTGCAGAACGAGATAGATTCCGGCATTCCCGTGGGCGAGATCATGCGCACCGACGTGGTGTGCGTGCACCCCGGCACCCTGCTGCGCGACGCGGCCGAACTGCTGTTGCACCACAAGTACGGGTGCCTGCCGGTGACCGAGGACAACCGCCTGGTGGGCATCGTGACCGAGGCCGACTTCCTGAAGCTGACCATCAGTCTGCTGGACGCGGTCGAGCATCCGTAGCAAATCCGCAATCCCTGCCGGCCAGCCGGAAATCAGGAGCGCGCGCCAGCACCGAAGCCATTCCCCCAAAGGTTCCACACGAGCCGCCCGGCTTTCAGGGCGGCTTTTCACTTGAAAGGATCAGGAGACATGACTGCAGCAAAGAATCTTTCCATCGTGATCGTGTTCGCGGCCCTGCTGGGGCTGCTCGGCATCGGCGGCTTCATGCTCTTCCAGGACATGGAAGGGCCGGAAGTCATCCTTACCCCGGACACGGGGCGCGCCTCGCCGCATCAGGACCTGGCGCTGACCCTGCGCGACAAGAAGTCGGGCATCCGGTCCGTCACCGTCACGGTGAAGAAGAATTCGCACTCGCTGGTCGTGCTCGACAGCGCCTTCTCCGATGGCCGCCGCGAACAGCGCGTGACCTTCAACCTGAAGGACGCGGGCCTGAAGGACGGCGCGTTCGACCTTGAGGTGCGCGCGACCGACACTTCGCTGGCCGGGTTCGGCAAGGGCAACACCACCACCCGGGTCTACCCCATGCGCCTCGACACCCAGCCCCCGCGCGTTTCGGTGAAGAGCATGCCCCCCTACGTGCGGCGTGGCGGCACCGGCTCCATTCTCTATTCGGTGAACGAGGATGTGGAACGCACCGGCGTGAAGGTGGGCGACCTGTACTTTCCGGGGTTCCGGCAGCCCAGCGGCGACTATATCTGCTTCTTCGCCTTTCCCCACTTTCTCACCATGGCCCAGTACGCGCCGGAAATAACCGCGGTGGACCTTTCGGGCAACGCCATGGCCAGCCGCCTGGTCATCCGCCCGCTGGACAAGGTATTCCGGCATGACAACATCAATCTTTCCGAAAACTTCCTGACCAGCAAGATGCCCGAGTTCGAGCAGGAAGTGCCCGGCGAAATGACCCAGTTGGAGCGCTTCCTGAAGGTGAACAGCGAACTGCGCACCTCCAACGAACGCAAGCTGCTGGAAGTGGGCAAGGATACCGCGCCCAACATGCTCTGGCACGGTGCCTTCCTGCAGTTGCCCAACTCGGCCACCCGGGCCGGGTTCGCGGACAACCGCAGCTACATCTACAACGGGCAGAAGGTGGACAACCAGACACACCTGGGCCTGGACTTCGCCTCGCTGGCCATGGCCGAGGTGCCCGCCTCCAACAGCGGGCGCGTGGTCTTTGCCGGGCAGCTGGGCATTTACGGCAATCTCGTGATCATCGACCACGGCCTTGGCCTGCAGACCCTGTACTCGCACCTCAGCGAGATTTCGGCCAACGTGGGCCAACAAGTGAAGAAGGGCGACGTCATCGGCAAGACCGGCACCACCGGCATGGCGGGCGGCGACCATCTGCACTTCGGCGTGACCATCAGCGGGGTGCAGGTGCAGCCCGTGGAATGGCTGGACCCGCACTGGATCGAGGACAACGTGACCTCGCGCCTGAAGTAGCGCCGCCCTGCCGGCCGGTTCGCCCGGCCAACGGCGGGCCGCATGAATGCCAACGGGGAGTCCGCGAGGACTCCCCGTTGTTCTTTGCATTCCATGCTGTTGAAGAAGGATTGCAGCCGACGGCGGCAGCGGGAACACGGGAAGGCAACCGAAAAGTTCACCCGTCACTTTAAAAAAGGGTGCTCCCACAGGCCGCGCCGCAACGCCGCATCGGCGTACCCTGTGGGCATTCATTCGGAACGGCTCTATCCGCCATCTTGCTCCTGCTCCAGAAACGCCTTCAGGGCCACGGCGTTGTTGCGCGCGGCATCGCGTGCGGCGAACAGCAGGGTGACCCGCCCTGCCCCGGTCGCCAGCGCCCGCAGCAGGTGCAGGTCTTCGTGGTGCGTAGCGCGCAGTTCCTCGTGATAGCGGGCCTGAAATTCCGGCCAGCGTTCAGGCGCATGCCCGAACCAGCGGCGCAGTTCGTCGGAAGGGGCGACGTTTCGCAGCCAGTGGTCGACGCGGCCTCCTTCGCGCGGAAGGCCGCGCGGCCACAGTCGGTCCACCAGCACGCGCAGGCCGTCATCCGGGGTTGGGGGTGCGTACGCCCTCTTGAGCGCCAGTTGTGTCATGGTCGCCTCCCCGAGCGAGGCCATCGCTCTTCTGCAAAGATGGGGCGTGCGCGGGCAAGTCGCAAGCCCGCCAGGCAGCATCGCGTGCAGGCGCACTCTGCCTGTCTCCCCGGTGACGCCGACCGGGGCTGCACGCGTGGGGCAAAGGCTTGCCCCGGTCATGTGGGCATGTGCCAGTCCCACACTGTCCTCCTCTGGCATAACGGAAAACGGGCGGCCCGAAGGCCGCCCGTCGTGTATCCATTGCCCGTTGCCGTTCCGCTGCCAGTTCGAAGGCGCGCGTCTCGCGCCAGACAGGGGGAAGGCGACAAGCCGTCTGCTACCACTTCTTGGCGCGCTGGGCCTCCAGGGCCTTGGCCTGCTCCTCGAAGTTGGCGAACCCGGCCTGGTGCAGCGCGTCGGAGACGGTGCTGGACCAGTTCCAGGTGGCGTAGATGACCGGCTTGTGGAAGGTGGCCCGGAACTGTTCCAGCTCGGAGCGGTAGAACTTCTCCTTGGGCGTTTCCAGGCTTTCGCGCAGCAGTTCGTGCAGGCGGCGCAGTTCGCCTTCGTACCAGTCCATCAGGTCTTCGGCCTGGGTGTACTTCTTGAGGATGTGGCCGTAGCCCTTTTCCTCCAGCAGCGCGCGCAGGTTGGCCAGGTGCTGGTCACGCAGCCAGGTGCCCAGTTCCGAGGTGGGGATGTTCTCCGCTTCCACCTCGGCCATGTCCAGCTTGGTCTGGTAGTAGGTGTCGGGCACCACGGAGGCGGACACGATGCCCGCGATGGCCACCAGGCCGCGCAGTATCTTGCTGTTGGACACGCCCTGGCCGCAGAAGCCAACCTTGCGGGCGCACTTCTGGCCGGTGAAGATGGTGACCAGGATGGCCCAGACCACGGCCGGGTCTTCCTCGTCGTAGATGTGGCCAAGGCGCGCGTTGTCGCGGTCGGTGGCCAGCACCATCTGGGTCATGTCGTTGGAGCCGATGGAGAACCCGTCGAACTCCTCGATGAACTGCTTGGCCAGCACGGCGTTGGACGGAATTTCCGACATCTGGATCATCTTCAGCCCGTCGACGCCGCTCTTCAGCTTGTGCACCTGTTCCAGGTAGCGGCGCATGGAGCGCGCTTCCTCGAGGGTGCGCACGAAGGGCAGCATGAGCTGCAGGTTGACCCCGCCGTACACCCCGCGCGCCAGCTTGAAGGCCTCGATTTCCCAGTCGTGCAGGTTGCGCGACACCCCGCGGAAGCCCAGCATGGGGTTGTCTTCGATCTGCTCGAACAGGTTGCCGCCCAGCAGGTTGCGGTACTCGTTCGACTTGAAGTCGGTGGTGCGGTAGACGATGTCCTTGCCGTAGAAGGCCATGGCGAACAGGGCCAGGCCCTGCGACAGGGTCTGCACGTAGTGTTCCTTGCCGGTGCGGAACCCGCGCGAACGGATCAGGGCGCGGATCTTGTCCGGCACGGCGCGCATGTCGTCCATTTCCTTCTGCAGGCCGCTGCGCAGCCCCACCTCGTGGCGCAGGCGGGCGATCTTGGCCAGCGCGTCCTGCACGGCGGGAATGTCCTCGATGCGTTCCACGTGGGCGCGCACGTTGGCCTCGATCTCGGCGCGGCGCTTCACCGTGTCCGGGTCGATGCCGTTGAGCATGGCCAACTGGTCGTCATAGCCCATGACCACGCGCACGTGGTCTTCAAGGTCGATGGAGGTCTTCAGGATGTCGATGCGGCGGGTGGCCAGTTCCACGTGCTCGTCCAGCTTGTGGTCCAGTTCGCGCATCTTGCGGTGCATCACCAGCACCTGCTCGGTACCGCGCAGGTTCTCGCGCGAGGCCAGCGCCTCGATCTCGGCGGACAGCCCGGTGATGTGCCCCACGTACTCGCGCAGCTTCATGTCGATGGCGATGAGCCCGGCGGAAAGCTGTTCGCGCAGGATCTTGGACAAGCGGGAATCCAGTTCGCGCAGCTTGGCCTGCACGGCGTGGTCCAGTTCACCACTGTCGAAGGCCTCCAGCGCCTGCGGGTGCACGCCGATGTTGCCCAGCATGAATTCCGCGCGCAGCAGGCCCACCTCGAAGTCTTCCACCTCGCGCAGGCGCGAGAGGAACATGGCCTGGCCCACGTCGGCCAGGATCAGGCCGACCTTGGTCTTGGTGGGGGGGAGCTTCGACAGGTCCATCTCGCCGCCCACTTCGCGCAGGGGCAGCATGCCCCGGTACACCCGGCCGCGGGTGCCGTCCACGGTCACTTCCTGGCCGTCCAGGGCGCGCAGGATTTCCAGGCGCTGGATGCCGATGACGGCGGGGATGCCCAGTTCGCGCGAGGTGATGGCCGCGTGGCTGGTGTCGCCGCCAACGTCGGCAAGGATGGCGGCGGCCACGCGCATGCCGGGCACCATGTCCGGGTCGGTGCGGTCCGCGGCGAGGATGTCGCCCTTGTTGATCTTGTTCAGCTCCAGGGCGGAACGCAGGAACTTCACCCTGCCCTGCCCGGCCCCGCGCGACGCGCCGTTGCCTTCCAGCAGCACCTCGGCCTGGGTGGCCGCCTTTGGGTCCACCTCGCGGCGGCGCATGAAGATGGTGTGCGGGTGCTTTTCCAGCTCTTCGTTCCAGCGGGTTTCGGGGCGGGCCTGCACGAACCACAGCCGGTCGGCCGAGTCGATGCAGAATTCGGTGTCCATGATCATGTCGCCGTAGGCGCGGCTGATGGCGCGCACGCCCTTGGCCACCTGTTCGGCCTGGGCCAGCGAAAGCGACCAGCGGAAGGCCTCGATTTCCGGCACGGACACCTTCTTGGTGCCGCCCTTCTCGTCGTAGACGATCTTTTTGTCCTTGCAGCCCATCTGGCGGATGACCACCTCGGGCCCGTCGTCACGCTGGAAGACGTAGAACTTGTCCGGGGTGACCATGCCGCCCACCACGGCCTCGCCGAGGCCGTAGCTGGCGTCCATGCCCACCAGGTCCTTGCGCGCGGTGCCCCGGCAGCCGGTGGCGGTGTCCGCGCTGAAGGCGGTGCCGGAGATGACCGGGTTGATCATGCGCATGATGCACACCGAGAGCGAGGTGTTCTCGATGGCCCATTCCTGCTTGGCCTTGATGGCGATGGATTCGTCGCCGGTGGCTTCGGCGCGGGCCTGGGCGTCCAGGATCGCCTCGCGCCGGTAGGTCATGGAGCGCAGGTTGTAGGCGGATGCGCAGTCCCAGTGGTACGCGGCGGACACGCGGCTTTCGCCCACGATGTTCAGGTAGGTGTCCTGCAACCCGGCAAAGGCCTTCTTGCGCGAGTCTTCACCGGCGGCGGAGGAGCGCACGGCCACGGGCACGTCTTCCGCGCCCGCTTCCTTGCAGATAGAGCGGTAGGCGGCGCGCACGCATTCGTCCACTTCCTTGGGCAGTTCCACGCACAGGATGCCCGCCTGCACCAGCACCGAGCGCTTGCGCAGCTGGTCGATGCCTTCCGGCGAAGTGGCGAAGCCTTCCACCACGTTGTTGACGAAGGTGCGCAGCTTGATCTGGGTTTCACCCGGCTTGGCGGACGCCTGGGCCCGGATTTCCTTGGCCAGGTTGCGAACGAACTTCTGCAGGAACTCCGAATCCTTGTTGATCTCGGGGTCGTTCCAGTCGATGCGGTTGTATTCCTTGTCCACGGTGGCGCGGACGAGCGATGCGTTGACCCTGGTTTCGTCAAGCAGGGTGTGGAACGCCTGCGACGATATGGCGCGGAACTCGGGTGCGCGGATTCCTTCCACCTGGCTGATGATGGCGGTGTTGTAGTTCTTGCCGCCGACCAGCAGTTCGGCGTCGTCGCCGATGCGCACGATGTCGGCGCCGGTCAGCACCAGCTTCTTGGTGAGTTCGGAAATCTCGGCGCCAGCCTTGGCGGCCTTGGCCGCGGGCTTTTCAACCGGAGTTTTGCCCATTCGTGAATCCTCCTATGGGGGATAGAAACGCTTGCCTGAAGGTCCGATACCCGAAAATGCCGGTCTTGTCCCACGCGCGGGGCGTTGCTATCAGCCGGTGGGTATCATGCAGGGGGCTGGCATGGGGTGCCGGTCTCCTTATGAGGGTTCTTGCATCGATGTCCGCCCTGCCCCTCGGCGTGGCGGCGGCGCGGATGCAGCCGGGAAACATGGTTCCGCGCGCGGCCCGTCCGGAGAGCGGACCGCGCGCGGATATTGCTTACGGGTTCAGCGATTCGCCGCAGTAGGGGCAGAAGTCGATGCCTTCCATGGTGATGGGCCGCGAGCACGCCGCATTGGGGCAGGTGCGCGGAATGGGCCCAAGCTCCACGATCAGCTCGCCCTCGCGTACCGGCATCATCTGCTTGCTTTCGCGGTAGTCGGCGGTTTTCAGCACGCGCTTGACCATGCCGGAAACCGGGGCCAGCACCGCCTTTTCCTGCTTCATGATGGAGATGTTGAACAGCTCTTCTCCGGCCTTCACCACGTCGCCGGGGTGCACGTACATCACCCAGAGGTCGCCGTTGCTGGGCGCGGCCACGTGCATGGGGTTGGACGGGTCGGCCTTTTCCGTGCCCTTGGCGTCGGAGATGGCGGCCTTGGCCACCTGCACCTCGCAGCTCATGAATTCCGAGTCCAGCACGTAGCGCACCACGCTCATGCCCGCCTCGTTGGGGCGCGAGATGCTGAGCAGCGCGAGATGGTGCGGCTTGCCGTTGGAATCGAGGAAGTTCAGGTCCTCGCCGGGGGCAATGCCCTCGAACCACACGTCCAGCGGCAGGTTGTTGGGGTTGCCGAAGCGGGCCCGCAACTGGATGGTCTTGATGGCGTCGCCGGGGTGGTTCAGGTACAGGACGAACTCTTCTTCCGTGGGCTTGCGGCGCATGATCTCGACATAGCCGCGCTCTTCGGCGGCCAGGTCCACGTCGGTCAGCGAATCGAGGGGCGAAGCCTCGGTGCGCGAGGCGATGGCCTTCTTCCATTCGTTGCCGAAGGCGCTCTCGTACACCCAGTCCGCCGGGAAGCCGAGGGGCAGCTTGCCGAAGCGGCCCAGCAGCAGGTTGCGGAAGGCGTCGTTGCAGTCCTGGTAGATGGACAGGCGCGCCTTGCGCATTTCGGGCGTCAGTTCTGCCTCGTCATGCCGGGCCACGTGGTCCAGCACTTCGAGCAGGTAGCGCACTTCTTCTTCGCCGCCGCGCTTGTGGGCATTGGTCACGGCCAGGAAGGCGGTGTTCCAGGTAACCTGCGAGCCGGGCGTCACGTCGTGGTAGCGCACGATCTTGCGGGTGCCCGCCAGGAACTTGAGCATGTACGGCAGAAGGTGGATGTACCCCTGCTTCATGGCCCCTTCCTGCGACGACGAGGTGGCCCCGCCGGGCATGGCGTGCTCGACCACGTCGTGGTCGATGCCCTGGAAGTACGGCGCGCAGTAGCGGTCGTAGTACGGCATGATCTGCTTGAGCACGAAGTTGCAGTCGCGGATCATGTTCTTGTTCAGGTTGGTCTTCAGGCCCAGTTCGTCTTCCAGGTAGGCGGCCGTGGCCAGCACGTCGCCCTGCCCGTACGAACGCACCGAAGCGCCAAGGGCCGCGTCCACGATGTGCGCGCCCGCCTTGGCGGCCGCACCCACGGAAGGCACGAACAGGCCGTCGGTGTAATGGCGGTGGTAGTGCAGCACCAGCGAGGGCCAGCGCTTGCGCAGGGCGGTGACCAGGGCCGTCATGAACCGGGGCGGACACATGCCCGCCATGTCCTTCAGGCCCAGGATGATCTGCTTCGCGGCCTGGTCGGGGCCCACCCCGGCCACGCTGCCCACCATGCGCAGCACTTCTTCCGTCACGCCCACGTAGTGGTCCACGTCGAAGCCCTTGGCCCACGACAGCGACAGCGCGGGCTCGAAGACCACGTCGGTGCGGTTCAGCGCAACTTCCGCGAAGGGGCGCATGTTCTCGATGTGGTTCAGGAAGTCGAAGCAGCGGATGATGTGGTGGGTATCGCACACCATCTCGCCGGTCATGCGCATGAGGTTCTTGGGCTGCGGCTTGTAGCCCAGCACGTTGGTGGAGCGGATGAGGATCTGCTTCAGCGTCTTGGGCGCGAAGCGATTCCATTCCTTCGCTTCCGAGAACGGGTAGGTCATGTTGGCCATGAGCGCCACGTGGAAGTGCGCGCCGCCGCCGTTCTCTATGGAGAAGAACCCGCAGTTGTCCAGGTACGGGCCGATCAGCGCGTCTTCCGCCAGGCGGAAGCGGTTGCCGCTGTTCGACTGGGTCATGTCGCGGGGGGTGGTGTCGGTGAAGTGCACGTGGCCCGCGTCGCGCAGGTAGTCCAGCAGCGCGGTGCGGTCGCCCGTGGGATACGGTGAGGGCGCGCGGCGCACGGCGCCGGGAATGTGCGGCAGCACCGGCTCGAAGCGGGGCATGCGCGGCGTTTCGCGGGTGCGGTATTCACCCAGCTGCACGTAGGGGTTGTAGCCCTTGGCCGAAACCTCGGCCACCAGGCGCGCAAGGCGCTCCGCCTCTGGGGCGAGGTCGGAGTAGCACATCAGTTCCGGGGTGTTGGCGATGAAGTTGGTATCCAGGTCGCCCGCGCGGAACTTGGGGTGCTTCAGCACCTGCTTGTAGAACGGGATGGTGGTCTTGATGCCGCCGATGACGTACTCGCCAAGGCAGCGCTCCATGATGCCGAGCACCTTTTCCCAGCCCTGCCCGTAGGCGATGAGCAAGGATCCCGCCGAGTCGTAGTTGGACGGAAACTCGTAGCCCGCGCACATGTTCGAGTCCAGGCGCACGCCGGGGCCGCCGGGCGACACGTAGCGGCTGACAAGGCCCGAATTGGGGGCGAAGTGGTTCTGCGGGTCTTCGCAGTTGATGCGCACCTGCATGGCCACGTGCTGCGGGGTGGTGTTCTGTTCGGTGAAGCGCAGCCTGGCCCCGAAGGCCACGGCGATCTGCTCTTCCACCAGGTCGATGCCGTAGCGGCATTCGGTGATGCCGTGCTCCACCTGGAGGCGGGTGTTCACCTCGATGAGGTACGGCGTGCCGTCGGCGGTGACCAGAAATTCCACGGTGCACAGCGAATGGTAGCCCACCTCGCGCACCAGCATGCGCGAGTATTCCTTCAGCCGTTCGCGCAGCTCGGGGGTGATGCCCGCCCACGGCGAAGGCGTGATCTCGATGAGCTTCTGGTGGTTGCGCTGCACGGTACAGTCGCGTTCGTCAAAGGCGAACACGTTGCCGTACATGTCGGCGATGACCTGGATTTCGATGTGGCGCACCGAAGGCAGGTATTTTTCGACGTACAGGCGCGGGTTGCCGAACGAGGCCTGCGCCATGGTGGACGCCTTCATGAAGGCGTCGGAAAGCTCTTCGGCGCGATGGATGGCGAAAATACCCCGGCCGCCGCCGCCGCCTTCCGCCTTCAGCATGACCGGCAGGCCGATCTCGTCGATGATGGTGCGCGCGGTGGGAATGTCCACGGCCCCCTCGGAGCCGGGAACGACGGGGATGTTCAGCTTCTTGGCAAGCTTGCGGACCTGCACCTTGTTGCCGAGCAGGTTCATGGCCTCCGCGGTGGACCCGATGAAGGTCAGACCGGCGGCCTTGCACTTGGCCGGAAAGCGTTCGTCTTCGGAAGCGAAGCCCCATCCGGGGTGAATGGCGACCATGTCGCGCTGTTTGGCCAGCGCGATGATGTGGTCGATGTCCAGATACGCTCTGGGGTCGGAACCGAGCAGCAGTAGCTCCTGCGCTGCGGAGGCGGCCGGAGAGGTCTTGTCGATGTCGGTGGCGGTCATCACGGCCACGGCATCGAAGCGTTCACGGATCGAGCGGCAGATGCGGCGGGCCGGGATGCCCCGGTTGGCCACCAGAATCGCCTTGCCCCTCACCTCTTCCAACACCTGCTCGAAGGTCTTGATGCCCATCTAATCCTCGGTATCCTGGCTGTCCGGCCCGCAAGGGGCGACCGGAATTGACGTGCGCATGCGCGTGGCGCATGGAATACGGATCACGAAGGTATGGGCGTGATGCTGCCGGAGCGGAGTATGTGTTCCCTGCCCGAAATGACAATCCGCAGGCCCCCCTGCGGTTCGAGTCCAAGAATCCTGCCCGGACAGTCACCCACATCGCCACCGTGAACCACAACCCCACGGCCTACCCAGGCAAGATGCTTTTCCGCGCACGATACGAAATCGGCCCCACCGGCGCGTAGAACTTGCGCTTCATAGCAGAAAAGCGCCCCCTCCACAAGATGGCGCCACAGCGTCAGCGGCGTGGCGGAAATGTCGCGGTCGGCCAGGCTGGCGGCGGGCACCGCCCAGCCCTGGCGCAGGGCTTCCAGCGGGGGGGCGGACACCAGGTTGATGCCGATGCCCGCCAGCACCACCCCGCGCTTTTCCTCGATGAGCATGCCGCCGATCTTGGCGTCGCCCAGCAGCAGATCGTTGGGCCATTTCAGCTGCACGGGCACGCCCAGCGCCGCGAAGGACTCGGCGAACAGACAGCCCAGGGCGATGGCCGCCGTCTCGGTGGCGAACACCCCGGCGGCGGGCAGGCGCAAGGCGGCGTAGATGTTGCCGGGCGGCGATTCCCACGGGCGGCGCAACTGGCCGCGCCCGGCACGCTGCGAAACGGCCAGCACCGCGCCCCACTCCGGCAGGGCACCGGCGGCGGCAAGGGCGTGGGCCACGTCGAGGCTGGAGGTGCACGGCCCGCAGATGATCACCGAAGGAGGGGCGGAGCCCGTGGCGGACGGCGCTGGCGCGCCACCGGGCGGAAGAGGAGCGTCGGGGCCCGCGACGGCGCAAAACGGGGAAGCCGCGGATGATTCGGACGGTGCGGGCATGCCAGGGCGTGCCGCCAGCAGGGGCACGCCCCCCACGGTCACCGGGACGAAGCCGGGGCACGCGGCCAGGTCGTCCCCCCAGCCAGGCAAAGCGCGCAGGATTTCGGGCGGCAGCGGATCGGCCATCCACTGAGGCGCGGCGGACGGCTGGCCGGCTGCGCTGTCTGATGGCGTGCCGGACGGCGGCCGGGGGAGACCTTCGTGCAACAAGTGCGCAACAGGAATGCCCTGCCCCGACCCGCTGGCGGCATCATGCGGGGCGCTGCCGCTGTTGCGGGCGGGGTGGCCAGTGCTGCTGGACATGGTTCCTCCCGGCATGAAGTGAAGGGGGTTCCCAAGGGCTGGGGCGTTGCGGAGCCGTGCGCATTTCCGTCCGGGCTGAAATCGGATACGTTCACCGCATGAAGACGTATCTCGTGGGCGGAGCCGTGCGCGACCTGCTGCTGGGCGTCATGCCGCGCGAACACGACGTGGCCTTCGAGGGCGACGCGGCGTGTTTTGTACGGCAGAACCCCGGCGCCCGCAAGGTTGGGCGCGACATCGACGTGTACCTGCTGGACGGCGTGGAGCACTTGCCCTTGCGCGGCACGCTGGACGAAGACCTGGCCGCACGCGACTTCACCGTCAATGCCATGGCCCTGACCGAAACCGGCATGCTGCATGCGCACCCGCAGGCGCTGGCCGACCTTGCCGCGCGGGTGCTGCGCCCGGCCTCGCCCACGGCGCTGGCCGACAGCCCGGTGCGGGTGTTTCGCGCCGCGCGCTTCGCGGCTCGGTTTCCGGAGTTCAGCGTGCATCCCGAAACGCTGGCCCAGATGCGCGAGGTGGCAGCCAGCGGCGCTCTGGACAGCCTGCCCGCCGAGCAGGTGTGCCGCGAAACTCTGAAGGCGCTGGCCACGCCCTGCCCTGGCCGCTACCTGAAGGTGCTGCACGCGGGCGGCTGCCTGTTGCCGTGGTTCGCCGAACTGGCCGGGGCCGACGGGGTGCCCGCCGGACCCGTGCGCTACCACACGGGGTCGGTGCTGGACCACGTGGCGCGGGTCATGGACATGGCGGCCGCGCTGGCCGCGCACGGGCCGGGCGGAGGATGCGGCGCGCCGCAGCCCCCCGGCGCTGCACACAGCCCGGCCCCGGATACGTGGGACTCGCCGGAGATGCCGGGGATGCACCCGCCACGGCTGGAACTGGTGACCTGGATGGCCCTGTGCCACGACCTCGGCAAGGTGACGACGGGCGCGGACGTGCTGCCGCACCACTACGGCCACGAGGATCGCGGCGCGCCGCTGGCGCGGGCGCTGGGCGCGCGGCTGGCCATGCCCGTACGGTTCATAGAGGCGGGCGACATGGCCGCCCGGCTGCACATGCGCCTTGCCCGCTACGCGGAACTGCGGCCCGGCACGCGGGTGGACCTGCTGCTGGCGATGCACCTGCGCGGGCTGCTGCCCGCCATGCGGCTGCTGGTGCTGGCCGACGGCACGGGCAAGGGCATGGACACCGGACCGGATTGCGCGCTGCGGCAGCCCGACGATGCGCCGGGCATGGCGACGCGCGGTGAGCCTGCCGCCGCGGCCGTAACTGCGTCGCCGCCCGCTTCAGGCACTGGCGACACCCTTGCCCCGTACGATCCGCCGCGTATTCCCGAAGCCTGCCTGTCCCGGCTGGAGGCGCTGCGCCGCCGCACCGAGTCGGAGCTGGCCACCCTGCTGGCCGTGAAGCTGCCGCCGGAGTTCCGCAACCTGGGGGCCGCCTCTGGCGCGCACCTGCGCGAACTGCGCAGCATGGCCCTCGCCCGTCTCGATGAACAGGTCCACGCGCACGGACGCGAACAGGGCTGATCCCTCCCCGCGCCAAGACCGTCCGGCTGCGTCCCTTCCGGCATCGCACAGCAAGTCCGGCCGCGCCGTTTAGCGCCCTTCCGACGCCCCTCGGCAGCACCCGCACCGCCCCGCAAACGCAAAAGGCCCGGCGACATATGCCGCCGGGCCCAGACTGCGTCAGTCTGCGTCGATCGGGTTGCCGTTTCGACTAGCCCTTGAAGGCCTTTTCGAAGTTGGGCACCACCTGCTTCTTGCGGCTCATCACGCCGTCGAGCCACACCGACTTGCCTTCGGCCTTCACGCCGAACGCCTTTTCGACCACGGAGGCGTCGTCCGAAACGATCAGCATTTCGGAACCTTCCTTCATGATGTCGGTCAGCAGCAGGAACACCGAGTGACGGCCTTCGCCCTTCACCTTGGTGATTTCTTCGTACAGGCCGGCCTTCACGGGCTCGAGGATGGACAGGTCCACCACTTCCAGCTGGCCGATGCCGACCTTCTTGCCGCCCATGTCGAAGTCCTTGTAGTCGCGGAAGACCAGGTCCTTCATGGACGCGCCGTCAACGGCGGACTTCACCTTGAACATTTCCATGCCCAGGGCCATCACGTCGGCCACGCCCGCGATCTTGGCAAGGGCTTCAACGGCCTTCTTGTCGGCGGCAGTGCAGGTGACGGACTTGAACATGACGGTGTCGGACAGGATGGCGCACAGCAGGCCGCCCGCGATGCCCTTGGGCACTTCGATGCCGTAGAAGTCGTACATCGCCTTGATCACGGTGCCGGTACAGCCCACGGGCCACACCCACATTTCCAGCGGGTTGGGGGTGGTCACGTCGCCCAGCTTGTGGTGGTCGACGACGCCCAGGATTTCGGCGTCGGACAGGTCGGCGGGCAGCTGCGCGCGTTCGGTGGTGTCGACCAGGATGACCTTCTGGCCAGCCACGGAGGTCACCACTTCGGGGGCCTTCAGGCCGAACTTGCCGAGCACGAAATCGGTTTCGGGGGTGCAGGCACCCTGCGCGACGGCCTTGGCTTCGATGCCGCGCTTGGTCATCAGGTCGGCAACGCCGATGGCGGCGATGATGGAGTCGGTATCGGGGTTCATGTGACCAAGAACAAGAGCTGCCATGTCGGTTTCCTCCGTTGCATGTGGCATTGGGGTTTTTGCTGCGAGTAGCTCGCATGCTGCTGCGAAATTGTTTGTGCCAAATAGCACAAACCTTGGGGGCTGCCAAGTACCCAAGGCCCCGGCAACGTCAATTTCCGGTGACGAATGCGCATCAGATGAAGGATGCGGCCGAAGCGGCCAGCAAGGCCAGCGCGAAGGCCGCATAGGCGCGGCGCAGGCGCAGCGCCAGCATGCCGCCCATGGCCCCCACGAACCACACGTGCCCCCACGCAATGCCGGGTACGGCGGGAAGATGCCCGATATAGTTGGACATAAGCTCGATAGTTCCCACAAGCACAAGCAGCCACACGCAGAACAGGCCAAGGTTCAGGGCAAAAAGCTCTCCCAGCGACCGCACCATGATGCGCCACAGGGGCGAATCGCCCTTGCCGGGGTGTTCGGCCACCCTGCCCCAGTGCAGAAGGTCCGTGTACTGCTGGTTGCGCCAACGGCGGTGCAGGTATTCCACGTGCGCGCCGGTAAGCGCGGCGGGCAGGGCCAGCAGCACGGGAATGGCCAGTTGCCCGGCCGATTCCAGGCCGAAATGCCCGGCCACGGCCAGGGTGAGCAGCAGCGTGATGATGGAGTTGGGCGGGATGTAGGTGCCCGCCGGAAACAGGTCGAGCCAGAGCAGCTCAAGGAAGATGGCGAGGTGCATGGAAAGCCCCCACTCGCCGGTCATAACGGCCCACAAGAAGCCGATGGCGAGCGGGCGTTCCAGAAACCCGAGGTTCAGCGAAAAGCGCAGCAGCGAAAAAACGGCAAAAAAAAAGCGATGGGCAGCGCCAGGGTGAGCACGGGCAGCATATCCGTCATGACCACCCCTTTATCTGCACCGGTTCGTTGGGCACGCAGCGAAAATCCAGCGCCACGGAATGGCGGCTGAAAAAACGCAGGCAGGCTTCGTCGTCGTCAGAGACGGAAACATGCGCGCACAGCTGCTTCTTGCCGGGGGTATAGTGCAGGTTGCCGATGTTCAGGGTGTTCATGCCCACTCCGGCGTCGAAGGCGCGGCGGGCGTCGGCGCACGTGGCGAAGAGCACGAGCGTGTCGTGCCCCTCGTCGGTGCGCCCGGTACAGTACGTGGACAGCGCGTCCACCCGCACGAAGTGCACTTCCACCCGGCCGGGAATGGCCAGCGAGACGATCTGCTGTTGCAGGTCGTCGGCGGCAAGGGCGTCGTTGGCCACCAGCAGGCGCCGCGCCCCGGTGTAGGGCAGCCACGCCTCGATGATCTGGCCGTGCACCAGGCGGTTGTCGATGCGGAACCAGAGCATGGCCCTACCCGTTCTTGACCCGGCTGCGCAGCAGTTCGCCCGCCGCGACGATGCCCTTGGCCCCTGCGTCGCGCGCGTCGCGCGAGAGGGTAGCGAGATCGCCGTCGCGCCCGCCGAACACCTTGAGCAGCATGGGCAGGTTGACGCCGGTCAGCACTTCCACGTTGCCCTTGCCCAGCAGCGCAAGGCTGAGGTTGGTGGGCGTGCCGCCGAACATGTCGGTAAGGATCATGACCCCGCGCCCGGTGTCCAGGCGCTTTACCGCCTCGTTCAGGCGCTTCACCGTTTCGTCCACCTCTTGCGAGACGTCCACGCTGATGGACGCGCAGTCCTGCAGGGGGCCAAGGATGAATTCCGCGGCGCGCAGCAGCGCCGCGCCGTAGTCGGCGTGGGTAACCAGAATCACGCCGATGCGCGGTTCCGTCTGTGGCTGTGCGGCCGTGGACTGTGCGGTGGTGGACATGCTGTTGCGTGCAGGCTGGGCCTGAGGGGTTGTCGGATTGAGCCGTGCGCCCTGCGGCAGGGCAAGGCGGCCGGCCGCGCGGGCATCGGGCGTCAGCCCAGTTCCATGTGGCGGTGCTCTATGGATACGGCATAATCAGATTTTTTCAAGGCGCGAAGCAGGGCCTCGGCCACCGAGACCGAACGGTGCCGCCCGCCGGTGCAGCCGATAGCGATGGTCAGGCGGTAGCGCCCTTCCGCCTCGTATTGCGGCAGCAGGAAATGCAGAAAGTCTATGAGCCTGGCGAGAAACGCGTCGCCGTGGCCCGCTTCCAGCACGTATTTGACCACCGGCTCGTCCAGGCCTGACAGCGGCTTCAGGTCCGGCACGAAATAGGGGTTGGGCAGAAAGCGCAGGTCGAACACCAGGTCCGCGTCGGCGGGCACGCCGTACTTGAAGCCGAAGGTGACGATATTGATGCGCAGCGAGCGGATGCGCCCCTGGATGGTGCTCCACTTCTTCTGGATGACCCTGCGCAGGTCGTGGATGGAATAGCTGGAGGTGTCCACCACCAGGTCGGCGGTTTCGCGCACCGGGGCAAGACGCAGCCGTTCCTGCTCCAGGGCCTGTTCCAGCCCCATGCCCTCGCTTTCCAGCGGGTGCGGGCGGCGGGTGGTGGCGTAGCGCCGGTTGAGCACGGCGGGATTGGCCTCTATGAAGACCACCGCCGGGCGCACGCCCATGCCCTGCAACCGCTCCAGGGTCTTTTCCAGGTTACGGACGAAATTGCTCTCGCGCAGGTCCATGCCCAGCACCAGACCCTGGTAATGGGCCAGGGCCTCGCGGTTCAGGATGGTGACCATCTGCGGGGCCAGAGTGGCGGGCAGACCGTCCACCGTGAAATAGCGCAGATCTTCCAGCACGTTGAGCACGGTGCTCTTGCCCGCGCCGGAAAGCCCGGTGACGATGATGACGGGAAAGTCGGCGGCGGCCACGGGGCTTCCCGCGTCCGACGCCGTGCCGGGGGCGGGTGCGGCGGACGCCGTGGAAGCATCGGGCGTGGCTGGGGGAGAAGCTTTGGTGGGCATGGCGGACTCCTCGGGCGGGCCGGTGCCGGATGGCGTTTCGGCAGACGCGCCGCGCGGCGCGCCCGCCGATGATGTGCGCAAGGTGTTCCGCGTTACGTGGTGCGCATCAGCGCCGTGAAGGCCGCACCGTCCGGCGCGTCGAGCATGGCGCGGCGGAACTGCGGATCCTTCAGCAGGCGCGAGATATGGGCCAGGATGCGCAGGTGCATGCCCGCCACCTGTTCGGGGGCCAGCACCAGGAAAAAGAGGTGGCACGGCTTCATGTCCAGGGCGTCGAAGTCGAGCCCGGGCACGCTGCGGCCCACGGCGACGACGATGTCGCTGATGGTGGCCAGCTTGCCGTGGGGAATGGCCACCCCGTCGCCGATGCCCGTGGTGCCCAGCCCCTCGCGGTCCTGCAGCACGCCCAGCGCAACGGCGGCATCCACTTCGGGATGCCGCCGCACCACGGCCTGCACGAGTTCCGCCAGCACCTCCTTCTTGGTGCCGGCGGAGAGCTCGGGCAGGATCAGTTCATCGTGAAGATAGTCCGAAAGCCGCATGTATGACGCCTAGACGACGGGATCGATAAGGCCGAAGTCGCCGTTGCGGCGGCGATAGATGATGTTCACGCGCTCCACTTCGGCGTTCAGGAAGACCAGGAACTCGTTGTCGCCCTGGTCCAGCTGCATGGCCGCCTCGTCCACGTGCATGGGCTTGGGGGCGAAGTGGTCGGTGCCGGTGATGGTGCGCTCGTCGCCTTCGCCCATGGTGCCGAAGGTGAACACGTCGATGCCCTTGCCCAGCTTTTCGGACTGCACCGTGCGGCGGCGGTCCTTCTGCTTTTCCACCTGCTTGCGCAGCTGCGATTCCAGCTTTTCCAGCACCAGGTCGAGGGTGGCGTACATGTCTTCCGACTGCTCGACGGCCGACAGGGTGAACCCGTCGCCGGTCATCTGCACTTCCGCCTTGTGGCGGAACTTGTCGACGGAAAGGTTCACCTGCATTTCCAGGGCGGACTTGCCGACGAACCGGCCAAGCTTTTCAAGACGACGGCGGGCGTACTTCTTCAGGTGGTCGGAGGGTTCGAAGTTCTTGAAGGTGAAGGCGATGTTCATACGCTCCTCCAGTGGTGAGAGGGGAATGCGACGCGCGTCGCGCGGCGCGCACGCTGGGGTGCGCCTGCCGGGTGCGCCGCCCTGCGCCTGGTCCGGCGCGGGGCTCTGACCGTCAGAACAGTTCCTTCCGCTTGGAAGAGGAGGGAATGTCCATGGCAGTACGATACTTCGCAACGGTCCTGCGGGCAATATTGACTTTGAGCTGTTCCTTCAGAATTTCGCCGATGCGCTCGTCGCTCAAGGGCTCTTTGGGGTCTTCCTCGCCGATCAGCTTCTTGATCAGCGCCTTCACGCTCTCGGAGCCCACCTGGCTGCCGTCGTCCAGTTCCAGCGCGCTGTTGAAGAAGAACTTGAGCTCCATGATGCCGTGCGGCGTGGCCACGTACTTGCTGGTGGTAATGCGGCTGACCGTGGATTCGTGCATGCCGATGTCGTCGGCGATGTCCTTCAGGATGAGCGGCTTCAGGCGCGAAACGCCGTCTTCGAAAAAGCCGCGCTGATACTTCACGATGGATTCCACCACCTTGTACAGCGTGCGCTGGCGCTGGTACAGGCTCTTGATGAGCCACGAGGCCGAGCGCATCTTTTCCTGGAAATATTCGCGCTCGCCCGCCGAAGCCGCGGCCGCGGCGGAGCGCTCGTACATGGTGCTCAATTGCAGGTGCGGCAGGCCGTCCTCGTTGAGCATGATGATGAAATCGTCGTCGTACTTGTAGACGAACACGTCGGGGCTGACGAACTGCGGGTCGCCGCCGCCGTAGCTGGCGCCGGGCATGGGGTCCAGGGTCTGGATGAGGTCCAGGTACTCCTTGAGGTCCTCCATGGTCAGGCGGAACTTGCGCAAGAGCGGCTTGTAGCGCCGCTTCTCAAGGTCTTCCAGGTGGTCGCGCACTAGTTCCACCAGCACCTTGTCGCGCGTGTAGTTCAGCATCTCTATCTGCACCAGCAGGCATTCCTGCGCGGTGCGCGCGGCCACCCCCACGGGGTCGAAACGCTGCAGGGCGTGCAGCACCGGCTCCACCTCGCCGGGGGCCACGCCCGCCATTTCGGCGATCTCGTCGATGGTCGCGTGCAGGTAGCCCGACGAGGCGATGTTGCCGATGATCACCTCGCCGATGTCCTTCTGGCGCTCGGTGAGCGCGGAAAGGCGCAACTGCCACATCAGGTGCCCTTCCAGCGAGGGCTTTGCGGCGTAGCGCGCCTCGAACGAGGTCATCTCCTCGGGCATTTCCGATTCGCGCACCGTGGACTGGCGGCTGGTGCTGGCGAAATCGCCCAGGTAATCCTCCCAGTCGGCCTCGCGGGCGATATCGCGGTCGTAGGCGACATCCGCCGCCGCTTCGGGGGCGGCGTCCCGCTGGTCGGTGGCTTCGGACTGCGGGCCCTCGTCCTGCGCTTCCTCCAGGAACGGGTTTTCCAGCAGCTCCTGCTGCACCGTCTCGACAAGCTCCAGCCGCGAAAGCTGCAGCAGCCGGATGGCCTGTTGCAGTTGCGGCGTCATCACCAATTGCTGGGTGAGCTTGAGCTGTTGCCTGAGTTCCAATGCCATGCGTGGACAACCCCTGTGCACCAAACGTTGAGGGCGAGCAAGATGACGACGCAACGCGGAGTGCGGCGTCAAGCAAGAAACGGCCCACTGTGGAAATGTGTTCCCTTCCCCAAGAGGTTAGGGAAACCATGCCATAGAAGCAAGAAGTATGCAACCGCTGTCGCCATTTCGCCGGATACCCCCGGAGTGATGCGCCGCACCCCGGTGACAGACACGAAAAAGGCGTCCTCCGCGATGCGGAAGACGCCGTGAATGCTGCAAAAATGGAAAATGGAGCTAGAGCGAGAATCCCTCGCCCAGATACACGTCGCGCGCGCGGGGGTTGTCCACGATGTGCGCGGGGGTGCCCTCCAGAATCACCTCGCCCTGGTGGACCAGGTAGGCCCTGTCGCAGATGTGCAGGGTTTCCCGCACGTTGTGGTCGGAGATGAGCACCCCGATGCCCCGGTCGCGCAGGCCGGTGATCAGTTGCTGGATGTCGTCCACAGCCAGCGGGTCGATGCCCGCGAACGGTTCGTCCAGCAGGATGAACTTGGGCTCGCGGATCATGGACCGCGCGATCTCCAGCCGCCGCCGCTCGCCGCCGGACAGGTGCATGGCCACGGAATCCGCCAGATGGCTGATGCCGAAGTCGGCCATCAGCATGTCCGACCGCTCCTGCTGCCTGGCCTTGGAAAGCCCGGTGTGTTCGAGGATGATCTGAAGATTCTGGCGCACCGTGAGCCGACGGAAGATGGAACTTTCCTGCGGCAGGTAGCTCAGCCCCACCCGGGCCCGCTCGTGCAGGGGCCAGTCGGCGATGTCGCGGCCGTCAAGCTCCACGCGCCCCGAGGTCGGCTTGATGATGCCGATGAGCATGTAGAACGTGGTGGTCTTGCCCGCGCCGTTGGGGCCAAGCAGCCCCACGGTCTCGCCCTGCGACACGGAAAGCGACACGCCGCGCACCACCTCGCGCTGGCCGAATTGCTTGTGCAGGTCCTCCCCGCGCAGCACCGAGCTCACTGGGCCGCCCCCGAGGGTTTGGCGGCGTCCTTGCCGTCATCCTTGCCGTTGTCCTTGGACTCGCCGAGGGGATTCACGTCGCCCGACGAGGTGAACACCGCCTGCACCCGCTTGGCGGCGGAGCCGCGCACTTCGCTGCGGTTCTCGCGGGTGTAGAAGGTGATGACCTCGCCCTTGATGCTGTTGTCGCCCTCGTGCAGCACGGGGTTGCCTTCCATGACCATCACGGCGTTGTCCACGGTGTAGGTGGCCTTCTCGCATTCGCCGGTGCGGTTCTCTCGCTTCATGCGCACGTTGCGTTCGGCCACGATGCGGTCGATCTCGCCCGCGTCCATCCCCGATATTCCAGACTGGCCCGACTGACCGGATTGGCCAGATTGGCCCTGCGCGGCGTCGCCCGCCGTGTCGGCCTTGCCGGGCTTGGCCGACTTCTTCTTGAGATGCAGGGTAATGCGCTCCGCCCACATTTCGAAGTCCGGGCGCTGCACGTACACGGCGCCCTCGAAGACCACCACCTGGCCCTTGGCGTCGTACTGCATGCGGTCCGACTTGACGGCCGTGGGCACGTCGCGCCGCACGGCGGAGGGGGACTTGGCGTCGGCGGCAACGGCGGGCACGGGGGCCACGGCCGATGCCGAAAAGGTCAACAGCAGCGCCACGCACAGCGCGGAGCGGATGCCGGTATATTTCATTGCCTGGTCTCCTGCTTGGTTGGCTTGGAAGCGCCCGCGTCACTGTTCGGGGCCTTCGGGGCCGGCGGCTTTCGCGCGCTCTGCCCCGTTTTGGGCTGGGCGGCCTTTCCGGAAGCGTCCTTCTTGGGGGCTTCCTTCTTCTGAACATCCTTGCGGCGGGCATCCTTTTTCGGGGCGGCCGCCTTGGGCTGCGCGCCATCGGCCTGCCCGGCCCGGTCATCGGCGCGCGGCATGAGCAGCAGCGACACCCCGTCGCTGCCGCGCAGCACGTCGGCGGCCACGTCCCATTCCAGTTTCGTGGCGTTGCCCGACATGCCCTGGCCCGTCATGCGCGCCCCTTCGGGAAAATACATGGTGCGGCTGGTGCCGTTGTACACCATCAGGCTGGCGAACAGCTCGTGTCGCTCGTGGGTGGCGTGCACGTCTTCCCACATGCGCACCAGCTGCTTCTGCTGCTGCACCTCGCCCTTCTGGGCCACGATGCGCACTTGCTTGCCCCCGTCCATCTGGTAGACGAGGTCGGGCTTGTCCACGTCGATGATATTGTTGGTCTGGCGCAACTGGGCCCAGGTGGCCTTCAGCCGCCACAGCTCTATGCCCTTCTCGCCCTGCACCAGTTCGATGCCCTTCATGGCCACGCCCACGGCCTCTTCCAGGGTGGTGGAGGACGGCGTGTCGCCGGACATGGCGGTTTCCAGGGCTTTGCGCACCCCGGCCTGCCAGTTCCAGGCGGCCGCGCCGCCCACGGCCACGAGAACCGCCAGCAAGATCAACAGCGTGCGGCGTCTCATGCCTGCTCCGGCCAGCTTTCCAGCATGCGGTCCAGCAGCCCCTGCTGGACCAGCAGAAAGCGGATGGCCTCGCGCACCGCGCCATGGCCGCCGTTGGCGGTGGTCACGTAGCGGGCCAGGGCTTTGACCTCGGGCTGGGCGTTGGCCACGGCCATGGGCAGGCCCACCAGCTTCAGGGGGCCGAAGTCCACCCAGTCGTCGCCAAGGTAGGCCACCTGCGACCATTCAAGGTTGTGCTTGCGGCGGATTTCGTCGATGCATTCCGACTTGTGCCGAAAGCCCGCGTGGTAGTCGGTGATGCCCAGGGTGCGCACGCGCGCCTCGACGGCGCCGGAGGTGAGCCCGGTGATGACCGCCACGGTGATGCCCGCGGCCTGCGCCAGCTTGATGCCCAGGCCGTCCTGCACGTTGAAGCGTTTGGAGACGCGCCCCTCGTCGTCGTAGTACAGGCCGCCGTCGGTCATCACGCCGTCCACGTCCAGCACCAGCAGCGAAATGGACCGGGCCAGGTCTTCAGCTTGCATACGGCAGGCTCCAGAGGGCGGCGAAATCGCGCAGCAGCGGGGCCAGCTTGTCCAGCGGCCAGCTGTTGGGGCCGTCGCACAGGGCGTGGTCCGGGTCCGGGTGAGTTTCCAGGAACACCCCGTCCACCCCGGCGGCCACGGCCGCGCGGGACAGCATGGGCACGAAGCGGCGGTCGCCGCCGGATGACGTGCCCTTGCCGCCGGGCAGCTGCACCGAATGGGTGGCGTCGAACACCACCGGCACGCCAAAGCCCTGCATGATGGCCAGCGAACGGAAGTCCACCACGAGATTGTTGTAGCCGAAGCTGGAGCCGCGCTCCGTCAGGAGAATGCGGCCGTTGCCCGTGGAACGCAGCTTGTCCAACGCTGGGGCCATGTCCCACGGGGCCACGAACTGGCCCTTCTTGACGTTGACCACCCTGCCCGTCTGGGCGGCGGCCAGCAGCAGGCTGGTCTGGCGGCACAGAAAGGCGGGAATCTGGAGCACGTCGGCCACTTCGGCCACGGGCCCGGCCTGTTCCGGCTCATGGATGTCGGTGACCACGGGCAGACCGGTTTCCTGCTTGATGCGGGCCAGCCATTCCATGCCGCGCACAAGGCCGGGGCCGCGAAAGCCGTCCAGCGAGGTGCGGTTGGCCTTGTCCCACGAACTCTTGAACACGGCGAACAGCCCGGCGGCCTCGGCCGCCTCGCGCACGGCGTGGGCGGTGTCCAGGGCCAGTTCCAGGCTTTCAAGGGCGCAGGGGCCCGCGAAAATGAAACGGCGCGCGCGAAGGCGCTCGTACAGGGCGTCGGGCGTCAGGCCGCCGGAAGAATCCGGGGTGGCCGGGGCCGGGCTGTTGCTGGGTGCTTCGGGATGCATGGTTCTCCGTGGCGGATGGATGCTCGGCCCTGGCGTGCCCGCGCGTGCGCGGGGCCTTGGCGGGCGTGCATTCCGGAAAGATGCTGCGGACGCGCGGGGCTGCAGCGGCGTATCCCCCCTGCCCCGCCGGACGCTTTTACCACCAGTCGACGCCTTTCGCCATACCGGGTTGCCGGTGGCTCGCGCAGGGCCGACGATTTACAATGCGACGGAAACCCGGCGCGTCAAGGGGCCGACCTGGATCCGGCCGGGGCAACTGGAGCGACATGTGCGATGTCGGACGAAAGGCGCGCCGGGGTCGACACGGCATTTTCCGCCCCCTCCCCACCCAGACGGGGCAACGCGCCTTCCGCCGGGGAAGGCGCGTTGCATCGAAACCAGGATCGTGGCGTGCCCGGTATGCGGCGCGTTACTTTTTCTTGCCGCCGCCCACGGCTTCCTTCTTGGCCGCCTTGATGAACTCGCGGAACAGGGGGTGCGGCTGCATGGGATTGGACTTGAACTCGGGGTGGAACTGGCAGCCCAGGAACCACGGGTGGTCAGGCAGCTCCACGATTTCCACCAGTTCGCCGTCGGGCGAAAGGCCGCTGAACACCAGGCCCTTTTCGGCCATGGCCTCGAAGTAGGCCTTGTTGAACTCGAAGCGGTGGCGATGGCGCTCGTCCACGCGTTCCGCCCCGTAGGCGTCCCAGGCCTTGGTGCCGGGCACCACCACGCAGGGGTACGCGCCCAGGCGCAAGGTGCCGCCCTTGTCGCTGGAGGCGTCGCGACGTTCCACCGCGCCCTTGCGGAAGTCGTACCACTCGGTCATCAGGTAGATGACCTTGTTGTCGGAAAGCTCGTTGAATTCCTCGGAATTGGCGTCGGCCAGGCCCAGCACGTTGCGGGCGTATTCGATGACCGCGCACTGCATGCCAAGGCAGATGCCGAAGAAGGGAATGTTGTGTTCGCGGGCGTGGCGGATGGAGCGGATCTTGCCTTCCACGCCACGGTGCCCGAAGCCGCCCGGCACCAGGATGCCGTCGCACCCGGCCAGCTTTTCCGCCACGTTGGCCTCGGTGATCTCTTCCGAGTTCACGTAGCGCAGATCCACTTTGACCTTGTTGGCCACGCCGCCGTGGATCAGCGCCTCGTGCAGGCTCTTGTACGCTTCCTTGAGGTCCACGTACTTGCCCACGATGGCGATGGTCACCTGCCCTTCCGGATGCGAGCAGGTGTGGATCAGCGTCTCCCACGGCTCCAGGTTGGGATTTTTGGCGGGCAGGCGCAGCATGATGGCGATCTTCTGGTCGAAGCCTTCCTCGTAGAAGCGCAGGGGCACTTCATAGATGTTGTCCACGTCCACCGACGAGAACACGGCGTCCTGGTCCACGTTGCAGAACAGGGCGATCTTGCGCTTGAGGTCGACGCTGATGGCCTTTTCGCAGCGGCACAGGATGATGTCGGGCTGGATGCCGATGGAGCGCAGTTCCTTCACGCTGTGCTGGGTGGGCTTGGTCTTGTGCTCGCCCGCGGCCTTCAGGTAGGGCACCAGCGTCAGGTGGATGTACAGGCAGTGGTCGCGGCCAAGGTCGCCGCGCAGCTGGCGGATGGCTTCAAGGAAGGGCAGGCCCTCGATGTCGCCCACGGTGCCGCCGATCTCGATCAGCGCCACGTCCGGGTCGTCGTCGGCCAGGCTGAGGATGGCGTTCTTGATCTCGTCGGTCACGTGCGGGATGACCTGCACGGTGCCGCCCAGGTAGTCGCCCCTGCGTTCCTTGGTGATGACGCGGTGGTAGATGGAGCCCGAGGTGTAGTTGTTCTTCTGCGACATGGGCTCGCCGAGGTAGCGCTCGTAGTGCCCGAGGTCGAGGTCGGTCTCAGCGCCGTCATCGGTGACGTACACTTCGCCGTGCTGGAACGGATTCATCGTGCCGGGGTCGACGTTGATGTAGGGGTCGAGCTTCTGGATGGTTACCTTGAGCCCACGGGCCTTCAGCAGCGCACCGATGGATGCGGCGGCCAGCCCCTTGCCGAGCGAGGACAGCACGCCCCCGGTGATGAATATGAACTTGGTCTTCATGAAACTCCTGCCTGAGTGACTGGTTGCTCTCGCTCGCGGCGCGCAGTCCTTGCCGCACGCCCGTTACAGCGCTCGCCCTTCGGTTGTCGCGATACGCAAAAAAACGCCATCAGGACCTTATGCCACATTTTCGGCATGAAGGTCAGCCGTTGACGTGATGTGCCACTGGAACGTAATATCGACGGTCCCGGCTATCCCCAACGCACGAAAGCAGTGTGCGCGATGCACAGCGGCGCATGCCGCGGCACGCCGCACGGCAATCCCTCACGGGCTGCGCGTGGCGCGTTGGCCGGGGTTTTCGGAACGGGTGCGCCAAGTGCGCCCGCCGCCCGCAACGCCGGACGGCACGTCTGCGGAAACGGTTCGGGCACCGCCCTCCGTTTCCGCCGCGTCGTTCAAGGCGCCGGAAACCTTTCCGGAAGCATTCCCGGAAACATCCCCGGAAACATCTCTTGACGGGCAGGCCCCATCCGGGCATGCGTCCCCACAGGCATGGCGAACATGCCTCCGGGCAGGCGAACGACGGCCTGACCGACGCAACGGCCAACGCGCACTTTCGTGTGCACGGCGCGCAGCGCTGACGAGTAGCTAGTCGAGGCACATCCCCCTGTCAAGGCAGTCAGGACTGCCAAGAAAACCATCGAGGAGCAGCGCATGGCGCAGGTGAACACGCTGGTCATCACCGGCTACGGCACGAACTCGCACGAGGAATCGGCCCACGCGGCCCGCCTTGCCGGGGCCGACCGGGCGGATGTGGTGCATTTCGCCGACATCGTGGCCCGCAGGACCAGAATAGAGGACTACAACTTCATCGTCTTTCCCGGCGGCTTCCTGGACGGGGACGACCTTGGCGCGGCCCACGCCGCCGCGCAGCGCTGGCTGCACCTTTCCGACGCCGACGGGCAGTCGCTGCTGGACCGGCTGAAGGAATTCATCGGCCGGGGCGGCCTTGCCCTCGGCATCTGCAACGGCTTCCAGCTGTTGGTGAAGCTGGGCCTTCTGCCCGCGCTGGACGGCAAGTATTTCGAGCGCCAGGTTTCGTTGGGGCACAACGATTCGGCCCGCTACGAAGACCGCTGGGTGACCCTGAAGGTGAATCCCCAGAGCCCCTGCGTGTTCACCAGGGGCATCGACACCCTGTACGTGCCCGTGCGCCACGGCGAGGGCAAGCTGGTGCCGCTGGACGACGAGGTGATGCGCCGCCTGGTGGCCGAAAACCTGGTCACCCTGCAGTACGCCCACCCGGAAACCGGCGCGGTGACCATGGAATATCCGTGGAACCCCAACGGTTCGCCGCTGGGCATCGCCGGGCTAACCGACCCCACCGGTCGCATCCTGGGCCTGATGCCCCACCCCGAGGCCTTCAACCACCCCACCAACCATCCGGGCTGGACGCGCGGTGAACCTGCAACGCTGGGCACCGTACTGTTCGAGAACGCGGTGCGCCACCTGCGCGGCCAGTAGCTCGCGAAGACCGGAAAATCCGCTCGCGGGAAGGGAATGCACGCATCCCCTTCCCGCGTTTCGTTTTCCGGCTGCACGCATCTTTCCAAGCGGCGGCCGGGGCGGTATAGGCCAGTGAGCGGGGCGCGCCGTCCGCCGCCCTGCCCTTCACCCGAAGTCAGGAGGCGCACGCCATGATCCCCTGCCTTGTCTGCGGCGCGGACGCCTCCACCGGCTGGGTGCACGGCTTCGTGCCTTCCCCCGACAGCCTCAAGATGGGCCTGTGCCGCGAGCACGACACCCCGGACAACCGCAAGCTGGTCAAGGCGGCGTGGCGCGCGCTGATGGAGCGCGAGATACGCGCCATGAACGAGGTTTCCGGCCACAAGGCGGGCGCGCCGCAGGTGTGGCGGCTTGAGGTTGCCTTCATCGACGGGGGCGAGGTGGCGCACGATTGCCTCGATTGCACCCCCACGCCGCACGGCACGTTGCAGGTGCTGCTGCCCGACCGCACCCTGCGCTTCTTTCCGCTGGCCCAGATCCGCCGCTACGACCTGCGGCCCGTGCCAGCCCCCGCCGCCGGAAAGGCGTAGCCGCCGCGCATCAGGCCCCGCCGATTGCGCGACTTCTTTTCGGTCCCTGCGACCCGCGTGCGTTGCCCCGGTTCAGCGTTCGTCTCCCGCCCGTGTTGACAGCCTCCGCGTGCAAAGGCATATGCAAGCGCTTGCAGACGCCCGGCCCGCGCGGCCACCGCAATCGTCAACCACGGAGACGCCCATGTACGCCGATGCCGCCACCGAAACCGCCGCGAACGCCTTCATCGCCGAATGGACCTCCGGTGAAGACGCCACGGGGGTGCTGCCCGTATTCCTTGCCCTGCGCGACCACCTGCACGCCCACGAAGGGGCCGTGGTGGAGTTCGTCAGCCGCCCCGGCGTCAGCCATTCGCTGCGCGGCACCTACCCCGGCTGGGCAGCCCGCCCGCTGGCCGTGCTGGTGGACGTGGTGGACGACGACCCCGCAGCGCGCTGGCTGTCGGTGTGCTTTCACGACGATTCCCTGACCGACCCCGAGGAGCGCGGCGACTGGATTCCCACCGGCCTCAACGGCAACGACGCCCGCTGCTTCAACCTGGAAGACGGCGACGAAGACTTCATGCAATACGTGAAGGAACGCATTTCCGAGGCCTTTGCCCACTGCCGCGCCAACGCGTAGCCCCTCGCCGCGCCTGAGTTTTTCAAAAAGACCGTCCCCCGCTCGCAGCCGCGAACGGGGGACGTTTTCTTTCATGCACCGGCTCGACCTGCGTGCCCCCGCCCGGAGGGGGCGGCAGTCAACGCGGACCAACCGGACGTTACGCGAAATCGGGGTCGATAGCCGCCCGCCCGTTGTCCAGCATCACCTTCAGAAAGCGCACGGTGCGCTCGTCCACCGGCACGATGGGAAAGTGCTGCATGCACGAATCGCACTGGGCCATGGAAGGCTGCGTGGGGCTGATCAGGGGCACCTGGCGGCGGCAGTGCGGGCAGGGGTAGAAGAAGATCACTTCCAGCCCGTCGGGCCGCACCGGGTTCAACGGCTTGCGGCTCTTGCCGTCCTGCCCGTTTCTCTTGTCGTCGGCCATCTATGCCGCCTCCGTGTCGCCGTCTTCACGTGTTTCTGTCTCAGGCAGGATCAGGGACGCGCCGGTCATCAGGGCCGGCTTGTCCACGCCCCACAGGCCGAGGATGGTGGGCGCGATGTCGCCCAACCTGCCGTCGCCGCGCAGACGCAGCGTGCGCATGCCGTGGGGATTCGACGCTTCGCGCTCGGCCACGATGCAGTGCACCCGGTTGGTGGTGTGCGCTGTCTGGGGTTTGCCCTCGCCGTCCAGCAGTTCCTCCGCGTTGCCGTGATCGGCCGTGACGATGAGCCGCCCACCCGCGCCAAGCACCGCCTCGGCGATGCGGCCCACGCAGGCGTCCACGGTCTCCACGGCGGCGATGGCCGCGGGAATGATGCCGGTGTGCCCCACCATGTCGCAGTTGGCCAGGTTGCACACCACCAGCCCGTACCCGCCCTGCCGCCATTCCTCCAGCAGCAGGTCGGTGACCTCCACCGCGCTCATGGCGGGCTTGAGGTCGTAGGTGGCCACGTCGCGCGGGGATGCCACCAGGCGGCGTTCCTCGCCGGGGAAGGGTTCCTCGCGGCCGCAGTTCAGGAAGTAGGTGACGTGGGCGTACTTTTCCGTCTCCGCGATGCGCAGTTGGCGCAGCCCGAGGCCGGACACCACCTCGCCGATGGTCATGGCCAGGTTGTCCTTGGCGAAGGCCACGGGCACGTCGAAGCTGGCGTCGTAGCCGGTCATGGTCACGAAGCCTGAAAGTTCGGGCCGCCGCCCGCCGTCGGCATCTCGGTCGAAGCCGTCGAAGGCCGGGTCGATGAAGGCACGGGTGAGCTGCCGGGCGCGATCCGCCCGAAAATTGAAGAAGAACACGCCGTCGCCGTCGGCCACCAGCCCCACGGGCATGCCGCCCTCCGTCACCACGCGGGGGGTGACGAACTCGTCGGTCTCGCCCGCCGCATAGGCCGCGCGCACGGCGTCGGCCAGGGAACCGTCCGGCAACGAGGCTGCATCCACCAGCGTGCCCTTGCCCCCGGTCACACCGGTGAGCGCAGTCCAGGCCAGCGCGTTGCGCTCGTAGCGCTTGTCGCGGTCCATGGCGTAGTAGCGGCCGGTCAGGCTGGCGATGCGCCCCCAGCCCGCGTCGCGCAGGATGGCTTCCAGGTCGGCCACGTAGGCCGCGCCGCTGGTGGGCGAAGTGTCGCGTCCGTCCAGAAAGGCATGCACCAGCACGGGCACGCCTTGCGCCTTGGCGGCGTCGACGATGGGCCGCAGGTGGCGGATGTGACTGTGCACGCCGCCGTCGGAAAGCAGGCCCATCAGGTGCAGCCGCCCGCCCCGTGCCGCGATGGCGGCCAGCAGGCCGCACAGCGCCGGGTTGCGCGCGAGTTCGCCGTTTTCCACGGCCATGTCGATGCGGGTCAGGTCCTGATAGACCACCCGGCCCGCGCCGATGTTCATGTGGCCCACTTCGGAGTTGCCCATGAACCCGGAAGGCAGGCCCACATCGCGGCCGGAACAGGCCAGCGTGGTACGCGAGGGCAGCGCGGCGAGCCTGTCGAGGTTGGGCGTGCGCGCCAGCGACACGGCGTTGCCTGGCCCGTCCGGGGCGATGCCCCAGCCGTCCAGGATAAGCAGCACCGTGGGGGTCAGATTCCGCCCGGCGGCCGCCCTGCTCACTGGTCGGCTCCGCCCTTGGGCGCGGCAGGCTTGCGGGTGCGCGGCCTGGGCTTGGTTTCCTCGGCGTCCGCGCTCGCGGACGATGTGGCCGCCCGCTTGGTGCTCACGGCGGCGGCACGCGCGCCGGGCACGCGGCCCGCCATGCGGCGCACGCCGCTGTGCGTGCCAGCGGAGGTGGTGGCGGCCTCCACCGGCGGGGCCAGTTCGCGCCCGTCGTGCAGCACCGGCGCGTCGGACCACAGGCTTTCCAGCCGGAACATTTCGCGCACCGGAGGCTGGAAGACGTTGATGATCACGTCGTTGCAGTCGAGCAGTATCCACTGCCCGGCCTGGTAGCCTTCCATGCGCAGGAATTCGATCTTCTCGTCGTCGCACATGCCCAGGATGTGGTCGGCAAGGCCCTGCGCGTGGCGCACGGAACCGGCGGTGACGATGATGATGGATTCGGCGAAGGCGTTCATGCCCGCGAGATCCAGGGCCAGCACGTCGCGGCCCTTCTTTTCCTCCAGCCAGCTGACGAAGGTGGCCACCTTCTCTGCGGTGGGGATGTCCTTGAACTTCTTTTCGATGGGTTTCATGCGGTGTCCTGTGGTCCGGCCCGCGCGCGGCGCGGACCGTGGTGTTCATATCGGGCGGCGGATGGCCCGCCGGTTCTGTCCTGTTCGCGGCCTGTCCCGGCATCCGGCAATGCGCCGGACCAGGGGGGCCGCCCCTATTCCGTCATTACGTCCCCGCCGCCGTGCGCCAGCAGCAGCACCGACGACAGGCTTCGTTTGGGCACGTGGTGCGCGCCGTCCGCGTCGCGATGGTAGCGGATGTCGCCGTCGTCGCCCACGGCGTCCAGCACGCGGGTTTCGGCGGGTACGCCCAGCGCCAGCACAAGCACGAGGTCCAGATTGGCAAAATTCGGCGTGTCCAGCCCCAGGGCCGCGCGCACGCCGTCGCGGTCGAACGCGCCGATCATGCAGCAGCCAAGGCCCAGCGCGTGCGCCCCAAGCTGGATGGTCTGCGCCGCGATGCCAAGGTCTATTTCCGGCGTGGGCGACCCCTTCTTGTCGCACAGCACGGCGATGTACGCCGCCGGGCGTTCGCCGGGCAACGGGCCGCCCCAGTCCTTGAGGTAGGCGGCCCAGCGCAGGTGCGGAAACACGGCGGCATTGCGCGCGGGGTCGGCGCACGCGGCATAGCGCAGCGGCTGGCGGTTGGCCCCGCTGGGGCACACCCGCGCCGTGTCCACCAGCGCCTGCAGCGTGGCCAGGGACACGGCAGCGCTTTCCCGGAACCGGCGGCAGGTGCGGGCGCCGCGCACCGTCTGCGCGAAGGCGGCGAAATCGGGCGACTGCGCGGGGGATTGCGGCTTGGTCATGGTGCGATGGTCCTGCGAAATGTCGTGCCTGGGCAACGTGGGCGGGCCGGAAAATCCGGGGACATCCGCCCGGTTCACTGTCCAAACATTCCATCTATCGCATTCGCTACATCTCCGCAAATGCATACGGGCCGCCCCGGCGGCGGGGCTGGCCGCCCCCTCCCCGTGTCCGGACGAACCGCGCTTCCGGGCAAAAGGTGAATGCGGCTGCAAGGCCGCGGCGGCCCGCACCGCCCCGGCATCCTTGACCACATGCGGCAGTTGGGGCACAAGTTGGCCTTGCCCGACACGTGACGCACGGGCCGCCCGCGCCATTGCGCCGCGCGGCGCCGCCTGCGGTGAACCCGAGAGGAGCCCCCCATGATTTTCGACGTCGACCGCGAGACGCTCCCGCGCGAGGAGCTGGAAGCGCTGCAACTGCGCAGGTTGAAGAACCTCTGCGAGCGCGTCTACGCCAACGTGCCCCACTACCGCCGCCGGTTCGAAGAGGCGGGGGTTACCCCGGCGGACATCAAGCGGCTATCCGACGTCACCCTGCTGCCCTTCACCGAAAAGCAGGACCTGCGCAACAACTATCCCTTCGGGCTGTTCGCCGTGCCCAAGGACACCATCGTGCGGCTGCACGCATCCAGCGGCACCACCGGCAAGGCCACCGTGGTGGGCTACACCAAGCGCGACCTGGACAACTGGGCCGAGCTGATGGCCCGCAGCCTGGCCGCCGCCGGGGTGACCCGCCGCGACCTCATCCACAACGCCTACGGGTACGGCCTGTTCACCGGCGGCCTTGGCGCGCACTACGGGGCGGAACGCCTGGGGGCCACGGTCATTCCCGTGTCCGGCGGTGCCACCAAGCGCCAGGTGCTGCTGCTGCGCGACTTCGGGGCCACGGTCATCTGCTGTACCCCCTCGTACAGCCTGTACCTGCACGAAGCGGCGGAAGAAGCGGGCATCGACCTGCGCGAACTGCCCCTGCGCATAGGCGTGTTTGGCGCGGAGCCGTGGACCGAGGAAATGCGCGCGGAAATCGAGACCAAGCTCGGCATCGACGCCCTGAACATCTATGGCCTGTCCGAAATCATGGGCCCCGGCGTCTCCATGGAATGCGTGGAAGCCAAGTGCGGCATGCACATCTACGAAGACCATTTCCTGCCGGAAATCATCGACCCGGTGAGCGGCGAATCGCTGCCCCCCGGCGCCACCGGCGAACTGGTCATCACCACCCTGACCAAGGAAGGCATCCCGCTGGTGCGCTACCGCACCCGCGACATCACCTCGCTGGACTACACCCCCTGCGCCTGCGGCCGCACGCACGTGCGCATGCGCCGCGTGACGGGACGCAGCGACGACATGCTGATCATCCGCGGGGTGAACGTGTTCCCCTCGCAGATCGAATCCATCCTGATGGAAACCGAGGGGCTGGCCCCGCACTACCAGTTGCTGGTGACCCGCGAAGGCAACCTGGACAACATCGAGGTGCAGGTGGAAGTTTCCGAAGAATTCTTCTCGGACGAGATCAAGAACCTGCAGCGCCGCGAAGCCCGGTTGCAGAAGACCATCAAGGAATTCCTGGGCGTCACCGCCAAGGTGCGTCTGGTGGAGCCCCGCTCCATCCAGCGTTCCGAGGGCAAGGCCAAGCGCGTCATCGACATGCGCGAAAAGTCGTAGACGCGACGCCGGGATTGCAACAAAAACGAAAGGGGGCTTCGGCCCCCTTCTTTTTGTGCAACAGTCGTCGCGCCCGGCAGATGTACTGTTCGCGGATGTGCTTCCCGCCAATGTTCTTCCTGTCGAACGCGGTGCGCTGTCCTGTCGGCAGACGCCACACCTCGTCAGCGCGGCCGCGTGCTTTTCAGGTATCGCCGGCTTTCCCAGAACATCCCCCCGAGAACGCCGATTCCCATCACGGGGGCCAGCACCTTCGCCATGACGTCGTTGATCTGAAACATCAGAACGGCCAGACAGACCAGCGCAATTCCCATCAGCATGTTGGAGATGAAGTACTGACGGCGCACTTCCAAAGGAATGTACAGATCGTAGGCAAATTCAGCGATGTAGGCCTTCCGGAGCTGGCTGTCCCTGAAGTCCTGTCGCAGGAAATCCAGAATCTTCAGCTCGGCGGGTCCGTTCAGGTACCCACCGACGAGAAAGCAGGGAATCCCGACGCCCAGCGCCACCAGAGTCATCCACTTGAATAACATGCGCCACCCTCCGCTTGCGTCCTGGTACGTCGAACTGCCGTTTGCACCCCGAACGGGCTACGCCCGACGGCACCATGTCCACCACATAACCCGCATGGCAAAAGCCTCATGCCAACGCTCTGCTGGATAGAGAAGAACAACGCAAGCAAAAACGGCAACGGCGGGACAACCTTCTTACAAGGTCGCCCCGCCGTTGGCTTTTCACGTTTTTTCGAGCTGGCTACTTCTTGGGCCGGATGTGCGCAAGCACACGGTCGCGGGCCTCGCGCGAGGCTTCCGTTTCCAGCTCGTCCAGTTCATCGCGGTCGGCAAAGCGGATGGCCCCGCAGGGGCACATTTCCGCGCAGGCGGGGCCAAGCCCCACGGCGCGCCGCCCCACGCACAGGTCGCACTTGCGCACGGCCACGCCCCGGTCGGTGGCGAAAAAGGCGGCGTAGGGGCAGGCGATGACGCAGTTGCGCGTCTCGCAGCCCCGGCAGAGCATGGGTTGCAGCACCACGGCTCCGTCGCGGTCGCGCATCAGCGCGCCACGGTTGCATACCTTCATGCAGTGAGCCTGCTCACAGTGCTGACAGTAGATGGGAATCATCTGGCCGTCATTGGTGCGGGCCATGGCGATGCGCGGCGTGTCGTACAGAAAGCCGCACACGGCCTCGCACGTTTCGCAGCCGATGCACTTGCTGTAGTCGATGTGCAGGGTCTTGCCCCTGCCTTGGCATTCCGACATGGCGCGCTACCTCGGCTCGTTGGATGCGCCGGGGCGCGTGATGACGTCGGCGTCGTAGTTGTATTCGTTTTCGCGGTGCTGCGCCTTCAGGTCCAGCCAGTTGGTCAGCGAACGCGCGGCCCGCAGCCCGCTGTACACGGCCTTGCCGATCTTGCTGGGCCCGGTCAGCACGTCGCCCGCCACGAAGACGTTCTCTATGCTGGTCATGTGCAGCCAGCGCACTTCGCCCTTGCGCACGTTTTCCAGCCCCAGTTCCTTCTGGAACGGCGGGGTGGGAATTTCGCCGATGGCGGTGACGATGACGTCGGCGGGCAGCGCTTCGGTCTCGCCGGTGTTGGCGTCGGTCATTTCCAGCGCGGCCGCGTGTTCACCGGCTTCATCGGCCACCACCCGCACCGGGGTGCGCCGCTCCAGCCACTCGCAGCCCGCGTCGATAAGCCGGTCCACCTCGTAGCTGCCGGCCGGGGCATCCTTCTTGGTGCGCCGGTACACCATGACCACGCGCCTGGCCCCCAGGGCCTTCGCGCTGTGGGCCACGTCCATGGCCGAATGCCCGGCCCCGATCACCACCACGGTGCGCCCTTCCACCGGCGGCACGGAAACATTGCTGGTGGCGTACTTCACCGCGCGGATGGGGAACAGGAATTCCAGGCCGGAGTACACGCCCTTCAGGTGCTCGCCGGGAATGCCGAGCTTGCGCGACTTCCACGCGCCGCTGCAGATGATCACGGCGTCGTGATCCTCCACCAGTTCGCCCAGGCCCCGGATGTCGCACGAGAAGTGGTCGCCCTCCTCCTCGTGCAGGGGGGCGCTGCAACAGATCTTGGTCTTGTTGTGAAAATTGACCCCGAACTTGCGCGACAGGATGAACACCCCGCGCTGAATGCGGTCGGCCGGAATGCGGTGGCCGGGAATGCCGAACAGCATCAGGCCGCCGGGCTTGGGCAGCTTGTCGTAGACCTCCACCTGGTAGCCAAGGCACCCCAGATATCCGGCGGCGGCAAGGCCCGAAGGCCCCGCGCCGATGATGGCGACACGCCGCCCGTTGGGCGGTGCGGGTTCTTCCCGCATGAAGGCGAAATTCATGGCGTTGGACATCTGTGCTCCACGGTGCTTGCCGTGCGCCGGGCCGCGAAGTGCGGCGTGCGCAGCGTGCGTGTTCAATATAGCCACCGGGCCTGCTTCCGCAAGCGGTCGAGAAAGGCCACCCCGCGCCGGGACGCAGGGGGGCTGAAAACGTTGCGCATCTGCCCCGCATCGCTTGCGCACGCGCCCTTCATCCGGCCCGGGCCAGTCCGCCCCGGCTTGTCAACAGCCCGCCGGGGATGCTATCCACCTTCAATGACTGCAACGGCAGGGCGAACCGGCCTGCTTCACCCCGCAAAAGGATTGTCGCCATGAAAGTGGAACAGATTTCCGTATTTCTCGAGAACAAGGCCGGGCGTCTGGCCGAGGTCACCCACACCCTGGCCGAGGCGGGCATCAACATCCGCGCCCTGTCGCTGGCCGACACCTCGGACTTCGGCATCCTCCGCCTGATAGTACACGACCACGAAAAGGCCAAGGCCGCCCTGAAGGACAAGGGCTTCACCGTGGGCCGCACCTCGGTGGTGGCCGTGGAAGTGCCCGACCACCCCGGCGGCCTCGACAGCATCCTGCAACTGCTCAGCACGCGCGGCGTCAACGTGGAATACATGTACGCCTTCGTGCAGCAGAACGGCACCAACGCGGTGCTCATCTTCCGCTTCGACCGCACCGACCAGGCCATCGAAGTGCTGAACGAGGCGGGCATCCCCGTCATTTCCGGCGACAAGCTGTACCAGAACTAGTCCGCCGCCAGCTTCGCCCTTTCCCTGACCGGACGGGGCCGGGTCCGGTAGCTGCCGGGTCCGGCCCTTTTTTCATGGCGTCTCAACCGTGGCACGGCCCGCGCCGTTCTTCCGTGACCGGGGTCACGGAATCAGCGGGGCATGCGGCGCACAGTGACCTTACGGCCGCATCGGGCTGTTGTGCCGCCCTGTCCCGCCTTGTCGAGTCGGTCGCCCTTCCCTTTCCGCCAACCCGCTCCCCCACGGAGTTTCGCATGCAACGTCTTTCCGCCTGTTCGCTTGACTGTCACGGGGCCTGTTCACTGGTGGTGCACCTGCCGGACGAGGAAACCAGCCTGCATGACGACCCCGCCGGGGGCGTGCGCGTTTCCGGCAACCCGGACCACCCGTTCACGCGCGGGGTGGTCTGCGTCAAGGGGCGCGGGCTGGCCGCCCGCCGCCTGAGCCCCGACCGCATCACCACGCCGCTGGTGCGCGGCAGGGACGGCGCGCTGCACCCGGCCACGTGGGACGAGGCCCTGGCCCTGTGCGCGGCCAGGCTGGATGCGCTGCGCGATACGCCGGAATCCATCCTGCACCTGCGCGGCTTCGGCTACCGGGGCGCGCTGGCCGAGGCCAGCAACTACCTTTTCAACAGCCTGGGCGCGGCCAGCAAGCGCGGATCCTTGTGCGACGGCGCGGGTGATGCCGCCTGCGAGGCCGACTTCGGCGCGCCGGACCACAACGACAGCGACGATCTGGCCAACGCCGCCGCCATCGTCAACTGGGGCAAGGACCTGGCCCGGTCCTCGCTGCATCTGGGGCTGATGGTGCGCGACGCCCGCAAGCGCGGCGTGCCGGTGCTGACCATCTCGCCCGGCGGCGACGACAACGACGCCTTCACCGATGCGCGCATCCGCATCCGCCCCGGCGGCGACCGGTTTCTGGCGGCAGCCGCCATCCGCCGGCTGCTGGCAGACGATGCCGTGCCACAGGCCATCAGTGAGCGAACGCGCGGTTTCGCGGAATTCCGGGCAATGCTGCTGGCAATGAACGAATCGGAACTGCTGGCCGCCTGCGACGCCACCCCGGCGGACCTGGACACCCTGTGCCGGTGGATGCGCGGTCAGGCGGGCAACGGCGGCCCCACGGCCAGCCTGCTGGGCTGGGGGCTGCAACGCTACCTGCGCGGCGGCGAGAGCGTGCGCTTCATCAACGCGCTGGTCATGCTATCCGGCAACATGGGCGTTTCCGGCGGCGGCGCGTACTACGGCATTTCCTCGGGCCGAAGCCTGGACCTTTCGTGGGGCAAGAAGTCGGGCAAGCCCGCCCGCACCTTTCTGCTCTCGCATCTGGCGCAAGAACTGGCCGCAGCCGACCCGCCAGTGCGCTTCCTGTGGGTGGATGCCTTCAACCCGGTGAACCAGTCCCCCGACGCCCCGGCCCTGGCCCGCGCCGTGGAGGCCATCGACTTCACCGTGGTGGTGGAGGCTTTCCTCACCGACACCGCCCGCCGGGCCGACGTGGTGCTGCCCTGCGCGCTGGTGCTGGAGCGCGAGGAAATCTTCGGCTCCGCCTACCACAACTACATCGCCTACGCCGCCCCCGCCTGCCCCATGCCCGGCGAAGTGCGCCACGACTTCGACATCGCGCGCGGCGTGGCGGAGCGGCTGGCCCGGCCCATCCCCTTCCCGGATCGGGAGGACGTGCTGCGCCAGGCCCTGCGTTCTCCCTGGCTTGAAGTATCGCTTGAAGAATTGAAGGCCACCGGCTGGACCAAGGCCAGGCGCGCCGCCGTGGCCTGGGAAGGGCTGCGCTTCGCCCACGCCGACGGGCTGTACCATCTGCCGGAGGCCCTGCACATGGACTGGGCTGCCGCGACCACCCCGCATGGCGCTTCGCCGGACGACTATCCCCTGCACCTGCTGACCCTGCTGGCCCCGGACTACGTCAACTCGCAGGTGGGCTTGCCGGGTCGCCAGCCCGGCGACAACACGGAGCCCGTCACCGTACAGGTGGCCCCGGAATGCCCTGCCCTTGCCACGCTGGACATGGACCGCCCCGTGTTCATCGTCTCACCGCATGGCCACATGCCCGTGCAAGTGCAGACCCGGCCCGGCATCCATCCCCGCACCGTGATCATGCCGCGCGGCGGCTGGCTGGCCCATGGCCGCTCGCCCAATGCGCTCATCGCCCCGCTGGCCACCGACATGGGCGACAGCACCGCGTATTATGATCAGCAGGTGCGACTGGAAAACTGAACACATTCCAACACGAATCGGGGGGAAGGAACCTTTTTCAAAAGGTTCCTTCCCCCCGAGCCCCCCAAGCTCTGCTGTCGCCATCCGTAATGTTCACGCTACGCGCTCACATAACGGCTGCCGCCCTCCCAAACTTTTCAATAGGGTTGACGTGGCATTCACCTACGGAACGGTCTGCGCCGTATCGGCTACTCCAACACCAACCGGCTTGCCACGGGCATGCGCCAGCCGGTGCCGAAGGCGCGGTCGGTCACCTTCAGGCCGGGCGCGGCCTGCCGCCGCTTGAATTCGGAAATGCGCACCAGCCGCAGCACGTTGTCCACCACGGCGGGGTCGAAGCCTTCGGCCACCACGGCGTTGCGGTCCATGTGGTGCACCACGCTGCGCTCCAGGATGGCGTCCAGCACGTCGTAAGGGGGCAGGCTGTCGGTATCCTTCTGGTCCGGCCGCAGCTCCGCCGAGGGGGCCTTGTCCAGGATGGCCGTGGGAATCAGGTCGAACCCGGCCTGGGCGTTGCGCCAGCGGCACACCCGGTACACCAGGGTCTTGGGCACGTCGGCGATGACCGCGAGCCCGCCCGCCATGTCGCCGTAGATGGTGCAGTAGCCCACGGCCAGTTCCGACTTGTTGCCGGTGGTCAGCAGCACCGCGCCCGACTTGTTGGACACGGCCATGAGCAGGTTGCCCCGGATGCGCGACTGGATGTTCTCTTCCGTCACGTCGCGCGCGGTGCGGCCCAACGCGCCGAAAACCGGGGCCAGCGCCGCGTCGAAGCCGTCCATCAGCGGGCCGATGGGCACCGTATGCACCGCGTCCGCTGACAGGCCCAGATTGCGGGCCACGGCCAGCGCGTCGGTCACGCTGCCCTCGCTGGAATGGGGCGAAGGCATCAACAGCGCCCGCACGTTCTCCGGCCCCAGCGCCTCTGCCGCGACGGCGGCCACCAACGCGGAATCCACCCCGCCTGAAAGACCCAGCACCGCACCCGTGAACCCGCATTTGCGGGCGTAGTCGCGCGTGCCCATGACCAGCGCGTGCCACACCTGCGCCTCCGGCTCGGCCGGGTCCGGACAGATGGCCCCGGTACCCGCCGCAACGTCCACCAGCACCGTGTCTTCCTCGAACGGGCGGCCCCGCGCCATGAGGTGCCCCACCGCGTCGAAGGCCACGCTCTTGCCCGCGAACAGCAGGTCGTCGTTACCGCCCACCTGGTTGGCATATAGCACCGGCACCCGGTAGCGCGAGGCCACGCGCGACAGCATGCGTTCGCGCACCGCCTGCTTGCCCAGGGTGAACGGCGAGGCCGACAGGTTGACGATGACGTCCACGCCCGCCAGCGCAAGGTCCGACACCGGGTCGGTCTCGTACTGGCGGTGTTCCTGCCAGAAGGTCTTGTCGTTCCAGATGTCTTCGCACACCGTGACGCCGATGCGCCAGCCCGCCACCGTCACCGCGCCGCAGTTCACCCCCGGCTCGAAGTAGCGGCGCTCGTCGAACACGTCGTAGGTGGGCAGCAGCACCTTGCGCGTGGCCACCGTCACCGTGCCCTCGTGCAGCAGCACCGCCGCGTTGTGCAGCCGGTTGCCCACCGGCGTGGGGTTGGGCACCGGCGCGCCCACCAGCACCGGCGGCCCATCCTTCAGCCGCAGGGCCAGCGCCTCCAGCGCCTTGCGGCAGCCGGGCACGAAGTCGCGCCGCAGCAGCAAGTCGCGCGGGGGGTACCCGCAGATGGCCAGCTCCGGCGTCACGCACAGCCCCGCACCCCGCGCCGCGGCATCGCGCACCGCCGCCTCGATGCGCGCCGCATTGCCCGCCACGTCGCCCACCACCATGTTCAGCTGCAACAGCGCGATGTTCATTAAGCTTCTCCGAATCGGAAAAAGGTGGAGAGTATCGGGGAGGGAAGGGAGAACTTTTGGAAAAGTTCTCC
>NZ_AGFG01000009.1 GCF_000226255.1 Desulfovibrio sp. A2
AGGCTACATCGCGGCCACCCCGGACGAATCCCCCGAAGTGATCCTGGCGCGGGCCGTGCTCGTCGCGCAGGACACCATCGAGCGGATGAAGGCGAGGGCTGCGGCGCTGGAAGCGGAGGTCAAGGAACTTGCCCCGAAGGCCGAGACCTACGACGCCGTGGTGGCCCAGCGCATGATGAAGGTCCACGACTTCGCCCGCCGTCTGCACGGGGTGAACTCCAACCGTACCAAGGATGACCTCCGTCGGCTCGGCTACCTGCACCGCCAGTGGGGTCCGTACCGCGTGTACGCCCAGTACCGCGACAAGTTCTTCGTGGAGAAGGTGAACGACCAGTACGGCACCGTGGACATCTACGTCACCGACGCCGGAAAGCAGCTCATGACCCGTCTGTACAACGAGGGGAAACTCACCATGCGGGTGGGGTTCTAATCCACGCAGACAACGACGACTACGACAACGCCGACTGCAACGGCACGAAGGTCCACTGGAGCAACCCTCCGGTGGGCCTTCATGCGTTCAAACCAACCAACTCCCCATCACAACAATACTACCACAAGGAGAAGACACCATGGCCACCACCGCCCTCACCCCCGTCCGCCACGAAGAAGTGACCATCTGCGGCAACGCCACCATCCTCGCCGCCGTCACCAAAGATGAACGCTGCTACTTCTCACCCCGCCATGTGTGCGAGGCGCTGGGCATCGACTGGCCCACCCAGTTCACGAAGATCAGGGCTGACCCTGTCCTCTCGACCTGCGTTGGGGAAATCACAACGCAGCTCCCCGGCACCGGCCAGAGCCGCGCCTACACCATGCTCCCCATCGAGTTCCTGTCCGGCTGGCTCTTCACCATCAAGAAGGTCCGCCCCGAAGTGCAGGACAAGCTGAACGTCTTCCGGGCCGAAGGCTTCGTTGCCCTTGATGCGTGGTTCCGCAAGGGGCTGCGCCATTCGCCCACCGTGGCCGACATGCTGTCGAATCCCGACTTCGCCATCGAACTACTGACCAAGTTCAAGGAGGAGCAGGAAGCGCGGCGGCGTGCCGAGGTCAACGCCCGTGACCTCGGGGAGCACAACCGCATGCTGGCGGCCCAGGTGCGGGCGACTGAAACGGTCCTCGACGAGCTGGATGACGTGATTACCGAGCACCTCCGCTACGTCACCGTGGATAAGTGGCGGGCGCTCAACCAGATGTACCTGCGTCAGGGCGAGAAGGTGCGCCTTGGTAAGCGAGCCTCGGAACTCTGCCGTCAGCATGGTCACCCCATTGGCAAGGAGCCGCGTGTCATCCACACCGCTTTCGGGACCAAGGACCGCGAGTTGAACGTCTACCCGCTGCACATCCTGAATCAGGCTGGTCGTGAGATGGGCCTCAAGGTGGTCATGGAGGAGGTCTAACCATGAAGGTCACCATCATCCATGAAGCGGGCTACGAAGCCGCCCTCCTAGGGATCGGCCTGTCGTTCGGCCTGACCTCCGACATCAACGCCCACGACTTCATCGGGGACAATGCGGACCTGTGGGACCGCATGGAGAAACGCGCCAAGGGGTTGCGGGCGACGTCGGGAGGCGCTATCAATGAATTCCTTGGTCTTCCTCTCGATGCGACCACATCGCCCCTGTCCCGCCCCAATGCCCTCCCCGGTGCTAGTGGATGTGGGGGTGATGTGGTCGCTCCTTTTTTCCAGAATGACGACAAAGCACTATCGGGCCGCGTAGTGGTGGCTGGCCGAAACCACCTTGCCGCTCCCTGCCGACAGACTTAATGTGCATGATGGAGGTTCCACCCACCATCACCTCGTTAAGCCGCCAAGCAAGGGTACAAGGCCATGAAACGCCAGCTATTGCCGCTGGTTGCGTTTGCTGCATACATGCTGGTTGGCGGGGACGCTTACCCCGCACCTGTAGATCAGCTATCAGTCTGCTACATTGAGCATCCCCCGTACTACTTCACGGAGGATGGGCAGCCGAAGGGGATACTCGTGGCCAAGGTCAAGGCGGTCCTCGAAGCTGCCCGCATCCGGCACGAGTTCAAACCCATGCCCGCCAAAAGGGCCTTGGAGCGGGTCGAGCGTGACCCCACTGCCATCTCGATCGGCTGGTTCCGCACCGAAGAACGAGAACGTCGCTTCATCTTCTCCCGCCCCATCTACACCAACAGGCCGCCAGAGCTGCTGGTCCTGTCCAGCCGCGTTGCTGAATTCAGGAACCACCGCACCTTCGCAGGGCTGATGAAAGATGCCTTCTTCCGCCTTGGCACTATCGTTGGACATTCCGAGGGTGAGTACTGTGACGCCATCATCGCAACGCACGCCGGGGACGTGTACCACCTTGCAGGAACACGGGTACAACTTGTCAAGATGCTTCGAAGCTACAGAATAGATGGCGTCCTAGTGCCACCAGAGGAAGTCGATGCACTCACGGAGGCTGCGGGCATCCCTCGTGATGAGATGACCACTATCAAACTCGACGACATCCCCGCAGGCAACGCACGGCACATCATCTTCAACAAGAACACCAACCCCGGTGTCATTGCAACGATCAACGCTGTGATCCAGTCCCTTGAGGACGCGTCGTCGGGGTCGGCCTCCTCACCACCGCTCACGCCTGCCACTGGCCCCGGTGCAGGTGAAGCTCCCCACAGGCAAGCCGGGGCGGGACATTAGGGGGGCCAGAAGACCGGCAAGGGGAAGGGCAAGAAAAGAGCGACCACGCTGCCGGAGGGGTTTCGGCATACGTGGTCGCCAGCATTGGGGAGATCAGGTAGGAAGTCATTAAGTCGCCCCCTGCCAGCAGGCAAGACCCTCAAGTCGACTTTTTGTGCGGGGGCGTCGTCTTCGTCGGCTTCATAGCCCCCCCCGGATGTTCTGACGCAAAAATCTGAAAGCCCATCTCACCCACCGACCGGGGCACATTCCCCCCGTACCGGGGTGGTCACAATCCATACGATCGGGGCCGCTACCAGCCCACCGTAACACCGTGGGCCGTTTTTCATCGAAGAACGCCCTTCCCCGCCGCAGTCTGACTTTGGCCCATCCGTCTCTCGTTCCGTCGCTCTCAGTCCATCCTCGTGCGTTGCCGGGGCCGGGGTGCTCCTCATACATAGAGGCGACCACGGATCACCGCTGACTGGGGCGACGACCACCACTCTCCAGACGGCCATCATAGGCGAGTCGGACGATCAACGGGGATGATAGTTGTCGCCATTGTTCATGTTTGCCGTTCGACAGTGTGTCATCCTAGGGTAGACCGCAAGTTGACATCTTTGCCTGACACTCTTTCTGTCAGTGTAGGATCGTTTTTTAGGTTTCTTGACATATTCGGTCAGATGTCTTAAACCCTTTCCTGACACATCTCTCACTGGTGCCAAACGGAGGAAGGGTATGACCACCGGGAAGAACATCGGATACATCCGCGTCAGCACAGCCGACCAGAATACGGCCCGCCAGCTTGAGGGCGTCACTTTAGATCGAGTGTTTGAAGATAGGGTAAGCGGGGGCACAACCAATCGGCCTGCCTGGAAGGACTGTCTTGCGTTTATAAGGGAGGGGGATGTACTGCACGTCCACTCTATCGACCGCTTGGCCCGTAACCTCCAAGACCTCCTTTCCATCCTGACGGCGATGACCGCATCGGGTATTACCGTCAAGTTTCACAAGGAAGGCTTGGAGTTCAACGGGCAGGACTCCCCTTTTCAGCGGCTTCAGCTTCAAATCATAGGCGCAGTAGCCGAGTTTGAACGGGCAATGATCAAAGAGCGGCAGAAGGAAGGTATTGCGATTGCGAAGTCTGCCGGGAAATACAGGGGGCGTAAGCCGAGCCTCGACAGCACGCAGATTGCCGAGATTCGTCGCCGATTAAAATCGGGGGAGAAGGTTGCAGCCTTGGCGCGTGAGTTCGGCATTTCGCGCCAGACCTTGTATGAAAGCCTTCGCCGGTAGGTGCTCCTGCCCCACACGTTTGCGGATGGAGCGCGTTGCGCCTGTTGGCTACAGTTTTTTGCCTGACAAGCAGCCTGCTCTGTCTTGCACCTGTTACAAAAACTTGCTACATCTCTCCAAGGTTGATGGTGCCTATCTAGCTAAAAAAGTAAGGTTCTTTCTTTGAGCGGCAAGAATCCCGCCGCCTCCACCAATTTTTGGGCCGACCCGCCGCGAGGCAGGTCGGCCCGAATCTTTTGGGTGCTTCCGCAACAGGCTGCGCGTGCGCAGCGGCCAAAATTCCCGCGATACCGCGCGAAAATGCACGCCCTACCCGCTCTGGCCTGTTGACAAGCGTTCAGGTTAGAATAGGGACTCGACAAAACAACACCGGATTCCCGTACTCGCCGTGGGGCACGCTCCATGTGCATCAATTGGTGCGGGCGGTGGCCCGCGCCGGGTTCCGCCACGTTCTGGAAGTCATACGCCGCCTGCAAAGGCCAAGGCTCCATGAGGGCGCTGACGATCAGGCCGAGGATTCAGGATTCACAGAGGCGCTGGATGGCTTTTGAACGAATGAAGATGCTGCGGGCGATGTTGCGGGGCATGACGAGGGTAATGCCGCGTGCGATGTCATGCGTGCTTCTGCTATGCGCGGTCGCTTCCGGCGCAGGTGCCGGGCAGTCTCCCCCATCTGTTTCCGCATCCGGCCCTTCTGTTGCCGCTACCGCTCCTTCCACTCCCGCGCCTGCCCTCATCCTGGCCACCACTGTGTCCCCGCCGCTCAGCGAGCCCGACCAGGACGGCATGCTGGACCTGATCGTCAAGGGGGCCTTCGCGCGCATCGGGGCGAACGTAGCCTTGCAACAACTGCCCAGCGAACGCGGGCTGGTCATGGCCGACGCCGGGCAGGTGGATGGCGACGCCAACCGCATCAGCGGGCTGGAAGCCGCCTATCCCAATCTGCTTCGGGTGCCCGAAAGCAACATGACCTACGAGTTCACGGCCTTCGCCCTGCGGCCGGACGTGAGCGTGCGCCACTGGGACGACCTGCGGCACTACGCCGTCGCGTACATCATCGGCTGGAAGATCTACGACGAGAACGTGCGCGCCAGCAGCACGGTAAAAGTGGCCACGCCGGAAAACCTGTTCGCGCTGTTGCGCGCCGGGCGCGTGGACGTGGTGCTGTACTACCGCCTTGGCGGCCTGCATTACGGGCGCAAGCTGGGCCTGGCCAACCTGCGCGCGCTGGACCCGCCCCTGGCCACGCGCGAAATGTACATGTACCTCAACCGCCGCCATGCCGACCTTGTGCCCCGGCTGGCCGATGCACTGCGCGACATGAAGAAGGACGGCGGCTACCAGCGCATTGTGGCCCCGTTTCTGGGCAGGTAGCGAGGTTCACGTGCGGTGAGCCGAAAATTGCTTGCGAAGCGCACGCCCTGGGCGTACCGCATCGTGGTGCACCCCCCCTCATGACAGGGGAAAACGGTCCTCTACCGTGTCTCCACCGACAGCATGCCATCCCTCATGAGCACCCCCCATCCTGCTATCCGCCAACTCGACGCGGCGGATATTGCAGCCGCCGTGCAACTGATCCATGACGTGTTCATGGAGTTCGAGGCCCCCGACTTTACGCAGGAGGGCATCGACGAGTTTCTTCGTTTCATCGCCGTGGACCAGCTGACGTCACGGATGGACGTCGCGGAACTTGCATTGTGGGGGTGGTACGAGCACGGGCGGCTTGTCGGCGTTGTGGGCATGGAGTTGAGAGGGCATGTCTGCCTGCTGTTCGTAGATGCCGCATTTCATCGTCGCGGCATAGCGAGGGCGTTGCTGGCTGCTGCCCTGCACCCGCTGCGCAAGGCAGGAGTGTTGCGCGTCACCGTCAACTCGTCACCATATGCCGTTGCGGCGTATGAGCGCCTTGGGTTTGTCGCCACCGACGATGAACGTGTGTTCAATGGCATCCGCTTCGTGCCCATGTCGCGTGCAGTACAGGCGTCGGACATGGGGGCGTTGTCCCGCACTGACGATCCGCGCACCGGCTGCTTGTGCGAACATCCAGAGACAGAGTCTTCCTGAGGGAATGTTGCATGCATGCGCTCCGTTTTTTCCTCCGGCTGTTTCCCCTCGTTCTGTTGGCATGCCTTTTCGCGTCCACCACACCCGCCAGCGCCGCCACCAGCTTTCTGGCGCGCGAGGGCGACGAGGTGCTGGCGGCGGAAGGCGATCTGGCCACCCGCCGCGCGCCCTGCTCCACCTTCAAGATCGCCATCAGCCTCATGGGCTACGACGCGGGCATCCTGACCGACGAGACGCACCCCGTGCGCCCCTACGACGAAAGCCTGAACGTGGCCTACGACATGTGGAAGCAGCCGCACGACCCGGTCATGTGGATGCGCAACAGCTGCGTGTGGTATTCGCAGGCCACCACGCGGGAGTTGGGCATGGAGCGCTTCAAGGCCTACGTGGACCGGCTGGGCTACGGCAACCGCGACGTTTCGGGGCGGCGCGGCCCATCGGGAAGTGGGGGCACGGACGACGGCCTGACCCGCTCGTGGCTGTCCAGCAGCCTGGCCATCTCGCCCCAGGAAGAAGTGGACTTCATCGGCAGGCTGGTGCGTTCGGAGCTTCCGGTGTCGGCGCACGCGCAGGAAATGACCCGGCGCATCCTGTTCGTGCAGGACATGCAGGGCGGCTGGAAGCTGTACGGCAAGACCGGCAGCGGCGTGCGCCTGATGCCGGACGGCACGCGCGTCGAAGACCGGCAGATCGGCTGGTTCGTGGGCTGGGCGCGGAATGGGGATGGCCGTACCGTGCTTTTCGCCCACCTGCTGGAGGACGAGGACGACAACCCCGCCCCGGCGGGGCGCAGGTCGCGCGATGCGGCCATCGTCAAGGTGCAGCGGTTGCTGGGCATCGCCCCGGCCGAATGGTAGCCGGGCTGCGGGAACTGTGAGGGCACGGCACGCACCGGCAGGGCGCAATGCGCGTCTGACGGCCCGTGCGCCCTGCCGGTTGTCCGCTTTTGGACCTGCCGGGTGTTCCGGAGCACGCCCCGTGGGCCGGAAAGGCCGGACAACATCACGAAGCCGGTCGGCGTTGCGCAACGCCGACCGGCTTCCGGTCTTTTCGGGGGGCACTTTCCGCCGCCGTGCTAGTCTGGCGCTTTCTTGCGGGCGCGGGGCTTCTTCGGGGCGGGTTCAGCGGTTTTTGCCCGGGGCGGCTCGTGCAGGCCCGGTTCGATCTCATCGTCCTCCGGCCCGCCGTCAATGGGGGCTGCGGGAGCCGTGTAGTCGGGGGTGGGCGCGGGGTTCATGGGGGGCACGGCGTCCAGAACATCCACCACGTGCGCCCCGGCCGCGTTGCCGTCCGGATCGGCATCCGCCTCGACTGGGCCAGACGGGGCAGATGGTGCGGACGGGGCGGGCGGCAGCACCCTGGCGTGGTGCACCCCGCCGGAAGGTGAAACGTCGATGGTGCCCGGCAGGGCGCGCGGGGCCATGGGGTCCGCCTGGCCGGGCAGCTGTGCCAGCATGGTGCGCTGGTCCACGATGATCATGCCGGTGCGGTCCAGCACCTCGCGCCGGTAGGCGTATTCCTCCTGCATGCGGCGCACCTTGTAGGCGAACCACATGCGGCCCAGATACCCCACGCACCACGCGGCCAGCACGCCGCCGCCCACCCACAGCACCAGGTGTTCCGTGGATTCACCCAGCCGGATGACGAAGCCCAGCACCTTGTCGAAATAGTAGATCACCGTGGCCAGCAGGGTCACGCCCAGCAACAGCAGGAAGGTGGGCACGCCGTTCACCGCGGCCAGCATCTTTTGCAGCCACGGCGGCAGTTGGCGCAGCTGCGCCTCTGTCAGCACCGGGTCGCCCTTGATCAGGCGTGTGTATCCCAGCGCGATGACCTGCAACACCAGCAGCACCACCACCGGCGCGGCGGCCACCGAAACCAGGTAGCCGCCCCACGGAAAGCGGAAGCGTACCGTGCCGTCGGGCATGCTCTGCACGTTGGCCACGCCCTGCCAGATGGCCACGATGGCCACCAGAAATTCCACCAGCACGATGCCGATGACGATGTAGGCCAGAACGTACTTGCGCTCCTGTTCGCCCAGCAGGTCGCCCAGACCGCCGAATCCCCCGCGTCCAGGGGCCTGCGTTGAAGATTCGGGCGTTTCGCCGCCGTCTTCGGCGGCCTGTCCGGACACGCCAGCCTCTTCGGGGGGCACGCCGGGGGCGTCTTGCTGTTCGCGCTTCTGGCTGGACGAAAATTTCGAGAAGAACATGCGGGAATATCCGTGCGGCTGCCGTGCCGTGTTGTTTCGTGCGGGTTGCTCGATTCCGGTGACGGGAAAACGCCCCCGGCCGACGCGCATGGCGGGCTGGGGGCGCCTTCCGCCGGTCGCGACGCCGTCAGGCGTGCGCGGGGCGGCAGGAGCGCCTTTGCTCCGTCTATCACCATACGATGCGCGGCGGCTTTTCTCAAGGTGTCCGAGGGAGAGAATACGGCGGAAGGCGCGACGAGAGACGGCAGGCGCGCCCGATGCGCCCGCTGAGCCGGACGCGACGCACGCCGCCGAAAGGCGTGGGTTCACGCAAAGGGAAGGCCTGAGCGCTGGTCGGGGACGGGCTGAAAGCCGGCGCCGCGGCAGGCTGCGTCAGACCGGCACGGCCGTGACGGTACGGTCCGACAGCCGAGGGAAAGAGTTCCCGGCGGCGGCCAGCCGGGAACGCACGGCATCATGCGCGGCGCACCGCCATCAGACGCACTCGCGCACCATGGGCTGGAAGGTGTTGGTGGCCGCGTCCCATCCCAGCAGTTCGCCCTTCTCCAGGTCGAAGAACCAGCCGTGCAGCGACAGTTCGCCCTGCTCCACCCGTTCGCGCAGCCAGGGGAAGGTCATCAGGTTTTCCAGCGAAACCAGGATGGATTCCTGCTCGCAGGCCCGGTGCAGTTCCTGGTCCGAACAGTGCGGGCAGCTTTCCTGCACCCGCTCTTGCGCGGGCGCGGCAATGCTCACCCAGCGCGCCAGGAACTCCGTGTCGTCCCTGCCCCCGGCCGCGCCGGAAAGCAGGGCCTTGATGCCGCCGCAACGGGCGTGGCCCAGGATGATGATGTCCTCCACCTTCAGGCTGCGCACGGCGAACTCCAGCGCGGCGCTGACCCCGTGCTGGGTGGTGGTGTGCGCCTCGTACGGGGGCACCAGGTTGGCCACGTTGCGCACCACGAACAGGTCGCCGGGGTTGCAGTCCAGCAGCAGGGCCGGGTCCACGCGCGAATCGCTGCACGCGATGACCAGCGCCTTGGGCGATTGTTCTTCCACCAGGTTCTCGAACAGGTTGTGGTCGCGGCAGAACCAGCTTTTCTGAAAACGCCGGAAACCGGCGATGAAGCGGCCAAGATCGGGTGCGGGCATGAAAGGCTCCGGAACTGCCGTGCGGGACGGGATGCGGTACTCGGGGATATGATACGGGGCGCGCAAACGTACGGGGCCCGGAGCGCGGCGAACGCCGCTTCTGCCGGATAACTGGGGATTGTACGTTTTTTTGCCCGCCGCGCAACCCCGATGCGAGTAACCGCTTGCGTTTCCACGCGCCACGCTGCCCTTTCCGGTGATGCCACGTGCGCGACACGGACGGCTCATGCCGACCGGCGTTGCGCCACGGCGCTGTCGATGGCGGCGGCAAGTTCCGTGGCCATGACCGGCTTGGCCACATATCCGTCCATGCCGGCGGCCAGGAATCTCTCCCTGTCGCCAGCCATGGCGAACGCCGTCATGGCGATAACGGGAACCCGCGCATCCAGCACGCCGGACATGCCGCTCCGGATGTGACGGGTGGCCTCCACACCGTCCATCACGTCCATCTGCACGTCCATGAGCACGCAATCGAACGGCTTGGCCCGCAATTCGTCCAAGGCCTGCGCGCCGTTGGCGGTGGTGGTCACCTCGTGCCCCAGATGTTCCAGCATCCGCCGGGCGCACAGGCGGCTCACCTCGTCATCCTCGACCAGCAGGATGCGCAATCCGGCCTGGGGAGCGCCTTCCGGGCGGCGTTCCTGTGGTGGAGCGGCCAGGGGGGCAGCGTCGGAAACGGCGAACGGCACTGTCAGGTAGACGCTGGTGCCCTGCCCCATCAGGCTGTCGAACTGCAGCGTTCCGCCCATGGCGAGCACGAGGTTGCGCACGATGGCCAGGCCAAGGCCCGCCCCCTGATGGGCGCGGGTGTAGCTTTCTTCCACTTGGGCAAAGGGATGGACGATATGGTCAAGCTTGTCGTCGGGGATGCCGATGCCGGTATCGCTGACGATGAACAGCAGCCGGACCGCGCCGGACGGCATGGGCAGCAGCGGAAAGACCTCTAGTCGGACCTCGCCCTTGTCCGTGAACTTCATGGCGTTGCCCACGAGATTGAAGAGAATCTGCCGGAGGTGAATATCGTCGCCCAGGAGCACCGGCGGGACTTCCGGCGCGCACGCGAGCACCAGGGGCACCCTTTTGCTCTGGTGCATCGGCGAGAAGGTCTCGGCCAACGCCGCAAAGATGCTGGCCAGGGTGAAGGGCCTGCATTCGATGCGCATGCCACCGGCCTCGATGCGCGACAGGTCCAGCAGGTCGCTCAACAGATCCGTCAGGCGGCGGCCGGAGCGCTGCGCAACATCCAGGTAGGCGTCCCGTTCGTTGGGGTCTTCGTTCCCCTTGATGAGTTGCAGCATGCCCAGCAGGCCATTGAGCGGGGTGCGCAGTTCATGGCTCATGTTGGCCAGGAACAGGCTTTTGGCGCGGTTGGCCGCTTCGGCCTGGCTTCTGGCCACGCGCAGTTCGTCTTCGGTGCGGGCGCGCTCGCGCCTGTCCTGCTCCAGCGCCTGGGCCATGTTGTTGAACGACCGGGCCAGGATATCGATTTCGGTTATCCCCGGCTCGGCGTCCACCCGCGTGGAAAGATGCCCTTCGCCGATGCGCGCCGCCGCGGCGGCAAGATCTTCCAGCCTGCGGCCCACGCTGCGTCCACCAAGAAACCAGCCGCTGGCCAGCGTAAGCCCCATCATGAGCAGCAACAGCACAAGATCACGCAGGATGCTGTCCCATGCCTTGGCGTGCAGCGTGGACTTCGGGATGCCCGCGAACATGTACATGTACGGGGGAGAATCCGAGCCAGTCCGAATCTTCCGGTAGGACACGATGCGCGCCACACCGTCGGAGCCGGTGTCTTCGGTCAGCCCCGTTTCGTCGCCCTCCTTGGCGGCATTGAAGATGGTGCTGTGTATGGGGCTGCCGAGGGGCAGATTTCCGGTTGCGGGAAAGCGGAACAGACGCAGCCCCCGATGGTCGCTGACGCCGAAGAATGAATCGGGCGGAAAGCGCATTTCCGCGAACTGCTCGCCATAGGAGGCTAGGCTGATGCTTGTCAGCAGCACGCCGCGAACGTTGCCGTCCGGGCCTATCACTGGGCACCCGAACGGTATCACGGGAACGCCCAGGCTCACCCCAAGTTGGTACTCCCCAACCACGAAGGTCCGGTTTGCCAACGCATCCCGGAAATGTTTGACCTCGGCGAAGCTGGTACCGCCCGGGGCAATGTTGGAGGCTATGACCTTGCCGTCAAGGTCCACCAGGTGGAGTACGGAATAGCGGTGATTGATCCGGAGCACATTGGTGAAGATGCGCGTGCAGCCAGCGACGTCGCGGTTCTGCACATCCGGCACGCGTGACAGGTTTTCCATGAGCAGCCGGGTCGCCAGGGTGACGCGCACCTGTGTTTCGGCCGCGCCATGAACGAAGGTTTGCAGGTCGTGCCTGGCTCCAGCGATGGCCTTGGTTCGAGCCTGCAACCCGAGGATGACAATCAGAACCAGTGCAGGAAGCGCGGATATGAGGATCAGCATGGCAAGCTGCCTGCGGATCGAGCCGTGAAGTTGATGAAACGGCATGAGCGCCTCGTGCGTATTGTCTTGCGTGGGACAAGGTACGCTGCGAATCTAGCGAAGCAAGATCATTTTATGAAGTATAACTTGGGGTTTCTCCATCTGGAGAAAAGATTGGTGATCGGCGGGCGCTTGCCTGCGGCATGGAGCCAGCCCGCCGAAGCGCTTGGCGCGCCGACGCAAGGCGCTGCTGCGCGGCGACGGTGGAACGGCTGGAAGGTTGCCCGCATTCGGCACCGAGGAAGCGGACGCTGAACCGAAGCTGGCAGGAAACGGTGCCGCCGCCATGGTGGCGCGGCCCGCCAGATCTACCCTTGCTCCGGCTCCATGTGCACGACCACCCGGCCAAGTTCCGGCAGGCTGGCGCGCAGGCGCGCCTCCAGGGCGGCGGACGCACGGTGGGCTTCGGTCACCGAAGTTTCCGGGGCCATGCGGCAGTGGAAACTGAGGGAGATGTCCTCGCCGTGGCGGCGGATGTGCACGTGATGGCAGTCGTGCACGCCGGGCTCGGCATCTGCCGCCGCCTGCACTTCCGCCTCAATGCGCGGCGATTCCACCACCCGCGAAACTGCGGGGGCGGCCATGTCCTGCGCGGGCTCCATGTGCGTGGCCACGTGCAGCGGCCCCAGTTCGGCGCGCAGGGCCTCCTCGAAGGCCGTGACGCGGGCGTGGGCCGCCCCGAGCGCCATGTGGCCTTCAAGTTCCACATGAAGTTCCACCATCAATTCATGCGGTGCGTCGGCCCTGGGCTGGGCGTCTATGACTTCCACGGCATGCACGGGCAGCGCGTGGGCAGCGGCCACGCAACGGATGCGCGCCATCGCGTCGCGCTCGCCCGTCGCCTGCGGCTCGAAATGGATGGTCACGTCCGCGCCGGGGGCTTCCTCGCGCACGGCTTCTTCGGCCAGTTGGGTGATGTCGTGGGCCGCTTCCAGCGACAGCCCGGCCGCCACGATGACGGTCATGTCCACGAAGGCATGCGGGCCGCTTTCACGCACCCGGGTGCGTTCCACCCGCACCACGCCGGGTTGGGCGGCCACGGCGGCCTCGATGCGCTCGGCAAGCCCCGCGTCGCCGCCGTCCAGCAGGGCGTCCACGGCACGGCGGCCAAGGCCCAGGCTGACGTGCACCACGATGACGCACACCAGCAGCGCGGCCACGGCGTCGGCGCGCTCCAGCGCGGGCCGCAGGGCCGAGCCTTCCGGCAGCAGGTCCGCCGCCAGCAGGGCCAGCAGCCCCACGATGACCACGGCCGACGACCAGATGTCGGTGGAAAAGTGCAGCGCGTCGGCCTCCAGGGCCTGGCTGTTGTGCTTCTTGGCCACGCGGCGCAGCATGCGCGAACGCGAGATGTCCACCACGATGGAAATGCCCATGACCCCAAGGCCCCAGAAGGACGGCCGTACCATTTCCGGTTCCACGAACAGCCGGTGCATGGCCTCCCACACGATCCACCCGCAGGTGACCAGCAGCAGCAGCGTTTCCACCAGCGCGGAAAGGTTCTCCACCTTGCCGTGGCCGTAAGGATGGCGCGCGTCGGGCGGGCGGGAGGAGATGCGCACCGCGAACCACGTGACGGCGGCCGCCACCAGGTCCAGCCCGCTGTGGGCCGCCTCGGACAGGATGCCGAGGCTGTTGGTGGAAACGCCCACCACCAGTTTGAGCGCGGTCAGCAGCACGGCGGCCAGCACCGAGGACAGGGCGGCGGCGTTCTTTTCGCGCAGGGCGGTTTCGTAGTCGTGGGGTTGCATGACGCCTCCGGGTTGGCCTGCGCGGTGAGGAAGTGGTCCCGCCAGAACAGGCACGCTGTGTGCGCGCGGTCTTTCCCGACGTTGCCGCTGCATGGCAATGGCCGGGAAGCAGGCGCACGGCATCCTACCACGGCCACTGCGGTGTGACCAGCAAAGAGCGCATCTTGCCGTCATTGATGATGAACATCGACTTCAGGGGAAAGCTGGAAGACTGACGTGGTCGGAAATGTTCGCGGCGTGGACCTGTGCGGACATGGGGCGGAGAGGGGCGGCCGCGCGCTGTCCGAGGGGATTCAGGCTCGTTCTACAAGGCGGCGAAACCGTCCGTGCCTACCGCCCTACCCGGCGGAGTCGCCCTGCCCGGCCGCCAGTTGCAGCTCCGTGATCACGCGGGCGCGGGCGTCATCGGGGAGGTCGGCGTAGTCCACCGGAGCGAAGCGGCGCACGCGTTCGCCGTCGTCGGTGATCTTCCAGCCATGGAATTCGTCGCGCGGACGGGTGAACAGGGCATGGCCGGACGGGTACAGGGTGCGGTACACCACCACCCTGCCCTCGGTGGCCGTATCCAGCGCCTCACCCACCACCTGGTAGTAGCGGCCCTTGAAGTGCCGGTAGAAAGCGTGGTGGTCGGCGGCGTGGTCGGGTCCGGGCTGGTCGTTGGAAAAGGCGTCCTGCGGCATTGGGCTCCCCGTGGTTGGTGCTTTGCCGCACCATGCGCGACGCGCCGGGAAAAGGGAATCCCCCTTCCCGGCGCGCGGCTGTCAGTGGCTACGCGAATGCGGATTTCGACCGCTGTCGCGGTGTTTATTCCAGCACCAGCACGATCAGTTCCTTGGGCCCATGCACCCCGAAGGCCAGGGTCATCTCGATGTCCGCCGTCTTGGACGGGCCGGAGATGAGCAGCGCGTTGGTGGGCATGCCCTCGGCCCAGCGCATTTCGCGCATGGCCTCGGCCAGGGTGCTGTAGATGGCGTCGGCCTTCAGCAGCGCCACGTGCACCGTGGGCACCAGCGAGAGCAGGCGCGGTTCCTGCGGGGTGGGCCAGACGATGAGCGTGCCGTTTTCGGCAATGCCGCCAAGGGTCGAGGTAATGCCCACGTCGATGCCGAACAACTCGTCGCGGAAGGCCTCCACGTTCTCGCCGTAGGGCACCAGCTTGGGCATCCCCTTGCCCTTCACCTTGGAACGCAAGGTTCCGCCAAACCACGCGTCGTGGCCGTAGGTCAGGGTTTTCGGCTCGCGGGCCTTCAGCACCTCCAGCAACTTGGCGGGCCATTCCGCCTCGGACACCACGTGCACTTCCGAGCGCACGGTTTCCATGCGCGTCTTCAGCAGTTCGATGCGCTGGGCCTTGTCCAGCATGGGGGCCTGCCAGTTGCCGCCCTGCGGCACATGGGGCGATACGGTGGTGCGCGCCGCGTGCAGGCGCGCGAAGATGCGGTCGCGGGCGGTGCTACTCATGGCGAATCCCCTCTTCCTTCACGAGTTGATGCAGGCTCTTGGGCGCGAAGCGCGGCGCGGTGCGCACGCTGGTCCACGCCTTCAGCGGGCCGACGTTGGGCAGCCTGTCGCCGAACTTGCCCAGCATGGACACCACGAACCTGTTCAGCGCGGGAATGCGGTAGGTCAGCTCCCAGCCCTTCCAGACCAGGGTTTCCAGCAGGTTCTTCTTGGCACCGTGCCCCTTCACCACGCCGTCGCCCTTCTCGTCGTAGGCTTCGGTGCGCATGCGCCGGATGATGCCCGGTATGGGGATGCGCACCGGGCACACCTCTTCGCAGGCGTTGCACAGGCTGGAGGCGGTGGCCAGCACGCCCTTGTCGGCCAGCCCGTCTATTTGCGGGGTGAGTATCTTGCCGATGGGGCCGGGGTACACCGAGCCGTAGGCATGCCCGCCGATGCGGATGTACACCGGGCAGTGGTTCAGGCAGGTGCCGCAGCGGATGCACTGCAAGGTGCGGCGCAGCTGCGCGTCGGCCAGCATCTTCGAGCGGCCGTTGTCCAGGATGACCAGGTGGATTTCCTTGGGGCCGTCGCGTTCGCCCTCCTTGCGGGGGCTGGTGATGCAGTTGACGTAGGTGGTGACCAACTGCCCCGTGGCCGACGCCGTCAGCAGGCGCAGCAGGGGCGGCAGGTCGGACAGCGATTCCACCACCTTTTCCAGGCCCATGACGGCCACGTGCACCGGGGGCACCGTGGTGCACATGCGGCCGTTGCCCTCGTTTTCCACCAGCACCAGGGTGCCCGTTTCGGCCACGGCGAAGTTCACGCCCGAAAGGCCCACGTGCCCGGTGCGGAACTTTTCGCGCAAGGTGCGGCGGGCGATGGCGTTCAGTTCCTCCACCACGTCGGTGTAGGGAATGCCTTCCAGGTTGTCGGCGAAGATGCGCCCCACCTGCTGGCGGTTCTTGTGCACGGCGGGCACGATGATGTGCGAGGGCGGCTCGTGGTTCAGCTGGATGATGAACTCGCCAAGGTCGGTTTCCAGCGCCTCTATGCCGTGGGTTTCAAGAAAGTGGTTCAGGTGCATCTCTTCCGAGACCATGGACTTGCCCTTCACCAGCTTGGTGGCGTCGTGGCTGCGCATGATGCCCAGAATGATCTCGTTGGCCTCGGCCGTGGTTTCGGCCCAGTGCACGATGATGCCGTTTTCCGTACACTTGCGCTCCAGCCGCTCCAGCAGTTCCGGCAGCTTGGCCAGGGCGTTGCGCTTGGCGGCTTCCGCGTCGTCGCGCATGCGTTCGCGTTCCGCCTCGTCGGGCAGCACGGCCACGCGCTTTTTCATCAGACCGGTAAGGGCCGACTTGAAGTTGGCGCGCAACTGGCGGTCGGCAAGGGCCTCGGTGACGTTGGCCGTGAAGTCGAGGTGCTGGCTACCCATTGATGCGCTCCCATATGAATTCGGCAAGGTGGCGGGGCGCCACGGGCACGCCCGCGCGCTCCATGGCCCCGCCGATGTTCATGAGACAGCCGCAGTCGCCGGAAAGGATGGCGGACGCCCCGGTGGACCGGATGTCCTCCACCTTGTCCGCCACCATGGCGGCCGAGATTTCCGGCTGCTTGATGGAGAACGTGCCGCCAAAGCCGCAACATTCGTACTCCCGCTCGATTTCCACCAGCTCCACGTTGGACAGCTGGCCGATGAGCGCCTTGGCCGCGGCCGTGGCCCCCATTTCGCGCATGGCGTGGCAAGAGGAATGCCAGGTGACCTTCACCGGCTTGCCCTTGTCCTTGTACTGCACGTGCAGGGCGTTGTGCAGAAAGTCGCCAAGCTCGAAAATCCGTTCGGAAAATTTGCGCACGTCGAAGTATTCCGGGTCGTTGGCGAACATTTCCGGGTAGTGGTGGCGCATCATGCCCGCGCACGAGCCGGAGGGCACCACGATGGGCCAGTCGGCCTTGGAGAAGGCCTTGATCTGCGCCCTGGCCACGGCCCTGGCCTCTTCGAGGAAGCCGGAATTGTACGCGGGCTGGCCGCAGCACGACTGTTCCTGCGGAAAGACCACCTCCACCCCGGCGCGGCGCAGCAGATGGATGCCCGCCATGCCCGCCTGCGGGAACGACATGTCCACGAGGCAGGTGCCGAAGTAGTAGACGGTTTTCACGTCGCGGGGATAGGTGAACGTATGGGCCATGTGTGCCTTCCTGGGTTGCGGTTGGACGTGCGCCGGGCGTGGGAGCCTGTCGTGCCCGCTCCGTTGCGGGCGGGGGTGACGTGGCCGGAACCCGCGCGAGATGCCGCGTGGGACGCGAAAGGGTCGCTGGCGCGTTGACGCCGCACCGCCGGTCCGGCGGTGTTTGCTACAAGCCTAGCACGGGGGCGCGTTCCATGTCGATACGCGCCGGCAACATGCATGGCGCGAGCCGGGCGGCAGCGGCGGAGCGCCCACTGCCGTTTGTGCGGGCGAACGGCTTGCCTGACGGGCGCACCGGGGCTAGTATGCGCCTCCGTGCCGCCGACCGGACCGTGAACCGGCGCGCGCGCCGCCACCGCAGGAACTTCGCAGCCCCACAGGAAAGACCATGACCGCCACCACCGCTTCCCGTTCCGCCACCGTCCGCTCCGCATCTCCCAGGGGCGTCGTCTGCATCACCGGGGCCACCGCCGGGTTCGGCGCGGCCACCGCCCGCCGCTTCGCCGCCGACGGCTGGCGCATCATCGCCACCGGCCGCCGCCGGGACCGGCTGGACGCGCTGGCGGCGGAACTGGGTGACGGCAACTGCCTGCCGCTGTGCTTCGACGTGCGCGACGCGGACGCGGTGCAGCAGGCGCTGGCGAACCTGCCCGAAGCGTGGCGCGGCGTGGACGTGCTGGTGAACAACGCGGGCCTGGCCCTGGGGCTGGAGCCGGCGCACCGATGCAGCCTGGACGACTGGACGACCATGGTGGACACCAACATCAAGGGTCTGCTGCACGTCACCCGCGCCCTGCTGCCCGGCATGGTGGAGCGCGGTCGCGGCCATGTGGTCAACCTGGGGTCCATCACCGGCACCTACGCCTACCCCGGCGCCAACGTGTATGGCGGCACCAAGGCCTTCGTCATGCAGTTCTCGCGCGGATTGCGGGCCGACCTGCACGGCACCGGCGTGCGCGTGACCAACATCGAACCGGGCCTTGCGGAAAGCGAGTTTTCCGTGGTCCGCTTCGGCGGGGATGCCGACCGCGCCGCCAAGCTGTATGAAGGGGCGTCAGCCCTGCGGCCCGAAGACATCGCCGATGCCATCGCCTGGGCCGTGTCCTGCCCGGCCCACGTCAACGTGAGCCGCATCGAGGTCATGCCCACCAGCCAGTCCTTCGGCGCGCTGCCCGTGCACCGCGCCTAGCACCGCCCGAAACTCCGGGCGGCCGCCCGGAAGTTTTTCCCCTTCCCGGCGAACCACCCCGCGCTGTACAATCCGCCTGCCCTCGCCCCGTCGCCGTCAGATCGGCGGGGCGAGGGGCACGCATACCCTGCCACCCCATCGGAGCGGCATCCATGAGCGCCATCGCCAACCTGTTCGTGACCACCTTCGTCAAGATGTTCTTTCTGCTGACGCCGTTCTTCGTGCTGACCATGTTCCTGACCATGACCAGGGACATGGCGCCGCAGACGCAGCGCCGCCTTGCCGTGCGGGTGGGCGTGGCCGTGTACGTCGTGTGCATGTGCCTGTATTTCTTTGGTGAGTACATCTTCGACCTGTTCGGCATCACCCTGGACGCCTTCCGCATCGGCTCCGGCGCGCTGCTGTTCCTTTCCGCCGTGGCGCTGGTGCGCGACCCGCAGCCCTCGCGCGTGCAGGAGGTGAACGGCGACATCAGCGTGGTGCCGCTGGCCATTCCCATCACCGTGGGGCCCGCCACCATCGGCGCGCTGATGGTCATGGGGGCCACGGTGCGCGGCCCGCTGGAACGGGTGGTGGCCAGCCTGGGCCTGCTGGCGGCGGTGCTGTGCGTGGCGGTGATCCTGTACATCGGCCCGGCCATCGAAAAGCTGCTGGGCCGCACCGGCATTTCCATTCTCAGCAAGATCACCGGGCTGATCCTTGCCGCCCTGTCCGCGCAGATCGTGTTCACCGGGGTACGCGGGTTCCTGGATTGATCCGCGCGGGCCGAACCGTCTGGTCCGGCCCCCGTCGTGCTGGCCATCACACGCAAGCGGCCGCCCGTTGCAAGGTCCGGGCGGCCGCATCCGTTGTGTGGGGGGGCGTCTTGCGCCGCCCTGGCTTGCGCCGTATCGACTTCGGGGGGGCAGTTTCGGGCGATGCGCCTGCATGCCGGGGCTCGGGTCCGTTCCGCTGCCCCCCTACCCCAACAGCAACCAGACGAAATTCAGGCCTTACCATGTGAAAAGGCGGCCTCCCTTCCGGGGGGCCGCCTTCATGCGTGCGATGGTGCGGAATCCTACAGCCAGTTGAACCAGCGCTTCCAAGAGCCTTCGCGCTGCTCGTGCACCTGCTGCGACTGCTGCTGGCGGTACTTGAGGTAGGCGACCTTGCTCTTGGCCTCGGCATGGTCGCGCAGGTCGGTGATCTCGGGGAAGTTTTCCACAACGTACTCGTAGCGCCGCCAGGCCGCGCCATAGCGTTCGGCGCGCCAGTAGAAGTCGCCGATGTACAGTTCGCGCTCGGCGAGCAGGCGGCGGCATTCGGCGATGTGCTGCTTGCCCTTTTCGGCATATTCGGTGCCGGGGTAGCTTTCGCGCAGACGCTGGTAGTACTGGATGGCCTCCACCAGGCCCGTGGTGGGGCGGTCGATGGACAGATAGGCCTTCTGGCGCGACTGCCCCACCTGATACAGCACGTAGGGGATGGCCTCGTGCCGGGGGTGCAGCGTTTCGAATTCCTTGTAGGCTTCACCCGCCAGCAGGTAGTCCTCGTCCAGGAAGTGGGCGTCGGCCAGCGACAGTTCGGCCTCTATGGTATAGGGGCTGAACGGGAACTGTTCCTTCAGTTTGCTGAAGGATTCCGCCGCTTCGCCGTAGCGCTTTTCACGCATGGCGTCGTTGCCGGACTCGAACAGTTCCTGCGCCGTTTCCTCGGGCGGGGGCAGGTAGAAGTAGTCGATGATGCCGCAGCCCGAGAGCAGCAGCAAAAGGGGCACGACGGCCAGGATACGGGAAAGGGCGTTACGCATCGAGCTGTTCCAGGTAGGTGAAGGCTGCGGTTGCGGCAGTGGCCCCGTCACCGACGGCGGTGGTCACCTGGCGGCAGGACTTCGCCCGGATGTCCCCGGCGGCGAAGACACCCGGCAGGCTGGTGCGCATCTCGGTATCGGTGATGATGAAGCCCTGCGGGTCCTTGTCGATGCCGTCGGGCAAAAAGTCGCCCACGGGTTCGAAGCCGATGAAGATGAACAGCCCGTCCAGCGGCAGAAAGCGCTCTTCGCCCGTCTTCACGTCGGCCAGGGTGACGCCCGTGAGGCCGTTGTCACCGTGCAGCTTTCGGACGACGGAGGAATACTCGATGTCGATGTTGGGCGCGGACTGCACCTTTTCCTGGTAGCACTTGCAGCCACGGAACTCGTCGCGTCGGTGGATCAGATGCAGCTTGGCCACCAGCTTGGCGAGGTACAGCGATTCCTCGAGGGCGGAGTTGCCCCCGCCCACCACGCCGACCTTCTGCCCGCGAAAGAAATTGCCGTCGCACAGGGCGCAGTACGAGATGCCCTTGCCGATGAGCCGGTCTTCGTCCGGCAGGCCCAGCCTCTTGTAGCGTGCGCCCGAGCAGACCACCACTGTCTTGCCGACGATCCATTCGCCGCCCACGCGCACGCGGTTGGCGCCGGGCGCGGGTTCGAACGCGGTGACCGCGTCGTTGTACTTGTCGTGGGGGTAGCGTTCGAGGTGGGCGGCGAACAGGTCGGCCAGCTCCCACCCCTGGATGCCCTTGGGAAAGCCGGGATAGTTCTCTATCTCGGCGGTCATGAGCACCTGGCCGCCGGGAGACAGCTTTTCGACGAAGGCGACGCTCACGCCGGAACGCAAAAGATAGAGGGCGGCCGTCATGCCGGCCGGCCCTCCTCCAATGACGATGGCGTCGTATGTCTTCATGTTAGCCAAGGGCCTTCTGCGCGATCATGTCCTTGATGCTGCTCTTGGAAACGGCGCCGGTGATCTGCTCGACCACCTCGCCGCCCTTGAACAGGATCAGGGTGGGAATGGCGCGGATGCCGTACTTGGAGGGGGTGGCGGGGTTCTCGTCCACGTTCATCTTGGCGATGAGCACCTTGCCGTCGTATTCGGCGGCCAGCTCGTCGATGACGGGGCCCATCGCGCGACACGGACCGCACCAGGGAGCCCAGAAGTCGATCAGCACGGGAATGGAGGATTTGAGGACGTTGGCTTCGAAGTTGGCGTCGGTGATCTGAACGGCCATGGTGCACTCCTTTTGGTCGTATATGCGTGCGGCGACCGCACACGAGACGGTCAAAGCCCGGTCTCGATACGGACAGGACCCGTTGCGGCATGGGCAGGAAACGCGGTTTGAAGGGCGCTGGCGTGGCACCGCACGATGCGTCGTCGCGGTGGGCGCCCCGTCTCCTGCCAACCTATGAAGAAATAGTAGGGCGCTGCTGGCGTGTCAAGCACGACGGCGCGGCAGCACCGCTTCTATACAGTCCGGAACATGGTGAAATCATCGGGAATCGTTCGCCCGCGCGGGATGGCCTCCAGCGCAAGGTCGTGGCCCAACCCCAGGGATGCCAGCCGCCAGCCCGCATGGGCCACCATGACGCCGTTGTCGGTGCACAGCGCGGGCGTGGGCAGCAAGAGCGGCAGGCCCGCGCGGCGGGCAAGGTCCGTCAGGGCCTCGCGCACGTACGAGTTGGCGGCAACGCCGCCCGCGGCCACCAGCGCCCGCACGGGGACGCGGTCCGCCTCGGGGGGGCAATCGAGGGCACGGCCGTGCTCCGAACTGGGGGAACACCCGTCGGCCGGGTCAAAAATTTCGTGCATTGCGGACTGTTGCCCCTCGCGCGCCGCCGCCCTGCCCTTCTTCCCTTTCCTTTTCGCCGGGGGGGGCGTGCCGGGCAGCGGGCCATTCTCGCGCACCAGGGCGCGCTCCAGTTTGATGCGCAAGGTGTCGGCCACGGCGTGGTTGAACGAGGCGCACATGTCGTGCAGGTCGCACAACGCCGAATCTGGCGCGGCGCCATCCACACAGGCTGAACCGACAGAACGGTCCGCACTGGCCGCCACGGCGCGCGCGGCCTCGGACAGGGCGGGGTTGGCCTGCACCACCAGCCCGGCGGCGGTCTTGAGCCCGCTGAAGCTGAAATCGAGGTTGTCGTTGTCCACGTAGGGCCGGGGGAACATGGTGGGGTTCACCCTGCCCTTGCGACCCAACTCGTCGATGGTGCGTCCGCCGGGATAGGCCAGGCCGAGCTGCTTGGCCACCTTGTCGAAGGCCTCGCCCGCCGCGTCGTCCAGGGTACGGCCCAGCAGGGGCATGTGGCGCGGCGATTCCATGCGGTAAATGTGGGTGTGACCGCCGGACACCAGCAGCCCCAGCGCGGGATACGGCAGTTCTTCGGCAATGCCGGCGGCCAGCAGGTGGGCGTGCAGATGGTTGACCCCCACCAGCCGCGCTCCGGTGGCCAGGGCCAGCCCCTTGGCGAAGCCCATGCCCACCAGCAGACTGCCCAACAGGCCCGGCCCGCGCGCCACGGCCACCACATCGATGTCCGCCGTGGTGACGCCCGCGCGGCGCAGCACCTCGTCGCACAGCGCGCCGATGAGCCGGTAATGCTCGCGCGAGGCCAGTTCCGGCACCACCCCGCCGAACAGGGCGTGCACGTCGGCCTGCGAGGACATGACGTCGGCCACGACCACGCCGTCGCGCACCAGCGCCAGCGCGGTTTCATCGCACGAGGTTTCTATGCCGAGACAGAGCATGATGAGCCGTCGTAAAGGCTGAATCGCCCAATTAAAAAGTTTTGAAGGATGGGGAGAGGGTCGGGGAGGGGAAGGAAACTTTTCCGAAAATTTCCTTCCCCTCCCCGATTATTGCCTTTCCAAAGAAGGGCGCCCCGCCCTACTTCGCGTGGCGGGTGTAGATGTCGGTCACGGCCTGCACGTCGCGGCGCGAGCCGATGAACAGGGGCACGCGCTCGTGCAGCACCTGGGGCTTGATGTCCAGGATGCGGCCGGTGCCGTCGGTGGCCTGGCCACCGGCCTGCTCGGCCAGAAAGGCCAGGGGCGAGGCTTCGCACTGCAGGCGCAGCTTGCCCTGGGGCTTCTGGGGGTCGCGCTGGTCCATGGGATACATGAAGATGCCGCCATACAGCAGGGTGCGGTGAAAGTCGGCCACCAGCGATCCCACGTAGCGCAGGGAATAAGGCTTGCCGCGTTCGTTGGCGGTGCCCTTGAAGTAGCCCACGGCTTCGCGGGTGGCGTCGTCCCAGTAGTGCCAGTACGACTCGTTGACCGAGTAGATCTTGCCCCGCTCGGGAATGCGGATGTCGGGGTGCGAGAGCAGGAATTCGCCCACGGTGGGGTCCAGGGTGAAGCCGTGCACGCCCTGGCCGGTGGAATACACCAGCATGGTGGAGGGGCCGTACAGGATGTAGCCTGCGGCCACCTGCTCGGTGCCGGCCTGCAGCACGTCCTCCATTGTGGCGTCGTCGCCCGAGGGCGACTTGCGGCGCAGGATGGAGAAGATGGTGCCGACGTTGATGTTCACGTCGATGTTGGACGAGCCGTCCAGCGGGTCGAAAATGAGGATGTAGTCGCCCCTGGTGAGCTTTTCGGAAACGCGGATGACGTCGGCGTTTTCCTCGGACCCCATGGCGCACAGCGCGCCGGAGCGCTCCATGCGGTAGATGAGCACCCGGTTGGCGAATTCGTCCAGCTTCTGCACGTTCTCGCCCTGCACGTTGACCTCGCCGGTGCCGCCCAGCACGTCCAGCAGGCCCGCCTTGTTCACGCTGCGGGCGATGATCTTGGCGGACAAGATAAGGTCGTTCAGCAGGGTGGTGAACTGGCCGGTGGCTGCGGGCGAACGCTTCTGGTGCAGCAGCAGGTGCTCGGTAACGGTGACCTCTGGCATGGAATGCTCCTGGCGAAACCGCGACCCGTGCGGCGCGGTGGTGGCGATTTCCGGGCGCAAATGGCCCGGCGGATGACAAAAGGGGCCAGAAACGGTGCACGCCGGGACGCGCCCTCCGCCGCAAGGCGGAAGCGGGCACGCCCCGGCGCGACGCGAACCTTATCGGATGGCTTCTTCCTTGACCTTCTGATCGTCCGACGCCTGCGGCGCGGGCTTGGTCAGGATGCTGCCCTCGGATTCGTCAAGTTCGGGATAGGCGGGCTGGATTTCGGTCACCGGCTCGTTGGGGGCGTTGGCCGAACCCAGCGAGGTGGCCTGCTTGAGGATGGCAAGCTGCTCCGGCTTTTCGGGAAAGCTGCCCGCCTCGGGCACGGCGAAGACCAGCGGCAGGTTGCCGAGGTAGCGCGACACCCAGTAGAACTCGCCGTTGCCGTTGGACACGGAGCCGAAGGCGTGTTCGGTCACCAGCTTGTCCCAGTCGGTGGAGGCGATGGGGGTGGCCTGTGCGTCGAAGCGGCCGGGCCACACGACCTGGCCGGGGGCGGCGATCATCAGGTCGGCCGGACGCGACGAATACGGCAGCAGCGCGCGCATGTCGAAATGGGCGATGACGAGGCCCCGGAAATCGGACCCCACGTAGATCGGCACGCCCACGTACACCTCGGAGCCCAGGGGCGTTTCCTGCACGTAGCCGCGCAGGGCGCGCATGTTCTGCTTGGCGTCTTCCTGCAGCAGGGGCGTGAAGTCCAGCGGCTTCATGGGGGCGTCGGGCTGCTGGGCCATGACGTTGCCGGTGCTGTCCACGGCGGCAAGGCCGCTGATCCACGGAAAGCGCTGGAACATCTGCTTGGCCCACGCGGCGTCGGGCTTGCGGTCGCTGTTTTCCAGGGCGCGCTCCAGGGCGCGAAGCTGGATGTCGATGCCGGCGAACCCTTCGGCAAGGCGGGCCTCCGCGGGTTCCACCTCGCCCTTGTCCTCAAGGTCGAGCTTGGCCGGGGTGTTCAGATATTCGCGGTAGTACCGGCGGGTATCCTTCCAGTACTCCTTGGCCTCGTGCTTGCACCCCGTCGCCAGCAGCACGCCCAGCGCGAGCAGCAGACAGGCGGCCTTGTTGACTCGCTGCACTCTCTTTCTCCTGAATGGATCGTTGCGATCTGCGGCAGTCCGCGTGGCGCGGGGCGTTGCCCCGTTCCCCCCTTCATGGCGAAGGACGCGCACGGCTGCCGCGCGGTATCCCCGCGCGTGGGTTTCGGTACGGATGTTCCTGCCCGCTATCCCTGCGCGCGCGCCTCTAGGCGCTCGGCCAGCGATTCGAGCATGTGGATGAGCTTGTGTTTGCCCTGAAGGGGCTGCCCCTCGTCGGTCGCCTGCTGCCGCTGGCTTCCCTCCCCCGCGGACTTGAGGCGATTGGTGAGTTCCTGGATCACGCCGGTGATGTCGGCGCGTTCTTCGTCGCTGCCCGATGCGGCCAGCAGTTCCTCGTAGATGTCGAGGGCGCCTTTCAGGTCGCCCTGCTCGGCGAGCACCTGGGCCATGGAGCGGGTACGCAGCGAAAAATGTTCTTCTTCCTCCTCCTGCGCGTCTTGCGCTTCGGCTGCGCCGCTTGCGGCGGCCACGGCGAACCCGCCGCGCATTTCCGGCGCATCCTGCAGGGCTACGAAATCCGGAGCTTCGGAAATCCCGGAATCGGAAGGCGCGGGCGGGGAAACGGAAGGGGCGGCCGCGGCACGAGAAGGCGAGGCGGACGTGGGCATGGCGGGCGCTGCCTGTGCGCCGTTGCCGCCGAGCATGGCGCGCAGGCCGTGCTCTATGACTGCCGTCCACGACAGCGCGCCCTGCGGGCCGGAACGGAACGAGGCGGCCAGGAAGGCCAGGGCCAGCGCTGTGTCGCGGCCCTTGTCCCCGGCGGCAAGGCAGGCGCTCCACGCGTCCCAGAAGCCGGGATACGCGCCCAGCAGGCGGGCCAGTTTGCCCACCTCGCCGTCGCGCAGGTCGTCCCTGTGGCTTGCGTGCAAGAGTTCGATGAGGAAAAGGCGGGCTTCGATGAATTCGGGATGGCGGTCCAGCCCCTGGCGCAGGGTGGCTATGGCGTCATCGGGTTGGCCGTTTTCGGCCAGCAGGCGGGCGAGCGGAAAAAAGACCTTCGAACTCGGTTCGAGTTCAAGTACCTCTTGATACCACTCAATTTTTGCCTTCATCAGATCCGGCTCCCGGTGTGGCCGCTTCCACCTGCGTCTCGGGGAAGATGTAGAGGATTTCGTTGTCCTTCACGAAGTTCAGCCGCTTGCGGATCATCTTTTCGACATATTTTCCGTCCGCCTGCAAGAGCCGTATTTCGCGGCTGAGCGCCAAGTTGCGTGCGTCGAGATCCTTCAGCCGGGTCTCCATGGCGGTACATTGCTGCTTCAGCGCCTTGTAGGCCACTATGCCCTGCCCGCTCCAGACAAGACGGTACAGCAGGACGACGTTGAGGGCCACGGACAGGCCGATGAGCAGGCGACGCCAGAACATCTTCGGTTACTGCAGCAGCCGATGCTGCTCGCCGCGACGGCGCATGGCGGAAACCGGCCCCTTCAGTTCTTCCAGAAAATTCGCCGTGGCGCGCTCTATCCGGCGCACGTCGTCCTCGTCCAGCAGCACGGCGTCAAGCCGTTCCATGAACGACTTGAGCACGGTGAACTCCTGCATCAGTTCACCCCCGAGTTCGAGCCGCTCCAGGTCGGGTTCCAGCTCAAGGATGGTCTGCAGGCAATTCTTCAGCCTGCTGTGCAGTCCCTCGTGATCCTGCATGAATGCGTCTCCGGCCATGCGCCCCGCCATTGCGGGCTAGGCCCGTCCGGCGCCTTCCTTGAGCCAGTTTCCGTAAAATGTATACAGGTAGTTGAAGCCTGAAAATACCGTGAGAAACAACGCGATGTAAAGCATAAACTGCCCTGCCGGGTTGGGGTCGAACCCGAACCAGGGGAAGTGCAGCAGCAGCGGCACCAGCGCGAACATCTGCATGACGGTCTTCATCTTGCCGAACTTGTCGGCGGCGATGACCAGCCCCTCGTCGGCGGCCACGGCGCGCAGGCCCGTGACCATCAGCTCGCGCGCGATGATGACGATGGCGATCCACCCGGCAATCCAGCCCAGTTCCACCAGCATGATGAGCACGGAACCGATGAGGATCTTGTCCGCCAGCGGGTCCAGGAACTTGCCGAAACTGGTCACCATGTTCGAGCGGCGCGCGATGTGGCCGTCAATGACGTCGGTGGCCGAGGCCAGCGCGAACAGCACCACCGCCGCCAGGCAGGTGATGCGGCCCGGAAACATCAGCAGCACGACGATGGCGGGCACGATGAAGATGCGCGCCAGCGTGATGCGGTTGGCCAGATTGAACATCCGCTTGAGGGGGCTTGGTTGCTGCGTCATGAGCGTGTTCCTAGCATACTTCGCCGCGCTGGCAAAGGGCGGGTGGGCGTCATGCTGTGGCGGGAATACCGCCGGTGCCGTGAAAGGCAGGTAAAGTTATGGAAAGCAGGTCGCGCGGGGCGCGCCGTTGCACGCCCCGCGCCGGTAACTTTCGCAGACGGGATCAGGCGTGGGTGCTGGCCACGGCTTCCAGGCTGTTCTCGGACGCGGCCGCGATGTTGTCGGCCAGTTCCAGAAAGCCCTGCTTGGCGCGCGAATCCTCTTCCAGCATCACAACGGGCACGCCCCGGTCGGCGGCCACCACCGTGGCCGGGTCCAACGGCACCGCGCCCAGGAAGGTCAGGCCATACTTCTCGGCCAGTTCGCGCCCGCCGCCCTTCTTGAACAGCGAGATTTCGCCGCCGCAGTGCGGACAGTACAGGCCGCTCATGTTCTCGACCACGCCCAGCACGTTGGCCTGGGCATACTGCAGGAAGTTGATGGCCTTGCGCACGTCGGCCAGCGAGATTTCCTGCGGGGTGGTCACCACCACGCACAGGGCGTCGGGGATGGTCTTCAGCACGGTCATGTGTTCGTCGCCGGTGCCGGGGGGGGAATCGATGAGCAGAAAGTCAAGGTCGCCCCAGTTCACGTCGGACACGAACTGGCGGATGGCCGCCGTCTTCTTGGGCCCGCGCCACAGCACCGCCGTGTCGCGGTCCTTGAGCAGCGAATCCATGGAGATGACGAACAGATTGTCGTTGTATTTCGCGGGATTCAGCAGGCCGCCGCGTTCGTCGGCCTCTATGCCCGCGCGCAGGCCCAGCAGGTTGGGCACGCTGGGGCCGTGGATGTCCACGTCCAGAATGCCCACCTTGTAGCCGCGCGCTGCAAGCGCCGCCGCCGTGTTCACGGTGACGGAGCTTTTGCCCACCCCACCCTTGCCGCTCATGATGAAAAGCTTGTATCTGATCCGCCCCAGCGTGGAGGAGATGATCTCGTCCTGAATGGCCATGCCGGCGCTGGGCTTGCCCGTTTCGGCCTTGTTCTTGGCCGAGGGGCAGGTGCTGCACGAGGACATACGGTATGCTCCTTGTCTGTGGTGGCCTGCCGCGTGGCGTGGCCGACCATGGGAATTTCGATGTGGTTGCGGCGTGTCGGCGGCCCGGCTTCAGATTGGTGGCGGGCCTGTTGCGCACAGCTGTACGTGGTCGCGGACGACCGCTTTGCGGGGGGCTTCCCCCGCCCCGGTAAGGTAATGAATCGCGCCGCCCCGTCAAGCAAAACAGGGGCGAAATGAGGGCAGAACGGGAGGGAAAGGAACGGTAGTCAAGCGGAGAAAAAGCCGTGTGCGGCCGGAACCCGCAGGTTCC
>NZ_AGFG01000008.1 GCF_000226255.1 Desulfovibrio sp. A2
TGCTGGAGCGGGTGCGGCGGGTGGTGGTGCGCTGCGTGGAACAGGGCGTGCCTGCGCGCGGGGTGGGGCGTCTGGGCGCGGAACTGCACGACCATCTCCTGGCCCGTCTGGCGCAGCTGGCCGTGGCGTCCATGCCGCTGCCGCCCCCGGCCCCGTTTGGCATGGCCGTGCTGGGCAGCCAGGCCCGGCGCGAGCAGTTCCTGGCCGCCGACCAGGACGCGGCCATGGTCATTTCCGAAGCCTCGGGCGACGTGCCGCCGGAGCAGGTGGCCGCTTATTTCGAGCGCCTTGCCGCGCGTCTTGCCGCGTTGCAGGCCGAGGCCGGGGTGCCGGACTGCCCGCACGGGGTGGTGCCGGGCAACCCCGCCTGGCGCATGACCCTGCCCGCATGGCGGGCGGACATCGCGGCCATGCTGCATGCGCCCGACGCGCAGGGGGTGCTGCGCTGCTCCATGCTGGCGGACGCGCGCGGCGTGGACGATGGCTGGGACCTGGTGGCCCGCCTGCGCGCCATTCTGGCCGACATGGTGCGCTCGGCCCCGCTGATGCTGCGCTACATGGCACGCGAGGCGACGCGCTTCGCGCCGCCCCTTGGGGTGTTCGGCTCGCTGGTGGTGGAAAAGGCCGGGCCGCAGGGGACAGCAGGAACTGGCGGGTCTGGCGGGTCTCGCGGAACTGGCGGGGCCACCCTGGACCTCAAGCGGGGCGGGCTGTTTCCGCTGATGCACGGGGTGCGCGTGCTGGCGCTGGACGCGGGCGCGCAGGCGCACGACTCCGCCGGGCGCATAGCGCAGTTGCGGGTGGCGAGTGTGCTGTCGGAGGCGCGCGCGGCCGACCTTGGCGAGGCCATGGACCACCTTCTGGGACTGCGGGCGCGCGCGCAGGCGGTGGCGGTGCGAAACGGCGCGGTTCCCGATGATCGGGTGCGGCCCGACGAGCTTTCCGGCCTGGAGCGCGAACGGTTGAAGCAGTGCTTCAAGGTGGTGGCGGATTTCCAGGACATGCTGCGGCGGCGCTACGCGCTGCACCTGATGGTGTAGCGCGGCCCGGCGGGAGATCACATGCACGAGGACGTGATCCGTTTTCTGGGGGGGGTGCCCCCGTTCCGGTTCCTGCCACGGGCGAACCTGCGCGCGCTGGCCTTTCGCGCGCAGGTGGCCTTCTGTCCGGCGGGTGAAGAATTGGAAGCTGTCGGCGACGACGGCGCACCCCTGCTGCACGTGGTGGTGAAGGGCACCATCGCCGTGGATGCCGGTGCGCCTGAAGGGGCCGAACATCTGGGGCCGGGCGCGGTGTTCGGCTGGCCAGCCGGGCAGGGCGGGGCGGGGGACCAGATCGACCAGATAGGCAAGGTCGGCCATATCGGGCAGTCAGGCCAGGCCGGGCAAACCGGACTAACCGGACGGGCCGGACGGGCCGGGGCAGAGGCCGCGCAGCCAATATCCACGGCCCGCGCCGCCACCGATGCGTTGTGCTACCTGCTGCCGGTGCAGGCCGTTTCCGATGCGCTGGACGGCAGGCCCGACCTGCGGGAACTGCTGGCCCCCGGCTTCGGCCCCGCGTTGCTGGAACTGGGCGCGGCGGCCCTTGCCAGAAGCGGCGCGCTGGCCTGGCAGGGCGGACGGCCGTGGCAGGCCGTCACCGCCGGAGAGGCCATGCCCGCCGGGTTCGCTGCCGCCCCCGTCCACGTTTCCCTGCGCGAGGCGGCGCGGCGGATGACCGAACGACACCGCAGCGCCATCGTCTTGCTGGACGATGCGGGCCGGGCGGCGGGCATTCTCACCGACCGCGATTTCCGCTCCCGCGTGGTGGCGGGCGGGGCCGACCACGATCTTCCCGCCAGCGCGCTGATGTCGGCTCCGGTGCTGTGCGTGCAGGCCGTGGCTGCCTGCCTGGACGTCATGCTGCTCATGGCCGGGCGCAACATCCATCACGTGGTGGTGGTTGATGGCGAGGAGCCGGTGGGGGTGCTGTCGTCGCACGACCTCATGGTGCTGCGCGGGGTGTCGCCCACGGCGCTGGCCGAACGCATCGGCGCGGCCGGAACCCTGACCGAACTGGTGGAGGCTGCCCCACGTGCCGACGCGCTCGCTGCCGTGCTGCTGAACGAAGGGGCGCGGCCGCATACGCTGGCCGCCACGCTGCCCGATCTGCACGACCGCATGGCCGCCCGGCTGTTCGAGTTGGGCATGGCCGTGCTGGGGCCACCGCCGCGCCCTTGGTGCTTCCTGGCCTTTGGCGCGGCGGCCCGGCGCGAGGCGTGGTTCCGGCACCGGCAGTGGAGCGGCCTCGTGCTGGGCGATGGCCCGGACGGAAGCCCAAGCGTGAGCGAGCACGCGGCCGCGTACTTCGGCACCTTGGCCCGCTTCGTGCGCGACGGGCTGCGCGCGCTGGGCTTCGCTCCGTGCCCGCAGGGGCGCATGGCGGCATCACCCGGCTGGACGCTGCCCGCTTCCGGCTGGCGGGAGCGGTACCGGCAACTGGCCGGGCAGGAATGTGGCGCAGGAACCCCGCAGGACGTGCCGTCCATGTCGCTGCCGGTGCGAAGGGGCATGTTCGACGTGCGCCCGGTATGCGGCGACATGGAACTGGGGCTGCGCGTGGCGGCGGAGGCCGATGCGGCGTTGGGCGATGCGGTGCGCGCCGGTGCGCACTGGCCGCTGGCGGCGGGTGGGGCGGATCAGGCTGACGGGGCGGGCACTCCGTTCGGGGCGCTGGCCCGCACGGCGCGCGCGCTGACCGCGGGGCAGGGGGTGCAGCCCCCCGAAACCCTGGTGCGGCTGGCCGCCATTGCGGAACTGGCCGGTGCGGGGAGCCCGGCGCTGTCCGACGCCCGGCGGGCCTGTGAATATCTGCTGTTGCGCGCGGCCCATGCGGAACTTGCGGCGCGCGGCGCGGGTGACGGCGGGGACGATGCCACAGGCGCGGCGGGCGATACAGGTGACGCCTGCGGTACGGTGGACGCTGAGGGTGGGCCGAACATGCCGGGCATGCCTGGCGGCGCGGACAGTCTGGATGCGCTGGCCCTGCGTCGCGCCCGCGAGACGGTGCGCGCGTTGCGCGCAGTGCCGGGGACGGGGGGGATGACGCCCGCCGCTTCCGCCGCTTCCGTGGGCGCGCCATCCTCCCTGGTCCGGCGTGGAGACGCGCCATGAAGGGTCTGCTGCGCCGCCTGTTGTCCGGTTCCGGGCCGGACCCGGCCACGCCCCTGCGGCGGATGGTCTTGGTGTCCGTGGATTGCGAAATGACCGGCCTCGACCCCGCGCGGGACGATCTGCTGTCCGTGGGGGCCGTGGCCCTGCGCGGCATGCGCATGGATCTTTCGGCCACCTTTCGCGGCCTGCTGCGCCCGGTCTGCCCGGTGCGGCCCGAAGGGGTGCCCGTGCATCGCATCCTGCCCGGCGAAGCGGCCAGCGGCGACGAAGCGGCTACGGAGCTGGCCCGCTTTGACGCCTGGCTGGCCGGGTTGACCTTGCCTGCAGGGCGCGGCGGCGGGGACACGCCCCCCGTGGTGCTGCTGGGCTGGTGCCTGGGGCTGGACGAGGCGTTCCTGGCCGCCGGGCGCAAACGCGCCGGGTTGCCGCCCCGCGTGCATCCCCGCTGCGACGTGCAGGACCTGTTCCGGCATGTGCGGGCTTCGGGTGGGGCTACGGTTGCTGGCCGGGACGCAATGCCCCCTTTGTGCCTCCCCCCGTCGTCCTGCATGCACGCCGCGCTGGCGGACATCCCCCTCAAGGATGCGGATCTGTACGCGGTGGCCCGCGCCCTGGGGGTGGAGGTGCACGACGCACACGACGCGCTGGGCGACGCCTGCCTGTGCGCCCAGGTGTTCCAGCGCCTGGTGGCGCTGCTGGAACGCCGCCTGGGCCGCAGGGCGGCGTGGGGCGATCTTGCCCGCGCCGAGGGCGCGGCGTGCGCCGGGGCGCGCCACGCGGGCGGGGCTTTCGGGCTGTAATGCCCTAACGTTTGTGAGAGAAGCACATCTTGCGGATTGAAAACGCAGCGCGCGATGGATATCGCAAGGCAGCCGATCCCTTTGAAATTCCATGCGAGGGGCTTCCGTAATATTGGGTAACTACAAATGAAAGTTTTAGGGGGAGGAGACCCTTTTTCAAAAGGGTCCCTCCTCCGGAAGGACCTCTGTCCATTGGCAACGAAGCGCCCCGCCGGAACACATGTTCCGGCGGGGCGCGATGCATGCTGGCTAAGGCCGCGCGGCGGACGTTCGGCCTCCGGCTACCGTTCCGCCAGGGCCCGCTGTGGGGCGCGCTTGCGCTGTTCCGCGTAGCGCGGGTCGTCCTGGCCGGTCAGGATCAGGGCGTGGGTGGTGCAGCCGGTGACGCAGGCGGGCTTAAGCCCCGTGTCGATGCGGTCCATGCACAGGTCGCACTTCACGGCCTTGTCCCCGTCCTCGTTCCATTGCGGGATGTGCCACGGGCAGGCTTCCAGGCACGCGCCGCAGCCGATGCAGTCGTCGGCCTCAACGTACACGATGCCGTCGGCCTCGCGCTTGGTCATGGCCCCGGTGGGGCACACATCCACGCATTCCGGCTCTTCGCAGTGGAAGCAGGGCATGTACAGGGTGCGGAACAGGGGAGCGCCGCTGGCCGAGGGCAGCGGCCCTTCGGTGAAGTGTTCGCCCAGCTTGATGCCCACGGGCATGGCGTTCTTGACCTTGCAGTGTATTTCGCACGCCTTGCAGCTGATGCAGCGGCGTTCGTCGGTGACGATGCAGTAGGTGCTCATGACTGTCCCCTATGCCCTGGCCGCGGCCTTGCGCACGGCGACGAAGTGTTCCTGCATGGAGATGCCGCCCCCGGCCCGGTCGTAGCGTTCCAGCCCGCCGGGCATCAGTTCCTGGTCGGCCACGCCCTTGCCCCGCGCGCGCGATTCCACCGGCAGCCGGTGGCCGAACCCGTGCACCATGAACAGCGCCTCGGGGTGCACGAAGTCGGTGACGAAGGCACGCATGCTCCCGGCGGCAACGCCCCTGGCGTCCAGCACTTCCAGCATCTCGCCGTCGGCGATGCCCAGTTCGGCGGCCCTGGCGGTGTTGATCCAGGCCACGTTGGTGGGCATCTGCTCCGCCAGCAGGGGGTTGTTCACGGTATGCCCCTGGGTGTGCAGGGCCGAGCGCCCGAAAGCGATGCGGAACATGCCCTGCGGCGGCGCGGGCGGCGCGGCGTAGGGACGCAGGCTGGGTTCACCGGCCTTGGTCCACTTGGGGCTGATTATTTCCAGCTTGCCGGAAGCGGTGGGGAACTTCAGTTCCGCGTCCTCGCGGTACTTGGGCGCATCGCACAGTTCCACGAAGCCCTTGGCGTCGAAGTCGGCCATGGTCACGCCGGTACCCTGCAACTGGTAGTCCCAGATGTCCTCGATGCGCTGGAAGGCCAGCTTGTCCATGCCCAGGCGACTGGCGAGGCCGCACAGGATTTCCCAGTCGGCCCTGGTGTCCAGCGTGGGCTGCATGGCCCGCTTGCGCACGAAGAACTGGGGCTTCAGTCCGCCCTTGGAGGCGATGATGCTTTCGCGCGAAAGGTAGGTGGACAGGGGCAGCACCACGTCGGAGTGCCACGCCGTGTCCGACCACGAGAAGGTCACGCTGACCAGAAGGTCCAGCCCTTCCCACTTGCGCTTCATGGCTTCGGCGTCGGGCATGGCCATGAGCGGGTCGTGCCGGTAGCAGATGTACGCCTTGACCGGGTACGGGTCGCCGGTGGCCATGGCGTCGTAGGCCAGGTTGATCAGGCCGGGGCCGCCGTCGAACTGGGTGTGCCGCCAGCCCACGCCGTCGGCGCGCTTCTCTTCGGGGGCGGGGTACAGGTCCACCAGCTTCTTCAGGCCCTTGCGGCCCACGTCGCCGGGCTTGTTGGCGATGGGCAGGCCGCCCTTGGCCCCGATGGAGCCGAGCAGGGCGTTGATGATGTACGCGGTGCGACAGACGTGGAACGAATCGTCGTAGCGGGCCACCATCCAGCCGGGGTGCCAGATGACGCCCGGCGCGGCCTCGGCCAGTTGGCGGGCCAGCGCGGTGATGGCGGCGGCGGGCACGCCGGTTTCGCCTTCCGCCCACTGCGGGGTGCACGCGGCCACGTGCGCGGCCAGCGCGTCCAGGTCCTGCACGTGCGCTTCGACGTAGGGCTTGTTGTACAGGCCCTCGTTGATCAGCACGTGGATGACGGCCAGGTTGAAGGCCAGGTCGCTGCCGGGCCGCACCATGTAGAAATTGTCGGCCTTGCCCGCGGTGTAGGTGGCGCGGATGTCCACCACGCTGAGCTTGCAGCCCTTTTCCAGGCCGTCCAGCACCGCGTTGGCCTCGGCAACGTTGATGGCTTCAAGGATGTTGCGGGTCTGCAAGACGAGATGCTTGCAGTTGCGGTAGTCGTAGACCACTTCCTTGCGGCCGATGCCCATCACCGACTTGGCGGCGTGCTGCACGTTGCGCGCGCAGGCGCTGTCGTGGTTGCAGTAGTTGGGCGAACCCAGGCCGCGCATGAACGCCTGGTGCAAATCCACGAAGGGTCCGCCCCGGTCGGACCACTGCACGCTGCGGCCGCCGTGTTCGGCGGTGATGGCCTTCAGCTTGCCAGCCACGTAGTCCAGGGCTTCGTCCCACGTGGCTTCGCGCCACTTGCCCTCGCCGCGTTCGCCCACGCGGATCAGCGGGCGCTGCGGACGCTCCGTGTCCATTTCAAGGGCGATGCCCGCCGCGCCGCGCGGACACAGCGACCCTTTCAGGGGCGACTTGGGGTTGCCCTCTATGCGAACGGCCTTGCCGTCCTCCACCTCGACCATGATGGGACAGCGCACGCTGCACATGCCGCACACGCTGTACACCTGTTGCCTGCCTGCCATGGCTGCCTCCGGTGTTTGCCTGCCGTTGGATATCTGTTTGAGCTTGCCCCGCCTACCAGCCGTTGTCCACAACAGGCAAGCGAAGCCCCGCATGTGTTGTTTGTAACAGGAACACGCATTCCGTTACACGCGCGACCGTCAAAAATCGAGAGGGTTTCGTGAAAACATTCACGATTGACGCGCCTGTCGTTTTTGTTGTGCCTTTTTAGGCATATGTAGCATTTCGACTCAACTGGCTCCGCAAGGTGGCCCATTCTGTCCCGCTGTCCGCAAGCCCGCGCCAAGCCTTGCCTTGCGAGCGAGGACAGACACGAAAACCAGTTGTACCGTGACCGTGGGGCGTCCATAGCGGCGTCTGATCGGGCCAGTTGTCGCCACCCGTGCAGGCGTGAAATAACGCAGTATAACGAAATATAAGGAAAAGAGACTTTGGCCCCGTCCTTGCTCTAGTGGGGTCAGGAGTGTTCGCGGGGATTACGGGCCCCGCGATGACGTCGCTAACCCCAACTCAGCGAGGTAGGCAGTCATGGCAGTACAGGAACAGGTCTACGGGTTCTTCATTCCCAGCGTCACCCTGATCGGCATCGGCGCCTCCAAGGCGATTCCCGAAAAGATCAAGGCGCTCGGCGGGTCCAAGCCGCTGATCGTCACCGACATGGGCATCGTCAAGGCGGGCATCCTGAAACAGATCACCGACCTGCTCGACGCCGCCAAGATGGCCTACAGCGTGTACGACGAAACCATTCCCAACCCCACCGACGACAACGTTCACAAGGGCGTGGACGTCTACAAGAAGAACAAGTGCGACAGCCTGATCACCCTTGGCGGCGGCAGCTCGCACGACTGCGGCAAGGGCATTGGCCTGGTCATCGCCAACGGCGGCAAGATTCACGACTTCGAGGGCGTGGACAAGTCCAGCAAGCCCATGCCGCCCTACGTGGCCGTGAACACCACGGCGGGCACCGCCTCTGAAATGACCCGCTTCTGCATCATCACCGACACCAGCCGCAAGGTGAAGATGGCCATCGTGGATTGGCGCGTGACCCCCAGCATCGCCCTGGACGACCCGCTGCTGATGATGGGCATGCCCCCGGCGCTGACCGCCGCCACCGGCATGGACGCCCTGACCCACGCCGTGGAAGCCTACGTTTCCACCATCGCCACCCCCATGACCGACGCCTGCGCCGAACAGGCCATCACGCTCATCGCCACCTTCCTGCGCCGCGCCGTGGCCAACGGGCGCGACATCGAGGCCCGCGAGCGCATGTGCTTCGCCCAGTACCTGGCGGGCATGGCCTTCAACAACGCCAGCCTCGGCCACGTGCATGCCATGGCCCACCAACTGGGCGGCTTCTACGACCTGCCGCACGGCGAATGCAACGCCATCCTGCTGCCGCACGTCTCGCAGTTCAACCTCATCGCCAAGCTGGACCGCTTCGCCCGCATCGCCGAACTGCTGGGCGAGAACATCAGCGGCCTTTCGGTGCGCGACGCGGCGGAAAAGGCCATCTGCGCCATCAAGCGGTTGTCGGCCGACGTGGGCATCCCCGCCGGTCTCGTGGCCCTGGGCAAGCGCTACGGCAAGGACGTGAAGGCCAAGGACATCGCCGTCATGACCAAGAACGCCCAGAAGGACGCCTGCGGCCTGACCAATCCGCGTTGTCCCACCGATGCTGATGTCGCGGCCATTTACGAAGCGGCCATGTAAGGGGTACAGACAAAGCCGGGCGTGGTCCTTTTCAGGGTGACGGCGGGCAACCCCACCTGCAGACCGGCCCGCGCGGGGGATGCACCATCATTTCCGCGCGGGCGCACAAGGCCCCCACGCCGGTCCCTTCCTTAAACATGGAGCGGACCAGATCGGCCCGACCGGTTTTGTGACACTGTCCCCACTTGCGCTTTCGGCCGTCGCGGGGAGGAGAGTTCCTTCCCCTTCCCGCGGCGGCATACGTGAGCGCGCAACCGCAACGTGCCGGGAAACGACATGGACGTGACCAACCTTGAATCTGTCCGCGACGACGACTTCATCCATGCGGTCATGGAGGAGAGCGGGCAGGATCTTACGCACTGTTACCAGTGCGGCAACTGTACGGCGGGGTGTCCGTGCGGGTTCGCCTACGACATCCAGGTCAGCCAGATCATGCGCAACCTGCAGGCGGGCCGGAAGGACAAGGTGCTGAACAGCCGTTCCATCTGGCTGTGCCTGTCCTGCTCCAGCTGCACCACCCGCTGTCCCAACAACATCGACGTGGCGCGGGTGATGGACGTTCTGCGCCACATCGCCCGGCGCGAGGGCCGGGTGGCCGAGAGGGGCGTTACCACCTTCTGGGACGCCTTCCTCGCTTCCGTGCGCAAGCACGGCCGGGTCTACGAACTGGGCGTGGTGGCCAACTACGTGGCTCGCACCGGCAGGGTATGGACCGACATAGATCTGCTGCCGCGCATTGCGCCCAAGGGCAAACTTTCCCCCATGCCGCACGGCATCCAGGGCCGGGACGAGATCGCCCGCATCTTCCAGCGCTACGAGGAGGAAAGGACGCGATGAATCTCGCCTACTACCCTGGCTGTTCGGGGCTCGGCACCTCGCGCGAGTACGAACGCTCCACCCGGGCCGCCTGCACGGCGCTGGGCGTGAAGCTCACGGACATCCCGGACTGGAGCTGCTGCGGCTCCACCCCGGCCCACGCGCTGGAACACGCGCTGTCCGGCGCGCTTTCGGCTCGCAATCTGGTGGGCGCGGCCAAGGTTGGCTGCGACACCGTGGCCACCCCCTGTCCGAGCTGTCTTTCCAACCTCAAGACCGCCCGACACCGCATGGCCGACGACGGCTTTCGCGCCAAGGTGGGCCGTCTGCTGGATCAGCCTGCCGAGAAGCTGGCCGACCTGCCCGACGTCCAGTCGGTGCTGGAAACGCTGGTGACCCGCGTGGGGCTGGACGCCATCCGCGCCAAGGTGCGCCAGCCGCTGGCCGGGCTGCGCGTGGCCCCCTATTACGGCTGCATCATGACCCGCCCGGCGGATGTCATGCGCTTCGACGATCCGGAAAACCCCACTTCCATGGACGACCTGCTCACCGCGCTGGGCGCCGAGGTGGTGCCCTTCCCCTACAAGGTGGAATGCTGCGGGGCCTCGTACGGCGTCACCCGGCGGGACATCGTGGCCCGGCTTTCCGGGCGGCTGCTGGGCGCGGCGCGCGACGCCGGCGCTCACGCCGTGGTGGTGGCCTGCCCGCTGTGCCAGATGAACCTGGACCTGCGCCAGACGCAGGTGGAATGGCCCGGCGGCAGGGCCGTGGACATGCCGGTGTTCTACTTCACCCAGTTGCTGGGGCGCGCCCTGGGCGTGCCGGACGCGGAACTGGGGCTGGAGCAGCTGTGCGTGGACCCGGCCATCGCCTTCCGCCGCGCGGCGCAGGCCGTTGCGGCACGCCAGGCCGAAGAGGCCGCTCTGGCCGCCAAGGCCGCAGCCAAGGCCGCCCAGGCCAAACAGGCCGCCTCGGCGAATGAAGGGGGCAGGGCATGAGAATAGGTGTTTTCGTCTGCCACTGCGGCAGCAACATCGGCGGCACCGTGGACGTGCCCGGCGTGGCCCAGGTGGCCCGCGCCTACCCCGACGTGGTTTTCTCTTCCGACACCATGTACGCGTGCTCCGAACCGGGGCAGGCGGCCATCGTGGACGCCATCAGGGAACATGCGCTGGACGGCGTGGTGGTGGCCTCGTGCACCCCGCGCATGCACGAGCCCACCTTCCGCCGCACGGTGGAGCGGGCCGGGCTTAACCGCTACATGTTCGAAATGGCCAACATCCGCGAGCATGTCTCGTGGATCGGCAAGGACCGCGAGGCCAACAGCAACAAGGCGGCGGAACTGGTCCGCATGGCCGTGGAAAAGCTGCGCCTGAACGCGCCGCTGTACCCCAAGTCGTTCGACGTGACAAAGCGCGTGCTGGTCATCGGCGGCGGTGTGGCGGGCATCCAGGCCGCGCTGGACTGCGCCGACGGCGGCATCGAAGTGGTGCTGGTGGAGCGCGAGTCGACCATCGGCGGCAAGATGGCCAAGCTGGACAAGACCTTCCCCACCGTGGACTGTTCCAGCTGCATCCTTGGCCCCAAGATGGTGGACGTGTCCCAGCACCCCAACATCCGCCTGTACGCCCATGCCGAGGTCGAGAAGATCGGCGGCTACGTGGGCAACTTCAAGGTGGATGTGCGGCGCAAGGCCACCTACGTGGACTGGGAACTGTGCACCGGCTGCGGCCTGTGCATGGAAAAGTGCCCCAGCAAGAAGTCGCCCGATGCGTTCAACGAGCACGTGGGCGTCACCACCTCCATCAACATTCCGTTCCCGCAGGCCATCCCCAAGAAGGCCATCATCGATCCCACGTCCTGCCGCCAGTTCGTCAAGGGCAAGTGCGGCGTGTGCGCCAAGGTTTGCCCCACGGGGGCCATCCGCTACGACATGGAAGACCAGGTGGTCACCGAGGAAGTGGGGGCCATCATCACGGCCACGGGCTACGACCTGTTCGACTACACCAGGTACGCGGAATACGGCGGCGGGCGCTATCCGGACGTGATCACGTCCTTGCAGTACGAGCGGCTGCTGTCGGCGTCCGGCCCCACGGGCGGGCACGTCAAACGCCCGTCCGATGGAAAAGAGCCTAAAACAGTGGTGTTCATCCAGTGCGTGGGCTCGCGCGACCGCTCGGTGGACCGTCCGTACTGCAGCGGCTTCTGCTGCATGTACACCGCCAAGCAGGCGGTGCTGACCAAGGACCACATCCCCGATTCGCGCAGCTACGTGTTCTACATGGACATCCGCGCCAACGGGAAGATGTACGAGGAATTCACCCGCCGGGCCATGGAGGAATACGGCGTGCAGTACGTGCGCGGCCGCGTGTCCATGATCGTCCCGCAGGGCGACAAATACCTGGTGCGCGGGGTGGATACGCTGCTCGGCGAACAGGTGGAGGTGCCCGCCGACCTGGTGGTGCTGGCCGTGGGGGCGGAATCGTCCCACGGTGCGCCGCAACTGGCCGAAAAGCTGCGCATCTCGTACGACAACTACGGCTTCTTCATGGAAAGCCATTGCAAGCTGCGTCCGGTGGAAACCAATACCGCGGGGGTCTACCTTGCCGGTGCGTGCCAGGGCCCCAAGGACATTCCGTCCTCGGTGGGGCAGGGCAGCGCGGCGGCGGCCAAGGTGCTGGGCCTCTTCTCGCGCGGCAGGCTGGAAAGCGATCCGCAGATCTCGCAGGTGGACGTGCGCCGCTGCGTGGGCTGCGGCAAGTGCATCACCACCTGTCCCTACGGGGCCATCGAATGGATGGAACTGCGCGGCGAGATGAAGGCCCGCGTCATTGAAACGGTGTGCCAGGGCTGCGGCATCTGCACGGTCACCTGCCCGCAGGGGGCCATCCAGCTGCAGCACTTCACCGACAACCAGATCCTCGCGGAGGTCAACGCACTATGCCTGTCCTGAAGGGGAAGGAACTCCGCGTCGTAGGGTTCCTGTGCAACTGGTGCTCGTACGGCGGCGCCGACACCGCCGGGGTCGGGCGATTCTCGCAGCCCACGGACCTGCGCATCATCCGCGTGCCCTGCTCGGGCCGCGTGGATCCCATGTTCGTGGTGAAAGCGCTGCTGGGCGGCGCGGACGGGGTGCTGGTCTCCGGCTGCCACCCGCGCGACTGTCACTACAGCCAGGGCAACTTCTACGCCCGGCGTCGGCTTGAAACGCTGAAGACCTTCCTGCCCGCCCTGGGCATCGACCCGGACCGTTTCCAGTATACCTGGGTTTCCGCGTCGGAAGGGCAGCGCTGGAAGAATGTGGTCTCCACGTTCGTGGAAAAGGTGCACCAGCTGGGGCACGCCCCGCGCATCGAAGAGGCCGCCCCGTATCTGCCGCTGGCGGAAAAGGGCGACACCCTGCCCGCGCCGCTGCGCCCGCTTGCCTGGCCCGCGGCGGGAACGCTGACCGCGTCGCTGGAGCAGCTGCGCGAAAAGATCCGCGCGGCGCTGCCGGAACTGGATTGTGTCATCGGCTGGCAGCAGGGCTTCGACGCGCTGCACGCCACGCCGCTGTTCATGCGCAAGCCCGAGGACGTGGACAAGCTGACCTGGGGCCCGCTGAACGTGCACAACCTGGCCACCTACCTGCCGCAGTTCAAGAACCGCAAGGTGGGCGTGGTGGTGAAGGGGTGCGACAGTCGCTCGGTCATCGAGCTGTTGCAGGAAAAGCTGGTGGAGCCCGACAACGTGCGGGTGTTCGGCATGGCCTGCGAGGGCGTGGTGGATGTGGAGCGCGTGCGCAAGGCCATGGAGCCCGCTGAAGGCGCTGCCTGCACCGACGTGGCCCCGGCGGCGGTGGCGGTGGAAGGCGACGGACTGGCCTTTGAAGGCGATACCCCGGTCCGCCTCAAGCTGGCCGACGTGGTGGCCGAAAAGTGCCGCACCTGCGACACCCCTGTGCCCCTGCTGGGCGACGTGGTGGAGGGCAACGCCTCCGCCCCGGCGGGCCCCGGTCCCGACGCCCCGCCCAGTCTCGAAGCCCTGGACGCCATGACCCCGGAACAGCGGCGCGGCTTCTGGCGCGCCCAGATGGACCGCTGCTTGCGCTGCTACGCCTGCCGCAACGCGTGCCCCATGTGCGTGTGCCGCGACCACTGCATCGCCGAAAGCCGCGACCCGCACTGGACCACCCAGGAAGGCAACGTGCGCGAGAAGCTGCAGTTCCAGGTCATCCACGCCCTGCACCTGGCCGGGCGCTGCACAGAATGCGGCGAATGCCAGCGGGCCTGCCCGGTAAACATCCCGGTGCTGGCCCTCAAGCAATGGATGAACCGCTCGGTGCTCACCCTGTTCGACTACCGCGCTGGCGTTGACGTGAACGCGGTGCCGCCGCTGCTGGCCTTTGCCGTGGAAGAAAAGAACATCAAGGAGCATGGGCTGTGATGAGCTTCGCACGATACATCGCGCGCGGCGAACTTGCCCGCGCCCTCGACGACATGGCAAGGGGCCGCGTGGCCTACGCACCCCGCAGGGAAGGCGACGCCGTGGTCTTCCGCCCCCGCGCGGAAGGCGAGGAACCGCTGCTGGCCCGCGCCACGGTGCCGCCCAAGGGCGTCATCTTTCCGCAGAGCGAGCGGCTGTTCGCCTTCATCCGCGAAAAGGATCCCAACGATCCCGGCCGCACCACCGTGCGGCTGGATTCCACCGTGGACATCGAACCGGCGCTGATCTTCGGCGGCCGCCCGTGCGACGCGCGCGGCTTCCACATCTTCGACCGGGTGTACCTGAACGGCCCCTACCGCGACCCGTACTACGCGGCGCGGCGCGAGGCCACCGTGGTGGTCACCCTGGCCTGCACCAAGGCCGGGTCCACCTGCTTCTGCCACTGGACCGGCTGCGGTCCAGCCGATGCCACCGGATCGGACATCCTGCTGACGCCCGTCGGCGGTGGTGACGAGGGTGGTTTCGTGGCCATGGCCGTCACCGAGCGTGGCTGTGCCGTGCTGGAACAGGCCAACCTGCCTGAGGCCGACGCCGCCCGCATGGACGCGGCCCAGGCCGTGCATGCGGCCACCCAGGCGGCGCTGGATGCCCAAAGCCCGGCCCCGGACCTGTCCGCCACCCCCGCGCGCCTGCTGGAACGCTTCAGCGACGCCGACTTCTGGCGCGACATGTCGGACAAGTGTCTGTCCTGCGGGGCGTGCACCTACCTGTGCCCCACTTGCTACTGCTTCAACATCACCGACGAGAACGACGGCGGCGACGGCATGCGCGGCAGGCGGCTGCGCAGCTGGGACAACTGCATGTCCTCGCTGTTCACCCGCGAGGCCAGCGGCCACAACCCGCGCATGGGCAAGGCCCTGCGCCTGCGCAACCGTGTGGGCCACAAGTTCTCGTACTACCCGCAACTGCACGAGGGCGTGGTGTCGTGCAACGGCTGCGGCCGCTGCATCACCGGCTGCCCGGTGTCCGTGGACATCCGCGAGATGGTGGTGCGCGCCACCCAAGCCAATGAGGAGACCCCCAATGCCTGACGCCATCACCCCGCAAGCGGGCGTGCACGCCACCACCCTGGGCACGGGGTTCACCGACAATCCCTACCTGCCCGACGTGGCCACCGTGCTCGAAACCGTGCAGGAAACCCCGGCCATCAAGACCCTGCGCGTACGCATCGACGATCCGGCGCGCATGGAATCCTTCCGCTTCAACCCCGGCCAGGTGGGCCAGCTTTCGCTGTTCGGCGTGGGCGAATCCACCTTCGTCATCAACTCGCCGCCCACCCGCATGGACTACCTGCAGTTCAGCATCATGCGCGCGGGCGAGGTGACCGCCGCCCTGCACGGCCTGAAGCCCGGCGACAAGGTGGGCGTGCGCGCCCCGCTGGGCAACTGGTTTCCGTACGAGGACATGCGCGGCAAGGACATCGTGTTCGTGGGCGGGGGCATCGGCATGGCCCCGTTGCGCACGCTGCTGCTGTACATGCTGGACAACCGCGCCGACTACGGCAACATCACGCTGCTGTACGGGGCGCGGACGCCCACTGACATGGCCTTCCGTGACGACGTGCAGGAATGGCTGGGCCGCTCCGACATGCAGACCACGCTGACCGTGGACCAGGCCCCGGAAGATTGGCCGCACCGCGCGGGGTTGATCCCCCACGTGCTGCTGGACCTGGCCCCGTCCAATGCCAACAGCGTGGCCGTGCTGTGCGGCCCGCCCATCATGATCAAGTTCACGGTGGAGGCGCTGAAGAAGCTGCACTTCGCCGACGAGCAGATATACACCACGCTGGAACGGCGCATGAAGTGCGGCATCGGCATCTGCGGGCGCTGCAACATCGGCACGAAGTACGTATGTGTGGACGGGCCGGTGTTTACCTATGCTGAATTGAAGGATTTACCCAACGAGCTCTAGCCGCAAGTTGGCTTTTGCCCGCTGGCTGACCGACCCGAAGGGCGCAGGGCGTGCCCGTTAAGCGAGCTTGCGAGCTTTACGGGCATTGAGGGCAGCGCTGTCAACCGGCGCCCGCCATGCGGTCGAATACGAGAAGAGCGCTTTGCGGACCTGCCCCGTAAGGTTCGCTACGCTTACCAAACGGGGCATGCATGCTCCCGCTTGGCGGGCTTGGTTTCCTCGCCAGCGAACAAAATCCTGCTTTGCGGGCGGGAGTGCTGGCGGATGGGATAATCGCTCACCGCCAGCAGTGAGAGTACTTTCGTAAAGTCCACAAGCCCCCGGCGCGGAAATGCCGTGCCGGGGACCTACGGAGAGCATATGGCCGAGTTCTTCAACGCCGCAGACGTCACCGCCGCCGCCATCCGCATCGAGCAGCGCGGCCAGGATGTGTACCGCCAGGCCGTGGCCATGGCCATCAAGCCCGACGTCAAGGCGCTGTTCGAGCACCTTGCCGCGGAAGAGGCCAAGCACGAGGCGACCTTCCGCGCCATGGCCGACCGCATCGGCCCCGTGGAACTGCCCGCGTGGAGCATTGCCGCCGAGTACGTGGAATACCTGCACGCGCTGCTCGATTCGCACGCGCTGTTCACCCAGACCGGCACCCTGACCTCGCTCAAGGGAGCGGCCGACGACCACGCCGCCGCCCTGCGCATGGCCATCCAGTTCGAGAAGGATACCTTGCTGTTCTTCACCGAAATGCGCGACCTGGTGCCCGCCTCCGAAAAGGCGACGGTGGATGCCTGCATCGCGGAAGAACGCGCCCACCTGCGCGCCCTTACCGCCATGCTGGCCCAGGCGGCGCACAGCTAGCCTTTTGCGCACCGGCGGCCGCCGGTGCGTGCACGTTCCGCGCGCGACGACTGACGCAACGGCGCGCGCGGGGCCGAACCGCACATGGGTGCGGAACGGCGCAATGGAGGGGCGGACGGCCGGAAAGAGGCACCCGGCCGTCCGTCATCTCCAGGCAGCAGCGTTCCTTGTCCGCCCCCGCAGCCTCCCGTGGGGTGGAGGATTCCGGCGCGCCGCACGCCGTGGTGCGGGCATGTTCCCGCCAGCGCGCCGGCCAGACCGCCGGGGTGCGCGCCCGCGCCGCCCGGCCAGCACGGGAGGCGTTCGTGTTCCATCCATCCCCCTTCGGCATTTCTCCCTTCGACGATCCGAGCGTTGCGCCGCAGCCCCCGGCGGTCCAGCCCGGTGCCCCGGGCGGCGTGCCCGCGTGGAGCATCGCGGACGAGCGCGCCTTTTGCGACCACATGCCCTCGCTGTTCCTGGCCTCGGACCTGTTCGCCGCCACCTACCTGCGCGCCGGCCGCCATTGCCTGCGCCCGGTGACGCCGCTGGCGCTTTCCACCGCTGTTACCTGCGAGGGGCCATGGCTGGATCAGGGCGACCTGGACGCCTACCTGGCCTGCGTGCTGCTGGCCCTGCACCAGGGCGTGCGCACCCCACGCCTGCGCTGCCCGGCCGATGAGCCCGCGCGGTTGGCCGGTCTGGGGGGCAGGGCGGGGGCGGCGCGGTTCACCGCGCGGCTGCACCGCCTGCACGAGGCGCGCGTGGCCTGCCGCGACGGCCGGTTCTCGGCGCGAATGCAACTGCTTTCCGCCGTGGTGCGCGACGAGGCCTCGGCCACGCTGCGCATAGAGTTCGGGCCGGAACCCTTCGAGGCCCTGCGCAGCGCGCCGGGCGCGGCGCGCTTCATCGCCGACAGGGCGGCGCTGGGCCGCGACGGGCTTGGCAAATGGCTGCTGGGCGTGGCCTGGACCCTGCGCGAAACCTGCCTGATCGACCCGCACCGGCTGCAATCCATGGTGCCCAAAGGCAAAGGCCGGGATATCCTGCCGCTGTTGCAGGAATTCGCCCGGCGTGGTTATATCCGCGACATGGTCACCCGTTCCGACGGGCTCGTGATCGTGCAGCCGGTCCACCGGCCCGGAAGCCCGCGTGCCGCCGGAGGGGACGCCGTTACCGCCGCGTGTGGGCGCGGGGGTGCGGATGCGCCGCCGGTGTGCAGGCTGCTGACCTAGAGCCCGGTCCGGCGAGTCTTTCGGGGCAGCCGCCTTATGGTGCGGCGCACGGAACGGGTACCCTGCGCACGGTGTTGTGGGACGCCGCGCGCGGCGATGCGGAAAAGGGGGACGCGGGCGTTGCCCGCGTTGGAGCGCCCGGCGGATCATTTCCGTCGGGCAGGCCGGACACACCGGCCAGACGGGCATACGACCAGACGGGCATAGGCCAGACGGACCGCACGGCATGGCGCGGCACGTCGCGGGAGCAGGGACACCATGCGGATCACCAAATTCGCCATCCCGGAGATCATCTTCGGGCATGGCAGCCTTGACCACCTCGCGCCGTGCGCCCGCAGGCTGGGCGCATCGCGCGTGCTGCTGGTCAGCGACAAGGGGCTGGAATCCAGCGGCTGGGTGGAGCGGGTCATGGACATCCTGGGGGGCAACGGCCTTGAATGGGTGTACTTTTCCGACTGCAATTCCAACCCGCGCGACCATCAGGTACACGAGGGCGCGCGGATCTACCGCGAGGAACGCGCCGACGTGGTCATCGCCCTTGGCGGCGGCAGCCCCATGGACACGGCCAAGGGCATCGGCACCATCGTCGGCAACGGCGGGCGCATCAGCGACTACGAGGGTGCCAACAAGATCATGCGGCCCCTGCCGCCCATGATCTTTCTGCCCACCACGGCGGGCAGCGGGTCGGACATTTCGCAGTTCTGCATCATCACCGACGTGGAACGCCGCCTGAAGATGTCCATCATCAGCCGGTCGCTGATTCCCAATGTCTCCATCATCGACCCGCAGGTGCTGCTGACCAAGAGCGAGGAACTGATCATCGCCTCGGCCATCGACGCCTTTGCCCATGCGGTGGAATCGTATCTTTCCCTGCTGGCCTCGCCGTTCACCGACCACCAGGCACTGCGCGCCATGGAACTGATCATGGCTAACCTGATGCCCGCCGTGGAGCGCCGCGACCCGCAGGCCATGGAACAGCTCAGCATCGCCAGCACGGCGGCGGGCATGTCGTTCAGCAATGCCGGGCTCGGCATCGGCCATTCGCTGGCCCATTCGCTGGGTGGCATGTTCGACGTGCTGCACGGGCTGGTGCACCCGGTGCTGCTGCCGCACGTGATGCGCTACAACCTGCCCGTGAGCACCGACCGGCTGGCGGCCATCGGGCGCATAGTGGTGGGGCCGCGCGTGGCCAGCGCGGAAAGCATCGCCCGCGCGGGCATCGAACGGCTGGAGGAATTCTTCGCGGGGTTTGGCGTGCCGGTGCGGCTGGGGCAGCTGCTGCCCGACCGTTCCGCGCTGGAAACCATCGCTCGCACGGCGGTCAACGACGCCTGCACCCTCACCAACCCGCGTGCGGTCACCTGGCAAGACCTGCTGGCCATCTGCGAAGAGGCATGGTGACATGGCCCAGGGAACCAGCCTCGACGACCTCATCGGCATAGAGCACAGCAAGCTGGGCTTCTTTCAGGAACTGCGCCAGACCATCGAGCAGTTGAAGGCGGCGCACCGCGAATCGGAGCGCAACCGTCTGGAGATGGAGGCCATCCTGGACGGCATCACCGACCTGATGATGGTGCTGTCCAAGGATTTGCGCATCATCGCCGTGAATCACGTGTTCTACGACATCCTGGGCGTGCGCGCGCCGGAAGGCCGCTACTGCTACGAGATTTTTCGCCAGCAGGACCACCCCTGCCCGGAATGCCCGGCGCATCGTTCGTTCGTCACCGACGAGGTGTGCCGCGAGACGTCCATCTTCCGCATCAACGGCCGCAAGCTGCAGTTCGAGATGGTGGCCTCGCCCATCAAGGACCCGGCAACGCAGGACCGCCAGATTCTCATCTTCAAGCGCGATGTGACCCTGGAAAAAGAATTCCAGGCTAAGTTCCACCAGGCCGAGAAGATGGCCACGGTGGGCATGCTGGCCGCCGGGGTGGCCCACGAGGTGAACAACCCGCTCACGGCCATCCACGGCTTTGCCGAGGGCATCCTGCGCCGGGTGGAACGGCTGCGCGGCACGGTGGACCCGGAGATGCACGCCGACCTCGCGGACTACGCGGGCACCATTCTTGGCGAATGCGGCCGCTGCCAGGAGATCGTGCATTCGCTGCTTACCTTCAGCCGCCCGCATTCCTCGGAATTCACGCCCGTGAACCTGAACGTGGTGGTGGGCGATACCCTGAAGCTGCTGCACAACCACCTGAAGCAGCCCAAGTACCGCCGCGTGCGCATCGACGCCAGGCTGTGCCCCACGGCCCCGGTGGTGCTGGGGTGCGAGGCGCAGCTGAAGCAGGTGATGCTGAACCTCTTGGTGAACGCGCTCGATGCGGTTGACGCGGGGGATGCCAGGAACGGCCGGGGCGGGCTGGGCGGCGACTGCGGGGGCGGCTGCGGGGGCGACTGCGGGGGCCAATGTGGCGCTGAAGACGGCGGGGAGGACCGCGCCCGTAACGGCGCGGAAAGGGAGGATGGCGGCGCGGCGAACATCATCGTCACCCCGTTCCGTGACGAGCGCCACGCGGGCTTTTCCGTGCGCGACACGGGCAGCGGCATCCCGCCGGAGCATCTCGATTCGCTGTTCGAACCGTTCTTCACCACCAAGCCGGTGGGCCGGGGCATCGGCATCGGGTTGTCCACCTGCTACACCATCGTCACGGAGCATGGCGGCGACATTCGCGTGGAAAGCCGGGTCGGCGAAGGCTCCACGTTCACGGTCACGCTGCCGCTTCCGCCGGAGTAACCGACGTGCGCACCACCTACACCGTGCTGGCCGTGGACGACGAGCCGTCCATCGGCAAGCTGCTGGAAAAGGAGCTTTCCACCCCCACCCGCGCCGTGCACGTGGCCACCAGCGCCCGGCAGGCGCGTGAGCGGCTGCGCCGTGCCAGCTACGAGGTGGTGGTGCTGGACATCCGCCTGCCGGATGCCGACGGCATCGAATTCATGGTGGAATTGCGTCAGCGCTACCCGGAGACGGAGGTCATCCTCATCACCGGGCACGGCAACATCGACAACGCCGTGGAGGCCATGAAGCTGGGCGCGTACGACTACATCACCAAGCCGTTCAACCTGACCGAACTGGAAGTGGTGGTGGAGCGGGCCTACCAGCGGGCCTTTCTGCGTAACGAAAACCGCGCGCTGCGCCACGCGCGCGACGGGGCGCGCCCGGCGGTGACGCTGATCGGCAATTCGCAGGGCATCAAGGAGGTGCGCTACCTGATCGAAAAGGTGGCCCCCACTGACGTGCCCGTGCTGATCACCGGCGAGAGCGGGGCGGGCAAGGAGGTGGCGGCCCACGCCATCCAGTCGCTGGGCAGCCGGGCGGACAAGCCGTTCATCATTAAGAATTGCGCTACGTTGCAAAAAGAACTGGCGCGCAGCGAACTGTTCGGCCACGTACGCGGATCGTTCACCGGCGCGCTGGAAAGCCGTGACGGGCTGATGGCCTTCGCCAACAAGGGCACGCTGTTTCTGGACGAGATTGGCGAGTTGCCGGTGGAGGTGCAGGCGTCCCTGCTGCGCGTGCTGGAGAACAAGACCTACCGCCGGGTGGGCGAGAAGGACCACCGCAGCTGCGACATCCGGCTCATCTTCGCCACCAACCGCTCGCTGGCCGGAGAGGTGGAGGCCGGGCGCTTTCACGAGGCGCTGTATCACCGCATCAACGTGTTCAACATCGACATGCCCCCCCTGCGAGAGCGCAAGGAGGACATCCCCCTGCTGGCGGAATTCTTTCTGGCCCGCCTGGGCAACGGGCGGGACGACCTGCGCATTTCCGACCGGGCCATGGCCTGCCTGATGCAATACGCCTGGCCGGGCAACGTGCGCGAACTGCGCAACGTGCTGGAGCGCAGCATCATCCTGGCGGAAAACAACCTGATCACCGAACACGCCCTGCCGCGTGAACTGGCGGGCCTTGCGGGCGGAACGGGCGGTGCGGGGGGCGGACACACCGGGGGCACTGCAGGCGGCGGCGGGGCAGGGCCGCATGGCGCATCCGGCGAATCGCAAGGCCCGCTGACCCTGGAGGCCATGGAGCGCGAACACATTGCCAGGATACTGGAATTCTACGACAATAACCGCTCGCTGGCCGCCACGGCGCTCGGCATCAGCCGCAAGACCCTGTACCGGAAGATGCGGGAGTATGACATAGGGTAGGGCCGCGTGGGGGAAGACGGTTTTGAGTGCTCGTGACGGCTGCGGCGTATCGCAGCCGTTTTTCATTTCTGCGGGGCGGGGAAGGGTGCCGGTGCTGCAGGAACATGGTATGTTCGTGCTGCTTCAAGCAAGGGTTGAAAACGCGGGGGGAGAGATTGCCGAGCGACCGCATGCTCCGCCGCCGCAGAGGGAGCACACACATGAGCAAGACCATGCACGACCGCGCCGCCGGAGCGCTGATGGGCGCGTGGGTAGGCGATGCGCTGGGCTTAGGCCCGCACTGGTACTATGATCTCGCCGAGCTGCGGCGCGACTACGGCGAGTGGATCAGCGGATACACCGACCCGAAACCGGGCCGCTACCACGACGGCATGAAGGCCGGGCAGCTGTCACAGGCCGGGTTCATTCTGAAGCTGACGGTGCGTTCGCTGGTGGAGCGCGGCGACTACGACCAGGCCGATTTCTGCCGCCGCATGGACGAGGAACTGTTTCCGCTGCTCAACGGCCAGCCGGTGAGCGGGCCTGGCAACTACACCAGCCAATCCATTCGCGAGGCGTGGCGGCGCAGGGTGGAGCAGGGGCTGCCGTGGGGGCAGACCGCAGGCCACGCGGACACTACCGAGGCCATCGAGCGCACCCTGGCCATCGCCCTGCGGCATGCCGCCCAGCCCGCGCGGCTGGCCGCCGCCGTCAGCGCCAACGCGGCGCTCACCCAGTGCGACGACGTGGTGCTGTCGCTCACCGTGGCCTATGGCGCGGTGCTGGCCTTGCTGGTGCAGGGGCACCAGCTGGATGCATCCATTTCCGGAACGTTGATGCAACAGGTTAAGGATGGCACGTTGCCGTTCCATGCCGTGACGCGCGATGGCCTGCAGGCTCCGCGCCCCGGCGACCCGGACCCGCCCCGCGCGGGGCGCTTTGCCTCGCCGGACGCGCTGTTGTCGCCGGGCTACATGGCGGCGGCAGCGGCAGACCCGGACATCCGCATCGAACCGGCATGGAAGGTGTCGCTGGTGTACGGCATGCCCTGCGCCATTTACCACATGCTTCCTGCGGCCTACTATCTGGCGGCGCGCTTTCACGACGACTTCGAGTCTGCCGTGCTGCACGCGGTGAACGGGGGCGGGCAGAACCAGGTGCGCGCCATTCTTACCGGGGCGCTGGTGGGCGCGCAGGTTGGCCTGTCCGGCATTCCACGGCGCTTCATCGACGGACTGGAGGAAGGCGCGGAACTGCGCGCGCTGGCGGAACGGCTGGCCACGCAGGCGACGGGCGGGCAAGCCGGTGCGTGATGTCGGAGAGAGCGACAGCCTCCTGCGCTGCAGGCCACAGGTGCTCTCCACCCTTGCGGGAAGCCGTGTTCCACCGGCGTTGACCTTGACAATGCGCCGCGGCATCGTCTAGAAACCATCGATTCCTGCGCCCGTAGCTCAGTCGGATAGAGCGATAGCCTCCTAAGCTGTAGGCCACAGGTTCGATTCCTGTCGGGCGCACCAGAGAGCAAGAGGATACGAGATGAACGTCTCGTGTCCTCTTTGTCATTTCCGGGCCGCAACGGACCTGGTGCCTTTGTGGTGTCCGCCTGCCGTGCCTTTTCCTTCCCGCGCCTTCCCTCTGGGGTGATCGTTGATGATATGTTGTTTCATCGTTGTTTATAATGTATTGCTCTGATAAAACATGTCATTAAGTCATGCGGCGCATGGAGTGTCGATAACGCATCGCCGTCCCGGTCCTTGACATTCTGGGCGGAAGGTGGTGCCGGTACGGACATGCCGTTTCAGGATTCATCCATCATGCCGCACGAAACCGACGCCACTGCCTGTCCCGCAGGAGGCGTCGCTGCTGACAGTTCCCGACCTTCCACCTCCATACCGGCGGGCCAGGTTCGGGGGCGGCTGGCTCCAAGCCCTACGGGGCGCATCCACCTCGGCAATGCCAGTTCCTTTCTGATGGCATGGCTGTGCGCCCGCGCTGCCGGTGGGGGCATGGTGCTGCGCATGGAGGATATCGACCCGGACCGTTCACGACCGGAATTCGTGGACGGCATGGTCCGCGACCTGCTGTGGCTGGGGCTGGACTGGGACGAGGGGCCGGAATTTTCCGGCCTCGACGATGTGCCCGCGCGTGGCGGGCTCTTCGGCCCGTACTCCCAGGGCGAACGCCTGGCCGCCTATGCGGATGCCCTGGCCCGGCTGGAGCGGGAAGGGCACGTCTACCCCTGCTTCTGCACACGCAAGGAATTGCGTTCCGTGGCGTCCGCCCCGCATGCTGGCGAATGCGGCCCCGCCTACCCCGGCACCTGCCGCGCCCTTGGGCCGCAGGACCGTGCCCGGCGCATGACCGAAGGCCGCCGCCCGGCCATGCGGGTGCGCTGCGGCGATGCGGACATCACCTTCACCGACCGCATTGCCGGGCCGCAGCGCATGTCGCTGGCCCAGTGCGGGGGCGATTTCGCGGTGCGGCGTTCCGACGGGGTGTTCGCCTACCAGTTGGCGGTGGTGGTGGACGACATCGCCATGGGCGTCACCCAGGTGGTGCGCGGCGACGACATACTTTCCAGCACGCCGCGCCAGATATGGCTGTACCGTTTGCTGGGCGCTCCTTCGCCGGAATACGTGCATGTGCCGCTGCTGCTGGATCACGAGGGCGAGCGGCTGGCCAAGCGGCACGGCTCGCTGGCCGTGGCCGCCCTGCGCGAGGCGGGTGTGAAGCCGCAGGCCGTCACTGGATATCTTGCGTGGCGTTTGGGACTGCGCGATGCGCCTGGCCTTGCCGCGCCGCGTGAACTGGTGGACGGTTTCGATCTTGCCCGCGTGCCGCGCCAGCCGGTGATCCTGCCCGCCGATGTGGCGGACGTGCTGCACCGGATGAGCCGGTCACGCTAGGGGCTGGCGAACTGCGGCTGCGCTGCGGGTGTTCGGCCCGGGCTGGACGGCGCGTCGTGTCCGAATGGGTTTGACCGGCAGGGCGCGACGGGAGGGGCCGATCGGCCGGGTTCACCGGGGCGAACGCGACAGGTAGGGGCAGTTCACGGACCCGCTCCCGGTCGCCGACGGATCGCAATCTTTCCGCGTTGCACTTCGGCCCGCATTTTCGCGCCCCCGGCCATGCCGCAGGCTGGTCCCTTTCCCTGTAAGGGGGTTGCCTCGCCGCCCCGTGCGTGCTAGCCAGTTTTTCCGCGAACTCCGGCAATGGCAAGGGGTTTCGTGGTCCGGCCCGCCCGTGCCACGGCATGTCCGCTTCACGTCCGGACCGTATCCGAACGGAGGGCGCGCCCTGGACCTTGCGTGCCCCGGACCGCGAGCGCCACGCTCGTTCCGGCGCCCCTGCCTTCGCCCGACCAGCCACATGCCGCGAAAAGGGAGACCAGCGATGCCCACCACCAGCAGCGAACGCATCTTCACCCCGCAACGGCTTGCCGCCCTGTTCCCTCCCGACCGGGCCAACGCCTTCTTCGACGCCCTGTACGGCGACGCGGAGGACGGGGCCTACGACATCGCCCTGGCGTTCGACGGCGAGCACGACAACGGCCTGGAATTCTCGTTCCGGCTCACCCAGCGCCCCGGCCACTGTCTTGCCTGCAACCTTACCTATGGACTTCCGCAGGTTTTCGAGCGGCATCCGGTCATCGACCTGCCCGGCGTGGTGACCAATATCGCCAATGCCCTGGGCCGGACCGAAACCGCCCGGTGGCGTCTGCTGCCCACGCGCGAAGTGTCCCGCACGCTGCACGTCATTCCGCTGCTGGTGACCTTCGGCTGATTCGCGGCGGCTCCGCGCGGCCGCCCGGGGCTTGGGCTGCGTTCGGCCCTTTCGCGAATCCCGTAGCCACCCCATGGGCCGCGCTTGCGGCATTCCCTGCACCCTCGCTGGAGCCTTTTGGGCGTGCGGAGCCCCGGCACGCGTCATCCCGATGGCAAGTCGTCCACACTGGCCGGGCCGAAATCATTCGGGGCTGGCCAGTGTCGCCCTTGGCAAAAAGAAAACCGCCCCGAGAGGGGCGGTTGCTGTTCGTGCCGTGGTGCGCGCCTGCTAGGGGGCGATGCTGCGGGCGATGAAGCGGATGGCTTCCTCGTACAGGTTCGGCGGGGCGTAGGGGGTGAGCAGGCGGGTACGGTTGACGCCGACCATCATGGAAATGATGACCTGCGCGGTTTCGTGCACCGGAAGCTGTCGGATGGAGCCGTCTTCCACGCCGCGGCGCAGCTGGTTTTCCAGTTCGCGGGGAACCTGGTTGAACTTTTCGTACATCAGGTCGCGGTCGGTCTTGGTCTTCATGTCGCTGTACGGCGAACACCGCACCAGCACCAGCCAGTTGGACGTCTTGTCGATGGAGAAGTCCAGGTAGGCCGTGCAGAAGTTGAGTACCGACTCATGCCCGGTCTTGCCCTTGGCGGAAGCCTCGCGCAGCACGGCAAGGAACTGTTCGAGCACGTCGATGCCGGCGGCGAGGAACAGTTTTTCCTTGTTGCCGTAGTGGTGCGTGAGCAGCCCAAGGGCCACGCCGGCGCGTTCCGAAATCTTTTTGAAGGTGGTGTCGGCATAGCCGAATTCACCAAAAAGCTCTTTTGCCGCCTGAAGCAACGCTTCTTTCTTCGAGATGCTCATGTCAACGGCCCGTGGTAGTGCTTGAGGTGTGTATACAAGGGCTCCGCATCCGGCAGTGCGGATGCTCGTCGTGGAGCCGCAGAAGAACCGTCGGACCCGCACCCGACGGAACACCGGGAACACTTCTGCCTTCGGCGTCGGCCCGGCGAGGGGCCACGAAGGGCTGCACCTGTGTAGCTTACATGCATGTGGCAGTCAACGCCGCCTGTGCGCACAGTGAAAATGTTGACGCGGTTTTTGTCAACTAGATTCCTCGGAAATGATGCAGAGTCGGCAACTCTTCGCATCGCGCGCTGTTGAATGGTTGACCAATCCAATATGGATCGTGACTGTCGAGACAATACTGGCGTGTAAAAACGAAGACGGCCCCACAGTGGGGCCGTCTCGTGAGGAGTGTTCCGTTGCTCACCTTGCGCACCGAGGAAACCGACAAACCTGTCCGGGAAAGCGTGAAGGAGGCAGGCGGAGTGCGTCGGTCCGGCTTGTTTGGCCAAGCAAACAAAAGCTAGCATCGCGGGGGCGGCGCGTCAAGGGGAGGTGGGTAGGTCGCCAGGGGGCGGACGTGCTGCTTGGGTTGGGGATAGCAGCGCTTGCGGAGAAGCATGAAGGAGAGCTGTCTGGTTGATCAAACAAGACGGCTCCCATAAAAAGGGAGCCGTCTCGGAGAGGAGTGTACTGATGCCAGGAGAGCTTGCCCGGTAGGTGCATACCGGAGGGGGATGGTGCAGATCACGCCCTTGAAGCTGACTGGGTAATCAATCAGTGCAGAGTAACTATAGTACCCCACCGTGGGGGTGTCAACACTTCAACCCGCGTCAGGATGAAATGGCGCGAATTTCGTTGCGCCACTCCGCCAGGCACCCTTCGATGAAGGCGTACACGGCAGCCTGCTCGTCCTTGCCGTTGCCGGTGACGGCAAGCGGCGCGGCAAAGCGGAAGTGCACGGTGCGCGCGGGGCGGATGGGGCCAAAGTCCTTGATGGGCCAGCCCGTGCCCCAGGCGTCGGTCTTCAGCGCAAAGGGCACCACCGGCACCCCGGCGCGACGGGCCAGCTTGATCCCAATGGAGTTGAAGGTTTTGGGGTCCAGCGCGTCGCTGCGTGTGGCCTGCGGAAAAATGATGATGGAAATGCCGCGCTTCAGCCGCTCCTCGCCGCCTTCAAGCACCGCCGCTAGGTCGTCGCGCGGGTTCACGCGGCCCACGGTGATGGGGTCGCGCGTGCGCAGCACGTGCTTGAACACGGGGTAGTCGGCCAGGCTCTGCTTGACCACGTAGGTCACGTCCTTGTGCGGCTGGATGATGGCGGGCAGCACGAAGGTTTCCAGCGTGCTCATGTGGTTGCCCACGAACACGCAGGGCCCATCAAGCCGCGTGAAATGTTCCATGCCCTCGATGCGCAGGCGCACGCCGGTACGTTCCAGCGCCCGAACCACCTCCACGCTGCTGCCGACCCACGCGGACGAGGGGTATTGCCCCTGCTGCGCGGCGGTGGCGGCACGGTACACGATGCCCGCCATCATCGGATAATAGGCCAGCGTGGGGAACAGCCGGGCGATGGGGCCCGCCGCGTCGGCAGGGGTGGTGTAGACATCGCCGGTGAAGGGGATGGGCATGTCGGGAGTGGGGCTGTCTGCGTCGGTCATGTGGCGTATCTCTCTGTGATCTTGCTGGCGTATGGCGGGCCTCGGCGCGGATGGTGCGGTGCGGCGTGTGCCGCAACGTCGTATATCCCGGTGGAAGCGAAAGGAAAATATCTTTTGGCGGGGGCCGTTGGAGGAGGGCGGGTTGCCCCGTCTTTTTCAGTATCCGGGGGGTTCCTGTTCCTTCTTCAACTGACGGAAGTTCAGGCCGCCCTCGTCCAGCCCGCGCCCGGAATCGTAGATGCCCACCAGCCGGTCGGTCACTTCCACGCTGCGCGCCCGGCGGTGGTAGCGCACGATGTTGCGGAAATCCGCCTCGTAACGCGCGCCCTGCCAGCCGTCACAGCGGGTGACCACCAGGTCTCGCGTCAGGCACAGGCACAGCGGGTCGATGTTGCACTGGCGCACCAGTTCGCGGCCTTCCTCCGCCACCGGCAGGTACTGGGCCTTGTGCGCCCGGCTCACGTCGATGCGCGCGATGAGCATGTCCGCACCGGGGTGCGCCTCGTAGATTTGGAAGGCTTCCGGGGTCAGCGAGTTGTCGTCGTCCAGGAACACGATGCGGCGGCCGCGCGAGGCGCGCAACAGGCCGTTGCGGATGGCGTTGCCGAAATCGTTGTCGCGCGGAAAGTCGTACCAGCGCACGAATGCGTCGGGCCGCACGCGCTCGCCCTTCACGCCGTCGAAGCCCACCAGCATTTCCATGTCGCCGGGGGCCAGCCCGGCCTGTTCCGCGGCCAGCCGTACGCTGTCGATGGCAAGGCCCAGGGCTATGGGCCGGTCGCCCCGACTGGGAGTGATCAGCGAGTAGAGTGGGGTGGTTTCGGACATGCGTGGTTCCGCCGGTTTTTGCGGTGGTGCCGTTGCGGTTGCGGGGGCTGTCATTGGGCCCTCGTGATCACGACGTTGCGGCTTAGCGCGGGGCTACTCGGGGCGCGGCTTGCGCTGCCGGGCCAGCCTGCGCCACCAGTTGCTCAGGCGCTGTTCGTCGCCGTGTTCCTTGGGCTGGTAGAAACGGCGCTCCGTCAGGCCATCGGGCAGGTAGTCCTGCTCTATCCAGCCGTCCGGGTAGTTGTGGGGGTACTTGTATCCCTTGCCGTAACCCCAGTCCTTTTGCAGCTTGGTGGCGGCATTGCGCAGGTGCATGGGCACCGGCTGCGGGCCGTTGAGCTTTATCTCTCGCGCGGCATTGAGGTAGGCGGCGTAGCTGGAATTGCTCTTGCGGGCCAGGGCCAGGTGCACCACGGTCTGGGCCATGGGAATGAACCCTTCCGGCATGCCCACGAACTCCACGGCCTGCTGGCAGGCCACGGCCAGCGGCAGGGCCTGCGGGTCGGCCAGGCCCACGTCCTCGGAGGCGGAAAGAATCAGCCTGCGGCAGACGAAGCGGGGGTCCTCGCCGCCTTCCAGCAGGCAGGCGAGGTAGTACAGGGCGGCGTCCGGATCGCTGCCGCGAATGGACTTGATGAGCGCCGAGGCCAGTTCGTAATGGCTGTCGCCGTCCTTGTCGTGGCGGCTGACGATTTCGGGCATGGCCGCGCGCACTCCGTCCAGCCCCCGGTTTTCGACGGGCAGCCCGGCCACGTATTCCACCAGGTTCAGCATGGCGCGGGCGTCGCCGTGGGCCATGCCGGACAGGAAGTCCAGCACGTCGTCAGTCAGAGGGGCTTCCTGGGCAGCGCCGCCCCGGCGGCCGAGTTCCATCAGTTCTTCGCGGCCCAGCGGGCGCAGCCGCATGACGTGCAGCCGCGAAAGCAGCTGGCGGGTCACGCTGAACGACGGGTTCTCGGTGGTGGTGGCGATCATGGTGATTTCGCCGCTTTCCAGAATGGGCAGGAAAAAGTCCTGCTGGGCCTTGGAAAAGCGGTGCAACTCGTCCAGCACCAGCACGTCCACCCCGGACAGCGAGCGGCGCAGCTGCTGCAACCCGGCCTCTGGCGCGCTGAGGCGCAGCACCTTGGTGCCATGGGCGTTGGCCAGCAGCAGGGCCAGGGTGGATTTGCCGCACCCCGGCGGGCCGAACAGCAGCAGGCTGGGCAGCCTTTCGGCGCGCAGCAGCGCGGCGATGCGCGGCGTAAGGTGGGTCTGGCCCACGAAGCCGTCGAGGGTGCTGGGCCGGATGCGCTCCGGCAGGGGCTGCTTCAGCGTCACGTCATGATCTCCGGATGTCGGGCGGGCCGGTGTCGTGTTGGCGTCGGGCAGGCATGCGGCCATGCGCGAAGGATGCCAAACGGGAAAGGTGCCGAACAGGAAAGGTGTCAACAAGAAAAGTGATGGACCGGCCACGGCACCGGTCCTGTGTATCAGGCCCGGTGCGCAAGGAAAAGGTGGGCGCGCGGCTCGGGACCGGAAGCTCGCGGAACCAGCGAGGAGTGCGGGGTGGATCCCGCATCCAGGGCTATTTGCCCTGCCGTCCCCACCAGTGCAGCCCCAGGCAGAGCATGGCCGCCGTTTCCCAGCGCAGCACGCGGTCGCCAAGGCTGACCGCCGTCATGCCGGAACCCAGCAGGGTCGCCACCTCGCGGTCGGAAAAGCCGCCCTCCGGCCCCACCACGAACAGGGTGCGTCCTGGCTGGCCCAAGTCCCCCGCGCCCAGCAGCACGCCGCCGGTGTCGCCTTCCCACAGGATGAACCGCCTGGAGAAATCCCGGCTGGCCTCGGCAAGTTCGGCCACGCCGCCGGGCAGGGTGCGCAGTTCCGGCAGCCACGGGTTGCGGCTCTGCTTGGCCCCGGCCTCCATCTGGGAATGCCACGATTCGCGGGTTTCCTCCGGCACGCGTGACTGGCTGCGCTCGGCCTGCCACAGCCAGATGCCACCCGCCTCCAGTTCCACCGCCTTTTCCATCAGCCAGCCCCGCCGCACCTCCTTGCCCCAGCCGATGGCCAGCACCGCCTGCGATGCCGGGGCCGGGTGTTCGGTGACGGACAGCGGCGCAAGGCGTACCAGGGCCTTTTCCGTGGCCGTGACCCGGAATTCGCCCTCGCGCCCCCGGCCGTCCAGCAGGCGCACCGTGTCGCCCGCGCGCACCCGCACCACCTTGACCAAGTGGCGGGCCTCCTGCCCGTCGAGCAGGTACGGTTCGGCCCAACGTTCGGGCGGCAGGAAGAAGGTGCGCATGGTGTGCTCCGAGGTGACGGGTAAAGGGAATGTGGAAAGCGGGTGGTTGTGACCACAGGTCCGGCCCGCACGAAGTGTGGACCGGACCTGAAAAAGGGGTCAAAGGGGCGACTGCCCCATTGCGGGGGGACGGGGGCAGCGCCCCCGCTTTTCCCTTTAGACCAGTTTAGCTCGCGCGGTCCCCTGCGTGTAAAACGGCAGCCCCACGCGGGTGGCTTCCAGCTCCACCTTGGTCGCCTTGACCACGAAGGCCGGGGCCTCGGCATGGGCGGCGGCAACGCGGGCCAGCGCCACGGCGTAGCCCAGCGAGGGGCAGAACGACCCGCTGGTCACCACGCCCGCAACGGTGCCGTCGGGCAGGGCCACCACGTCGCCGTGGCGGGCGCTGCGGCGGCCGGGGATGGACAGCGCCACCAGCGGCTCGCGCACCTCGCGGTCCGCGCCCTTGCCCACGTAGTCGGCGGGGTTGGTCAGCATGCCGCCGTAGCCCGCTTCCGCCGGGGTGTGGGTGTCGTCCAGGTCATGCCCGTACAGGGGCAGGCCCACTTCCAGGCGCAGGGTGTCGCGCGCGCCAAGGCCAGCGGGTTTCACGCGCGCGTCGGCCAGCAGCGCGGTCCACAGGGCCTCGGCCTTGTCCCACGGCAGGTACAGTTCCACGCCCAATTCACCGGTATACCCAGTCCGACTGACCAGCAGCGTCGCGCCGCCAAAGGTCACGGAGCGGAAGCCGAAGTAGGGCAGGTCGCGGAAGCTTTCGCCCAGCACCGCTTCCAGCACGTCGAAGGATTTCGGGCCTTGCAGGTCCAGCTTGGCGGTGCGGGCAGAAATGTCCTCGAAGGCTAGCGTCTGGGGCAGCCGCCCGCGCAGGGCCGCGAAATCGCTTGCGGTGCACGCGCCGTTGACCACCAGCATGTAGTCGTCCTCGGCCATGCAGTAGACGATGAGGTCGTCCAGGATGCCGCCCGCCTCGTTCAGCAGAAAGCCGTAGCGGCAGCGGCCGGGCTTCAGCGTTTCCAGGTTGTGGCTGACGGCGCGTGACAGCGCGTCGCGCGCGCCCGCGCCGCGCAGGGTGAATTCGCCCATGTGGCAGATGTCGAACAGGGCGGCGGATTCACGCGTCTGCACATGCTCGGCGATGATGCCTGTGGGGTACTGGATGGGCATGTCCCACCCGGCGAAGGGGGCCATCTTGGCCCCGGCGGCCCGGTGCCACGCGGAAAGCGGGGTTTGCAGCAGGTCCGACAAGGGGTGCTCCTTCATGTCTCCGTTGGGGTTGGCGCGGTCATGTGGTATGGGGGCGCGCTGCGCCGGGGCAGGGCGGTCCTGCGTCCGGCGCGGAAATTGGGGGTGCGCCGTGCGGCGCGCGCCAGAAATATCGCGAGAAGGGATTTGCGGCAACCGTGGCGCGCGCTGCATGGCCCGTGGTGGACGTGTGAACGGCTTGCGATAGCAGCGCGGAAGGCCGGGGCGTTCCGCGTGGCCGCTCCAGATATCTCTCGGCGTCGCCTACGCTGCGGTCTTGCGGGTGCGCTGGATGGCCCGGAACTCGTCCACCAGCGACACCAGCTTGCCGTAGTTGCGCTTGATCTCGAGGCCGCCGGGGGTCAGTTCGTCGTCGCGCTTCTCGATGTAGGTTCGCAGCAGGTAGCGGTCGTTCAGCATGTTTTCGCCAATGGCGATGACGCTGGACACCAGCGTGTCGAAATAGCTGACGATCTCGAACTTCAGCCCGTGCAGCAGCTGCACGGCCTCGGCCAGCATGCGCCGGTAGCCGATGCGCTCGCCCCGGTATTCGCGGTCCTGAATGTCTTCAAGGTAGCGCACCTTGCGGGCCTGCTGGATGTAGCTGTATTTGGCCCAGACCTCCTGGTAGAGGTCGTGCAGGTGCCCGAAGGCCTCGTAGTTGTCCGGAGAAAGCAGGTAGTTGTCCAGCACCTTGATGACGTTGGCGAAGAATTCGTCGCTGTACCCGATGATGCGGCGCTGGTGCTTGGACAGCCACGCGTACAGGAACTTCAGGCGCTTTTCGTCCGTGTCGGTGTTCTCGACGATCTCGTTGCGCTTGAAGATGATCCTGCCCGTGTATTCGCCTCGGGTTATGTCGTTCAGGCGCAGGAACATGTTGGTGGCGTCCTTGATGATGTTCAGGTCGCCCAGCACCTGGCCGGTCACGGGGTGGATCACTTCCTGCGCTTCCACGGACAGCGCGCGGTCCTGCCGTACGTTGTCGGGATTGAACTTGTGCTGGCGGTAGGTGACGCGCAGGATGACCACCCGCCGTTCCGCGTCCAGGAAGTAGCCCGCCTCGTCGATGGCGCGCAGGGCTTCTTCCTGGTCGGCGTCCACGCGGACCAGGGCCAGCTTTTCCACGCGGGGGTAGGGGCGCGAATCGCCCTCGCCGATCATGGTGGTGATGGTGCGGTCCGACTGGCCCAGCACGCGGATCATGAACCGTTCGCCCATCTTGTGCAGCCGCCGCGCGAACAGCGCGCTGGAGGTGCGCCGCTCGGACACGATGGGAAAGCCGTACAGTTCCATCAGATACTGGTACACGAACAGGCGGTTGCGCTCGTACATCTCGTTGTCGCCCACGTCGAACTTGCCGATGCGCATGCCGAAGCGCTTGATCTCGCTGTCGAGTTCGGACGGGAACGAGGCGTACACCCCGCCAAGGTGGAAATGACCGAAGCTGTCCAGCGCGAAGACCTGCGCGCGATCCATGGCCAGCAGAAAGGGCATCAGGGCGGGGTAGTAGTCGAGCACGGAGGTGTCGAACCGCCCGAAGCGCTGGCGGAACGATTCCTGAAAGGCCTTGGGCAGGCGGGTCTGCATGGCCTGCACGTTGCGGGCGATGACCTGCGATTCCAGCGGGCACGAGGCCCCTTCCGCAACGCTGGCCGTATCCAGCACCGGGTGCAGGATGTCGAACTGGAAGACTTCCTGGAAGTAGTTGAGGGGCCGTTCAAAGGCCACCATGCTGAAGCCGGGCAACTGCTTGTATTCCCACAGGTCCGCCTCGAACGAGGGCAGCAGCTCGCGCGATTCGACCAGCGGGTAGTCGGCATGCTCGAAAAAGGGGCGCAACAGGCATTGCTTGACGTGCACCACGTCGAGAAAGCGCTTCAGCTCGGCAAGCGAGGTAAGCTCTACCGGTTCGGACAGCAGCCCGTCTTCGCGGTAGATGAATTCGCCCTTGCTGAAGGCGTTTTTCAGGGTGATCTTCATGCGTGGTTCCGATACGCGCGGGCCTTCGCCATTCCCCTCCGGCATGGCGAACCCGATTGCAGTTGCCCCATTGCGATGTTTGAGCCTATTTTTTTTTCTAAAAAAATTCTACCATAATGTGACGGGCAAGGACTCGCGCACAAGGGTTTCGGGGCGGCGGGGGGCCGCCGGGCCCGCGCCACGCGGCGCTCTGGTGGGCATGCGACTGTTGCGGGAATGCGCCCGGCTTTGTTAAAGCACCGGTTGAAACGGATCGGCCGGGCCGCGCGCCACGGTGTCGCAGCGCGCGACAGTGCGTGAACCCGCACCACAGGCTGTGGCCGCCCCGTGTCCCTACGTCCTGCGCGCGCCGCATCGGCTGCCGAATGCCGCCGCATTGCCCCGGCCTCTTGCGGGCCGCGCCACGGGGGGATAGGCTGGCTTGCGCCGCGCTTTGCCCTCTGGAAATGGGGAGCGCGCCAGCGGCCGAACAGACGCCCGTCACGGCGCCCTTGCCTGTGTTGGCGCCCGACGCCCGCGCCGCCCACGCCATACGCCATGAACTCCGGCCACCGCACGGGGCCGGAGAGGAACCGGATATGAACAGCCAACGTTGCCACGAACGCATTCTTGCCATCATCTGCAGCGTGTTCGACGCGTATTCCGCCGTGCTCTTCCTGCCCGACGCCTCTGCCGGGGGCGACGGCGCGGACGATCTTTCGGCGGGCGCGGCCACGGCGGCGGCCACCGCCGCGCTGGACCGCGACAACCAGTCGCATCGCCTTGCCGCCAGCTTCAGCCTGGGCGACATGGTGGACACTGGCACGGCCATCGCCCCGGGGCGCGGCCTGGTCGGCTGGATCATCCGCAACCGCGAGCCGCTGCTGGTCAACAACTTCGACCAGCGCCAGAGCCACCTTGGCTACTACCGCAGCAACGAGGAGGCCACCATCAAGGCCTTCATGGGCTGCCCGGTGCCGGGCGGCGGCGCGCTGTGCATCGACAGCAAGCGGCAGTACTCCTTTTCCGACAAGGACCAGAAGATCCTGCAACTGTTCGCCGACCTCATCTCGGGCGTCGAGGGCGTGGTCTGCCAGGGGGCCGGGCAGGCCAGCCTGACCCGCTACTACGCGGCGTTGCAGGTGGTCAGCGAGTTGCGCGGGCGCATCAGCCGCTGGCCGCAATTCCTGGCCGAATTCCTGCGTCTGATGGCCGAGGCCACCGGCTTCGACCACGCGCTGTTCGCCGCCCGCGACGGCGACGGGCAGAACTACATCCTGGAAGGCGAAAGCCGCCCCCTGCTGCTCGGCAAGGGCGACGCGCCCATGTACCCCATCGGCAACGGCATCGTGGGCTGGGTGTTCCGCAACGACGCCCCGGTGTTCACCGAAGGCACCGACGGCGCGCCCATGGCCCCGCTGTTCGGCAAGGGGGCGCACATGCCCGCCTTCCAGTCGGTGATGTGCCTGCCGCTGATGATCAACAAGGTCACGCGCGGGGTGTTGTGCCTTGGCCACGGCGAGCCGCGCGTCATACCCGACGACCTGCGCGCCTTCACCCGCATGGCGGTGGACCATCTGGCGCTGTTCCTTGAGAACCTGTACCTCAAGAGCAGGCTGCGCGAACTGCTGCCAAAGGCGCGGCTGGAACGCCGCGTTCCCGCGCCCGCCCCGCACGCCGACCGCCCCGATACCGACGACTGACACCGCAACCGCGAGAGCCACTAGATGCTGCGCAGACTGTTCGGCTTTCTGGGCAAGGACCTGGCCATGGACCTGGGTACGGCCAACACGCTGCTGTATACCCGGGCCGAGGGCATCGTGCTGAACGAACCTTCGGTGGTCGCCCTGGAAACCGACCGCAACACCGTGCTCGCGGTGGGGCGCGAGGCCAAGGAGTTTCTTGGCCGCACCCCCAAGCGCATCCGCGCCATACGTCCCATGAAGGACGGCGTCATCGCCGACTTCGAGGTGACGCGCCAGATGATCGCCTTCTTCATCCGCAAGGTCATCAGCGGTTTTTCGCTGGTGAAGCCGGGCATCGTCATCTGCGTGCCCACGGGCATCACCCAGGTGGAGAAGCGCGCTGTCATCGAATCGGCCCAGCAGGCGGGGGCGCGTGACGTGCGCCTGGTGGAGGAGCCCATGGCCGCCGCCATCGGGGCCAACCTGCCCATCCACGAGCCGCTGGGCAACATGGTGGTGGACATCGGCGGCGGCACCACCGAGGTGGCCGTGATCACCCTGTCCGCCGTCGCCTACGCGGAATCGGTGCGCGTGGCGGGCGACGCCATGAACCAGGCGGTGCAGCGCTACTTCAAGGAAGAATTCCAGATGCTCATCGGCGAGAACACCGCCGAGCGCATCAAGATGGCCATCGGGTCGGCCTTTCCGCTGCCGGAGCAGCTGATGGTCGAGGTGTCCGGCAAGGACATGGTGAGCGGCACCCCCAAGGTTGTGCGCGTCACCGACGGCCATGTGCGCGAGGCCCTGCAGGAGCCGGTGCGCATCATCATCATGGCCATCCGCAAGGCGCTGGAAAAGACCCCGCCGGAACTTTCCGCCGACATCGCCAGCAACGGCGTGCTGCTGGCGGGCGGGGGCGCGCTGCTGAAGGGCCTGGGCGCGCTGGTTTCGCGCGAGACGCGCCTGAAGGTCATCATCGACGACGACCCCCTGACCACCGTGGTGCGCGGCACCGGCCGCACCCTGGACGACCGCAAGTTCTACGGCCGCGTGTACATCAACTAGGCGCTGCCCGGCGGCGGGGCAGCGGGCCGGGGCACGCCCGGCGACGCAGCGTGCCCGCATGCCACGCATCCGCGCCGCAGCCACAGGCGCGGCCACGCCGCCCGCAACGAGTCATCATGTCCTCCACGTCTTCATCCGTTCCCTCCGGCCAATCTTCGTCAGTTCCTGCCGACTGTGCCGCTTCCCCCTTTGCCGCGCAGCTGCCCCGCATTCTGGAGATCATCCGCGAAAGCGGCGCGCTGGTCATGGAGCACTGGCGCAAGCCGCGAAACATCCGGCTCAAGGGGCGCATCGACCTTCTGACAGAAACTGACCTTGCCGTGGAAGCATTTCTCAAGGAGCGCTTGAAGGATGTGGCGCCCGATGCCACCTTCATGGCCGAGGAAAGCGCCACCTCGCGCGAGCCGCGCGGCACCTGCTGGATCATCGACCCCATCGACGGCACCACCAACTTCGCGCATTCGCTGCCCTTCGTGGCCACCTCGGTGGGCCTGTGGCACGAGGGCCGGGTGGAATTGGGCATCGTCAACGCGCCGGTGCTGGGGGAGTGCTTCTGGGCGGTGCGGGGCGGCGGGGCCTTTTGCAATGGCGATCCGCTGTCCGTTTCGGACCGCGCGCCGCTGGAGCAGGCGGTGGTGGCCACCGGCTTTCCCTACACCATTCAGGAAGACGTGGACACGGTGCTGGCCCGGCTGCGCAAGGCGCTGGTGACCACGCGGGGCGTGCGCCGCTGCGGGGCCGCCGCCATCGACCTGGCCTTCGTGGCCAGCGGCCGGTTCGACGCCTTCTACGAGGCGGACCTTAAGCCGTGGGATACGGCGGCGGGCTGGCTGCTGGTGGAGGAAGCTGGCGGGCGCGTGACCGGGTTTGACGGTGCGCCCTACGATTTCACCAACGAGGGCATTCTGGCCAGCAATGGCCGGGTGCACGAGGCCATGCGCGAGGTGCTGGCGCTGTAACCCGGCGACAAAACACACCAGTCATGAAGGCGGTTGGACTCTTTCCCCGCCGCCGGAGGTTTCGCCGGGTCAGGCCGCATCAGGCCGCATCAGGCCGCATCAGGCCGCATCAGGCCGGAGCGGGCCGGAGCGGGCCGGAGCGGAGCGGACGAGGGCGGACCGAGGCGGTCCAAGAAGGCTGGTTGGTCCCGCGGGACCGGGCGGACGTCAGGCCAGCCCCTCCCACGCCGCATCGGTGTCGGGGCAGGGGACGGGCATGTCGCGGAACACGTCGCCGCGTTCCGTGGCCCAGACCAGCGCGGGGGTCAGCATGTCCCGAAAATGTTCAAGCAGCGCATTAAGTTCGTCGGCATCCACGAACATGCCGTCGGCCACCTCGTCCGGATTGGGGCGTGGGGTCTCTGCCGTTGGCCCGGCGGCATAGAGGGTAATGTGGGCGAAGCCCGTTTCCTCGGAGGCGGGCACCTCGGCCCGGCGCACCAGCCGCACGGCCGTGATGCCCAGTTCCTCGCGCAGTTCGCGCTGGGCCGCGTCCTCGCGCGCCTCGCCAGCCCGCACGTGCCCGGTGGCCGAAAGATCCCACCTGCCGGGGTAAAGGTGCTTGGTCGCCCCGCGTTTCTGCAGGTAGATGCGCCCCTTGGTGTCGTGCAGCATCACCAGCACCACCCGGTGGCGCAGGGTTTGGCGGCGTGCTTCGGTGATGGGCATGACCATCAGCGGCCGGTCGCGTTCATCCGTGATTTCAAGGTATTCGACGCCCTCTGCGGGGGGGGCGTCGTCCCTGGCGGCACGGCGCATGGCACCGCGGCCGCGTGGCCGGGGGCGCGACGTTTTGCCGTGCCCCTGGCCGGGTTGCGGCCTGGGGCGGCGCAGCCCGGCGGCATCGTCCGCAGAACGTGAAGGAGGGCGCTTGCCCATGCAGTCTCCTGAGTGTCCCTGTTCCGGCGCGGCGCAGCGCGCGGCGCGGCCGGAGTTCTTCCGCCTGGGCCCCGGCGATATCGCCGAGGTGGCGGAACTGGAGCGCCAGTGCTTTTCCACCCCGTGGAGCGAAGAGCAGTTCCGCCTGGCGTTCGAGCGCAAGGTGTTTTCGGTGTTCGGTCTGCGCGACGCGGGCCGCCTTGCGGCGTACGTGGCCGTGTACCACCTGGCGGGTGAACTGGAAATACTGAACGTGGCCGTGCACCCCGACGCCCGGCGGCGCGGGCTGGGGCGGCGGCTGCTGGCCATCCTGTTGCAAGTGGGCGCCAAAATGGGCATACATAGGGCCGTGCTTGAGGTCCGCACCGGCAATGCCCCGGCCATCGGCCTGTACACCGGGCTGGGGTTCACCCGCGCGGGCGTGCGGCCGCACTATTACGGTGACACCGGCGAAGACGCCATCATCTACGAATGCGACCTGACCGATTGGGCCAGCCGCGACCCCGGTTGCTGCCCTGCGGCGTCCACGACGCCAACGGACCCCGGCGCGGACTGATTTCCGCCGTCGGCTTCCGCGCAGCGTACCGGAGGCCGCCTGCGGGCCGCGCGCCTGCAGGGGGTTCGGGGCTGCGCAGGCATTTGCCCCGCGTTTGCAAACTTTCACGCCACACCGCCCGGAGACCCGCATGAAGAAGCTCATGGCCGCCAATTGGAAGATGTACAAGACCGCCGGTGAGGCGCGCACCACCGCCGCCTCGTTGGCGGCGCTGACGGCCGACGCCCTGCCGGACGACCGCGAGGTGCTCGTCTTTCCTCCGTTCACGGCGCTTTCTTCCGTAGGCGACGCATTGCGCCACGCACCGGGTTTTTCCGTGGGCGGGCAGGACGTGTACCCGGCGGCCGAAGGGGCTTTCACCGGCGAGATTTCACCCGCCATGCTGCTGGATTGCGGGTGCGGGTGGGTGCTGACGGGCCATTCCGAACGCCGCCACGTCATCGGCGAAACCGACGAACTGGTGGGCCGGAAGACCGCGTTCAGTCTGGCCGCGGGCCTGAAGGTGGTGCTGTGCATCGGCGAGACCATCGAAGAGCGCGAGGCAGGGCGCCTGGCCGAGGTGCTGGAGCGCCAGCTGGCCACCGGCCTTGCCGGGGTGAAGGCGGACGCCGTGCCCGAAGCCATCGCCGTGGCCTACGAGCCCGTGTGGGCCATCGGCACGGGCAAGGTGGCCGGTCCGCCGGAAATCATCGACGCCCATGCCAAGGTGCGCCAGTTGCTGGTGTCCCGCTTTGGCGAGGCGGGCAGGGCAGTGCGCATCCTCTACGGGGGCAGCGTCAAGCCCGAGAACGCCCGTGAAATCATTGCCCTTGACAATGTGGACGGTGTCTTGGTAGGAGGCGCTTCTTTGCAGGCTGACTCGTTCAGCCGCATCATTTTGGCGTAAGCCGCGCCACGGCGCGGAGTTTCGACAAGGAGAGTACGGTGCAGACCCTGATCCTGACCCTGCATGTGGTCGCGTGTCTTGCCCTGATCGTGCTGGTGCTGCTGCAGTCCGGCAAGGAAGGCATGGGCGTGATCTTCGGCGGCGGCAACACCTCGCTGTTCGGCAGCACTGGCGCCGGCGGCATGCTTGCCAAGCTGACCGCGTTTCTGGCGGTCCTGTTCATCATCACGTCGCTGTCGTACAACGTGCTCACCAGCAGCCGCAAATCCGACGATTCGGCCATTCTGGACGTGAAGCTGGAAGACGTGCAGCCCGCCCCGACTGCGCCGGCCGCTCCGGCTCCCGCTGCTCCGCAGACCGAGCAGAAGTCCAACTAGCAGTGCATGTTTCGGCGCGCCTTGCGCCAACCCCGTGCCGAGGTGGTGGAATTGGTAGACACGCTATCTTGAGGGGGTAGTGGGAGAAATCCTGTAAGGGTTCGAGTCCCTTCCTCGGCACCATAACGCACAGGCGCGCGGCAAAGGCCCTTTCGGGGCCTTTTCTCGTTTCTGCGGGCGGAACGGGCCTGCCGCATGCCGGGGAGTGCGACGGGCAGGTGGAGCCGGGGTGCCTTGCGTGGCGCAGGGCGTGACATCCAGGTTGCCGCCGGTGCGGGCGCGATTTCAAGGCACGGGCGTGTCGGCGCGGGGGCAGTTGCGCTCCTCCGGGAACGATCCGGGCGGAAAGTACGCGGCATACGGGCGCACGATGCGTGCAAGGTCGCTGCCGCCCGGCACGCCGCCGTTGCAGCGCAGGTCGTCCAGCGTGGATTGCAGACGGGCCAGCAGCACATCGTCCGCCGACGGGTTGAAGGCCATGTACAGGTCGAATCGTTCCAGCACCATGGAGACGGTGTACGCGGTACTGTCGATGTCGCCCTGCTGCATCATGTAGAAGGTGGAGTGGATGTTGAACGCCAGCACGTCCACCCGTCCGGCGGTGAGCATGCGCACGGCGTCCGCCGGGGTGGTGGCGGAGTGCAGCGATTCCTGCGGCACGCCCTTTTCGAGCAGCAGCTGTTCCCCCACCGTGTTGCGCACCGTGCCGATGCGCAGGCCGCGCAGGTCGCTCCACTGGCGGGGGGCCATCCTGCTTTCCTTGCGGACGATGGTGCCCACGGTCACCCGCATGATGGGCCCCACCCACTTGAACAATCCTTCGCGCTCCGGAGTGCGTGCGGTGCTGAACAGCAGGGCGTCGGGCGTTCCCTGGGCCTGGTGGAACGCCCTGGCCCAGGGCAGGACGCGGATGTCCCCTGGGTTCACGGGGGTGCCGGTACGCGCCAGCACGGTGGTGACGATGTCCACTCCCGGCCCGCGCGGCAGACCGTCCTGAAGGTAGTTGAAGGGTGGCAGGTTTTCGGTGAGCAGGGTGAAGGCCCGGGAAGGGAGCGGGCATGTGAGGAAAAGTATCCAGGCGGCAAGGCCCGCCAGCAGCGCGCGGGCCATGGCGGACGCCGGGGACGGGGCGGGCGTGCGTGGCGTTTGCCGCGCAGTGGCGTTGCAGCGGGACAAGACGGTGGTGGCGTGGGCGGTGTGTGACATACCGTCGACTGCCTGAGGAAACATGTTGTCAGGACCGGGTGCGGCTGCCGGACCTGGGCGGCGATGCGCCGAAAAAACAGCCGTATGTAAATGGCTGTTTACATATGTCTAGCGGTGCTTGGGGGACAGGTCAATGCTGGATGCCCCTGCATACGGGTGGGGGGCAATAGGGAGCGGCTGGGGGATGCCACACCCGCCCGCCGGGGATGGCCGCAGAGGTGTCCGGCGGCCCGCCGCATGAGGTGGCGACGGGCCGCGTCCGTGTACCCTCCGGGCTGCACGCGGGCAACCTAGTTCAGGCGGTTGATGTCGAGGGGGGCGCCGCAGCAGGGGCAGGTGTCCACCCGCTTGCCGCTGAAGCAGGTGCCGGCGAAGAACAGGGTGCGGAACTTGCGCTCGATGGAACTGTACAGAACCCAGAGCTGGTGGCCGCAGGTGCAGAAACGCTGTTGCATGACGGTCTCCTTGGCGGTGTTGTTGTGAACGCCGCCGCACTGAATGTTTATAAAAGTGAACATGGCGGACAAAAAAAATACCTACCCAATCTCGCGGCACAGCCAGACAACCCGGCCGATGACGCGGAACTGCTCCAGTTCGTCGCCGCGCACCCGGATGGGCGAGTACGCCGGGTTGTCGCTGACCAGGGCAAGGCCGTCTGGCGTGCGCATGATACGCTTGACCAGCACGGCGTCTTCCAGGCCCACGGCGTACACTTGGCCGAAGCGCATTTCTTCGGTGGAGCGGTCCACCAGCACGGTGTCGCCGTCGCGGATTTCCGGTTCCATGCTGTCGCCCACCACATCCATGAGCACCATGGCGGAAGGGGTGCCCTTGCGCGACAGCCAGGCATGCGCGAAGGGCTGGCCGCCCACGGGCATGGCCTGCACCTCGAACGAGCCGCCCCCGGCGCTGAGCCGGGCGCGCACCTTGGGCACCATGTGCACGGCGGGGGGCAGATCGGCGAGGGGAGGCGCGGGCATGGACGGACGCAGCGAAGGCGTGCGCCCGGATTCTGTGGCCAGGCCACCGGCGGAACGGGCGGCGTTGCCGGCAGCGGAAACGGCCCCGGCAAGCGGGGCGGGGCGGGCCGAGCCACGGCCGTATTCCAGCCAGTCTGGCGAGATGCCGTACACGCGCGACAGCCGCAGAATCCACTTCTGGGGAATGGCGTCGCGGTTCTTGGCCTGGGTGATGGCGCTGCGGTTCACCCCCAGAACGCGGGCAAGGGCCTGCTGGGTGGTGATGTCCGTGCCCTGCATGACCCGGGCGAAGAAGGTGTCGAAGGCGTCCGGCATGGTGGTGTCCTGCTGGAGGTGGTGCGGCATCCGTCACGGTCGCCCGCTCTGGCCGTCCTGACCATGTTTGCGTTTCGGGCGTTGTGTTCACTTTTATAAACAAGATTCCGTGCGCGATGCAAGCGGAAAAAACACGGCAGCGCGAGAATTCTGTTCTTGAGTGTTATTTCAGGTGGATAGGTGGGCGCGTGATGCTCCTTTTTGCCCAGCAACGCGAAAGGGGCCCCGGAGGGCCCCCGATTGTCGTTCGATGTCGATGACGGCGTTGCGCTGATGGCGTTGCTTCGCGCCGTTGCGTACGCTGCCGGTCAGCCTTCGGCGTTCAGTTCCGGCGCGATCAGGTCGGCCAGCGTTTCGCGGCGGCGGATGCACCGCGCCGATGTGCCGTCCACCAGCACCTCGGCCGCGCGGGGGCGAGAATTATAGTTGGAACTCATGGAAAACCCGTAGGCCCCGGCAGAGAATACGGCCAGCAGGTCGCCGCGCCGCATGTCGGGCAGGATGCGGTCGCGCGCCAGAAAGTCGCCCGACTCGCAGATGGGCCCCACCACGTCGGCAGTGATTTCCCCTCGCCCGGCGGGCTTCACCTCGGCGATGCGATGGTACGACTGGTACAGTGAAGGCCGCACGAGGTCGTTCATGGCCGCGTCCGCGATGATGAAGTTCTTGCTGGGCGTGGACTTGGTGTAGACCACCTCGCCCACCAGGATGCCCGCGTTGCCCGCGATGACCCGGCCCGGTTCGAGGATCAGCGACAGCCCCCTCCCGCGCAGCCGCGCGGACACCGCCTCGCCGAATTCCCTGGGATGGGGCGGGGTTTCCTCGCCGTAGGTAATGCCGAGACCGCCGCCAAGGTCCAGATGGGTGATGGGCAGCCCCAGGTCGCGCAGCCGCTCGTGGAAATCCAGCACCCTGTCCAGCGCCTCCAGGAACGGGGCCAGGGTGGTGAGCTGCGAGCCGATGTGGCAGTCGATGCCCACCGGGGTGACGTTGGGCAGGTCACGGGCCAGCAGATAGGCAGCCAGGGCCTGCTCCATGTCCAGCCCGAACTTGTTGTTGCGCATGCCCGTGGAGATGTACGGGTGGGTCTTGGGGTCCACGTCGGGGTTGATGCGCACGCCGATGCGCGCGGTGCGCCCCATTTCGCCCGCCACGGCGTCGATGCGCTCCAGTTCCTGCACCGATTCGACGTTGAACAGCAGGATGCCCGCGTCCAGCGCGGCGCGGATTTCGTCGTCGCGCTTGCCCACACCGCTGTAGACGATGCGGTCCGGGGCCACCCCGGCGGCGAGCGCGCGGTGCAGTTCGCCCCCGGACACGATGTCCATGCCCGCGCCCAGTTCCGCCAGCAGGCGCAACAGGTGCACGTTGGAGTTGGCCTTTACCGAATAGCAGGTCAGGTGGGTAACGTCGGTGAACGCGCTGTCGAAGGCCTGGAAATGGCGGCGCAGCGTGGCTGAGGAATAGACGTATAGCGGCGTGCCGAAACGGGCTGCCAGTTCGCGCACCGGCACGTCTTCGGCGTGCAGTTCGCCCTCGTGGTACTGGAAATGGTGCATGCGATTCTCCCTGAAGTGGCGTGGGAACGGGCCGGGGACGGCGCATGCGGGCATGCCTGCCCAGCCTTGCCGTCCCCGGTCGTCGTGACCTTTCCCGATCGCTCTCGTCTCTGTCCGTTCCGGCGCGATCCGGCGTCCGCCGCTATGGCAGCACGATTTCGGTCTGCTGCTGGGGTGCGGCTTCCTCCACCGGCAGGTTGAAGCCCGGCGCGTTGGGGTCGGCCACCAGCGTCTGCACCTTGCTCAGGGCATGGGCGAAGCGGGTCAGCACGTTCACGCCCACCAGCCGCCAGCGGTAGGCCGGGGCCTTGCGGTCGGGGCACATGGTCATTTCCACGATGGCGGTGGACTGCGGGGTAAGCTGCTTTTCCGGCCGGAATTCCTGGCGCGACGTGGCCTGGAAGGGGCAACCGGCGCAGCTGTCGCCCGCACCGTTGGCGGAGGCGTCCAGCGCCTGGATTTCCACGATGACCGAGGCCAGGTTGTCCACGTTGCCCTGGGCCTCGCCCCGCGCCACGATGCAGCCGTTGGCCGTGGCCGTTGCCGTGGCCGAACGCCAGGTGAACAGTTCGCGGTTGTCCTGCGGCACGGGCATGACCTTCTTGCCGCACGCGGCTCCCAGAACCAGCAGGCCGCACAGCGCGGCCACGGCCGCCATCCGGCGCAGGCGCGATGCCCGGGGGGCGGATGCGTCAATCATTGTCGTCTCCCGGCGCTGCCGGGGGCTGGTCGGGAACGGTATCTTCGGCATGGGCGGGGCCTCCCCAGAGCAGTTTCCATTCGTTGAGCAGTTGCAGCGCCCCCATGGGCGTCAGGTGGTCGGTGTCCAGGTCGCGCAGGGTGGTCAGCAGCGGGTGCGCCACCGGCATGGCCTGCCCCCCCAGCGCGGAGGGCATGACGCGCGGTTTCGCGGCCTGCTTCGGTTCCGGAATGTCCAGCCCCGGCAGTACGGCGCGCGCCGCGCGGGGGGCGTCGCCCCGGCCGTCGCGGGTCTTTTCCAGTTCGTGCAGCAGTTCCCGTGCGCGCTGTACCACCGGCTGCGGCACCCCGGCAAGCCGGGCCACCTCGATGCCGTAGCTGCGGTCGGACGGGCCGGGCACCAGACGGCGCAGGAACACGATTTCGCCCCCCCATTCGCGGATGGCGATGTTCATGTTGTGCACGCCGGGGATGCGGCCTTCAAGCGCCGTCAGCTCGTGATAGTGGGTGGCGAACAGGGTGCGGATGGTGCCGCCCGCGCGGCGGGCCAGTTCTTCCACCACGGCCCAGGCCAGGGCCAGGCCGTCGAAGGTGCTGGTGCCGCGCCCTATCTCGTCTAGGATGACCAGGCTGCGCTTGCCCGCCTGGCGCAGGATGCGCGCGGTTTCCATCATTTCCACCATGAAGGTGGATTGCCCTTGGGCCAGGTTGTCCGATGCCCCCACCCGCGAGAACACCCGGTCGGCAATGCCCAGGCGCGCCTCGCGCGCGGGCACGAACGACCCCATCTGGGCCAGCAGGCAGATGATGGCCGTCTGGCGCAGCACCGTGGATTTACCGGCCATGTTGGGCCCGGTGATCAGCAGCAGCCGCCGTGCGTCGTCCATGCGCAGGTCGTTGGGAATGAAGTTGGCGCTGCCCTGCATGGCCTCCACCACGGGGTGGCGGCCTTCGCGGATCAGGACGTCGGTGTCCTGCGTCAGCACCGGGCGGGTCCAGTTCCAGCGGCGGGCCGTTTCCGCAAGGCTCTGCCAGTAGTCGAAGCCTGCCAAGAGATCGGCCATGAACAACACGCGGGGCCGCGCTTCGGACACGGTTTCGCGCAGTTTCTGGAACAGCTTGTACTCCAGCGACTTGCGCCGGTCGCTGGCCGAGACCAGCTTTTCCTCCAGTTCCTTCAGGCGCGGGGTGGTGAACCGTTCGGCGTTGGCCAGGGTCTGGCGGCGCACGAAATGCTCGGGCACGGTGTCCGAGGCGGAGCGCGAAAGCTCGAAGTAGTAGCCGAACACCCGGTTGAAGCCCAGCTTGAGCTTGGGCAATCCACTGGCGGTCTGTTCCTCCGCCAGCAGTTGTTGCAGCAGGTTCTCGCCGTGTTCGGTAAGGTCGAGCAGTTCGTCCAGTTCGGCGTGGAAGCTGGGGCGGAACAGCCCGCCTTCGGTCACGAGATGGGGCGGGCTGTCCACCAGCGCACGCTCCAGCAGGTCGAAATAGTCGGACAGGTCATCCCAGCCCTTCAGGGCGGCGCGCAGGAAGGGCGGCTGGCCTTCGCCGCGTGCGTCGCCGTCGGTGGGGTAGTTGCCGGGGGCCACCTCGGGCCGTTCCAGCACGCCGCGCACCTTGGGCAGGGCGGCCAGGCTCTGGCGCAGGGCCACGTAGTCCTTGGGGGCGGCGCGGTTCAGGAAGATGCGCGTGGTCAGCCGTTCAAGGTCGTACACCTCGTTCAGGGCGGCCCGCAGGTTGCGCCGGGTGTCGTCGCGCTCGAACAGCCAGGTCACCGCCGCCTGGGTTTCCTCTATGGGGCCCATTTCGCGCCACGGGTGGCGCAGGCGCTCTTCCAGCAGGCGGCCGCCCATGGGGGTTTCGGTGTGGTCCAGCACGTGCCACAGCGTGCCCTGCCCCTTGCGGCCGTCCAGGCGGCGGAAGATTTCAAGGTTGCGTTCCGTCACCTCGTCCACGATGAGATGCCGCCCGAGGTTCAGCGGGCGGAACGGGGCAAGGTGGATGAGGTCCTGCTTCTGGGTCTGCACGATGTAGGCGAGTAATGCCCCGCAGGCCCGGACCAGTTCATCCTTTCCTTCAAGGCCCAGCGCCCCGGTGTCGCGCACGTTCTGGGCGTGCAGCAGCCGTTCGGTGGCGGCCTTCAGGTCGAAGGGGGCGCGGCCCGGCACCCGCACCACCTGCGTGGACGTCAGCGACATGGACGCAGGCACCTGCGCGCCCTCGGGCACCAGCAGTTCGCGGGGCTGCATCTTGCGCACCCACTGCCACAGGTCCGCGGATTTCTTCGCGTGCAGGCCGGACCAGTCACCCGTGGAAAAATCGAGCCAGGCAAAGCCGCCCGCCTCTTTCTCGTCGTCCCAGTACAGCGCGCCCAGGTAGTTGTGGCCCTTGGCGTCGAGGTTGGCGTCCTCCACCACCGTGCCGGGGGTCAGCACGCGGGTGACGGCGCGCTTGACCAGCCCCTTGGCCTCGCGCGGGTCCTCTATCTGGTCGCACAGGGCCACCTTGAAGCCCTTTTCCAGCAACTGTGTGATGTACCCTTCCACCGAATGGTGGGGCACCCCGCACATGGGCACGCGCAGGTCGGCGTTGGGGTTGCGGCAGGTGAGGGCGATCTGCAGTTCGCGCGCGGCCGTTTCCGCATCGTCGAAGAACATCTCGTAGAAATCGCCCATGCGGTAGAGCAGCAGCGCGTCCGGGTGGTCTTCCTTGATGCGCAGGTACTGCTCGAACATGGGGGTGAGCTTTGACGGGTTGGCGCGGGCCATGGCCGCCGTGGTGGCCCCGGCAAGGCGCGATGCGCCGCGCGGGCTGCCGCCGGACGTGGCGGTGGACACGGCATTACTGGACCCCGCAGAAGTGGGGCTGCACGCGCAGCCATCCCCGGCGGAGCCGTCCGGGGCATCGGCGGTTGCGTCGGACAGGGCGTGCGGAAGGGGGGAGGTGTCTGTCATGCCTCGTGTGTACACCGCGAACGGGTGGGGATGGAAGTACCGGCCGACGGGCCGGACGGAACAGCACCGCCAGCCACGACAACCGCCATGCCGCGGCGTCCGGCCAGCGGGCGAAAGGCCGATGCAGTGCCCTCAGTCTTGCAGGGACATGCGGAACGTGGCCGAATGCCAGCTGCGGCAGCGCGGGCACACGCTGAAGGTGTGTTCGCGGCGCAGGCCGCAGGCCCCACACACGAAGCGCTTCACCTTGCGGGCGTGCTCGATGAAGTATTCCAGCTGGCTGCGGAACACCGGCGACAGGTGCTGCTGCTCCATGGACAGCGAGAGCAACTCCAGCCGGGCGGCCCAGAAGTCGGGGCGCAGCACCATGGCCTTGGCCAGCCAGTTGCCTGCCTCTTCGCGGTTGCCGCAGCGCAGCAGGAACAGCGCGCCGTAGTATTGCAGCAGCAGGTCCGGCTCCAGCGCCTCCACGGCGGCAAGCACCGTGGCGCAGCGCTGTTCCTCGAAATCGGCCGTGCTGGACGCCCCGTTGCCAGCCCCGTTGCGGGGGGCAGGGGCTTCAAGTTCAAGCAATCCTTCAAGCAGCAGGAAACGAATGGAGGCGGGCACCCGCTCCAGGCCCTCGCGCAGCAGCTTGCCCGCGCGACGCCATTCGCCGGTGCGTGCCGCCATGACCAGCCGCGCCCGCCAGGCCTCCACCGCGCCGGGGTAGACCTTGACGGCTTTGGTCAGCAGTGCTTTCGCCTCGTCCGCGCGGCCGCAACGGTCCAGGTCTTCGGCGTGGCGCACCATGTAATGGGCCTGCGCCGGGCGGTAGCCCAGGCGCGCGTACTGCGCGGCGGCTTCCTCGAAGGCCCCGCTGTCCGCGTGGAGCAGGGCCAGTTCGAAGGTGATCTGTTCCGGGTCGGCCCCGAGCGCCCGCGCCTCGTCAAAGGCCGCGAGCGCCCGGTCCATGACCCCGCCGCGCCGGTAGTCGCGCCCAAGTTCGAACAGGGCCCGCGCCTTGAACTGCGGGTCCAGCCCCGGCCGCACGATGAGGCTGCTGCGGATCTGCACGGCGCGTTCGATGTCGCCGCGCAGGCGGTACAAGTTACCGAGGGCGAGGTAGATCTCCACCGCGTCCGGGTCGTTGCGCACCACCCGGCTCAGTTCCTGGATGGCCGACAGCGCATCGCGCGCGCCGGGAGATTCGGCATCCGGCCCCATGGGCGAAAGGATGTCGGCGCGCCGGTGGCCCAGCAGCGTGCGCGCGCCCGCCTTCAGTCTGTCCAGCAGCGTCACGGGGTTCCGCCTACCCGGCCTTGGCCGGGGTGGGCTCCGCGGCGGCCACGGGCGCGGGGGCGGGGGCGGCCACGGGTTCCGGGGCCTTGCGCGCGGCTTCCAGCGGCAGGTTGCGCAGCGAATTCAGTTCCTTTTCCAGCACGCGGATGCGCTTGTTGGCGCGGCGCAGGGCGGCACCGGCGCGCAGGCGGCTGACCATGAGCATGAGCATGGTGCACAGCGCGCCCAGCAGGAAGGCACACAGCACCATGAAATAGAACGGCAGCTCGATGGAACTCCACGCGGTGTCGAAGAACAGGTCGAGCTTCAGGGTGACGGCCTGCGACAGCACCGCGTTGTTCTGCACGAAGAACATCATGGAGATGAAGAACACAAGCACCAGAACGAGAACCTTGACGAAGCGCATGTCGGCCTCCTTACCGTCCCGCTTGGGGCAGGCGGTCGAACAGGGGTTTCAGGGCATGATACGTGGAATGCAGATGCTCGGGAATGACCCGGGTTTCGCTCATCACCGCCATGAACGACGAATCGCCGTTCCAGCGCGGTACGAGATGGAAATGCAGGTGTTCACGGATGCCCGCCCCGGCGGCCTCGCCCAGGTTGAGCCCGATGTTGATCCCCTGCGGGCTGAAGCGCTGGCGCAGGATGGTGGTGCAGGTCTGGAGCAGGTCCATCATTTCGTGGGCCTCTTCCGGCTCCAGCGCGGCCAGGTCCATCACGTGCCGGAACGGCGTGACCATGAGGTGCCCGTTGTTGTACGGAAATTTGTTCATGATCACGAAATTGTGCCGTCCGCGATGCAGCACGAGGCGCGCCTCGTCCTCGCCGGTGTGTTCGGGCAGGCAGAACACGCAGCTGTCGGGCTTGGGGCCCAGAATGTAGTCGAGGCGCCACGGCGCCCAAAGCGTTTCCATGATCCGTTCCGTCTCCTGAATGCCCGTGCGCGCCACTGTTTGTGCGCATGCGCAACGTGCCGTATTTCCGATTGAAATTCCGTCGGTCTGTTGTGCTTACACCCTCGGGCCTTGCGGGGCAAGGGGGGCGGGCCGCCAGGGCCGTGTTTGCGGAGCGCGGGGGCCTGCATTTTGCCGTTGGTCAGGGGGCGTCATTTCGTGGTGGTGCCGTCCCTGGCCGGGGAAGCGCTGTTGTCCGGCCCGTCCGCGTCGTCCTCTCCACCCGTGGGGTCAGGCACGTCAGCCACACTAGGCGCGTCTGGGCCGCTCCCCCCGTTACGCCCGTCAATTCCGCCCGCCGCGTGCCGCCCGTTGTGCATGTCCCGCCATTCCGGCGGCCGGGAACGGCCGCGCGCCGCGCCTGCCTGGCCCTGCGCCACGCAGGCGGCTTCCGCGTCTTCGCCGTCGGCGCCCGCGCCACCAAGGGCAAGCGCCTCGCGCGCGGTTTCCTCGCGCAGCAGTTCGTGCGCCAGGTCCAACTGCGCTGCGCGGGTGCGGGCCACCCCGTCCAGCTTGGCGGCCAGCACCCGGCGCAGCACCCGGCCGTAGGCCGGGCCCGCCGGAATGCCCATGGCCAGCAGGTCGTTGCCGGTGATGTCGGGCGCTTCGCCGCGCAGGCGGGTGAGGTAGTGCGAGATGTGCTTGCGCGCGTCTTCGGTCTTGGCGCGGGCCATCAGGTACAGGATACCCTCCGGGGCGATGGGCGAGAGCAGGTTGTTCAGGCCGCTCATGGAACCGTCGCGCTGCATCCACAGGTTGAGCAGGTTGTACGCCTCGCGCACGTTCTCGCGCAGGGTCAGGAAGTCCTGGCGCACCTTGCGCGAGAAGGCCAGCCTGTCGGTGACGGCGGCCACGTCCAGGTATTTTCCGTTGCCGCACAGCCCCAGCAGGTAGAGCACCCATGGTTCCGGCGCGGGCGAAAGGTACAGCAGCCGGTACCAGTGCAGCACCCGTTCCAGTTCGGTCAGCACGTCCATCTTGGCCGGATTCAGCTTGAGCAGGGGGTGAACGAGGCGCAGGATGTCGAAGTCCTCCATGCGCCGGATGCACGGCAGGGGGGACTTTTCGTCGAAGATCAGCTTCAGTTCGTGGAACAGCCGCGCGCCGGACAGCTTGTCCACCATGCCCAGCTGCAGGGCGTTCTTGATGAGCCGCTCGGTCTGCGCGCCGATGCGGAAGTCGTAGCGCTTCTCGAAGCGGATGGCGCGCAGGATGCGGGTGGGGTCTTCCACGAACGACAGTGAGTGCAGCACGCGGATGGCCTTGTCCTTCATGTCGCGCTGCGCGCCGAAGAAGTCCACCAGCCGCCCGAAGTGGGCGGTGTTGATCTGCACGGCCTGGGCGTTGATGGTGAAGTCGCGCCGGTAGAGGTCCATCTTTATGGACGACAACTCCACCGTGGGAAGGGCGGCCGGGTATTCATAGTATTCCAGGCGGGCCGTGGCCACGTCGATGCGCTGTTCCGGCCGGGCGGCGGCACGGTGGGCCGCCTCCGCCGTGGAATCGTCGGATGCCGCGCCCCCGGCGGGCGGGGTCTGCGGGGCGTGCTCGGACAGAGGGGCGGAGGGCGCGCCCTGGGCATCCCCTCCGTTGCGCTCGGCCGGGCCCTTGCCGCCGCGCGTCCTTTCCGATTCCCACGCGGGAAAGATGACCACGGCGGTCTTGAACTTGTGGTGCGCGCGCATGCGCCCGCCCAGTTCGTCGGCCAGGGCGCGGGCAAAGGCGATGCCGTCGCCTTCCACCACCACGTCAAGGTCAAGGTTCGGCCGTCCCAGCAATATGTCGCGCACGAAGCCGCCCACGGCGTACACCGGCACGCCCAGCCTGTCGCCCAGTTGGCCCGCCAGTTCCAGCAGACGAAAGTGGGTGTCGGGCAGGCGTTCCTGCAACAGGGAGCGGATGTTCCTCTCCCGGCGCGATTCGGGCAGCAGCGTTTCCGGGATGCGGGCCGGTTCCTCGACCAGGGTGTTGATGAGGTCGGTGCGGGTGATGACCCCCACCACCTCGCCGGTCTCGTCGCCATCGTCGACGGCGGCCGGGGCCGGGCGGTCGATGCCGTAGCTGCCCGCCAGATGCGGCGCGGCCACCCGGTCCACCACGGGCACCAGGCGCTGGCGCAGCCCCACGATGATTTCCATGACTTTGTACAGGTCTTCGTCCGGGGTCACGGTCTGCACGCGGCGCTGCATGTACTCGATGACGCCCATGTGCCCCAGCCCGTGCGATATGGCCCGCGCGGCGGTCTGCTGTTCCAGGTACCCCACGCACCGCCGGGTGCCCGCGGCGAACACGGGCACGGCCTTCAGGCCGTAGCGGGTCATGGTTTCCTCCGCGTCGGCGATGGAGCGGTCGTCGTCCACGCCCACCACCGGCGAGGACATCAGGTCGCGCACCCGCATCTGCGGGTTGACCGCCGAGAAGAGCAGGGCGAACAGTTCGTCGCGCACCTGCTGCAAGGTCTTGTCCTTGACCGAGGCGGAGGCCGCGTAAGGGTGGCCGCCACCGCCGAGCGATACGCACACCTGGGCCACGTCCACCTCGGGCAGGCGGCTGCGGGCCACCACCTGTACCCTGTCGCCCATGCGGCACAAGGCGAACAGCACCTTGATGTTCTCCATGTCCATCATCTTGTGGGCCAGCAGCGCGAAGTCGCCCATGTAGGTTTCCATGGACGCCTCGGCGATGGTCACCAGCGCGCCGTTGATGTCGTGGGTGGTGGCCGATTCGAGCAGGGCGTTCAGGATGCCCACCTGTTCGCTGGTCAGGTCGCGGGCGATGAGTTCGGCGATGGCGTTCAGGTCCATGCCCTGCGTCTTCAGCCAGCCCGCCGCGGCAAAGTCGTGCTCGGTGGTGGAGGCGAAGGAGAACGAGCCGGTGTCCTCGAAGATGCCGAGGCCGAGCATGGTGGCCTCGTCGCGCGTCAGGGTCAGCCCGCGTTCGCGGATTTCGGCCACGATGATGGCCGTGGTGGAGCCCCACGGCAGCACCCGGCTGAACGCGGCGGGAATGTCCTCGTCGGTGTCGGGGTGATGGTCCCAGAGATGCACGGTGACATCGGCGCGCGCCAGCACGTTGTGCACGTGGGGCACCCGCGAGTGCTGGCGGGTATCCACGATGACCAGGGCCTGCACGCTTTCGGGGTCGATGTCGCGCGCCTGCCGGAAATTGAACATGTAGGTGGCGCTTTCGATGAAGAAATTGCGCAGGGTGCGTTCCTGGCTGCCGGGAAACACCAGCACAGCGCCGGGGTACAGCTTGCCCGCCGCCACCATGGCGGCCAGGGCGTCGAAGTCTGCGTTGGCGTGGGCGGTGACCAGCACCGGCGCGGCTATCTTGAGGGGCTGCTGCATGCGTGGGTGTCCGTATGGCGGTGGCGCGCGGCGCGGTGTCAGGAGCGTGAGCGGGGGTGATGGGCGCGGTGCACCTGGCGCAGTCGGTCGGCCTGCACGTGGGTGTAGATTTCCGTGGCCGCGATGTCGGCGTGGCCCAGCAGCATCTGCACGGTGCGCAGGTCGGCCCCGCCGTCCAGCAGATGGGTGGCGAAGGAATGGCGGAAGGTGTGCGGCGAGATGTCCTTGCGGATGCCCGCCTCGGCCACGTGCCGCTTGACCACCTTCCACACCGCCTGGCGGGTAAGCCCCTTGCCCGAGCGGTTCAGGAACAGGGCGTCCTCCACCGGGCGGAAGGCGGGCCGCCAGTCGCGGATGTAGGCCGCCAGCAGTTTCGCGGCCGTGTCATGCACCGGCACGATACGTTCCTTGGACCCCTTGCCGAACACGCGCACGAGGCCGGTCATGGGATCGAAATCCAAAGGGCGCAGCCCGCACAGTTCGGAGACGCGCAGGCCCGAAGCGTACAGCAATTCCAGCATGGTGCGGTCGCGAAAGCCCAGGCGGTCGGAAAGGTCCGGCCGGGCCAGCACGGCGGCCATTTCATCCCTGGTGAGCACGTCGGGCAGGGTGCGCGGCAGCTTGGGATTTTCCAGGTAGCGCAGCGGATCCGCCGTCAGTTGCCCCTCGGCCACGCCGTGGGCGAACAGCCCGCGCAGGGCCGAAAGGTGGCGGGACAAGGTGCGGCTGGTCAGGCCGCGCCGCCGCAGGTCCACGATGTACAGGAACAGGGTCTGTTCCGTGGCGGCTTCCAGCGCCATGCCGCCTTGCGCGAGAAATCCGGCGAAGTCGGCAAGGTCCGCCGCGTAGGCGGCCAGGGTGTTTTCCGCAAGGCCGCGCTCGATGAGCAGATATTCGAGGTACCCGTCCATGAGCGGATGGGTGGCGCGGGGTGCGCCATCCGCCACGGGCCGCGCGGCCGGGGCGCGACCGGCCGGTTTGGCGGATTTGCCCGGCCTGCCCGGCTTGTCATGTTTGGCGGTCACGGACGGCCTTGCGCCGCGCCGGACGGGCGCGGTTTCGGCGGTGACGGGTGAACGGCGTGGGGGCATGGAACTCGGGGTGCGCGGCGCGGTTGTGTCCGGCCCCGGCGGCCGTGCGCGGCACGCGGGACGGACGGTATCCGATGCGGCATGGTACACGGGCGCCCATCATGCGGCAAGAGCGGGGGGAGAACGCGTGACACGGCAGGGTGGCGGCGCTGCATGCGAAACGGGGCGCGCCGCGTGGCACGCCCCGTACGGGTGACATATAAGGAAGAGATGCGTGACGGGAGCCGCACGGATGCCCCATGCAGGGGGGCGTGCGTCTTTCCCCGGTCCCGTGGCGCAGGGCCGTCGTGTAGGGGCTATCCCAGCTTCACGTCGGCGGCCAGCAGGGCCACCGGGTTTCCCGCGTCGTCCTCCATGGGCAGCGACACGGTGATGCATGGGGCGCCCGAGGCCTGCGAGACGTAGCTTTCCGAGATGTACAGATCGCCGATGGCCAAGGCCCCGGTAAACCACGGGCGCGACGACCAGTCCTTGCCGCAGGCCTGCGCGTCGGCCGGGGTGGCCAGAGCGGCCGGGGCGATGTTGGCGATGATCTGCCGCCCCTTGGCGTCGGTCATGTACAGCAGTTCAAGGTACGGGGCGGCGGCGATGACCTCGCGCAGTCGCCGCTCGATGCGCTCGCGCTGCATGGAGCGGATGTCCGGCGCGTCGGCCAGCCCGCGCATGAGGGTTTGCACAGTGCCCTCGCCGATGACGTGGAACACCCGGTTCAGGGTGCCCAACCGGGCCATCTGAGCGGAAAGCGTGGCGATGTCGTCGTTGGCGCGGTGCATGCCGTCAGCCGTTTCGCGCGAGATGGCGTCCACCTGGGTGGTGATGCGGTTGATCTCTTCGCAGGTGGCGGCCTGCTGCTCCGCAGCGGTGGCGATGTTGCGCACCCCGTCGGAGGTCGCCTCCACGATGTGCACGATTTCGTCCAGCGCCGTGCCGGAATCCTCGGCCAGTCGGGTGGCCTCGTCCACCACGCGGGCGGCCTCGTCCATGTCGGCCAGGGTCTTGCGGGTGCCGCTCTGGATGGCGGTGATGACCTCGCCCACTTCGCGGGTGGCCTGCATGGTCTTTTCCGCCAGTTTGCGCACCTCGTCGGCCACCACGGCAAAGCCGCGCCCGGCCTCGCCAGCGCGGGCCGCCTCGATGGCGGCGTTCAGCGCAAGCAGGTTGGTCTGGTCGGCGATGTCGGTGATGACGCCCATGACCTGTCCGATGGATTCGGCCCGGGTGCCCAGGTCGCCCATGACGCCGCGCAGACCGGTGGTGTGCCCGTGCACGGCGGCGATGGAAGCCACGGCCTTGCCCACCACGTCGCGCCCGGCCAGGGCCTTCTGGCGCGCGGTGTCGGCCTGGACGGCGGCGTCGCCCGCGTTGCGGGCCACGGCGGTGACCGTGGAGGTCATCTGCTCCATGGCCACGGCGGTGTCGCCAGCCAGCCGTCGCTGGTTGTCCGCCCCGGCGGATGCCCTGCCCGCCTCGGCCGCCAGGCGCGCGGCCGCCTCCTGCAACGAAGTGACGGCCCGGTCAAGGGTTCGGGCGGAGTTGCGCATGGCCTGCCGGTTGGATGCCTCCGCGCGGTCACGCACCTGCGCGGCCTTGTGCCCGGCGGCGTCGGCCGAATGGGAACATGCGTCGGCCCGTGCGGTTTCCGCCACGCCGCGCTGGCGCGCGGCCTCCAGCAGCGTCACCAGGCGCGGCACATGGCGGTCCAGCAGGGCCGGTGCGTCATCATCGAAATTCGCGGCCGGGGACGCGGCGGCAACCCCGGTCTTTTTGGCGCCGAAAGACAGCCCGCCTGAAGCGGCCCGATCGGCCGCCCCGGAATCCGTTTCGTCCCCCGGCACCGAGGCGGCCAGCCGCGCGGCCTCACGCAGCGCCGCGTGCACGCGCCATGCGTCGTACAGGCAGGCCAGGGACGCCAAGGCCCCGGCAACCACGATTCCGTAAAGCGCCCAGTCCGCCGCTCCCAGCGCGAGCGCCATGCCCGCGCAGGCGAAAAGTGCCGCCAGCAGGCCCAATCCAGCCAAAGCCCGTGTCGCCGATGTCATGCGATCCCCCGCGTTGTCGTGAAGCCGTGTGTGGCGTCTGATGGAGCGTGTCGTTCGTTTTGTCGTTTTCGTTATGCCCGATGACATTTTTGACAACAAAAACTCAAGAAGTAGGGTAGGGTAGGATGCCCCTGCATATCCGTACCCGGCAACGCTTCCCCTTTCCCCGTCCCTTGCCGGGACACGCACGGAACCACGCCGCAACGGAATTTCCGGGCCTCGGGCGAGTGGAGAGGAGGGGGCCACCACTGCCCAGCGCACCGCATGAGAGCGGGCAGGGCGGTGGTGTATGCGCGTGGCTATTGCAGGATGCATACCCGTGAGTGTGGCGCTGCACCGGAGGAGAGTCCCGCAGGGGCGAGGGGGGGAGGAGGATGGTGTCCGGGCGTTTGCTCCGTCTGCGCCGCCGGGCGGGCCGACCGTCAGGAGCCATTATCATTTGACAGGCCGGGCGGGGGGCCTGTAGATTTCGCGCAACCGGACGAAACCGGGTACGCGCTACCCGGACTGGCTTTACAAGGAACGGGCTTCTGGCAGAGCCCTCTTTTTTTACCGGCGCATGGGCGCGCCGCGCCGCATGGCGAAAGGCCGCGCCCTAGGGGATCGAAACCCGCAAGGAGAGGATTCGGAATGGCTGATTTCAAACTCGCGGACCGGCTGGCGACCCTGCCCCCGTACCTGTTCGCGGGCATCGACAAGGTCAAGGCCGAAGTGGCCGCCCGTGGCGTGGACATCATCAGCCTCGGCATCGGCGACCCCGACATGCCGACGCCCGACTTCATCATCGACGCCATGAAGAAGGCCGTGGAACGCCCCGCCAACCACCAGTACCCCTCGTACGTGGGCATGCTGGAATTCCGGCAGGAAGTGGCCAACTGGTATGGTCGCCGCTTTGGCGTCAGCCTTGACCCCAAGACCGAGGTCATCGGGCTCATCGGGTCCAAGGAAGGCATCGCCCATTTTCCGCTGGCCTTCGTGAACCCCGGCGACCTCGTGCTGGTGTGCACCCCCAACTACCCGGTGTACCACATCGCCACCGGCTTCGTGGGCGGCGAGGTGCAGTTCATCCCCCTGGTGGAGGAAAACGACTACCTGCCCGACCTAGACGCCATCCCCGCCGCCACATGGGACCGGGCGAAGATGATCTTCGTCAACTACCCCAACAACCCCACGGCGGCCACGGCCCCGCGCGCGTTCTACGAAAAGCTCATAGGCATCTGCAAGAAGCACAACGTGATCATCGCGCACGACACGGCCTACACCGAGGTCTACTACGACGAGAATGACAAGCCCATGAGCATTCTTGAAGTGGAAGGGGCCAAGGACGTGACCATCGAGTTCCACTCGCTGTCCAAGACCTACAACATGACCGGCTGGCGAGTGGGCATGGCCGTGGGCAACGCATCCCTGGTGGCGGGCCTTGGCAAGGTGAAGGAAAACGTGGACTCCGGCATCTTCCAGGCCGTGCAGGAAGCCTCCATCGTGGCCCTGCGCGACGGCGACGACTTCTGCCGCGAACTGCGCGCCATCTACCGCAAGCGCCGCGACGTGGTGGTGGCCGCCCTGCAGAAGGTGGGCATCGCCTGCCGCGTGCCCACCGCCGCGTTCTACATCTGGGCCAAGGTGCCCGCCGGGTACGGCTCGTCGGCCGAATTCGTCACCGCCGTGCTGGAAAAGACCGGCGTGGTGCTGACCCCCGGCAACGGCTTCGGCACGCCGGGCGAAGGCTACTTCCGCATTTCGCTCACCGTGGACACCGACCGCCTCGAGGAGGCCGTGTCACGCATCGCGAACCTGTAATCGCCTACGTCTGCCTGGGGTCCAACCTGCCCCCCAAAAACGTCCGAAAGGGCGTGCCGGGGGGCGACCCCGCCGACAATCTCGTCCGGGCAGTGGCGGCGCTTGCCGCCCTGCCCGGCGTTGTCGTTGGCGCGTTGTCGTCCGTGTACCGCACCGAGCCGCAGGGCTACCGCGACCAGCCGTGGTTCATCAACCAGGTGGCGCGGCTGGAATGCGGGCCGGGCGTGACGCCGGAAGGGCTGCTGGAAGACCTGCTGGCCGTGGAGCGGGCCATGGGCCGCCGCCGGGCGTATGCCCCGGAGGATGGCCCCGGAGGGGAGGGGGGCACCCCGGATGCGTCCCTGCGCTATGCCCCGCGCACCATCGACATCGACCTGCTGCTGTTCGGCGATGCGGTGCGCGACACCCCGCGCCTGACGTTGCCGCATCCGCGCATGCGCGAACGGGCCTTCGTGCTGGTGCCGCTGCACGAAATCGCCCCCGAACTCGCTTTCCCCGACGGGCAAAGTCTGATACACGCCCTGAAATCGCTGACGTTCACCCTGCACGAAGGGTGCATCGGCCAGTAGCGCGGGGCAGACGAGGAGCTGCGCCCGAGTCGGACTTTCCCAGGCTGGCCCGCGTCTGGCCCATGTCGGCCAAGTATGGCCAGATGGGCGGACGCGCTCCGGCCGGTTCCGTCTCACACCATCAACACCTCAAGGGCCCCAAGGCCCCAAAGGGAGTCTGGCATGCTCAAGTGGCTCGTGCTGATCGCGGCAGGCTATTTTCTCTACCGGCTCGTGACCAACGAGTCGCGCAAGAAGGGCAAGGACGACAAGAAGCAGAAGGAAGAAATGGTGGCCACCGGCGAAATGGTGCGCGACCCCGTGTGCGGCGCGTACATCGACGCCAACGGCGGCGTTACCGTGCGCGATGGCGAGAAGACCTACCGTTTTTGCAGCTACGAATGCCGCGACACCTTCCTGAAGCAGTTGCAGGGCGGCGGCCGGGAAATTCCCGCGCGCGAGGAAAAGGACGCCGACTAGCCGGGGCGTTTTGCCGGACGACTGCGCGGCCATGGTCGCCGGACGCTCGGCTTCAGCCTACGTGCCGTTTTCTTCCGCATATCCTTTCGTGACGCCGCCGCACCCCGGTGGGGCACGCCCGGCTCATGTCCGAGGGCACATTTCCGGGATTGCACCCGCAGCGGGCGGCGGCCTGACGCAGGAGGCATCGGTTCCATGCAGTTTTTCCTGGATACGGCCAACATCGCCGAAATCCGCGCCGCCAGGGCCTGGGGGCTGCTGGACGGCGTGACCACCAATCCCACGCTGATGGCCCGTGAAGGCGGCGACTGGCGCGCGGTGATGCGCGACATCTGCCGCGAGGTGGAAGGCCCGGTGAGCCTCGAGGCCGTGGGCGAGACCGCCGACGAATTCATCGCCATGGGGCTCGACCTCATGCGCAACGGCCCCAACGTGGTGGTCAAGATTCCCATGACCCCCGAGGGGCTGAAGGCCGTGCGGGTGCTGAAGTCCAAGGGCGTGGACACCAACGTGACCCTGATATTCTCGCCCATGCAGGCCCTGCTGGCCGCCAAGGCCGGTGCCTCGTTCGTCTCGCCTTTTGTCGGTCGCCTGGACGGGCTGTCGCAGGACGGCATGCAACTGGTGGCCGACATCATGGCCATCCTGCGCAATTATGCGATGGACGCGCGGGTCATCGTGGCCAGCGTGCGCCATCCGCGCCACGTGGCCGAGGCCGCCCTGATGGGAGCCCACGTCGCCACGGTGCCGTTCGCAGTGCTGCGCCAGATGTTCGACCACCCGCTGACCTCGGCGGGGCTCGAAACCTTCAACAAGGACTGGGCAGCGCTGAACGGGTAGCGCTTTGCCGTCGGCAGGTCTGGCTGGCCGAAAATCGGCCTCACGTGCCAATATTGGTCGTAAAACGGGCATCATCCCTGCGGATGGTGCCCGTTTCTTGTGTCCCAAACCTAAAATCGTCCAGAATTCGCTTCTGCGGCGCGTACAGGGTGTGGATGGATTCATCCCCGCATTTTGAAAAAACGGGGCGCAAATCGGGCGGTTTCGAAGCGTGATTTGCTGAGGCTCTGCGCGAAAACGCACAGGCGCACGGAAAGCATCCATGGGTGGTGCTTGGGTAAGCGGGGCTACGGGGTGGGGAGAGGGAACAGGAGTCGGATTCTGTAAACGCTGCACCTCGGAAACGTGTCGACAACCGGCCGCGCCAATGCCGAGTTCACGGCAGGCAATGCGCGCGCAGGAGACACGGCCGGATGAATGAATGATCGACTATGTCGATTGATGTGACGGCCAAGGTCCGAAACGGCACGCCAAGCGTTGTTGCACGTACTGCGTCGGTGCACAGTGGCAGCGTGAGGGGTCAAGGGCACACGACGGATGGGTGGGGCCTTCATGGAGGGAAAAAGTCGCACAGCATGGCCCTTTCATTTTTCTTACATGTCTCATAATGTAAATTATGTTAACTTTTAGAATTTGAATTGCTTTTTATCCTAATGTGTTCCGAATTCATAATTTTATGTGAAACAACCGGTGGCTTTCCGATCCACTCTCCCCGAAATCACGCCTTTCGCTGTGTCCGTTTTGAGGGGGCGCAATCGTTTTCGCGAGGTTCTGGTCGGCTTTTGCCGTTAACGGGCCGCACGAACGGGATGCTTCGAGTGCATGCGCACCGCAGATCGATCTTGATTGGCGATTGTCGACGTGTGCGTGCGGCGGTCTTGGTCGGTTGTGAGTGATGGCGACGCACTGCCCTTGTCATGGTCACTCGCGTTCGCTTGGCAAGAGCGTGTGGCATGCCCAGCGCTGGTGGCGTGCCTGGCGGATATTTGATTGGCTCTGTCGATTTGCTAGCGGGAGATATCTGGGGTGACGATTAGTTTGGGCGCGCAGGAAAAGACCCATGGCACAAGCTGTCGCGCGGCATGGGTGTAGCTGGGAATGGCACCAATCGGTGGTGCCGGTCGGTCAATGACGGGGAAAGATGGAATGGGGAGCGGTCAGTCGTCCTGTTGCGTGTCTGGCTGACCGTCTTGCTGCGGGCGGGTCTTCCAGCGTTTGTGCATCCAGAACCACTGTTCCGGATGAGCGCGCACCGCCCTTTCCACGGCCTGGGTGTAGAACCTGGCCACGGCTTCGACCTTGTCCGCCCTGTCGCCGCCAAGAGTGGCGGTATCCAGCGGCTCGTCGATGCACAGCCGGTAGTGGTCGCCCTCGCGGATCATGAAGGCGGGCCACACCAGCGCTTCGGCGCGCACGGCCAGCAGGGCCGGTCCCATGTTCACGGCGGCGATCTCACCCAGGAACGGCAGGAAGATGGCCTCGTCGCGGCGGCAGTTGTGGTCCACCAGAAAGCCGACGCACCCGTTACGCTTTAGCCCCTTGAGCACCGTGAACACGGCGTTGCGGTGGTCCACCACCTGCAACCCCCGCGCGCCGCGCATGGCGAAGATGAAGTCGTTGAGAGTGCGGTTGCTGTTGCGGCGCACCACCACCATGCGTGGGCGGTCCAGGTGCCACTGGCCCAGCAGCGAGGCCATGAATTCCCATGCGCCCAGATGGCCCGTGGCCGCCACCATGGGGCGGTCGCTTTCGGATATCCTGCGCAGCAGGTCGGGCCTGTCGATGATCAGGCGCGCGCCCGTATCTTCGAAGCCGAACCGGCCTACCAGCACCAGTTCCAGGAACGACCGGGCATTGTGGGCGAAGCTTTCGCGCGCGATGCGGTTGGCCTCTTGCTGCGACACGCCGAGATGCTCGGCGATGGCCTGGGCCGCCAGCCGCCGCCTGCCCGGCAGGCAATGCCACATCAGCGCGCCCAGCGCGTTGCCGTACCGGGCGATGCCCCCGAACCCTCGTCCGGCCAGGGTACGGGCCAGCATGTGCAGCAGGCGCGCAGGCAGCCCCTGTGCAGCGGCGTCGGGGGCTGAGGTGGTATCGCCGGAAGCGCCGGCCGCGTCGAACGAGCCGGTCTCTCCGGACGGGGGGGGCGTGGGAATGTCGTCGCGTGGAGGGGGCGTCTTCATCGCAACCCCTCAAGCCGGGCTTCAAGTTCCGCGCAGGCGGCGGCCAGGGCCGCATCCGCGTTCTGTCCGCCCTCTTCCCCCGCTAACGGGCCAGCCGCTTCGACCGCATCCGGCAGCCGGTACGGCTCGCCGAACACCACCCGCACGCGGGAAAACGGCAGGGGCAGCTGAAAGCGGTCCCAGGCGCGCTCGAACACCTTGGCGCGCTCCATGAAGATGCGCATGGGCACGATGGGGGCCTGGGCCCGTTGGGCCAGGAAGATGGCACCCGGTTTGACCTTGTGGCGCGGGCCGCGCGGCCCGTCCACGGTTACGCACCCGCACAAGCCTTCCTTGCGCATCTGGCGGGCCGCGCTGATCAGCGCCTTGACCCCGCCGCGTGAGCTGGAACCCCGCGCCGTGCGCAGGCCCAGCCGTTGCAGCACCTGGGCCAGGTATTCGCCGTCGCGGCTCTGGCTGACCACGGTGACGATCTCAAGGTCGCGCCGCACGTGCATGAGCGGAAAGAGTTCGTCGTGCCACAGTGCGAAAACCATGGGGGTGCGGGCGTGCCACAGCGCGTCCACGGCGTCGCGCCCCGCCACGTCGTAGCGCAGGGTGGTGCACCATGCCTTGTACAGCGCGTACAGCGGCGGCGCGACGAGCGAGGGCGGCAGCTTCACGCGGCGGCTCCGGCGGCGGGCAGCGCGGCCGCGCCCTGCTCCGTTCCCTCGGTGGCGAATTGCATGGCGTACAGCCGGGCGTACAGGGGGCAGCGGTCCAGCAACTCCTCGTGCCTGCCCGCGTCCACGATGCGGCCCTGCTCCATGACCAGGATGCGGTCGGCCGAAAGGATGGTGGACAGCCGGTGGGCGATGACGATGCTGGTGCGGTTTTCCATCAGGTTGTCCAGCGCCTTCTGCACGATGCGCTCGGCCTCGGAATCCAGCGCGCTGGTGGCTTCGTCCAGGATCAGCAGCGGCGCATCCTTCATGATGGCTCGGGCGATGGTCAGGCGCTGCTTCTGCCCGCCGGACAACTTCACCCCGCGCTCACCAAGCAGGGTATCGTACCCTTCTGGCAATTCGGCAATGAATTCCCCGGCGTATGCGGAACCGGCGGCCTCGCGCACGGCGGTTTCATCCACATGGCCGGTGAGGCCGTAGGCGATGTTGTCGCGCACCGAGAGGTTGAACAGAAAGGTGTCCTGCGACACCATGGACACGTTGCGGCGCAACGAATCCAGCGTGTAGTCGGAGACAGGGCGGCCGTTCAGGGTGATGGTGCCCTGTTGCGGTTCATAGAAGCGGGGGATGAGGTTGACGAAGGTGCTCTTGCCCGCGCCGCTCGGCCCCACGATGGCCACCCGTTCGCCTGCCCTCACCGTAAGGCTCACGTCGTCCAAGGCTGGAACGGACTTGCTGCCGTAAGTGAAGGTAACGCCTTCGAAGCGCAGCTCGCGGAAGGGCAGTTCAAAGGGCACATCGCCCCCCTGCTCCACCACCAGATCCGGCGCATCAAGGATTTCAAACACCCGCTCGGCTCCGGCCAGGGCACGCTGTACGTCCATGTTGTAGGAATTCAGCGACTTGACTGGGTCGTACATCATGGCCAACGCGGCCACGAACGAGAAGAACGTGCCCGCCGTGGTCTCGCCGGAGATGACCTCGCGACCGCCGAACCAGATGACCAGGCCGATGCCCACGGCCCCGATAAGCTCCATGACCGGCGAGGAAAGCTCGGACACGCTGGCCTGCTTCAGGTACAAGCGGGCCAGACGCTCGTTTTCGTCGTCAAAGCGGCGCGCCTCGTGCCGTTCGGTGGCGAAGGCCTTCACCACGCGGATGCCGCTGAACACCTCCTGCAACACCACCGAGATGTCCGCCAGCTTCGACTGGTTGCGGCGGCCGTATTTACGCAGCTTGCGGCCGAACCACACCAGCGGGTACAGCGCGGCTGGCAGCACCAGCACCGCCCATACCGCCAAGTGCGGATTCTGATAGAACACCACGCCCACCAATCCCAGCATGGTCAGCAATTGGCGGACCATCATCACGATGGATGGCAGGCTGTTGCGGATCATGGTCACGTCGTTGATGATGCGCGACATGAGCATGCCCACCTGCGATTCTTCGTAGAACTGCAACGGCAGAAAGATCAATTTGTCGTAGAGTTCCGAGCGCAGCTTTTCCAGAACGCGCAAGCCGCTGTACTGCATAAAGTAGTTTTGCACGTAGCGGCCCACGCCCTTCACCAGCGTAAGCACAAAGAACAGCATGGGCACGTACAGCAGCGCCTGCTCGTCCTTGTTGATGAAGATTTCGTCCAGGGCGGGCTTGACCAGCCAGGCGGACCCGGCCGTGCTCAGCGAAACCACGCCCATGGCCAGCATGGAAAGGAATATTTGCAGCCTGTAGGGGCGGAAATACTTCAAGCACCGCTTGAGCAAGTGCAGGCTTTGGCCCTGAGTGGGCAGGTCGTTTTTTTTGGCGTCTGCCATGTGGTGTGGCGTCTTCTATTTGTTTTGTGAATGCGTTTGCAGGAAATGCGCGAATGTTTTCGATTTGACCGGGCCGCGCGGTGTGGTGTTCCTTCTGAAAAGGAGGCTCACCATGCCAGAAATCGAACTGAACTGCCAGAATCTTCCTTGCCCCCAGCCCGTGCTGCGCTGCAAGCGCTGCCTTGACGAGCAGTCGCCCGCCTCGCTGGTGGTGGTCGTCGATAACGATGCCGCGCGCGAGAACGTGGCGCGTTTCCTGTCCACCCAGGGCTATGCCGTGCAGACCGAGGACGCCGGTGGCGGCCTGTGGCGGCTGCGCGGCGTGAAGGGCGACACCCCTGCGTCCGCCCCCAATCCTGCCGACGACTGCGAGGTCTGCGAGGTGATGACCGAAGAACAACTGCGCCGCATGGGCGAGAAGGTCCTGGTCTTCCTGACCTCCGACGTCATCGGCGCTGGCGATGACACCTTGGGCGCAAAATTGATGCAGAACTTTCTGGCCACCCTGCCGGAAATGGGCGCGGAACTGTGGCGTATCGTCATGCTGAACGGCGCGGTACGCCTTTCGGCGGCGGGCAGCCCCGCCCTGCCCCACCTGAAGCGCCTGGAGGCCGCAGGGGCCACCGTGCTGGTCTGCGGCACCTGCCTTGACCATTTCGGGCTTCTGGAGCAAAAGGCCGTGGGGCAGACCACCAACATGCTCGACGTGGTCACCAGCCTGCAACTCGCCACCAAGATCATCCGGCCGTAACCGGCCGGGCGTGCGGCCGACCAGGGACGCGGCTTGCGTTTCTCGGCTGCGCCGCAGCTTATCGTGTCCGGGATGCCGTCCGGCGCGCCGCCGAAAGGGTGCGTCGGACGGTTTTCTTTGCGGGGCGACCGGGATAGACTGACCCACGTGGGCGGTCTGCATGCCTGATGTGCCGCCTTGCCCGTCCCCGCCCGTAATTTTTTGCCCGCCGGCTCTCCCGGCCCGGAACTCCATGACCCAGCGCCGTTCGTCGCCACCGTCCAAGGCCACGTCCCGTCCGTCACAGCGCACCAAGGGGCACGCCGCAGCCCCCGCCCGATCCGGCGGTTCGCCCCGCCCTGCCCGTCCCCGCACCCCTGAAGATGCACGGCCCGGTGGGGGGCCTGATGACGGCGGCGACCAGCAGGCTCCCCTGCACCACGGTGCCCGGCAGAATTCCCTACCCGAGGCGGAGACTTCCGGCGCGCATGCCGGGGCGGCGGCCGATTCGGTCATGCAGCCCGGAGAGGTGCGCCTGAACAAGGCCATTGCCGGGGCGGGCGTGTGCTCGCGGCGGCAGGCCGACGACCTCATACTGCAAGGGGTTGTGCGGGTCAACGGCGCGGTGGTGGACACCCCCGGCGCACGGGTAGTGCCGGGGCGCGACCGTATCGAGGTGCGCGCCCAACTGCTGGAACTGGACGCCGCGCCCGCCACGTTCACCTACGTGATGCTGCACAAGCCGGTGCAGGTGGTGTCCACCGTGCGCGACCCGCAGGGGCGACCCACGGTGCTCGGCATCCTGCCGCCAGACCTGCGCGGCGGGCGGCTGTACCCGGTGGGCAGGCTGGACTATTTTTCCGAGGGGCTGCTCATCCTTACCGATGACGGCGACCTGACCAACCGGCTCACCCACCCTCGCTATCACCTGCCTAAGGTCTACATGGTCAAGGTGCGCGGCCACGTGACCGAGGCGTCCCTCGCGCCCATGCGCGAGGGCATGACCCTGGCCGAAGGCGAACGGCTGGCCCCGGTGGACGTGCGCCTGCTTCAGTCAGACCGGCAGGCCAGTCTCATCGAGATGACCCTGCACCAGGGCGTGAACCGTCAGATTCGCCGGATGTGCCGTGACCTCGGCCTGACCGTGTTGCTGCTGCGCCGCGTCCGCCAGGGACCGCTGGAGTTGGGCGAGTTGCCCAAGGGAACGGCGCGCCGCCTGACCGCCAACGAGGTGGCGGCACTGCGCCGCGCCGCCGGGCTGGAAGCGTAAGTTTCTTCCTGTTCCCCGGCTTTGGATGCAAACAACGCCTCTCGCGGCTGCGCGGGAGGCGTTGTTGTTTTTGAACTTCAAGCTGAACTTGAAGCAGGACAGCATGGCTGTCCGCAAGGAAAGCGGGCCAGCTTCTGATAGGCACATGTCCCTCTGGTATTCAGCCAGAAGGGCTGGCGATGCCAGACGCCGTCAGCGGCCACACGCATCGCTCGCGCCTAATTGAACAGCTGCTTCTCGGGCGAGCCCTGCTTGGTCCGGTCCTCCACGTCCACGCCCTTGGGCGGGGCGAAGCGGAAGGCGCTGTCCTGCACCCCGGCGTCGGTGGCCAGGCTATTCAGGGTAATGTCGTTTTCGTTGCCGTAGAAGTCGATGATCTTGGCCCGGCGGATGAGGTTGGTGGCCGGGTCCACCCACAGGAAGGCCTCGGTGAGCTGGGGGGTGGGTTCCTTGGGGTACATGTGCAGGCGGGCCATGCCGCTGTCGTCGGCTTCCTCGGCCACGTCGAAGTCCTGCTCCAGTCTGGCCTGGCCGGTGATGACCTTGATGATGGACCGCGAATCCTGCACCAGTTCCACGGGGTACTTGTAGGCCACCTCTTCGTCCGGCAGGAAGTTCCAGATTTCGCTGGCCGTCACCACCAGCAGTTCGGCGTGGGGGGCCTTGGTCTCCCAGCGCACCAGCAGCGGCTTGCGGAATTGCAGGGTGCCCTGCCGGGTTTCCTTGGCGCCGCTTTCGCGGTGCAGCAGCACCTGGGTGAAGTCCGCCTTGAGGGTGGTGGTGGCGTCGTAGCGTTGTTGCAGCCGGTTGGTCAGTTCCCCGGCGGCCTGGGCCGGGGCGGCCGCCAGCAGCGCGGCAAGGCAGAGCGCGTCAAGCCCGCAGAGGCGGGAGAGGGCACTGAGGGAGAGGGGGCGCTTCACGGAATCCTCCTGTGAGGGCTTGCTGTCGGGATGGAGTGGCTTCAGGGCGCGCCTTGCGGCGGTGCCCCGCAGGGGGGGACATGGCAAGGCGCGCATGGCCGCGCCATGGGGGCTGCGCTAGCAGGACTGCCCGGCCACGTCAACTCGCGGCGCGCTTTGGCCCGTGGCGGGATAGGAGCGCGGGGGCGGAGGGCAATGGTCCTGTCCCCCTGCCCCGCGCCGCCCGCTACCTGATGACCATGCGCGGCTTGCTGCCGTCCGAAGGACCGATGATGCCGTCGTGCTCCATCTGCTCCACGTAGCGCGCCGCCCGGTTGAACCCGATGCGGAAGCGCCGCTGGATCTGCGAGATGGACGCCTTGCCTTGGCCGATGACGAATTCCACGGCCTCGGCGTACATGGGGTCGTCCGAAAGGTCGCCCCCGCCGTTGCCGTTGGGGCCGTCACCCGTGCCGTCGTTGCCCCAGTCGGCGAAGTCCACCGTGTAGTTGGGGGTCTGCTGGCGCTTCCAGAACTCCACCACGGCGGCCACGTCGTCGTCGCCCACGAAGGCCCCGTGCAGCCGCTGCAGCTTGCTGCCGCTGGGCTTGAAGAGCATGTCGCCCTTGCCCAGCAGGTGTTCCGCGCCCACGGTGTCGAGAATGGTGCGCGAATCGTGCTTGGAGGTGACCTGGAACGAGATGCGGCACGGGAAGTTGGCCTTGATGAGCCCGGTCACCACGTCCACGCTGGGGCGCTGGGTGGCCAGGATCATGTGGATGCCCGCCGCGCGCGCCAGCTGGGCCAGACGCACGATGCTGGTTTCCACTTCCTTGGCGGCGGTGAGCATGAGGTCGGCCAGTTCGTCGATGACGATGACCAGGTACGGCATGCGCTCCAGGTCGGACAGTTCCGGCGGCAGGTCCGCGCCAAGGTCGGCCAGCTTCTGGTTGTACCCGGCGATGTTGCGCACGGCCAGGCGCGCCATGGCCTGGTAACGGCGGTCCATCTCCTGCACGGCCCAGTCCAGCGCGTTCTTGGCCAGGGCCATCTCGGTGACCACGGGGTGCACCAGGTGCGGCAGATCGGCGTACACGGCAAGCTCGATGCGCTTGGGGTCCACCAGCAGCAGTTGCACGTCTTCGGGGCGCGCCTTGTACAGAAAGCTGAGCAGGATGGAGTTCAGGCACACGCTCTTGCCCGCGCCGGTGGCCCCGGCCACCAGCAGATGGGGCATGCGGGCCAGGTCCGCCACGGTGGCGTTGCCCGCGATGTCCTTGCCGATGGCCATGGTGAGCATGGACGGAGCCGAGCGGAAGGTTTCCGAAGCCAGCAGTTCCTTGAAGCACACGTTTTCGCGCACCTCGTTGGGAATCTCTATGCCCACGGTGTCGGTGCCGGGGATGGGGGCCTGAATGCGCACGGCGATGGCTTTCAGCGCCAGCGCCAGATCGTCGCTGAGGTTGGCGATGCGGCTCACCTTCACGCCGGGGGCCGGGCGCACCTCGAACATGGTGACCACCGGGCCGGGGGTGATGCGGGTCAGTTCGCCCTGCACGCCGAAGTCGGCCAGGCAGGTGATGACGCTTTGCCCCTTGGCCTCCAGCACCTGGCGGGCGGGCTTGGCGTCGCCGCCAGCCACCGAGTGCAGCAGGTCCAGGCCGGGCAGCTTGCTGCGCGCCTTGCGCGGGCGCGATGGCCTGGCGGGCGTGGTCCCCTGCCCTTCACGGGCCGGTTCGTCGCCAAAGGCGCCTTCCAGCCAGGTGGGGCCTGCCTCTCCGGCGGCGTAATCCACCAGGTCTTCGGGCAGGCTGCCAGCGGGTTCGTCGCCCATGAGATCGTCGTCAAGGCCCATGGACCCCGGTCCGAAGTCTCCCCCGGCGAAGGGGTTGCCGACGCTGGCGGGCGCGCCTTTGTCACGGGGGCCGCCGACCGAGGCATCGGCACTGCCACGGCCCGAGCGGCCGTTCTGCAGGGCGGCGTCGTGAACCGCGTGGGCGTAGGCGTCGTCGTCTTCCAGAATATGGGAGGAAGCATCCGGCCCGACATCTTGCGGGCGATACGGCCGGGGCGTGCCCTGCACGTTGCGCCCCGCGGGCAGCGAAGCGGGAGTGACGTCGAGCACCTGGCCCTGCTTCCCCCCCCGTTTGCGGTTCCACAGGAACAGGAACACGCCCATGCCGGGCAGGCGCAGCCAGCGGGAGGGGCGGCTTGCCCCGGCCGCGGCGGCGGGGTCGGGCAACGGTTCGTCCCCCGCCACGATCATAGGACGGGTCGGGACAGGTGCCGCCACGTTGCGAGGCGCGGCGATTTCCAGTTTTGCCGAGGGCTTTGCCTTTGGCGTCAATCCTTCATGCAGTCCTTCAAGAATGCGTCGTCCCATGGCCGCCCAGGAAAGGCCCAGCACCAGTTGCACCGAGATCAGGAACAGGAACAGCCACACCAGCGCGGAGCCGCGCGGGCTGAAGTAGCGGGCCGCGAAATTGTGCAGCACCACGCCGAAAAAGCCGCCGCCGCCCACGTCGCCGATGGCCAGGTTCCAGCCCGCGCCCATGGTGGCCACGCACGCGCCGAGCAGGATCAGCCCCATCCAGCGCCACCACGGCACGTCGAAGGGGATGACCACATAGCGCGCGCCAAGGCCCATGAAGCCCAGCGGCCACAGGAATGCGGAAAAGCCGAACAGGTCCACCAGGATGCCGCCAAGGTACGAGCCGAACAGCCCGGCGCTGTTGCGCACCTGCGCGGCGTTGCTGACCACGTGGTTCAGGCTGGGGTCGCGGGCGTCGAACGTGGCGAGGCTGAGCAAGAGCAGCAGCCCCCAGAAGATGAGGAAGAGCCCGAAGAGTTCGCGGGCCAGTTTGTTGCCGTCCGTGGCGGCACCCTCCTGATTGTCGTGGAATGCGTATTGGCGCGGGGCGGCCCGCAAGGAAAAGGGATATGACCGTATCGGCCATATCCCTTACCGTACTCGAGGATTTCCGTCCACACGGCCCCGCCGCTCCGGCCTGCCGTGTCCCGCAGAGGCGGGCACACGGGGCTGTCTCGCAGCGCGCCGCGCGCGGAACCGGGCTATTCGCGGCCCAGGTAGTCGCGGGTGCGGGTGTCGACCTTCACGCGGTCGCCGATGTTCACGAAGATCGGCACCCCGATGACGATGCCGGTTTCCAGCGTGGCGGGCTTGGTCACGTTGCTCACGGTGTCGCCCTTGGCGCCGGGCTCGGTGTCGGTCACTTCCAGCACCAGGGACACGGGCAGGTCGATGTCCAGCGGCTTGCCGTTGTACAGCAGCACGCGCACCTGCTGGGCTTCCTTCAGGAAGCCAGCCTTGCCGTCGGTGGAGTCCTCGGCGATGTGCAGCTGTTCGTAGGTGGTCAGGTCCATGAACACGAGGTCGTCGCCTTCACGGTACAGGTACTGCATTTCGCGGGTTTCCATGTCGGGGCGGCCCACCTTTTCGCCAGAGCGGAAGGTGTTGTCCACCACGCGGTCGTTCAGCAGGTTGCGCAGCTTGGTGCGCACCATGGCCCCGCCCTTGCCGGGCTTGAAATGCTGGAACTCGACGATTTCGAAGGGGGTGCCGTCGATTTCGATCTTCAGGCCCTTCCTGAAATCGGTGGTCGAATACATGAAGCCTCCGGGGTGATGTTCTGATTGAGATATGCGGCGCTACACCGGGGTCGCGGCGGCCGTTGGCCGGGCGTCCAGATGCAGGACCAGCGACTGCACGGCGAGGGCATAGCTGGTGATGCCGAACCCGGCCACGACGCCGATGACGTGGCGGCCGATGTAGCTCTTCTGGCGCAGCGGTTCCGACCGCGCCAGCACGTTGCTGAGATGCACCTCGACGCAGGGCAGGCCGATCCAGGCCAGGCAGTCGGCCAGGGCAAGACTGGTGTGGGTGTACGCGCCCGCGTTCAGCGCCACGCCGTCCACGCCGTCGCGCCGGGCCTGCTCCAGCCGGTCGATGAGCGCGCCTTCGCCGTTGGTCTGGAAGAACTCCAGTTCAACGTCTCCGGTGCGCGCGCCCAGCACCTGGGCCACCAGGCCGGGCACGGCGTCCATGCCCGCGCTGCCGTAGATGTCGGGCTGGCGCACGCCCAGCGCGCCCAGGTTGGGGCCGTTCAGCACCAGTATGCGGTAGCGGGCCATGCGGCGTCCTTACGGTTGGCGGTTGGCATGTTCGGATGAAGGCGGGGTGCGGCACGGCGGTCGGACTGGACACCATGCGCCCGCATCGGGTAACAGAATATTTTTTCCCAACGGCGGCCTCTTGTCAACACCAAGCCGTGCCGCCCCGCCATCCCGGCGTTTTCCCCCGGCGCAGCCTGCCCGGGCATACTCCAAAGCAATACGGCGCGTCGCGCGCCAGCCGGATACCATCATGCAACCAGTGCTTGAACTTGAAGCCACCGTCTACACCCTGGAGCAGATGCGCGCCTTCGACGCGCCGCAGATAGCCTTTGCCGGGCGCTCCAACGTGGGCAAGTCGTCCCTCGTCAACTCCCTGGCCCGCCGCAAGGGGCTGGCCAAGATCAGCGCCACCCCCGGCAAGACGCGCTCCATCAACTACTACCGCGTGAAGCCCGACGGCTTCTACGTGGTGGATCTGCCCGGCTACGGCTACGCCAAGTGCAGCAAGGAGGAACGGCAGAAGTGGGCCACGCTCATAGAGCGCTACCTGACCACCTGCCCCACGCTCAAGGCCCTGGCCGTGCTGCTGGACAGCCGCCTGGACCCGCAGCGCCTGGACCTGGATCTTACCTCGTTCGCCCGTAAGAGCGGCATCACCCTGTTGCCAGTGCTGACCAAGGCCGACAAGTGCACCCAACGCGAACGCGCGGAGCGTCAGCGCCAGTGGCGGGACATCCTGGGCGGCATCGCCCCGCTGGTGGTGTCGGCCAAGACGGGCCTTGGCGTGGACAACCTGTGGGCGGCGCTGCGCAAGGTGGTCACCGTGGGCGAGGTGCAGGGCTCCGCCCTGCTCGACCCCTTCGGCAGCGCCAAGCGCGACGTGCCTCTGGCGGGGTCCCCCGTGGGCGATGCCAGCGCGGCGGAGCTGCCCACGGACCAGGATGGGGACGCCCCCTCCACATCCGGATAGCCCCTGCCCTTCTTCTCCGACATGCGAAACGCCCCGCCATGCAGTGCATGACGGGGCGTTGTTTTTTTGCTCATCCGCTCGGCGTGGCCGCGTCACACTGCCTTGAAGCGGGGCTTCAGGAACCACGCCAGGCGGGCCAGGGCAATGCCCAGGATCAGCGCGTCCGCCCCCCAGGCGGCCAGGGGCGGCGAGACGATGCCCTTCTGCCCCAGCGTCCCCCCCACGGTGAACATGCTGTAAAAGATGAAGGTGATGACCAGGGCAAGGCCGATGCACAGGTAGATGTTGTCCCGCCAGGTGACCATGGCGGCGGCCACCAGGGCCATGACCACCAGCGAGGCGGCATAGGCCAGCTTCATGTGCCAGGCGGTGCGCACCCCTTCCACGTTGGAGCCGGATTCGGACAATCGCTCGATGGCGTCCCCGAGCTGCCACAGGGGCAGCCGCGAGGGGTCGGCGTTGCGCGCGGTGACCAGAAAGGCCTGCACGTCCTGCCGCAGCGGCAGGGTCAGGATGTCGTGGCTGGTGCTGAGATAGCCGGAAGGATCGAACACGGTCACGCCCTGGAGCGTCCAGCCCGCCCGGTCGGCCGTGAAGGTGGCGGCACGGATCACCCGCGAAATCGCCTGTCCGTCGGGGGACAATTCATAGGCGGCAAGGTTGCGCCCTTCGCCCTTTGCCGGGACCACCTCGGCCAGATTGACCACGTAGGGGCCGTCGGTGAACCACACGTTGCGCAGGGTGGCCGTGGCCGCGGTCTTGCCGCGCACGTCCTCGCTCCAGATGCGCGCGGCCTCCAACTCGCCCGAAACGCCGAGCACCTGGGAAAAGCCCAGTTGCACCACGGCCCAGGCCATGCCGCACACCACCAGCGCACGGGCCACGCGCCCCAGCGACACCCCGCCCGCCTGCAACGCGATGAGTTCGCGCCCGCGCGACATGAGGCAGAGCTGGGCCAGGGTGGCCAGCAGGAACACGGCCGGCAGTATCTGCGAGACGATCAGCGGCGTCTTGGCCACGAAGTACCAGGCGGCAATGCGAAAGCTGACGCCCGCTTCCAGGAAGTCGTCCAGGCGGTCGAACAGGTCGGACAGGATGTACAGCCCCGTGCCGATGGCCAGGGTGGGCAGGATCAGCAGCAGGTTGTTGCGAAACAGGTAGCGGAACAGCAGGCTCATGCGGATGCCCTCTTGCGCCGCAGGACCAGACGGCTGTGCGCGAACAGGCTGACGAAGGCCGGAGTGCGCTCGTGCGCGGCCATGCGCAGGCCCCACAGCCCGGTGGCCAGGAACAGCGCGTTGGGCGCCCACAGGCCCACCATCGGCGGAATAGTGCCCGCCTCGCCCGTGGTCAGCCCGAACGAGAGCAGGCTGTAGTAGACCAGGAACATCAGCAGGGCCAGCACCACGCCGAACTGGCGGTGCAGCCCCTCGAAGGCGCAGGCCAGCGGCATGGCGAACAGCCCCAGCACCAGGCACGCCGCCGGGAACACCCAGCGCTTGTGCAGTTCCACGGCTACCTTGCGCAGATACTTGTCGCCCAGTTCGGCCTTGGCCTCGTCCAGGGGCAGCGCGCGCAACTGCGACCACGAGAGCTCCTTGGGCTTCACCTCACCGAGGTCGAGCCCCTTGAACATCTGCCCAAGGTCGATGCGCACCACGTATTCCCCGAAGCCCAGCACCGAAACCTGCTGCCCTTCCGTCTTGTACAGGCGGCCGTTCTGCAGGCGGAACAGCAGTTCGCCGCGCGCCTCGTCGGTGGCGATGGCCCCGGTGGGCGCGAGGATCGTCAGGGTGGCGTCCTTGCGCGAGCGGTCCTCCACGATGACTTGCGACAGGCGGCTGTCCGCGGGGTCCACCTGGCGGGCGAACAGGGTCAGCCCCGGAATGTCCTTGTTGAACACCCCGGGCTGCACCACCACGCGGGCGCGGCTGTTGGCGATCTCCATGACCGTGGCGCGAAAGTTGGACATGCCCCAGGCCAGGCCCTGCAACGAAATGCCCAGGGTCAGCAGGGTGCACAGCACGCAGAACAGCACGGGGGCCGCCAGCATCTGGTACAGGCTGACGCCGCCCGCCTTCAGCGCGATGAGTTCGCGGTCGGTGCTCATGCGCAGGAAGGTCAGGAACACGCTGAGCATGCAGGCCACCGGCACCACCAGCAGCATGAAGAACGGGGTCAGGTAGACGAACAGCAGCACGGCGTCCGCAAGGCCGAGATCTAGCCCCAGGAACAATTCGCGCAGTTGAAGGCCGCGGCCTATCAGCACCAGCGTGAGCAGCGAGCCCAGGCAGAGCAGGAACAGGTGCAGCAGTTCGCCGAACAGCTGGCGTTGCAGCAGGGTGTTGAGTGGAAGGCGCAGAGGATTATCCCTGTGTATGGTCGTTGTGGCAGGTGCGGAACAGGTCGAGCAGCATCTCGGTTTCCATGGGGCCGAGGTTGAACCGCGCGCCCGCCTCGTCCACGATGTCGCTCAAGGGGCGGGACGGTTGCTCGGCCCGGCGTTCGGCCACCCAGGCGGCGGCGCGCTTCACCAATTCGCTGTGCGGAATGACGGTGGTCATGGTTCCCCCTGGCGGCGTGCTGGAGCGGGTGTTTCGGCGCGACGTGTTTTGGCTGTATGGTGGCTTCAGGCGCGCTGCCTCGCCAGCGCCGCCCTGCCCTGGCAGGTCAGCTGGCACAGGTCAGGCAGGTCGCGCAGATCGACAGGCCGGACCGGGTACGCTGGACCGGGCGGAGGCAACCCGCAAGGGCTGACGCTGCATGGCCACCACACGGGGCAGCCGTTCGCGCGGCGTGCAATTTACAACAACCACGGCGGGGTTGCAACTCGACGTGCCATGCGGTATCCCCGCGCAATCCGGTCTGCCCGCCTGCCCGTCTGTCTGTTTAGATATGCCCGGCCTGCCTGACCGCCCGGCGCACATGCACGGCCGGGAGCGCGGCCGCACGGCTTTTCCCTATTCGCGCGCGGCGTCCCAGTCCATCATCCACCCCAGCCGTCCGGCCGTTCCCGGCCGAAAGCCACCCCATGCACGACATCCTCTCCGCCGTCATCCTCGGCATCGTCGAAGGGCTCACCGAATTCCTGCCCGTATCCTCCACGGGGCATCTGATCATCGTCGGCGACCTGCTGGGCCTTTCCGGGCCCAAGGTGGCAACCTTCGAGGTGGCCATCCAGCTTGGGGCCATCCTGGCCGTGGTCGTATTGTACTGGGACCGTTTCTGGGGGCTGCTGCGCCCGAAGCCTTACGTGCGTTTCGCCGGGGTGCGCGGCATCGTGCTGCTGGGCATCACCTCGCTGCCTGCCAGCCTGCTGGGGTTGGTGGCGCACGGGTACATCAAGGAGCACCTGTTCAGCCCGGCCACGGTGGCCGTGGCGCTGGTGGTCGGCGCGGCGGCGATGCTGCTGGTGGAACGCCGCAAGATGCGCCCCGCCTACATGGGGCTGGACGACATGACCCCGGCGCTGGCGCTGGGCATCGGCCTGTTCCAGTGCCTGGCCCTGTGGCCGGGGTTCTCGCGCTCGGCCGCCACCATCATGGGCGGCATGCTGCTGGGCGCGCGGCGCGGCCTGGCCGCCGAATACTCGTTCATCGCGGCGGTGCCCATCATGTTCGCCGCCACGGGCTATGACCTGCTGAAGAGCCATGCGCTGTTCACTACGGCCGACATCCCCTTCTTCGCCACCGGGTTTGTGGTGTCGTTCCTGTCCGCGTGGGTGGCGGTGAAGGTGTTCATCGGCCTCATGGGTCGGGTGACCCTGGCCCCCTTTGCCTGGTACCGGCTGGCCGTGGCTCCGCTGGTGTTCTGGTTCATGGTCAACTGATGGCAGGCGGGACGGCGGCAGCGCTGGCTTCAGGCGCTTGCCCGGCGCGGCTTGCGCGGGCTTTTTCCGAAAGGTGCCAAAAAACGCTTGCCAAGGCCCCCCGTGTCCGGTAGAGAAACCATCCGTCGCAACGGGAACGAACCCTGCGCGGCATTGGACTTGGCAAGGTAGCTCAGTTGGTTAGAGCATGCGGTTCATACCCGCAGTGTCGGGGGTTCAAGTCCCTCCCTTGCTACCAAGACGACGAAAGGCCCTGTGAAAGCAGGGTCTTTTTTCGTTTTCACCGTGTGCGCCGTGCTTTTTCCTGCTTGCGCCGAAAAGTGCCGTCAGGCGCGCCTGGCACCCTCCCCCAGGATGGGGACACGCATGTCCGCGTGGTGCCCGCCATGCCGCGCGAGCGCCTCTTGCCGCGTGAACCGGTTTTCGGTTAGAGCTACGCGTCGCTGGTGGTGTGAAGCCAGCGGCAGCCTTGCCTTTCATGTCCACGTCCAAACGTAACGGGCGACACCTTGACCTACGATAATTTACGTCCGGAGCGCGCGGGCCGTTCCAACATTCCTGACGGCCGCGATGCGCCCGTCGGCCCGGACGACAGGGTTCCCGGAAGCCCCATGCACAAGTGGATTCGCCTAGCCTTCGAACTGCTGCCGTTGCAGGTCTTCGCCATCGCCACGCGCCTCGCGGGCGACGCGCCTGACCGGGCGCTGCTGCCCTACGGCCTCGGGGCGCTGTGCGCCGCGCTGTGCATGGCCGTGCTGCTGTGGCGGCGCGTGCTGCTGGACCGGCTGCTGCTGGGGGTGAACATTTCCATCATGCTCGGCGGGCTTGGCCTGTACACCGGCACGCCCGGGCTTGCGCACATGCTGGGCGACCTGCGCGCGGCGGGCGTGTTCGTGATCATCCTGCTCACGGCGGGCGTGACCTACCTCGCGCGTCCCAGCGCCCTGCTGGACATGCCCCGCGGCAACGTGGAGCCGTGGGACCGCTACATGCTCTACGCCACCTTCGCCGCCTTTCTGCTGGCCTTCGCCACCCGTTCGCAGCCGCTGATTTCCGGCATGCTGCTGGCGGGTCTGTTCATCGTGCGTGGCAGCCTGCAGCAGGCCGCCCACAACGCGCGCGACTGACCGAGTTTGATCGGGTTCTGCCGGGTTCCGCCCGGCCTTCGGCTCTGGTTCCACCGACGTTCAGGCCACCCTTCGGGGTGGCCTTTTTCGTGCGTGCCCTATCTCCAGTTTGGCCATATCCGCACCAGGCGCGCCGCTCACGGCGTCGGAGCTGCGGACGAGCAGAGGAAGGGCATGGCGCTGCCACTTCTAAAATCACCAGCCGCGCCCCTTCTCGTGCGCTTTCCGCACACACGCCGAGCGGACTGCGCGGTAAACAGGCTGAGCGCTGTTCCGTTTGCCCGCCGTGTCTGTCTGCATCCGGAAAACGAAGAGGGGGCGTCCGAAGACGCCCCCTCCAGGGTTGGCGGATTGCCGGTCCTACAGCAGGTGCAGGTACGGAATGGCCACGTAGACCAGGGTGCCGAGCACGAGGACGTACCCCGCGCACACGGCCAGGGTGCGGTTCATGATGCGCCCTTCGTAGCCGGTGAGGCCGGTGGCGGCGGTAGCCACGGCGATGGATTGGGGCGAGATCATCTTGCCCGCGGTTGCTCCGGCGGCGGATGCGGAGACGATCCAGGTGCTGTCGATGCTGATGCGGTTGGCCACTTCCATCTGCAACTGGCCGAAGAGCACGTTGGACGAGGTGTCGCTGCCGGTGACGAAGGTGCCCAGCGCGCCCAGCAGCGGCGAGATGAACGGGAAGTAGCTGCTGGTGGAATCGGCCACGGCGATGGCGATGGTGTTGATCATGCCGCTGGTGGCCATGACCTTGGCCAGCGCCACGATGGAAACCACGGTGATGCCCGAGTACACCAGCTTCTTGGCGGTGTTGCCGAGCACGCCGGTGATCTCGCGTACCTTCACGCCCTGAATCATGCCGCCGATGTAGGTTGCGATGATGATCAGCGCGCCGGGGGTGGCTATCCACTTGAAGGTGAAGGGATTGTCGCCGTAGATGCGCACGGTGGTCTTCGCTGCGCCCAGGGCGTCGCGGATGGCCGGGAACAGGTTGCTGCACAGGATGATGAAGGAGAACACCAGAATGTACGGCAGCCAGGCCTTCACCTTTTCGGCGGCGGGAATGGGGGCCACCTCGGCGGCGGTGTCGCGGTGGAACAGGCGCGCCCAGACGATGGTGGCGATCATGCTGCACACACTGCCGATAAGGCACGGCAGTTCGGCGCCCATGTACTTGGCGGTGTACAGTTGGGGAAAGGCGAAGGCGAGGCCCGAGACAAGGGTGGCCCAGAATACGCCCTTGATGCCCTTGAACCCGGCGGTCAGGATGACCAGCAGGTAGGTGATCAGGATGATGAACACGAACAGCTGCAACGCGGTGTAGTAGCTGATGGTCTCCACCGGCAGGCCGGTGACGCCGGCCATGGTCACGATGGGAATGCCGATGGCCCCGAAGGCGGTGGGCACGGTGTTGGCCACTAGGCAGATGACTGCGGCGAAAACGGGCTGAAAGCCCATGGCGGCAAGGATGCTGGCGGGAATGGCCACGGCGGTGCCGTATCCGGCCACGCCTTCAAGAAAGCCGCCGAAGCCCCAGGCCACGATGAGCACCAGCAGGCGCTTGTCAGTGGTGATGGACGAGAGCATGCGGGTGATCACGTCCATGCTGCCGGTGTGGCGGGCAAGGTTGTAGGTGAACACGGCCGCGATGATCACGATCATGATGGGCCACAGGGCCATGGCGGCACCTTCGAGCGCTGCGGAAAGGGCCATGACGGCCGGCATCTTCCACCAGCCGAACACGGCCAGGGCAAGGGTGCCGACCAGGGTCAGCGCACAGGTGCGATAGGCGGGCAGCTTGAGCACGACGAGCGAGAAAATCAGCCAGACGATGGGGGCGAGCGCTGCCGCCAGTTGCAGATAATCCATGGACGCCATTGTGGGATGCACCTCCGAAGTGAACGTTCACGCTATCCGGCATATCCTCACGCCATGCCGAATGTATTGGTTGATCAAGCAATGAGCGGGGAGGTAGCATTTCGACCCGCCAGCGTCAAGATTCGGAGCAGGTATTTTCATGGAATTGCAGCGCGTGCGCGGGGTGTGGTGGCGCACTCATCATGCGGTGTGCGCGCTGTATAAGCGCCACTCCAAGCATTTCTTGAAAAAGACAGATGCAAATACCTGAAGTGAATGTTCTGCCGCAGGGAAATTCATCGCAAATAAGAACGGCTTCGGATCATGTGTATCCGAAGCCGTTTCATGTTGACTGTCATGCTGTGTATCGTCGGCGCAATTGGCGCATGATGCGGGGTGTCTTGTGAAGGCACTATGCCTGTTCGTCTTCCTCGAAATGGCTGTGCTTGGCGTTGACCCCGCGCACGGCGAAGTACACGCTTTCGCCGATGTTGGTGGAAAGGTCGCCGATGCGTTCAAGTCTGCGGCAGATGATCAGGAACGACAGTGCCGCCTCCATCCTGTCCGGGTTGGCCTTCATGTACTGGACGACCTTCAGGGTGATCTGGCGCAGGCCGCAGTCCACCCCTTCGTCCAGTTCGGCCAGGCTGCGGGCGAGGTCCGCGTCCATGTCCACCACGCATTGCACGGCCTGGTGCACCATGTTGCGCACCAGGGGGACATAGGCCTTGAAGTCGTCGTCGAAGGGCAGCGGCGGCAGGGCCACCAACGGCATGGTGCGCTCGGCGATGTTGGCGGCCTCGTCGGCCATGCGCTCTATGTCGTTGGCGATGCGCATGGTGGCCAGCACGGTGCGCAGATCCTGGGCGAGCGGGCTTTCCCGGGCCAGCAGGCGCATGCCCATCTCGTCGATGCAGGTTTCCATCTCGTTGATGGCGTGGTCATGCGAGGCGACGGTCCAGGCCCTGGCCTCGTCGCGTTGGCAATAGGCTTCGATGCAACTGTCGATGGCCTGCTCCACCGTGGCGAGCATGGCCAGCAGCTTGTGACGCAAGGCGTCAAGCCGATCGGTGGTCAGGTTCTTGGCGGGGGCCATGATGCACTCCTTCCGTTGCCGGGCCGCGTGCTGGACGGCGGCCCGCATGTGCTTTCTTTCACGTGGATCATGCCATCTTTCTCGCCGGGGCGAAAGCCCCCCGCCGCGTCGGTTTTCCGGGCGGGCATGCCCGCGCCTGTCGGCTGCCGAAACAACGACGCCCCGGCGGGGCCGGGGCGTCCGTATCGGCCAGGGGCTGCCGCGCGCTAGCGGCGCGTGCCCTCGAATTCTATGGAGATGATTTCGTAGCTGATGCGGCCGCGCGGGGCCTCGACCACGATCTCGTCGCCTTCTTCCTTGCCCAGCAGCGCGCGCGCCACCGGCGACAGGACGGAAATGGTGCCCTGGGCGTAATCGGCTTCATCGGGGCCGAGCAGCGTGTAGCGCTTGGCTTCGCCGCTCTCAAGGTCCTCGATGGCCACCGTGGCGCCGAACATCACTTTGTCGCCGGACAGGGAATCCAGATCTATGATGTTGAACTGGGCCATGCGCGATTCGATGTACGTGATGCGGGCTTCGAGCATGCCCTGCCGTTCGCGGGCGGCGTCGTAGCCTGCGTTTTCTTTCAGATCGCCTTCTTCGCGGGCTTCCTTGATGGCCTGGATGACCGCCGGGCGCTCCGACTTCAGGCGTTCCAGTTCCTTTTTCAGTCGTTCGTAGCCTTCGGTGGAGATGGGAATGCTGCTCATGCTCGTTCCTTGCGATATCTGGGCATGGTCTGTTGGTAGGCAAAAAGAAAGTGTCCCGCTGCCGGGGCAAAACCCGCGCAGCGGCACAGTACGGGGCCGCCATTGGGCGGCATGTATGACAATATAGGGCAGCCCGGCGGCCCGGTCAAGCTGCCAGCACCGACGCGGCCGGGTGGAGCATCGGCCCCGCGTCCCGTGTTGACCGCGACGGAAACCTGCTGCATCGTCAGGATGGACCGTTTCTCCATGCACCCTTCCAGGCGTGATCGTCAGCGCTTCGTGGAAGGGGGCAGCAGTGCAATCCCGGAGGTCGCCATGCCCGAGTACACCACCACCCTGCTGATCCGTGGCGAGGAATGCGACTATGACCCCGAAGGGCACATGGCCCGCATTCCCTGCGAGAACTGCGGCCACGTCAACGAGGTTGAGGTCTGGACCGACGATGCCGGGGCGGCGGACTTCTCCGGCTTCGCCTGCGAGAATTGCGGGCACTGGAACGGGCCGGGCTAGGGTTCGTCTTCCGCGTGCCCTTTCCCCGGTTGGCGGCGCGGCGGGCGAGTGCCTTTCCGGTTTCGCCCTGCCGCTGCGGGTTCAGCCCGTCCGCCCACCCCTTCAGGGCATGGTGACCTCGCGGTTGTACTCGCGCACGGCCCGGTCGATCTTGCCCTGGATGATTTCTATATCCGCGCGGGCGCGGCGCACGTAGGCGTCCACGCAGGCCCGGTAGGCCCCCATCTTCTGGCGGTACAGTTCCCACTCCCACGCCTTGTCCCCGGCAAAGGGGCGCAGGGGCGAGGTGCATTGCGCGTCTGGGTAGTCGCCCCCTGGCAATTGCGAGCCCTGCGCCTGTGCCCGCGCTGGCGCGGGCAGGCCGCCCAGGGCAGCAAAGGCAACGGCGGCGCACAACAACGCCGCCGCCATCAGGCGTCGCCCGCCATCCCTGCCATGAACGGCCCTCGTTCCGTATCCGGCGTCGCCGGGGCGTCCGGCATGTCTGTTCTGCATGGCGCTCTCCTGCCGGTGCCCGCTGTTGGCGACAGCCCCGGACTTTCCGCCAGATTCCGGCAAAAGGCCCATGGCTGTCAACGCGCTTTGCCCGACTGGCCGTTGGCATTTTTAGCCCCCTGCCCTACCGCCTGCCCGGCAGGCTGGCACCGATCTTGCTCATTTCCAGCCCAGACACGGGAAGGGAAATTTCTGCACGACGGAGGCGGGCGTGGCCATAGACGGCATCTACAACAATCTCGGCAGCATGATGGTCGTCCACCGCACCACGGGGCAAGATGCCGATGCGGGGCGCGCGGCGTCCGCGTCCGAGCAGCCGCAGGCGAGCGACGGCGGCCTTGCCCGCCTGACCGACAGCGCCAGCCTTTCCGCGCTGAGCCCCAAGCTGCGTTCGACGCTGGAAGATATTTCCGAGCGGGGCGGCAACGTGCTGGAAACGCTGGAGCAGAACGTCTCCGATCTGCAAGAGGGATTTCTGGACGCCTTTTCCGAGCGCATGGACGCCGCCGGTGTGTCGCTGGACGAAAAACTCACCCTGTCCATGGACGATGCGGGTTCGCTCTCTGTGGTGGGCGACCACCCCGACAAGGCGCGCATAGAACAGGTCCTGGCCGATGCCCCGGAGCTGTCCTCCGCGTTCGGTGAACTGGCCACGCAGTCCGAGATCATCCGCGACATCCGCAGCCTGCGCCGCGTGGTCACCGCCCGCGTGGGCGCATCTGCCTACGACGCCGTGGACGCCGCGACCCAGGAAAGCGTCGCCGAAAGTTCCACCTCTGCCTATCGGGTCAGCCTGAAGGGGGCCATGTCGCACTTCTACTTCGGCAGAAACGCCTAACCCTGCCCCTTGCGGCGTTGCCCGGCGGTGTTGCCCCGGCCCCGCGCGTTCATGCCGTGCGGTGCATCCGCCGGAAGCGCACCGGGCCATGTGGATCTGGCGCCCCCTTCCCACGTTCTCCCACCATTGAGAAACGACTTTTCCGCCCGGCCATGGCACGACGCCCCGGTACGGGCGTCTTGCGTTGCAGCCCCCGCGCGGCGCGGATCGCTTGCCACAGGCCGCAAAAGCCCGTATAGCCCCTCTTCCGGCAAGGTCGGGGGCTGGGTATCGCGCCAGATGCGGTTGGCCCGGCGCGCCTTGCCTTTGCCGGAGACGGCATTATACTATGCAAAGCGGGATGGTGGCCCGCACCGCATTACGGCACGACACGCCGTTCACGCCGGACACCGCCGTACACACGGGGGCGCCCTGGTTTCGACGGGGATGTGGAAGCCGGAACTGCAGGCCGAGGCGCCGCTGGCCTCGTAAAAAGCGGCACCAAAAGTAATTGCCAACAATTACGAATACGCACTGGCTGCCTAATTAGTGGCCACGCCGAACCGATCGACGCCCGATACGTCGGCGAGGTGTAACTTCATCGGGCTGGCATCCAAGGGCGCTCGCCGCTGCGGGTGTGAGAACTACAGGTGAGCTGGTCTAGGGCCGCCCGGTCGGGGGCCAAGCCCGTGACGACAATTGTTCCCGACATAAGCCTGTAGACGTTTCGCGTGGAATGTTCTCGGACGCGGGTTCGATTCCCGCCGCCTCCACCAATTTGGAAGAAAGCCTTACTTTTCAGCAACGTGCTGTTAGGTAAGGCTTTTTTCTTTGGTCTGCTCCACCCATGTGTTACAGTGGAGGTATGGAAACGATGCCCAAACACCCCCGCTTGTTCCGCCGTGGAGCCACCTACTACCACCGTGCGGTCGTGCCCCAAGACATAAAGGCGACCTACCCCAAGACCGAGGAAACCTTCTCCTTGCGGACCACCGACTACAAGGAAGCACTCCGGCGCGTTCGTATCGCCGCCGTTGAGGTAGACCGCCGGTTTGAGGCCCATCGCCGTATGCTTGCCGAGAGCGGCAGCAAGGCCCCGCTCAAGGAACTGGCAGACTCCGACATTGATCGCGTGGCGGCGGCATACTACGCCCATCTACTTGAGGAAGATGAAGAAATACGAATCCAAGGATTCACCGACGACGGCGTTGAGGACCAGAAGCTAACCGCCATCGTCCAGACCGATGACCCGGAAGTGATCAACCGGCTTCTCGCTGCCCGTCTGCAAGAGAGGCCATCGTTCACGGACCACCAAGCAGCAACAAGCATGGTCGTGGACAATACGAAGCACGGCTATGCCCGTGGCCGTGTTGATGCGTTCATCGCAAACGAAGCCGAAGATGTCCTGAACTGGGACAACATCAACATACGCCTTGAGCCATCGTCACCCAGTTGGCCGAGGCTGGCCCGAGCGTTACAGGCGGCCACCCTCAAGGCATACGAGGCCATCCGGCGCAGGGATGAAGGCGAGGTCATCGAAACACCGAAGGCCGCCGGGGTGCCCCCTGAATCCAGAACGCCCCTGCTGTCGATGGCTGTCGAGGAGTGGATCGCGGAGAAGTCCCGCACCAGTTGGGTGCCCAAGACAGAGAAGGAGCATCGCGTCTGGATGGACCACTTCATCTCGCTGACTGGTGATCGTCCCCTCGATTCATACACCAAGGCCGATGCCAGAGCCTTCAAGGCCGTACTACTGCGCCTGCCGCCAAACTGGGTCAAGGTTGCAGAACTCCAGGGGCTGCCCATCGAGAAGGCCGCAGACAAGGCCAAGAAGCTCGGCCTTGCTCCCATGTCAGACCACAACGTGAACAAGCTGATGCGGTACGTTGGCTCGTTTTGGACGTGGGCACAGGGGCACTATGACGAAGCCACGGCCCACCCATTCAACGGCCTCCAGATAAAACTCAAGAAGAACGTGAGGGATGAGCGCGACCCGTTTACCACGGATGAACTACGCACGATCTTCAACGCCCCGATCTACACAGGGTGCAAGTCGGCTGAACGGTGGCACAAGGCCGGATCGGTAATCCCGATTGAGTCGGCCTATTACTGGGTTCCGCTGATCAGTCTCTACACCGGGGCGCGGCTTGGCGAGATTATCCAGTTGTATACGTCAGACATCCGGGAAGAGGACGGCATCACCTTCTTCGACATCAACGACGACGGCGAAGACAAGCGCCTCAAGACAACCTACTCACGCCGCACCATCCCCGTTCATCAGGCGCTGGTGGACATGGGCTTCATGGACCTTGTCGCCAGACGCCGCAGTGAAGGGCATCACCGCCTGTTCCCCGATACTGAAATGGGCAAGGATGGGTACTACTCGTCGCCCTTCTCCAAGCGGTTCAGCAGATTCCTGAAGTACACAGGAATCAAACACAAGACAAACGCCTTCCACAGCTTCCGCCATTGCTTCGAGGATGCGTGCCGCGACTCCGACATCTCGACCGAGATTATGAACGCCTTGCAAGGGCACAGTGAAAAGGGGATGGCTGCGCGGTACGGCAAGGGATTCGCCTTGAAGAAGCTTGCCGAAGCGATGGGACAACTACGCTTCCGTGGTCTTGATCTGTCGCACCTCATGCGCCGCTAAAGAGCTGGCAATGTGCTGCGGTCTATTTCCATCAAGCAGCATTGGATCAAATCATCGTCTATGGCACCCATGATTCAACCACCAACACAACACGGATCATCAACCATGAACACGACACAGACAGAAACCACCACTTCCATCGCCCCCTCCTCTTCCGCAGCCGCCCTGCTCTGCGACTGTCTGTCCTACTGCCTGTCCGCCGTCCATGCCGTGGATCGGATAGCCTCCCTGCTGGGCCTCCCGCCGTCCACCGTGGCTAACCTGCTGGCCCCGGTCATGGGCAACACGGAGCACGGCAAAGGGCCGGACATCGCCCGCCTCGACACCCTGCTCCACACCGCCAAAGCCTTCGGACTGATCGAGGAGTATGCCATCTGGGAGGCCCCTGCCGCCACCGAAGGCCCGGACATCGGAGCACCCCGGATCACCGTCGAGGCCGCAGACGCCCAATGGCTGGAGTACCGGATCGTCCTGCCGGGCGCGGAGGTCGTGCTTGCCCTCCCCGGTGCGGGTGAGGCGTTGATGAACTGACCGGCCTACCCCGCCGGAATCGCGCGAGGTTGGCGTATCCGACCTGATCCTGTCCGGGCATGGCCAACGATCTACCCGGACAGATTCACCCCCGAACTTGCACGAAAAAAGGCCCGCTGTGTTCTGATGACGCAGCGGGCCTTTTCGCGTTCTGGGGCAGGAGACTGACGACCATGCGGGTCCGGATCAATATCCAGGCATCGTCGTTGATTTCAGGCCATTACCGGCTTGATGCCACCCCCGAACAAAGGGAACCTCAAGCTTGCTCTTGTTTCTTTGGACTACCCTTGGTCAGGTTAGTCCTCTTTCGAACTTTCAATCGCAATCTTGCGGGATTCGGTTTCAATAGCCTTGTTTCTCGGCATGGTGATTCGCAGCACGCCCTTGTTCAACTTGGCGTTTATGCCTTCCTTGTCTGCATCATCAGGGACATTGAGTACCCGACGGAAGGAACCGTAAGAGCGCTCAACGCGGTAGTACCCCTTTTCTTCCGTTTTCTCCTCATGCTTCTTTTCGGCAGAGAGAATCAACACATCATCTTTCAGCTCAACAGACAAGTCGTTCTCTTCAATGCCGGGAAGGTCAACTTCAACAACGTACTCTTTGTCTGTGCCGTAAATATCGACCTTCGGCTTGATGACAGACTTGCCAAGCACCGGGCTGGCTGCGTCGAGCCAGCGGCGCGGCGAAGGCATTCCAAAGCCAGAGAACATTGAATCAACCATACGGTCGAATTCGGCGTGGAAGTGGTCAAGCGGAGAAGCGTATTCCCGTGCTCCCCGTTCCGCCTGCTTAACCGGAAGGGTCTTTTCCTGTTCGCTTTCCCTCTTAAACCAGTTCCATGGATTCAGCTTAGAAACCATCATAGCGTCCTCCTTGAAGTGTTTAAATTGTGGTCAGCGTAGCATGAATAAATCAAGAGAAGGCGGTGTCAAGACATGGGGGGAATGATTTCGTAACATGCTAATAACAAAATACAAAACATGGCTGGCAGGGTGTTGGGCACACCACCGCCACGGCGCGAGAGGTCTTGCAGCGGGCGGGCTATCCGGCCACCGTGTCACAGCGGGCCGATTTCGAGGGAAAAAGCCCACCGAACGACGGCACCCCAACGAATGACCCGACCGGAACCGAATCGCCGCTCTCCGGCCATCCTCGTGCGTCGGAAGATGTCCTCACGAACAACGATGGATCGCGGTCCCCTGTCTCCCCCCTTCAGTTCCTCAAGCTCTGTGATGCCGTGCTTCTGGCACAGGCTGCCGTCATCGAGTCGGCATCGCGCCCAACGTTCGCCGGGGAACTGACTGCCCGGCCCGACTACCGGCTTTCGGCAGTGCGAACCATCATGGACGCCCCTGGATGGCAGGCCCCGGCCACGGCACCGCATCCGGCCCCTGACTCCGCCCAGGCATCGACTACCACCGCCACCACCGGGGCAGCACAGTCCATCACCCTGTCGGCGGCGGTCGAGAAGTACATCGAAGCGAAAGCCCCCGAACTGGCGGAGGGCAGCAAGCGCAACGTCTACGTCAACGTCCGCCAGTTCGCGGAGGCCATCACGGAAACGCGAGGCCGGGACATCACCTTGTCCGAGCTCGACCGGGACACGATTCGGGACTATGGCCGCCTCATGGCTGCCCAGCCTGCGGACCCGAAGAGCAGGGAGTACGCCGGTAAACGCCTGCATGCTCTCGCCGCTCTCGACCTTCCGGCGGAAAAACGACTGTCCGCAAAGACGCTGAACACGAAGTTCAACATGGTCCGTTCGCTGCTGAACTGGCTGGAACTGGAATACGGGATCATCGCCAAACCCCTGAATGCCGCCTTTGTGATCCCGAAGGCGCAGGGGAAGGCCCGCTCATCCCGACGCCCGTTCACCACCGAAGAACTGCAACGGCTCTTCAACCCTCGTCCCTACCTCGCCGCTACCGAGCAATCCCCGGCCTACTTCTGGACGCCCCTGATCGCACTGTTCACCGGCATGCGCATTGAGGAGATTGCACAACTCCTCGTGACCGACATCCGGCAGGACGACGGCGTGTGGTGCATCGACGTGAACGAGGCCGGAGACGGGAAGCACGTCAAGACCGAGGCGGGGGTCAGCTTGGTGCCCCTCCCCCCCGTTCCTGATCGACGGCCTTGGGTTCCTGCGGTTCGTCGTGGAACAGAAGGCCGCCGGACATCATCGTCTGTTCCCCGACCTCAAGCGCGAGACGCGCGGCCACATCGGCGGCCCCATCACCACATGGTTCACCCGGTACCGGCGCAAGCTGGGTATCGGCGGGACGGACGGCGAGGAGGTTGTCGGGCACCGGCTAAAGGCCGGAGACATTGGCATACCCGAGCGGTGCAGCGGAAAGCATCCCACGGCCACCTTGCGAGATGAGGTGATCGCCGTTCTTCCGTGGGTGCCCCTCCCATCCTTTTGACATGATCTTCACGGCGCGGAGGTCGTGCCTGCCCTCCCCGATGCGGGGGAGGTGGCTCGAACGAGAAGCACCCGACCGCCCCTGACGCCGGGCTGAACTGACCAGCTGAATCCCTCGAAAATCGCGCGAGGATGCCCTCTCCGGCGTGATCTTGTCCGGGTATGGCCTAAGACCTATCCCGGCCTGATTCACCCCAAAACTTGCACGAAAAAAGGCCCGCTGTGTTCTGACGACGCAGTGGTCCTTTTCGCGTTCGGGGGCAGGAGACTGACGACCATCCAGAGGCTGGAGTAAAGCCTGTCTATCGTAAATGATTACAGACTATTGTCGATTATGTCCCACTCTCGGGCAAAGGGCCGCCTTAAGCCAGACTGAAAGGGACCACCTACTGGGGCTATAAACAAGATGAACTACGACTGACACCCTAAGCCCACCTGCGGCTCACCTAACGCCAACCAAAGGCATACTACCACGGGTCCGCTGTGTGTTGCCGACGCTGCGGGCCTTTACGCGTTCTGGAAGGGGGGGCAGATTGACGACGTGTCATTTTCAAAGATTCTAGAATGTTATCGATTATGGGCCACTATCGGATATAAGCGCCAATTTCCAGAGCGACCATCAGTCAGTGAAGTTGAATGTTTTCAGGGTGATGTCAATTACCGTGCACTCTCGGGGAAAGACCACCCAGCACGACCTCAAGCCCACCTCAAGCACTCACCAGAGGAGCAGCTATAGCTCCCCTATAAGATATACTTAAAGAGAAGAAATAAGAGATAACTATAGACGACTACTCCTAGAGTAACT
>NZ_AGFG01000007.1 GCF_000226255.1 Desulfovibrio sp. A2
GGCGACGAGGAAACCAATATCCTCTCCTGCCTGCTGGCCAAATCCATGGGCGCGGCGCAGACCGTGACCCGGGTGAACAAGGCCGAGTACCAGCCCCTGGTGCGGGCCATCGGCATCGAACATTCCGTCAGCCCCCGCCTTTCGGCGGTGAACAGCATTTTGCACTTCGTGCGGCAGGGCAAGGTGCTGTCGTCCATTTCCGTGCGCGGCGACGAGGCCGAGGCGATGGAAGCCGTGGCCCAGGAGCGTTCGGCCATCGTGGGCAAGCCTGTGAGCCAACTGGACTTTCCGGTCGGCGCGTTGCTGCTGGCGGTACTACGTGGCAATGACGTGTTCATCCCGCGTGGCGATACGGTCATCCAGCCGCAAGACCGCATCATCATCCTGTCCACCCGGCAGGCGGTGAGCCGGGTGGAGCAGGCCCTGATGGTCTCGCTGAAGAGTTTCTAGCCCATGCACGCGCGTACGGTATGCCACGCCGTGGGGGCGTTGCTGTGCTGCCTGGCCGCTTCCATGGCGGTGCCTCTTGGCGTGGGCCTGTGGTATGGCGATGCGGGCGTTTGGCCGCTATTCCATTCCATGTGGGGCGCTGGCCTTGCGGGCAGCCTGCTGATGTTGGGCTGGCGCAGGGGGCGCGACTGGTCGCTGAACCATCGCGAAGGCATCGCCATCGTTGCCCTGGGATGGTTCGTGGCCGGGGTGGCGGGCGGTGCGCCTTACGTTCTGGCGGGCATCTGCGACTGGACCGACGCGGTGTTCGAATCCGTTTCTGGGTTCACCACCACCGGGGCCTCCATCTTCACCGATGTGGAGGCGGTGGCGCCCAGCCTGCTGTTCTGGCGCTCGTTCACCCACTGGCTGGGCGGCATGGGCATCATCGTGCTGTCGTTGGCCGTGTTGCCGTTCCTGGGCGTGGGGGGCATGCAGCTGTATCGGGCCGAGGTGCCCGGGCCGACCCCGGACAAGCTGAAGCCGCGTATCAAGGACACCGCCGCCGTGCTGTGGCAGGTCTACCTGCTGCTTACGGTGGCCCAGACGGCCCTGCTGTGCGCCGGGGGCATGAGCTTGTTCGATGCCTCCACCCACACCTTCGCCACGCTGGCCACCGGGGGGTTCTCCACCCGCAATGCCTCGGTGGGGCATTACGACAGCCCGTTCGTCCAGTGGACCATCACGATCTTCATGTTTCTGGCGGGCGCAAATTTCGCCCTGCACTTCAAGGTGCTGCAGGGCAGGCCGGGGGCGCTGCTGCGCGATGCGGAGTTCCGCTTCTACGCCGTGCTGGTGGCTGGAGCCACGCTGGCCATCGCCGCCGGGCTGTACGGCGGCCACTACGCGGATGCGGAATCATCCTTGCGGGCGGCGGCCTTCCAGGTGGTGTCCATTTGCACCACCACAGGGTTCGCCACGGCCGACTACGAGGTGTGGCCCCATCTGGCGCAGGGGGTGCTGCTGTTCTTCATGTTTCTGGGTGGGTGTGCCGGGTCCACCGGCGGCGGCCTGAAATGCATGCGGGTGATGGTTCTGCTGCGCCTGGCCCATCAGGAACTGTTCCGGCTGGTGCACCCGCGCGCGGTGCGCCACCTGAAGCTGGGGGGGCGCACCGTGCCACAGGACGTGGTTTCCGGTGTGGTGGGTTTTTTCGTGTTGTACGTGTCGGTGTTCGCCGGGGTGGGCATCGTTCTCACCGCGCTTGGCATGGACGTGCTGACGGCCTTTTCCGCCACGGCCTCGTGCCTTGGCAACGTGGGTCCGGCGTTTGGCAGCCTGGGCCCCACGGAGAATTACGCCCATCTACCGGGTTTGGCCAAGTGGCTACTTTCGCTGTGCATGTTGCTGGGGCGGCTGGAGATCTACACCATTCTCGTGCTGTTCCTGCCCGAATACTGGCGCAGGTAGGCGGCCCCTGTCCCTGGGGTCCGCGACGCGGACAAGCAAAAGCGCCCCGGCCATGCGGCCGGGGCGCTGTGCATTCAGGCTTGGAGGAAGCCCGGCTTAGGCAAGCTGCTTCAGCAGGGTGTCCTTGATGGAGTCGATGGAGCCTTCGCCATCGAGTTCGATGAACTTGGTCACGCCCTTGGCGGCGAGATCCTTGTAGAAGTAGGCGGCGGCCAGGGTGCCGTCCACGGTGTTGTAGTAGATGTCGTGGCGCTTGCCGATGGCGCCTTCATCCTGGTCGTCGGCACGGGCGGACAGGCTGCCGCCACACACCCGGCACACGTCGCCGTTGGGCTTGATGGCGTCGATGAAGATGTTGTTCGGGTGGTTGTTGTCGTTCTTGCAGAGGCGGCGGCCCATGATGCGGTTCTTGGCCACTTCGCGGGGCAGCAGGATCTCGATGACGTAATCGAGCTTCAGGCCTTCGGCCTGAAGGGCGTCCCACAGCTTCTGGGCCTGCACCATGTTGCGCGGGAAGCCGTCGAGCAGCCAGCCGTTGGGACCGGCGCCCTTCAGGGTTTCCAGCACCATGGGGATGGTGATGTCGTCGGGCACGAGGTCGCCGCGGTCGATGTATTCCTTGGCCTTCTTGCCGAGTTCGGTGCCGCCGCCGATGTGCTGGCGGAAGATGGCGCCCGATTCGATGTGGGCCAGATCGTACTTCTTCTTGACGAGCGCCCCCTGGGTGCCCTTGCCGCTACCGTTGGGACCGAAGATGAGGATATTCACCCCGAACCTCCTTGTAATAATTTTCACGAGGGCATACCGCGAAGGCAAGGCCCTGTCAATCGCAGACGGGGGCGAGCCCGGAGAAATGCCGGAAATGCGGGGGGATTGTGCGGGGCGCGCAATGGCGCGAGACGGGGCTTGCGGCCGTCCCGCGCCGTTTGCGGTGCGCGTGCGGGTATTTTCCGGGGGCGGCGTGCAGGGTGTGGGAAGGGGGAGCCCGGCCGTCATGAGCACACCGTTTGCGGGGCTGGGGTGGCCAGCCAGCGAGAGGCGCACGACGGGCGCACGACGAGATCGAACGGGGGCATGCCCCACCCGTTGCACCGCCTACCGCGCTGGGGCCGCGCGAAATTCGATGCCCCCTGCGGCCGCATCGTTTGTGCCCGAAGGCACGACCAGCGCCGTCTTGCCGCCGGGAAACTGCACGCAGGCTCCGCCGCGTCCGGCCATCCATGCCTCGTCAAGGGCGATCAGGCAGGCGGCCAGCGGCTGGCCGGGACCCAGCCTGTCCAGCAGCCGCTTGTACAGGCGCAGACGAGCCGCGCGGTGCAGCCCGCGCAGGGTGCGGGCGGGAATGGCGATGGGGGCCTCCACGCCGTTGGGGAGAGGCAGCCCGTCCAACTGCCGCGACCAGTAGTCCGCGTCGCAGCGCGCCAGGTCCCACAGCGAGCGCACGGATTCGCCAAGGGCGGGGTTTTCCGCGCGCAGCAGGGGCAGCACGTCGTGGCGCAGGCGGTTGCGGCGGTAAGCCGGGTCGTGGTTGGAAGGGTCGCGCACGGGCAGCACGCCAAGGGCGGCCAGAAAGGCGTCGATGTCCCGTCGCTCGGTCATCAGCAACGGGCGCAGGATGCGCCGTTCGGGGTCCACGGCGGGCATGCCGCCCAGGCCGGGCCAGCCGGTGCCGCGCACCAGCCGCAGCAGCACGTCCTCGCACAGGTCGTCCGACTGGTGGGCGGTGCACACCCAGTCCGCGCCCACGCGCAGCCGTTCGGACGCGAAAAAGGCATAGCGGGCGCGCCGCCCGGCGTCTTCCGCGCCGCAGCACTCACGCGCGGCCAGCGCGGCCACGTCGGCGTTTTCGGCCCGGCAGGGAACGCCCAGGCGGCGGCACAGCGCGGACACGGCGCGGGCTTCCGCCGCCGATTCCGGGCGCAACCCGTGGTCCAGCACGGCGGCATGCAGACGCAGTCCAAGGCGTGGGGCCAGCCAGCGCAGCGCAAGCAGCAGCGCCAGCGAATCGGCCCCGCCGGAGACGCCCACCAGCAGCGTCATGCCGTCCGGGGCGATCAGCCCCGGTGAGGAGGCGTCGCCGGGGCGGTCCGTACGGAAAGGTTCCCTGACCGGTTCAAAGGCCCGCTCCAACTCCGCCGTCAGAAAGTCCGCCACGCGCAGGCAGAACCGCGCCGCGCGGGGCGGCAGGTCCTGCAAACGCAGGGGCAGCCGTTCGGGCAACAGGGGGCGCGCTGCCAGGGCAGGGGGGGCTTGCGGGGTGCGGGAATCTGGCATGGCTGGCCTGCGGAAAAGGGGAACGGCCCGGCACGCCGGCCGGGACCGCCAACGGCGGGACGGAACAGGGAAAACGGGGAGACGGCGGCGATCAACCAGACAGCAAGGAGACACGCCCCCGTTGGAGGGGGGCGGTAAGCCGAAGGCTGGCGCAGCGGGCCGGGACGGCCGTGTCCCGGTCCGGGCGTTTCGCGCCGCCCCGCGCTATACCGCTATGCCCAGGTCCGCCAGCAGGCCGTCCAGATAGCCGATCATGTGGGCGCGCAGTTCGGGCGCGGCGTAGGCGATGCACTCGCAGCGCAGCATGCCGCGCGCCCGCACCAGCAGTTCCATGCGCAGGGCGTCCTCGTCCACCTCCAGCGCCAGACAGAAGGGGCCGCAGCTATCGCTGTGGGCCACCTGCACGGGCGTAAGGTGCTGCTGCGGCACGGGCAGCCAGTACAGGCCGTCCATGCCCGCGCCAAGGTCCATTTCGTTCAGCCGCGCGCGCACGGCGGCGATGTCTGCGGAGGTCAGGTCGTCGATGCGGTAGTTGCGCATGGTGGGCTCTTATGCGTCATCGCGCTGTTGCGGATGCTTGCGGTCGCTGTGGGCGTCTTCGGGCACGTCGTCGCAGTCCAGGTTGAACATGCGGCGGGTGATGTCGATGTACCGGGTGCCCGCTTCCTCTTCGTCGAAGCGGCGTTTCAGGAAGGTGATGGGCTCGTGGTTCACCTTCTTGACGATGGCGCACAGCATGGCCTGCAACGCCTCGCGGGTGGGTTCGTCCACCGGGCCGATGCGCTTCAGGGTGCGGGCCAGCTCGTCCTGCGCAATGCGTTCGCTGCGCCGCAGAAGATCCACGATGGTGGGTTGCAGATCGAGCGACTTCAGCCATTTGGCGAAGTTTCCGGCCTCCTCCTCGACGATGGAGCGGGCCTTGGCCGCCTCGTCGCGGCGTTGGGCCATGTTTTCCTCGACCACCTCTTTCAGGTCGTCGATGTCGTACAGGTAGACGTTGTCCAGGTTGTTCACGTCGGGGTCGATGTCGCGCGGCACGGCGATGTCGATGAAGAACATGGGCCGGTTCTTGCGGCGCTTCAGCACGTCCTTGATGTCCCGCGCGCGGATGATGGGCTCGTGCGCGCCGGTGGAGCTGATGACGATGTCCGCCTCGGCCAGCCGCACGAACAGGTCCTGGAACAGCACCGCCTCGCCCTTGAACTGCTTGGCCAGTTGCAGGCCGCGCTCGAAGGTGCGGTTGGCCACCATGATCTCGCGGATGCCGGAATTCAGCAGGTGGGTGGCCGCCAGTTCCGCCATTTCGCCCGCGCCCACCAGCATGGCCTTGTACTGCGACATTTCGCCGAAGATGCGCTTGGCAAGCTCCACCGCCGCGTAGCTGATGGACACGGCGCTGGAGGCCACGGCTGTTTCGGTGCGCACCCGCTTGGCCACGGAAAAGGCCTTGTGCAGCAGGCGGTTCAGCACCACGCGGGTGGCGTTGCGGCCCACGGCCTTGCGGTAGGCGTCCTTGAGCTGGCCGAGGATCTGCGGTTCGCCCACCACCATGGAATCGAGGCTGGAGGCCACGCTGAACAGGTGGCGCACCGCGTCGATGCCCTTGTGCACGTAGACGAAGGGTTCCAGGTCGCAGCGCTTCTGGCCGCGCGCGGCGGCCCAGCAGTCAAGAACACGCTCGGGCACGCGCTCGGGCGCGCCAGAGCCGGTGCCCACGGCCATGATTTCCACGCGGTTGCAGGTGGACAGGATGACCACTTCGGAAATGTCGTCGCCGGTGGGCACCACCCCTTGTTCAAGGACGGTACAGTCGGTGAGGGCGAATCGCTCGCGCACTTCGACGCTGGCGGTGCGGTGGTTGAGGCCGATGAGATAGATTTCCTGGTCCATGTTCTTCGTGGGCTTCGCGGGGTGCGTATTGTGGCCCGCCGGGTACGCGGCGCGCGGCGTCGGTTCCGGGTTGCGGGTCATGGTTCCTGCCGGGTGTGGCCGTTACTGCGGGTTGAAGCTGTGGTGCGTGGTCATCAGGAAGTTGACCCCCAGCAGCGAGAACACGCATACCGCGAATATCCAGATGGCCATGACGGCGGTCTTGCGGCCCCGCCAGCCCAGCGCAAGCCGCTGGTGAAAGAGCAGGGCGAACATGCCCCACACCACCAGCGAGACGACTTCCTTGGGGTCCCACGAGAGCATCTTGCCCCAGGCGATGCGCGCCCACACGAAGCCGGAAACCATGCCCAGCGTGAACAGCGGAAAGCCCGCCATGACTGCCAGGTGGTTTACCTTGTCGAAGGCGGAAAGGGCCGGCAGGTCGCGGTCGAAGCCGGAAAGGCGCGCCTTGTGCTTCAGCTTGCGGTCCATGTACAGGAACAGGATGCCCGAGCCGAAGGCCATGGTCATCAGGCTGAAGCTGAGGAACAGCGTGCCGATGTGCAGCCCGAAGAACAGGCCGGACATGGCGGGCGGCAGCTTGCTTTGCACGTCGGCCAGCATGAACGACGAGACGTAGAAGACGAGGGCCACCGGCGACGCGGTAAGCCCCAGGAATTCCAGCCGCAGCCGCCACCAGACGAAGAAATAGATCAGCAGCAGGCTCCACGAGAGCATGCGGAAATAGTAGGCTTTTTCCAGAACCTGCCAGGTCTGCCCCTGCATGGACAGCCCCAGCATGACGGTGTGCAGGGCAAAGCCCGCCAGGGTCAGCCACTGCGAAAGGCGCTTAAGCCTGTCGCGCCGGGCCAGCAGCCCCACGGCGATGCACACCGTGCCGAGCACGTAGAGCATGATGATGGCGATGGAAAGCAGCTCAAGCGAGCTCATGCAGCAACTCCACGATGCGCGGATGCAGCTCCGCGGGCAGCAGTTCGGTCAGGATGCGTTCGGCCCCGGCGCGGTCGCGCGCGGCCAGCGCGTCGATGAGCGGCGATTCCACGATGGCGCGGAACAGCGCCGTATTCTGCCCTGTCTCGTGGCCAAGCGCAAGGACGAGCGGCCGCAGGCGGCCCAGCAGCACGGTGATGGCGTCGTACCGAGCGCCGAACCACTGTTGCAGGTCCATGCGGATGCGCCGGGCAAGGGCCGGGCTGTGCCCCCCGGTGGAAAGGGCCACCGTCAGGTCGCCGCAGGCGAAGTGGGCGGGCACGATGAACGCCCCCGTGTCCGGGGCGTCGGCCACGTTGCAGGGCACGTTACGCTGGCGGCAGGCATCGGCCACGGCGGCGTTGACGGCGCGGCTGGCCGTGGCCGCGAAGACCAGCGCGCAGCCGTCCACGTCGGCGGGCGCGAAGGCGCGCGCCTCGAAGCGCACGGCGGGGTGGGCCAGCAGGGGGGCCAGTTCCGGGTCGGAGGGGGCATCCGGGTTGGCGTCCAGCACCAGCACGCGGCTCGGCTCGCAGGCCAGCAGCGATGCCAGCTTGCGGCGTCCCACGCCTCCCGCGCCCACCACCAGGCAGGCGCGGCCGTGCAGGTCGAGAAGCAGGGGATAATAACGCATTGGGGTCGTATACACGAGGGGCGCGCAAAGTAAAACCGGCCCTCCGCGAGAGGGGCGAAGCGGGCGTGGGGGAACCGCGCCCGGCGGCGATCGGAGGCCGCGGGGGCGCTGCGCGCGTGGGGCGTTCAGGGATTGCGGCAGCACCGGCGGGGCAGGGCGCAATCCGGCCCCTGCCTTGCCGCCACGCGCCACTTGGGCTAGTCTGCCCCGGAAAGCCCCGTGTGGGCCAATTCCCGCAACGACGCCAACCCCTTGCCGCCATCGCCCACACCATGAACAAGCACCTCGTCATCCAGTTGGCCCGCTTCGGCGATCTCGTGCAGACCAAGCGTCTGGTGCTGTCGCTGCTGCATGGCGCCGCGAACGACGAGGATGCCGCCTCGAACGGAGTCCATCCGACCCCGGAAGTTCATCTGGTGGTGGATGTGTCGCTGGTGGAACTGGCCCGGCTGGTCTACCCCGGCGTCACCGTGCACGGCGTGCGCGCCCACGGCGGCGTGCCCCAGGCAGACGTGCTGGCGCACAACGCCCGCGCCTTCGCCGCCCTTGCGGCGGAACGGTTCGACGCCGTCTACAACCTGAACAATTCCGGGCTGAACACGGCGCTTGCCGCGCTGTTTCCGCCAGACGTGGTGCGCGGCTACCGCACCCTGAACGGCCAGCCCCTGCGCGACCGCTGGATGCGCATGGCCTTTCGCTGGGTGGCCCACCGCCGGCTGTCCCCCGTCAACCTCGTGGATTTCTGGGCGGCGCTGGCCCCACGGCCCATTGCCCCGGCCCGGGTGAACCCCATCGCCCTGCGCGGCGGGCGGGGCATCGGCGTGGTGCTGGCCGGGCGCATGTCGCGCCGGTCCTTGTCGCCGGATGCGCTGGCCGCCTGCCTGCGCGCGGTGTTCGAGGGGCTGGGCGGGCCGCGCGTGACCTTTTTCGGGACCAAGGCCGAGCGCCCCTTGCTGCGCAAGGTGCTGGACCACCTGCCCGCATCCGTGGCGGGAAACTACGACGACCTCGTGGGCCGCACCGGCTGGACGGACCTTGCCGATGCCCTTGCGGGAATGGACACGCTGCTCACGCCGGATACCGGCACCATGCACCTTGCCGCGCACCTGGGCGTGCCGGTGCAGGGCTTTTTCCTGTCCTCGGCGTGGTGCCACGAAACCGGTCCCTACGGCCCTGGCCACCGGGTATGGCAGGCCACGCTGGACTGCCTGCCGTGCCTCGAGGCGCGGCCATGCCCCATCGGGGTGCAATGCCTGGATGCCTTCCGTTCGCGCGAGTTCCTGTCCTTCCTGTCCGGCCGCCCGGGCGACCGCAACCCGCCCGGCATGCTGGGCATGGTCTCCACCCTCGACGACGTGGGCTCCACGTGGCTCACGGTGTTCGGCGAGGATGCGTCCGCCCCGCGCCGGGTGGAGCTGCGGGCGCTGGTGGGCGAGTACCTTGGCCTGTTCACGGGCGAAGAACTGGCGGACCACGACCTGGCCCGCCTGCTGTACCACGAGGCGGACTGGATGCTTCCCGGCCCGGAAGGCGCGGCGTTCGCCGCGTTCGACCCCTTTGCGGACGAGCCGGTGCACCGTGGTTGAAGGGTGCGCCCGACAGGTCTTTAATGTTCAGCTTTAAGGGCTGAGTGGCGAAACCTGCCTCCGGCCCGCTTGGCACTGCCTTCATCCCCGCCGGAACCACCGGCACGAGGTTCGCGCATGCCCCAGCCTTTCGACAGCGCCCTGGCCCTGGAATCCGCCGCGCCCGCCTCCGCCATGCCGCGTCTGCGCGTGCTGGTGGTGCTGCCCATGTATGGTGGTTCGCTGCCCATCGGGCGGTATTGCGTGGACGCCCTGCGCGACCTGGGGCACGTGGTGGAAACCTTCGAGGCCCCGTCGTTCCTCGGCGCGTTCACGGCGTTGAAGGACCTGAAGGTGACGGCGGACCGGCTGGAGTACCTGGAGAACGCGTTTCTTCAAGTGGTTTCGCAGGCGGTGCTGGCCAAGGTGGAAACCTTCGGCCCGGACTTGGTGCTGTGCCTGGCGCAGGCGCCGCTGAACCATCAGGCCCTCAAGCGGTTGCGCCGTGACAACGTGGCCACGGCCATGTGGTTCGTGGAAGATCACCGGGTGTTCACCTACTGGCGGGCCTTTGCCCCGTTCTACGACGTGTTCGCCGTGATCCAGCGCGACCCACTGCTGGAGGAACTGGCCAGTATCGGCGTGCGCGACGCGCTGTATCTGCCCATGGCCGCGCTGCCGTCCTTTCACAAACCACTTGAACTTTCGCCGGTGGACCAGCGCCGCTACGGAGCCGACGTGGCCTTTCTGGGCGCGGGCTACCCCAACCGGCGCGTGGCCTTTCGCCAACTGGTGCACCTGGACTTCAAGATCTGGGGCACGGAATGGGACGGCGAAGCGCTGCTGGCGCGGCACGTGCAACAGGGTGGTGCGCGGGTTTCCGCAGAGGATTCGGTGAAGATCTACAACGCCAGCCGTATCAACCTGAACCTGCATTCCAGCATCCAGGCGCGCACGCTGGTCACCGGCGGCGACTTCGTGAACCCGCGCACCTTCGAGCTGGCCTGCATCGGGGCCTTCCAACTGGTGGACCGGCGCACCCTGATGGGCGAACTGTTCGCGGATGACGAACTGGCCACCTTCGATTCCATGGACGGGCTGACCGAGGCCATCGCCCATTACCTGGCCCACCCCGAAGAACGACAGGCCATGGCGGCCCGCGCCCGCGCACGGGTGCTGGCGGAGCACACCTACCAGCACCGCATGCGCAGCCTGCTGGACTTCATCGCCCAGCGCCGCCCGGGCTGGCCCGCCCCGCGCACGGCCGATGCGGGCCTGCCCGCCGACCTGCCGGAGGACATGCGCCGCGATCTCGCTGGCTTGCTGGACCGGCTGGGCCTGCCCGCCGACGCCGCCTTTGCCGATGTGATCACCGCCCTGCGCCAGCGCAGTGGCCAACTGACTCCTCTGGAAACGTCATTGCTGTTTCTGGACGAGTGGCGCAAGCAATATCTTTAATTCTTTGGGGTGATAGTTATGTGGAATGACTTGCTACAGCCATTGAGATCGCAAGATCACCTGTCTACGTTTCGTCCAGAAAGAAGCCCTTTTGCTGTAGATGTGGATAGAATAATTTTTTCTAGTTCCTTTCGAAGATTGAGTCGGAAAAGCCAAGTTCACCCTTTGGCGATGAATGATCACTTGCATAATAGAATGTCCCATTCCCTTGAGGTGAGTTGTGTTGGACGCTCGTTGGGCACTGCAATCGGTTTCTTTCTCTCTGAGTCAGGGAGTCTCCCGAGAAACGTGCATCCTGTTAATATCGGTGAAATTGTTCAGGCAGCTTGTCTTGCACACGACATTGGAAATCCTCCCTTCGGTCACGCCGGGGAAGAAGCTGTGCGTGGTTGGTTTTTGGATTTTGAGAATGCTAAGTATTTAGAAATGCTTGACCCGTCGGCTCGAACGGACTTCACATGTTTTGATGGTAACGCACAAGGGTTTAGAGTTGTTACTCGGCTTGAAATGGGGGGGGAAAAGACAGGTGGGTTAGGATTGACCTATCCGGTCGTCGCTTCAATGGTTAAGTATCCCATTTCGTCATACCGTGCGGATGTTGCCAAAAGGGGTGAATCTCGTAAGTATAGCTACCATTCATCAGAGAAAAATATTTTTTATGATATTTTTAAGGCGCTTGGTTTGATGAAAACGCGAAAACATATCAAACGTCATCCTTTGTCATATTTGGTTGAGGCTGCCGATGATATTTGCTATTCGATAATTGATCTTGAGGACGCTTGGGAGATTCGGCTCGTTACATACGAGGAGATGTTTAATGCTTGTGAATGTATTTTGGACGAAGAACTTATAAGTAAGATGGTTGGTCATACGTCTGATCGCAGAAAAGTAGGACATCTTAGGGCTGTTGTAATAGGTCGGCTTGTGAGCAAGGCAAAAGATGCTTTTGTAGAAAATTATGATGCTATAGTTGAAGGAGGCGTTAAGGACTTAATTTCAGTGTGCTGCAAAGAAGCATCATGTTGTGTAAAAAATGCTAAAGACCTTGCGAAGAGAAAAGTATACTCTGAGCATAGAAAAACAGTTTTAGAAGTCGGTGCATATTCAGTTTATTCTGCGCTGTTAAGCGTTTTTATACCAGCCGCTTACTACTATGTTCTTAATGATAAGCCTTCAATGATGTATAAATATTCGAAAGCGCTAGAAGTCCTTGGCGATAATTTGCCCGCTAGGGAGCCGTTGGAATCAAAAAGTGATGAATTACATAGGGCATACATGGGTGTGATCGATTATGTGTCTGGTATGACAGATGCGTATGCGACGTTTGTTGCGCAACAATTTTCAGGTGCAGGAACTGGCCCGTGGCAGGCATAATTTTATTGTGAATGCGGTGGCACTCGGCGCGAGTGTTGTGGTCTTTAAGTGTATATGTCGGCATATATATGGAATAATATGTATCGGGGCGTGCGCGTTCGTGCAAACCACCTGGCCCGTCGCGCCCTGTGCGTGCTGCTGGCCCTGTGTGCCGTGTCGGCATGCATGGCGTCTTTCGTGCGTCCGGCACATGCCGAAGGCGCGTCCCCGCGAACGCTGGTGGCCGTTTCCGACGAATGGGCTCCGCGCATCATGGCCGGGCCGGACGGCGCGGCCGAGGGCATCTGCCCCATGGTGATGCGTAAGGTGGCCGAAGACCTGGGGCTGGATGTGGAGTTCGGCTTCATGCCCAAGGCGCGCCGTCAGATGGCCTTCCGCCGGGGCGATATCAACGTGGTGCCGTGCGCCTCGCCGGTCTGGGAAGGCGTGCTGTCCGACGTGGCGGTGTATTCCGAGCCGTTCATGATGGCCACGGAGATGGTGCTGGTGCCTGTCGGGACCAAAGGCATGTTTCGCTCCGCCAGCGATTTCGCGGGGTGGCGCATGGGCACCATCGGCGGCTACGTCTACCCCGATGGCTTCGATGCGGCCTTCGTGCAGGGCATGGTGCGGCGCGAGGATGCCTACACCGTGACCCAGAACCTCCAGAAGCTGCTGGCCGGGCGCATCGACGCCATGATCGTGGACGACTACGAGGCCGCCTACTGGATTCACAAGGGCGGGTGGTCCGAGGGCGATTTTCGCGTGGCCTACGTCTTCGCAGATCCCGCGCCGATTTCGGTGATGCTGCACGCCTCGCTGCGCGAGCATCTGCCCAGGGTCAACGCCTCGCTGGCGCGCATGCGCTCCAACGGCACGCTGCGCGCCCTGTTCGCGGAATACGGGCCGCAGAAGCTGGCCGCCCACCTGACCCGCTGAGCCCCTATCCTCCGATCGCCCGTTCCCCTGTTCCGCTGACGCGCCACGTCGTTTCGCGTACTGCGGCAGTCCTGCCTCAGGCGCGCGACCGGTGGTCCGGCCGTGCGGCCAGCGTCGCCAGTTCCTGAACCTCTTCCTGTAAGGATGCGCCATGAAAGTCTACCGCTACCTGACCGGCCCCGACGATTCCGCCTTCTGCCACCGCGTCACCGAGGCCCTGAACAAGGGCTGGCAACTGCATGGCGGGCCCACGCTGGCCTACGATGCAGAGCGCAAGCAGGTGATCGCCGGTCAGGCCGTCGTAAAGGATGTGGACGACAAGGAATACGTGCCGGGCGTGGACCTTTCCGCCTGCTAGCCCTCCCTCCGCGCCGTGGCCTTCATGGCGCGCGGGCTGCCGATCTGGCTGGCCCCGTCGCGACGCGGCTTCGTCCCTCTCCATCCCCCTTTTGGGAAGCCCCCGACATCCACAATGACGCGCCGCGCCGTTCACCGGGGAATCCGGCGGCGGCGCGGCGCTGTGGCGAGGGGGGCAGGGCGGGGCGGATCTGGCAGGAGAAGGCGAGAATCAGGGATGATTCTTGAACTTGTCCGCCGTATGCGGGCTGCCGGAATGGCAGGGGGTGCAGTCCATCTTGCCCTTCAGCAGGGGCGATTGCTTGCCGGGGTTGTGGCATTCGCCACAGTAGGTGACCGACTGCGGGTCACCGTGGGCCACGGCAAAGGCGGCCGCCTGTTTGGCGTTCATGATGGCAATGGCTTTCGTGGCCACGTCGGCGGTGATGCGCGCGCAACGTTCGCCGCGCTCCGTGCTCTTTTCCGCAAAGCCGGATGCCTGGCACCAGCGACCAACGGACACGTGGCACAGCGGCGAATGGCTCACGCTGGTGGGCAGCGCTCCGGCCACGCCCTTGAACGCCGGACCCGGATCATGCATGGGGAAGGCGGTCTGCTCGTACCAGCGGAACAGCTCGGCCACCATGGGGTCGCGGTCCTTTCGGCCCCAGAACAGCGCAAAGGCGCTGGCCGCGCCCAGCAGTGCGCCACAGATGGTGCCCCAGTCTGAAATGCCGCTCTTGCCCACTTCCAGCATCGTGAACGGGAACTGGTTGTATGGCGCGCCGTGCTGTTCGCCCATCATGCCCACGATGGCATAGAATGCCCCGTACGCGCAGCCGTAGCCCTGGTGCCAGTAGCCGTCATAGGCCACCGGCGCGCAGACCTTGGCGTCCAGCATGTGCGGCTTCCACGAGAAGGGGGCGTCCTTCTGGGCAAAACGCCCGCCCGGCGCGGCCAGGGCCGGTTCTGGCCCCGCGCCCGGCAACATGCCGCTGGCAAGGCAGCCCGTGGCGCACCCCAGCATGCTCATGGTCTTCAACATCGTTCTTCTGTCCATTCGTTCCATGCTGTTCCTCCGGTGAAATAAGAGCGATCACTCGCGCTCGATGATAGCTGCGTACTAGCAAGAGGCGTTCCATGGTTGTTCATTTTTGGAACAATCAAGAGCGACAGCATGTTGGGTGAAACGGCAGGAGGCGATGGGTGCAAAACGGGCTTTCCGGCTGCCAACCGCGCGTGTCGTGCCGCCAACCGGACATTGCAGGGGCTGGTGAAGAATACGGCAAGCCAGGCGAAGGTGAAGGGCGCGGCGGCGGCGTGGCACGGGGAACGGCAGCGGCGCAAGGCGTGGCTGTTGCGGCATTGCGGCTTGGCGGGAGGGGAGGGGCGGCGGAAAGGGCAGGAAAAAGGCCGGAAGGTGGTGCTTCCGGCCTTTTGGGGGTGGCAATTGCAGGTGGCGTTTGGGGGAGCTTCGGCTGCGCGGGAACGGGGTACGCGTTCCCGCAACTCACGGCGTGTCGAGGCGTTGCGGCGGCATGCCCTACCGGCGGCAGCCGCAGCTCACGGCGGCGCGCGCGCCGCGCTCGCCCACGATTTCCGTGCTGATGCCCTTGTCGGTGAACAGTTCCAGCAGGATGCAGTTCTCCACCCGGCCATCCACGATCATGGCCTTTTCCACGCCTTCCTCCAGCGCTTCCAGGCAGCACTTCACCTTGGGGATCATGCCGCCGGTGAGGGTGCCGTCGGTGAACAGCTCCACGGCCTCGCGGGTGGTCAGCGAGCGGATCAGTTCCTTCTGCTTGTCCAGGATGCCCGCCACGTCGGTGAGCAGCAGCAGGCGCTTGGCGCGCAGCGCGGCCGCCACGGCCCCGGCCACGGCGTCGGCGTTGATGTTGTAGGTCTCGCCGTTCTCGTCCACGCCCACGGGCGCGATGACCGGCACGAAGTTGTCGCGCTCCAGCGAACGGAGCAGGGTGGTTTCCACCCGCATCACCTCGCCCACCTTGCCAAGGTCGATGATTTCCGGCGCGTGGTTGCCGCCGTTGACGATCATCTCCATCTTGCGGGCGCGGATGAGCTGGCCGTCCTTGCCGGAAAGGCCCACGGCCTTCACCCCGCTGAGGTTCAGCAGGTTCACGATCTCCTTGTTGACCTTGCCCACCAGCACCATTTCCACCACGTCCATGGTGGCGTCGTCGGTGACGCGCAGCCCCTCGCGGAACTGCGACTGGATGTGCAACTGCTCCAGCATGCGGCCGATCTGCGGGCCCCCGCCGTGCACCACCACCGGGTTGATGCCCACCTGCTTCAAAAGGGCGATGTTGAGGGCGAAGGCCTTCTTCAGCGCCTCGTCCTTCATGGCGTGGCCGCCATACTTGATGACCACGGTCTGCCCATGGAACTGGCGCATGTAGGGCAGGCACTCGATGAGCACCTTGGACTGGAGCTTGGCGTAGGCGGCGGGGTCTGCGCAGCAGGACGCGGCCTCGTTTTCGGTCTGGCTCATGGCACTCTCTGCGGGCGGTGCGCTACGGCGGGGTAGCGGCTGGGGTTCTTGCGACAGGGGCTGTTTCCCAAGCAGGATTTTCGTTGGAAGCAGACCCTACAAAATGTAGCGGCTCAAATCCTTGTTGGCGCGCACATCGGCCAGGTGCGCGCGCACGTAGTCGCTGTCCACGGTCACTCGGTCGCCGGAACGGTCGGGCGCCTCGAACGAAAGGTCGGCCAGGATCTTTTCGAGAATGGTGTACAGCCGCCGCGCGCCGATGTTCTCTGTCTGGGCGTTGGTTTCCTCCGCGAAGGCGGCGATTTCGCGCAGGGCGTCGTCGGTGAAGTCGATGTGCACCCCCTCGGTTTCCAGCAGGGCGGTGTACTGTCGGGTGAGCGCGTTGCGCGGCTCGGTGAGGATGCGCAGGAAGTCGTCGCGGCCCAGGGCGGAAAGTTCGGCCCGCAGCGGAAAGCGCCCCTGCAACTCGGGGATCAGGTCCGAGGGCTTGCTGAAGTGGAACGCCCCGGCGGCGATGAACAGCACGTGGTCGGTGCGCACCATGCCGTACTTGGTGTTGACCACGCTGCCTTCCACGATGGGCAGAAGGTCGCGCTGCACCCCCTCGCGCGAGACGTCGGAACTTTTCTGGGTGGTGCCGCTGGCGATCTTGTCGATTTCATCGATGAAGATGATGCCGGTCTGCTCCACCCGCTCGCGGGCCAGGTCGGCCACGCGGTCGTGGTCGATGAGCCGGTCGGCCTCCTCCTGCACCAGTTGGTTGAAGGCGTCGCGCACCTTCATGCGGCGGCGCTTGCGGCGCGAGGGAAAGACCTTGCTGAACATGTCGCGCACTTGCGAGCCCACGTCCTCAAGCCCCGGCATGGACAACACGCCCACCTGCGGCCCGCCGGATTCCTCCACCTCCATGTCCACCTCGCGGTCGTCCAGGTTGCCGCCGCGCCACAGGGTGCGCAGCTTTTCGCGCGTGGAGGAGCGACTGTCCGAGGCCGGGCTGCCGGTCGAGGACGCGGCATCCGCCTGCGCCGGGGGCTGGGGAATGGCCTGCCCGCCGGAAAGGTCGAAGGTCAGGCCGCCCAAGCCCTGCGCGGGCTGGGACGCGGGCTGCGGCGCGCCGCCGGGCAGCAGCAGATCCAGCAGGCGTTCTTCGGCGCGGGCCTCGGCCTTCACGCGCACCTTCTCGTTTTCTTCGGCGCGCACCAGGGCGATGCCGATTTCCATCAGGTCGCGCACCATGGATTCCACGTCGCGGCCCACGTAGCCCACCTCGGTGAACTTGGTGGCCTCCACCTTGATGAACGGGGAAGCGGAAAGTTTGGCCAGCCGCCGGGCGATCTCGGTCTTGCCCACGCCCGTGGGGCCCATCATGATGATGTTCTTGGGGGCTATCTCGTCGCGCAGGGCCGGGTCCAGCTGCTGGCGACGCCAGCGGTTGCGCATGGCCACCGCCACCATGCGTTTGGCGGCGTTCTGGCCCACGATGTACTTGTCCAGTTCGGAGACGATTTCTCGGGGGGTAAGGTTGCTCATGGTCGGTATGCGCGAAGGCGGGTTGGTCGTTCTGGCGGCATGCCACCGAGATGGGGGGCGGCCGTGCGGGGCACGATACCAGCGCGGGCTGCGAAAGCCAACGCCGCGTGAGGCCCGAACGACGGTGAAACGGAAACGAAAGGGGGCCGGGGCAAATTGAAGGGGAGGGGGCGCATGCGCGCCTCCTCCCCGATTTTCGATCACGTTGCGCGCGTTGCGCGCTATTCCAGGGGCACGGTGCGGAAGAAGGTCTGGCCGCGCCGCATCAGTTGCAGCATCACCGCGCCGCGCTTCTTGCCGTCCTGCTCGATGACCTTGGTCAGGTCGGCTGCGGTGTTCACCGGCTTCAGGTTGGCCAGCAGGATGATGTCGCCGGCGCGGATGTCGGCTTCCGCGGCGGGCTTGCCGCCCTCCACCGAAACCACCAGCAGGCCGCGCGCCTCTTCCAGCTTCAGGTTGCGGGCGTCCTCTGCGGAAACCGGGCGCACGCTCATGCCAAGCCCGGCCGAGGCCTGTTCCTTGCCGCTCTTTTCCGGGGCGGCGTCGCCGCGCTGGGCGGTAAGGTGTTCCGCCGTGCGCTCGCCAAGGGTGAGGTTGACGGTCTTGGTCTGGCCGTTGCGCCAGATGGTGAGCTTGGTGGTGTCGCCGGGCTTCAGCGCGGCGATGCGGCGCAGCAGTTGGCTGGAATCGGGCACGTCGTCGCCGTCCACCTTCAGCACGATGTCGCCGGGCTTCAGGCCCGCCTTGTCGGCCGGTTCGCCGGGCATGACGGAGCCCACCAGCGCGCCGCGCGGTTCCCCAAGGCCCAGGGCGCGGGCCGTGGCGTCGTCCACGTCCTGGATGGTCACGCCGATCCAGCCGCGCCGCACCTTGCCCTCGGCACGCAGCTGCGCGATGACCCGCTCGGCCATGTTGCTGGGAATGGCGAAGCCGATGCCCTGGCCAGAGGCGATGATGGCGGTGTTGATGCCGATGACCTGGCCGTCCATGTTCAGCAGCGGACCGCCGCTGTTACCGGGGTTGATGGAGGCGTCGGTCTGCAAAAAGTTGTCGAACGGGCCGGAGCGGATGTCGCGCCCCTTGGCGCTCAAGATGCCCGCGGTCACCGAATGGTCGAGGCCGAAGGGGTTGCCGATGGCCAGCAGCCATTCGCCCACTTCCAGCTTGTCCGAATCGCCGAAGCGCAGCACCGGCAGCGAGCCGCCCGCGTTGATCTTGAGCAGGGCGAGGTCGGTTTCCTCGTCGGTGCCGATGACATTGGCCACGTAGGAATTGGACTTGCCGCTGGCGCCCTGCAGGTTCACCCGGATCACGTCGGCCTCTGCCACCACGTGATTGTTGGTGACGATGTACCCGTCGGCCGAAATGATGAAGCCGGAACCCAGCGAACGCTGTTTTTGCGGGCGCTGCTGGCGACCATGGAATTTTTCGAACTGGTCGAAGAACTTGTCGAACGGGGTGCCGGGCGGCATGTTGCGGAACAGTTCGTTGAACGGGTTTTCCGTGGCCTGCACGGTTTTTTCGGTGCTGATGTTGACCACGGCGTTGCCCGACTGCTTCGCGAGTTCGCGAAAATCGGGCAGCAGGGGCGCGGCCTGGGCGGCGGCTGCAAGCACGAGGCACAGCGCAAGCGCGGCGGCGATGGTGCGGGAAAGGGAACGTGCCATGTCTGGGCTCCTTGGCAGGGGGAGTTTGCAGGCGGCGACGTGCCTGCGTCCGCGGCCTGACGGATGCAGGGCCGACTGGGTGAGATAATAGGGCATACCGGTACGATGTAAACACCGGCCAGGTATTTTTTGTCCGTGCGGCGGGCGGCGCGCGGGGCGGCCACGAAAAAACGGGGGAACGCCGTGGCGCTCCCCCGTTGGATGTCGGATGCGAAGCGGTTACTTCTTGCGCTTTTCCAGGGCTGCCTGCAGGGCGTTGCCCAGAATGCCGAAGCCGCCGGAATCGCCGGCCACCACGGTGGTCGGCGCGGAGGAGCGCTGGCCCCTGCCGCCTTCACGGCCGCCCTCGCGGCCGCCGTGGTGTTCGCGCTTCTGCGGCTGGCCGTACTTGCGCCATTCGCCGTCGTCCTCGCCAGTGGCGTCGGCCGGGGCCAGCGAGATGCGGCGGGCCTTCACGTCGATGTCGCGTACCACCAGCGAGACTTCCGCGCCGGGGTTCATGTTGGCGTAGGTCTTGGACTGGGGCGAGGTGGCGGCCACGGCGTTGGGCAGCAGCCCGGTGACGCCGGGGGCCAGGTTCACGAACAGGCCGAAGGGGGCGCGCTTTTCCACGGTGCCGGTGACGGTGGAACCCGCCGGAAAGCGTTCCTCGGCCGTGGACCACGGGTCGCCCTCGGCGTCGCGCAGGCTGAGCGACAGCCGCTTGCGGGCGGGGTCCAGTTCCTTCACGGTCACGGTCACGGTCTCGCCGGGGGTCACGGCTTCTTCGGGCTTGTTGATGCGGCGGGTCCAGGACATTTCGGAAAGGTGCACCAGGCCTTCCACGCCGGGCAGCACCTCGATGAAGGCGCCGAACGGGGCGAGGCGGGTGACCTTGCCGGTGAGCACCTGGTCGGCGTCGAGGCGTTCGGCCACGTCCTGCCAGGGGTCGCCGGACACCTGACGGATGGACAGCGAGATGCGCGGCCCCTTGCGGGAATCCTTGCCGCCCTTGCCTTCTTCCGCCCCGGAGATGCCCAGTACCTTCACGCGCACCTTGTCGCCCACGCTTACGGCTTCGTCGGCCTGCTGCACGCGCGACCACGAAAGCTCGGAAACGTGCACCATGCCTTCAAGGCCGGGGGCGATCTCGACGAACGCGCCGAACGGAGCAAGGCGGGCCACGGTGCCTTCCAGCACGTCGCCTTCGTTCACGCTCTGCATCAGGGCGCTCAGCGATTCGGCCTGCTCGCGTTCCAGCAGCATGCGGCGCGAAACCACGATGTTGCGGCCGTTCTGCTCAAGCCGGGTGACCAGGAACTGGAAGGTCTGGCCGGTGAAGGAGTCGGGCTCAGCGCCGGGGCGCAGGTCCATCTGGCTGGCCGGGCAGAAGGCGCGGCGCTTCATGACCTCGACGTTGAAGCCGCCCTTGCAGGGGCCGGTGACGCGGCCTTCCACGGGGATGCCGCCCGAGCGGGCGTCCTCCAGCTGGGCAAGCCCGGCCTGGCCGGTCATGGCGCGCGAAAGCTTGATCTCGTTGGCGTTGGCCGAAACCACGTACAGTTCCAGCACGTCGCCCACGGCCAGAGGCAGGTTGCCTTCGGCATCCTCCAGCTCCTTGCGCTCCACGATGCCGTCCACTTTGGCTCCGGTGGCGACGAAGACGGTGTCCTCGCCGATGGCGACCACGGTGGCCTTCACCCGTTCGCCGGTGCGCACGGTTTCCGCCGTGCCGGAATGCGCCTCCAGCAGGTCCGCGAAGCTGGCGTTCTCGTCGAATGCGTCGTCACCGCTCATGTCGACGGGGGCAGCCTCCTGCGGGGCAGGGGCGGCGGCGGCTTCGTGGGCGGGGGCTTCCGCCTGTGCGGTTTCGGGGGTGGCCTCCGGGCTTTCCAGTCCGGTGCCTTCGGTGCGTTCACCAGTCATCAGTCCGATCTCCTTGAAAAGTGGCGTGCGCCGCGTGGCGTTCACCCGCAATATCAGCGCCGAAGGGCGAGGGCAAGTGCGACGGCGTGGTTGCGTCGCCGTGCGCGGCGTGCGATAATGGGGTGAAATCGCCATTTCCGTAAGGAGGTTCCATGCTCAAAGCCAAGGCACGCCACATTCTCGTCGATACCGAGGATGCTTGCAACGAACTGAAGGCCCGCATCCTGGCGGGCGAAGATTTCGCCGAGGTGGCGCGCGCCCATTCCAAGTGCCCGTCGGGCCGCCGTGGCGGCGATCTGGGGGAATTCCCCCGTGGCGCCATGGTGCCCGAATTCGACGAAGCGGTGTTCACCGGCGAAGTGGGCACGGTGCTTGGCCCCGTGCGCACCCAGTTCGGCCACCATCTCATTGAAGTCACCGAGCGCAGCGGCAGCTAGGGCACGTTCCGCGAGGAACGCGCCCCTTTTGCCCCTTCCTCTGGACGGGGCGGTACCGCCGCCTTATTCCCATGGGAAGGCGGCCATGCCCGGCACGGCATGCCGCGCGAATGCCCTGTAGAGAACCGCAACCCGGCCGGGGCGGCAGCCCCGCAAGGCTCCGCCCCGGCCGTCGCATTTTCCGGCCATTCCCCGGCCCGCACGGGCCGAAGCGACAGCGGCGCGCCACGCCGCACGGGAGGCACGCCGGATCAGGACCGCCCGCCCTTTCGCGGCGGCGTCCGGCCCCGCCCGCATCTCCGCCAGCATTTCCGGAGGGCACCCGCATGGCCAATTTCAAATTGTGGAAAATCGAGGAGTTGCAGCGCCTGAGAAGCGAGAGCGACCGGATGTTCGACCGGTTGTGCTCGGAACTGGGCCTGCCCTCGGTCTGCCAGCCGCTCATGGAACCCGCCCTGCGCATGATCGACACCCCCGAGGCGGTGGTGGTCGAGGCGCAGTTGCCGGGCGTCACCCCCGAAGACCTGGATATCGTCATCACCGGCACCGTGCTGATCGTGCGCTGCGCCCAAAGCGAAACCTGCGGCATCGGCGAATCGGCCAGCAGGTACGAAAGCCGTTTCATGCTGCCGTGCAAGGTTCGCACGGAGGAAGTGGAGGCGGAGCTGGACGAGGGCGTGCTGCGCATCACCATGCCCAAGTGTCGCAGACCCGAGGCGCGCCGCGTTCCCGTCAGGACCGGCCGGGCCGGTTGAACATAAGGAGGCACCATGACCACCACCAAGAAGGCGACCAAACGCACCGCTGCCTCTTCCGCGTCTCCGTCCCCCGCCAAGGGGCTTCCCGCTCCCCTCGCGCCCGAACAGCTGCGCTGGACGCTCGACCCCGCAACGCTGCCCTTCGCCCATACCGGCGAGGTGGACGAGCAGGCCGACATCGTCGGCCAGCGGCGGGGGGTGGATGCCTTTCGCTTCGGCATGGGCATGCAGGGCAAGGGCTACAACATCTTCGTCACCGGGGCCGTGGGCATAGGCAAGCTGGCCATGGTCAAGCGGCTGCTGGGCAACGGCACGCACGCGGAGGCCACGCCCGACGACCTGTGCTTCGTCAACAATTTCAAGACGCCCGAGGAACCCATCCTGCTGCGCTTTCCGGCGGGCAAGGGCCGCGCCTTCAAGGCCGACGTGCAGGCCTTTCTGGAAACGGTGAAACGCGACATTCCGCAGCTTTTCGAAAGCCAGGAATACATCGCCAGCAAGAACGAGATCATCGAGGCGCACGACAGGAAGACCCGCGAGTTCTTCAAGAACCTGGAAACCAAGGTGCGCGATTCCGGCTTCGTGCTGGTGAACATGCAGATGGGCCAGATTCAGCGCCCCGATATCGTGCCCATCGTGGACGGCGAACCGGTGCACCTGCTGAAGCTGGAGGAAATGGCCGCCAAGGGGCGCTTTCCCCAGGAGGAACTGGTAAAGCTGCAGGAAACCTACAAGGTGCTCAAGGAAGAGATAGACGCCATCTTCCTGGACGTGCGCGAACTGCAGAAGGAAGTGAAGCGCAAGACCGAAGAGGTGGACCGGCTCATGTTCATGAGCGCTGCCCGCGACCTGGCCCGGCCGCTACTGGAGGGCTACGCCGACGAGAAGGCGCAGAAGCACATCGAGGCGGTGCTGGCCGACATGGCAGAGAACCTCGACGGGCTGAAGGTGATGGGCCAGCAGGTGCAGGGGCCCATGGGCATGTTCGTGCCCGCCCCGGCGGAAGCCGTGCTGCATCCCTACCAGGTCAACCTGCTGGTGGACAACGCAGAGCTTAAGGGCCCACCGGTGATCGTGGAATCGTTCCCCAACTACCGCAACCTGTTCGGCTCCATCGAGCGGGTCATGGACCGGTCCGGCCTGTGGCGCACCGATTTCACCAAGATCAACGCCGGGTCGTTCGTCAAGGCCAACGGCGGGTACCTGGTGCTGAACCTGATGGACGCCATCATGGAGCCGGGGGTGTGGCAGACGCTGAAGCGCGCCCTGAAGACCTCGGAAATGGAGATCCAGACCTTCGACCCCTACTACTTCATCACGGCCACGGGCATCAAACCCGAGTCCATCAAGATGGAGGTCAAGGTGGTGGTCATGGCCACGCCCCAGCTGTACCACATGCTGCGCCATTACGACCTGGACGTGCAGAAGATCTTCAAGGTGTGGGCGGACTTCGATTCGTCCATGCCGCTCAGCGACGTGTGCGTCACCGACATCGCCAAGCTGATGAAGACCTTCGTGGCGGCGCGCAACCTGCGCCAGTTCGACGCAACGGCCGTGGCGGCCCTGCTGGAGCACGGCGTGCGCATGACCGGCCGGCGCGAGAAGATCACCACCTCGTTCCCGGTGCTGCGCGACATCATGGAAGAGGCCGAGTACATCGCCCGCGAGTCCGGAGCGGACATGGTGTCCGCGCCGCACGTGGCCCAGGCTGTGGAAGGGCGGCTGTACCGCGCAGGGCTCATCGAGGAGAAGGTGCAGGAGATGATCGACCGGGGCAGCGTGTTCATCGACACCGACGGCGCGGTCGTCGGGCAGGTGAACGGGCTGGCCGTGTACGCCATGGGCGACCACATGTTCGGCAAGCCTTCGCGCATCACCGCCACCACCTCCATGGGGCGCGAGGGCATCATCAACATCGAGCGCGAATCGGACCTGTCCGGGGCCATCCACAACAAGGGCATGCTCATCCTTTCCGGCTACCTGCGCCGGGCCTTCGCGCAGGACAAGCCGCTGACGCTGGCGGCGTCCATCGCCTTCGAGCAGTCCTACGGCGGGGTGGACGGCGACTCGGCCTCATCCACCGAACTGTACGCGTTGCTCTCCAGCCTGTCGGGCGTGCCCATCAGGCAGGGCATCGCCGTCACCGGCTCGGTGAACCAGAAGGGCGAGGTGCAGCCCATCGGCGGCGTGAACGAAAAGATCGAGGGCTTTCACGAGGTGTGCAAGCGCAAGGGGCTGACCGGCGAACAGGGCGTGATGATACCCGCCGCCAACGTCAACGACCTGATGCTGAAGCCCGAGGTGGTGGATTCCGTCCGTGCGGGCACGTTCCGCATCTGGGCCGTGCGCACCGTGGACGAAGGCATCGAACTGCTCACCGGCGTGCCCGCCGGGGCGCGCGGACCGGACGGCAGCTATCCGGCAGATTCCGTGTACGGCAAGGTGGACGCGCGGCTGCGCGAACTGGCCGAAGGCCTGCGCAGCTTCGGCGAGAAGAAGGACGAGAACGGCAACGGAAAGGGCAAGGGCAAACGCGCCAAGGCCCCCCAGAAGCCGGAGGACAAGCAGGGCTAGCCGCTTCGGCGGGCCGCGCATGCGCGGACCCGCCCGGTTGTACCGGAACGTTCAAGCAAGACGTCCCGCCTCTTTTCAAGGCGGGGCGTCTTTTTTGGTGCGGCGCAATTACAGGGGTGGAGCGAGCGCCATGGTGGCGAAAATACGTTTGTGGTGTCTGCATAGAATGTTTCTATGCGTGCGTGGTTGATCCGTGATGATTGATGTCAAATAAGATACATATAAGTCAAATGTAATTGTAGAATGTGTATTGGCGAATTGCCCAGGAATGGAGATTCGTGTTGATAATACGAGTGCCTCATAGACGCATTTCGCTGTGAGAATGAAAGCAAGAATGATGTTGTTGCGTTTGTGCGCGGCGGGTGGCTAGGACGCCGATATGTGTTGGCTCCAGCATAAATGTCGATTCACGCCTTGAAACAAACGGGATGGTCGCAGGTCATGAACGAGCATACGTCCGCACTGCCGTTTTCGGGACTGGGGCACGATCTTGCGCCGGTCATGGCACGGGCGTCGGTGCTTTCGGCGCATCGGGCGGCGACGCCGCGCGGCGTGCCGCAGGTCCGAAGACAACGCGGGCACGTCAAGGCGGGGTACGCATTGCAGGTGGCGCTGGGGCGGGAAACCAGGGGCCGGTGAACCGGCCGCAAGGAGGCACAATGACGGTCAATCGCAGGCAGTTCCTGAAGCTGAGCGCCGGGGCCACGCTGGCTGGCGCGTTCGGCGGGCTGGGAATCAGCCTCGCGCCCTCGGTGGCGCGGGCGGAACTTCAGAAGCTTCAGTGGGCAAAGCAGACCACCTCGGTCTGCTGTTACTGTGCGGTGGGGTGTGGGCTCATCGTGCATACCGCCAAAAACGGCGAAGGCCGTGCGGTCAACGTGGAAGGCGACCCGGACCACCCCATCAACGAAGGGGCGCTGTGCCCCAAGGGCGGTTCCATCTTTCAGTTGGGCGAAAACGACGCCCGGCCAAAGAAGCCCCTGTACCGCGCGCCCAACAGCGGCGAATGGAAGGAAGTGGAATGGGACTGGGCCCTTTCCGAGATCGCCAAGCGCGTCAAGAAGACGCGTGACGCATCGTTCCAGACCGCCAACGCCAAGGGCGAGAAGGTCAACCGTACCGAGACCATCGCCTCGCTGGGATCGGCCGCCCTCGACAACGAGGAATGCTGGGCCTACCAGGTGATCCTGCGCAGCCTTGGCCTTGTGTTCATCGAGCACCAAGCGCGCATCTGCCACAGTTCCACCGTGCCCGCGCTGGCGGAAACCTACGGGCGCGGGGCCATGACCAACCACTGGAACGACATCGCCAACAGCGATTGCGTCCTGATCATGGGCAGCAACGCCGCCGAGAACCATCCCATTTCCTTCAAGTGGGTCATGCGGGCCAAGGACAGGGGCGCCACCATCGTGCACGTGGACCCGCGCTTTACCCGCACCGCCTCCAAGTCGGATATCTACGCCCCCATGCGTTCGGGCACCGACATCGCCTTCCTTGGCGGCCTCATCAAGTACATTCTCGACAACAAGCTGTACTTTGAAGAGTACGTGCGCGAATACACCAACGCGTCGCTCATCGTGGGCGAGAAGTTCTCGTTCAAGGATGGGCTGTTCAGCGGCTTCGACGCGGAAAAGCGCAAGTATGACAAGTCGCAGTGGGCGTTCGAACTGGACGGGAACGGCGTGCCCAAGCGCGACCCTTCGCTGAAGCACCCCCGGTGCGTTTTCAACCTGATGAAAAAGCACTACGAACGCTACACGCCCGACCAGGTGTCCAACGTCACCGGCACGCCCAAGGACCAGCTGTTGCAGGTCTACAAGACCTACGCAGCCACCGGCAAGCCGGACAAGGCAGGCACCATCATGTACGCCATGGGCTGGACGCAGCATACCGTAGGCGTGCAGAACATCCGCACCATGGCCATGGTGCAGCTGTTGCTGGGCAACATCGGCGTGGCGGGCGGCGGCGTCAACGCGCTGCGCGGCGAATCCAACGTGCAGGGTTCCACCGACCAGGGGCTGCTGGCTCACATCTGGCCGGGGTACAACCCCACCCCCACCAGCAGGCAGGCCACCCTGGACGAGTACAACGCGGCTACCCCGCTGTCCAAGGACCCCAAGAGCGTCAACTGGTGGCAAAACCGCCCCAAGTACGTGGCCAGCTACCTGAAGGCCATCTACCCCGACCTGTCCCCGGCGGAAGCCTATGACATCATGCCCAAGGTCGATGCCGACAAGGCGTCCACCCACTACTTCTGGCTGAACATCTTCGACCGGATGGACAAGGGCGAGTTCAAGGGGGCGTTCGCCTGGGGCATGAACCCCGCCTGCGGCGGCGCCAACGCGGGCAAGAACCGCCGCGCGTTGGGCAAGCTGGACTGGCTGGTCAACGTCAACATTTTCGAGAACGAAACCTCGTCGTTCTGGAAAGGGCCGGGCACGGACCCCAAGGCCATCGGCACCGAGGTGTTCTTCCTGCCGTGCGCCGTGTCCATCGAGAAGGAAGGGTCCATCGTCAACTCCGGCCGCTGGATGCAGTGGCGCTATCGCGGGCCGAAGCCCTGGGGCGACACCAAGCCCGACGGCGACATCATGCTCGAGATGATGCACAAGATCCGCGACCTGTACGCCAAGGAAGGCGGTGCGCACCCCGACCCCATCCTCAAGCTGAACGTGGCGGAATGGGAGGAACACAACGAGTTCTCGCCCACCAAGGTCGCCAGGCTGATGAACGGCTACTTCCTGAAGGACACGGAAGTGGGCGGCAAGCAGTTCAAGGCCGGGCAGATGGTGCCCGCGTTCGCCTTCCTGACGGCGGACGGCTCAACCTGTTCCGGCAACTGGCTGCATGCCGGGTCGTACACCGACGCGGGCAACATGATGGCCCGCCGCGACACCGCCCAGACGCCCGAGCAGGCGCGCATCGGCCTGTTCCCCAACTGGTCGTTCTGCTGGCCGGTGAACCGTCGCGTCCTGTACAACCGGGCCTCGGTGGACGCCACGGGCAAGCCGTGGAATCCGGCCAAGGCCGTCATCGAATGGAAGGACGGCAAGTGGGTGGGCGACGTGGTGGACGGCGCGGGCGACCCCGGCGTCAAGCACCCCTTCATCATGCAGACGCACGGCTTCGGCGCGTTGTACGGGCCGGGGCGCGAGGACGGCCCCTTCCCCGAGCACTACGAGCCCATGGAAGGCCCCATTGCCGCGCATCCCTTCTCGAAGCAGCGCAGCAACCCCGTGGCGTTCCACTTCGCCGACGAGAAGAAGGCGGTGGCGGACCCCAAGTACCCGTACATCTGCTCCACCTACCGGGTCACCGAGCACTGGCAGACGGGCCTGATGACCCGCCGCTGCGCATGGCTGGTGGAGGCGCAGCCGCAGGTGTTCTGCGAAATGGGCACCGGCCTCGCCAAGCAGAAGGGCATTAGGAACGGCGACACGGTGCGGCTTTCCAGCATCCGCGGCGAGGTGGAAGCGGTGGCCATCGTCACCGAGCGCATCAAGCCGTTCAAGGTCATGGGCAAGGAATACCACATGGTGGGCCTGCCCTGGCACTTCGGCTGGATGACACCCAAGGACGGCGGTGATTCCGCCAACCTGATCACTCCGTCGGTAGGCGACCCGAACACTGGCATTCCGGAAACCAAGGCGTTCATGGTGGACGTCCGCAAGGCGTAGGGGGACAAGTCATGGGAAAGATGTTCTTCATCGACCTTACGCGGTGCACGGCCTGCCGTGGCTGCCAGATCGCATGCAAGCAATGGAAGAACCTTCCGGCTGAACACACCCGCAACACCGGGGCGTACCAGAACCCGCCGGACCTGTCGTACGTCACCCTGAAGACGGTGCGCTTCACAGAAGGCACCTTCGAGAAGAAGTTCGAGTGGCTGTTCTTTCCCGAACAGTGCCGCCACTGCCTCGAACCTCCCTGCAAGGGGCAGGCGGATGTGGATATGGAAGGGGCGGTGGTCAAGGACGAGGCCACCGGGGCCGTCCTGTTCACCGAACTGACCGCCAAGGTGGACGGCGACATGGTGCGCTCCGCCTGCCCGTACGACATTCCGCGCAAGGACGCCGCCACCGGCAGGCTCTCCAAGTGCGACATGTGCAACGACCGGGTGCAGAACGGCCTGCTGCCCTCCTGCGTCAAGGCGTGCCCCACCGGGTGCATGAACTTTGGCGACGAGGCGGAAATGACGGAACTCGCCAACAAGCGCCTAGCCGAAGTGAAGAAGGTGCACCCCAAGGCCGTGTTGGGCGACCCCAACGACGTGCGCGTGGTGTACCTGTTCCAGCGTGACCCGAAGAGCTACTTCGAGCATGCGGTGGCCGAACTGGAAACCGGCCCGCTTACCCGCAAGCAGCTGTTCGCCCGCATGTTCCGCGAACACGCGTAATCCGCCTTCACCCCCCCGCCCGGAGGCTCGGCTTTCGGGTGGGGCATTTTCTCCCTGCCTGACCCCGAAGAACAGTCCGGCGGCAGGTGCTGTGCGCGGCTTCCCGCCTGCGCGGGCCACAGGCCCGGCACCGCATGACATGACGGCAACCCGGCGCCGTCCGACGCGAAAGCGCCGGGTGGCGCTTTGTTGTTTGAGGCATGTGCTGATGGCTGATTGTTCAATCATCGGGCGCGCAAGTAATTATTTATTTCACAATGGGTGAATCTTTGTGCGCTGCACTCGCGTGTTGCGGAAAAATGTCAATGAAGCGGCACGTAGCACACCGAAGAAACAGCTAGTCCAGTAAATGCACAATGTCCATCCATTCCGCGTGCCGCATCTTGAACGGGAGGAAGCATGTGGTAAGAGGGGGCGAACCCTCTCCCGTAACGGCCAAAGGAGGACGCATGACCAACGAAGAGTACCCGTACGACATGATGCAGGTCGTACTCGTGACGCGCGACGGCAAGCGGCTGGAGATAGAGGCGCGGGTGGGGGCGCTGCTGTTCGTTGATGTGGAGCGGGACGACTGTTGCGTCAGCTGTGATGCGCAAGCGTGGGACAAGGTGCCGGGCATGCGCCGCCGCGCGGTGCGCAGCCTGATGGATGCGCTGCACGAGACGGTGCCGCTGCTAACCGATCGCTGAAGCCGGAGTGCCAGGGCCGGTCACCCGCCAATCGCCAACCGGCAGCCACGCCGGTGTCGCCGGGGATGTCGCATGACGCGGCATCCCTTTTCTTGCGTCGTGCGCGGGGGAACGGCCCGCATCATTTGCCAGGCGGCAGGCACGGGCCGAACGGCGCGCAGGCCGGGGCGTGCGGCGCGGGACGGCCGGTGAACGGTGTGGCGTGGCGCTTGTGAATGTCGTTGCGGCGCTCTTGCGTTCGCGCCACGGATGAACGGCAAACGGCGGCGCGAGCGGTGCGGGCCGGGGCGTTTCATCCTTTGATGCGCGCTTGCGGGGGCATGAGGGCCGTTCACCGAAAGTGACGTGGCACTCTCGCTGTGTGGCCGTACAACGAGGCCATGGACACCGGCGGCGTCGTAACGGCCCATGATGGAACAGACGTCGCCGGAGGGAACTGCATCCGGCCCATGCGCCCCGCAGCAAGCGGGCGCGCGGGCCGGACGAAACACCAAAGGAGGCACGCATGGCCACGATCACCGAAACGGCGGGCGCACCCGGCATGACCATGGAAGCCCCCCCGACTCCCCTGACCCCGGTGCAGCATCGGGAGCATCCCCAACTCGACGAAGCTCAGTTCGCGGCGCTGGTCCGGGCCCGGTGGACCGTTTCCCTCATCCTGACTGCCGTGATGCTGGCCATCTACTTCGGCTTCATCATGGTTCTGGCCTTCCGGCGCGACCTGTTGCAGGTGGCGGCGGGGGGCGGCATGACCCTGGGCATTCCCGTGGGGTTCGGCATCATCATCACCGCGTCGGCCCTCACCGGCGTCTACGTGTGGTGGGCCAACCGGCGGTACGACGGCGCGGTGCGACGGATCATCGCGACCATGCATACCGGCCAGACCATGAAGGGGGCGCGCCATGGCTAGCGAATTTTCCTCCACCATCGGGCAGCCCAACGCGCTGTCCATCGGGTTCTTTTTCCTGTTCGTGGCGTTCACGCTGGGCGTCACGTGGTGGGCGGCCCGGCGCAGCCGTTCGGCGGCGGAATTCTACGCGGCCGGGCGCAGCGTCACCGGGTTCCAGAACGGTCTGGCCCTTGCGGGCGACTACATGAGCGCGGCCTCGTTCCTGGGCATCGCCGGGCTGGTGGCGCTGAAGGGGTACGACGGGCTCATCTATTCCATCGGCTTCCTGGTGGGCTGGCCGGTGATGATGTTCCTGATCGCGGAACCGTTGCGCAACCTGGGCAAGTACACCTTCGCCGACGTGGTGGCCTACCGTCTGCGGCAAAAGCCCATTCGCGTGGCGGCCTCGTGCGGGTCGCTGATGACCGTGGCCTTCTACCTCATCGCCCAGATGGTGGGGTCCGGATCGCTGGTGCACCTGATGTTCGGCCTGCCCTACGAGGCGGCGGTGCTGGTGGTGGGCGTGGTGATGATCGCGTACGTGCTGTTCGGCGGCATGCTGGCCACCACCTGGGTGCAGATCATCAAGGCGGTGCTGCTGCTGGGCGGTGCCAGCGTGATGGTGTTCTTCGTGCTGCGCCACTTCGGCTTCAGTCCGGCGGAACTCTTCCGCGCCTCGGCCGCGCGCTACGGCGACAAGGTGCTGGCCCCCGGCGGGCTGGTCTCCAACCCGTGGGATGCCCTGTCCCTGGGCATGGCGCTGATGTTCGGCACGGCCGGGCTGCCGCACATCCTGATGCGCTTCTACACCGTGCCCGACGCCAAGGCCGCCCGCAAGTCGGTGTTCTACGCCACCGGGTTCATCTCGTATTTCTACGTGCTTACCTTCATCATCGGCTTCGGGGCCATGACGCTGGTGGGACAGGACGTCATTTCCCGGTTCGACAAGGGCGGCAACATGGCCGCGCCCCTGCTGGCCGAAGTGACCGGCGGCACCATGTTCCTGGGCTTCATCGCCGCCGTGGCCTTCGCCACCATCCTGGCGGTGGTGGCCGGGCTGACCCTGGCGGGCGCCACCACCTACGCGCATGATCTCTACGCCAACGTGTTCCGGCGCGGCCGGTCCAACGAGGACGACGAGGTGCGCATGGCCAAGCGGGCCACCGTTGCCCTGGGCGTGCTGGCCGTGGCGCTGGGCATCGCCTTCAAGGGGCAGAACGTGGCCTTTATGGTGGGGCTGGCCTTCGCCATCGCCGCCAGCGCCAACTTCCCCGCGCTGCTCATGTCCATCCTGTGGAAGCGGTTCTCCACGTTCGGGGCGGTGTGCTCCATCGGCACGGGGGCCACGCTGGCCGTGGGGCTCATCGTGCTCAGCCCCACCGTGTGGGTGGACGTGCTGCATTCGCCGTGGGGCATGGCCGCGCCGTTCGCGCTCAAGAACCCCGCGCTCATTTCACTGCCCGCGGCCTTCGCGGCCGGGTGGCTGGGATCGGTGCTGCGGCCCGAGCCCGACGCCGAGGAACGCTACGCCGAACAGAAGATCCGCAACTACCTCGGCGTGGGAGCCGAGTAGGCATGAAGACCGGCGATCCCGCCACGACATTCGCGGCCCCTCCCCACGGGGAGGGGCCTGCGGAGCGGGAAGGGGCACGAGCCGGGCACGGCCCGCTGTCCCTTTCCGCGTTGCCTGCGGAAAATCCTTTGCTGTGCCCCGTGCGCGACCTGCCCGGCTGGGCCGACCGGAGCGGCGGGTCTGGCGGGCTTGGCGAAGCTGGCGAGGCAGACGGAACGGGCCCGCGCGCGCCGTTGTTCGTGGCGGCGGGCACCCCGTTGTGCGAGGCCGCCGCCCGCATGGCCGGGGCACGCGTGTCCGCCTGCCTCGTCCGTGCGCCGGATGCGCCCGGCATGCCACCCCCGAACGGCACGCCGGGCGGCCAACCACCTGCGGGCATCCTCACCGAGCGCGACCTGGTGCGCGCGCTGGCGGAACACGGGCCGGGCGCGGCGACGCTGCCGGTGGAGGCGGCGATGACCGCCGCCCTGGTCACCATGCGCGACGACGAACTGCTGTTTGAAGGGCTGTCGCGCATGGTGCGCCACGCCATCCGGCGGCTGGTGGTGGTGGGCCGGGACGGCGCGGTGCGCGGCATGCTGGAGGAGCGCGACCTGCTGTCCGCTGGTGCGGAAAACCCCGTGCAACTGGTGGCGGACATGGCCGCCGCCTCGGATGGAGCCGCCTGCCGCCCCC
>NZ_AGFG01000006.1 GCF_000226255.1 Desulfovibrio sp. A2
AAGGGCGGCCGCGTCGCCGCCGTTGTTGCCGCCGCCCATGAGCAGCAGCACGCGCAGCCCGGAAAAGGAGAAGGAGGCGGACGTGGCGGCAGACGGCGTGCCCGGCGCGATTGGCGCGCCGGAATTCAATCTTGCCCCCGCTTCGGCCCGGCTGGCCAGTTCAGCGCGCAGCGCGTGCAGCGCCTCGCGGCTGGCGTTCTCCATCAGCATTTCTTCGCGCAGGCCGAAGTCGGTGATGGCCGCACGGTCCCACCCGGCCATTTCTTCGGGGGCGGGCAGGTCAACGCAGGGCAGGCGCCAGCGGTCAGGTCTGTCGGTGGGGGTCATGGAAGGCTCCTGTGCAGGTCTGGATACCGTCAGCCCCTTGGTCGTTTTCTGGGGGATTTTTCCCGGAAAGCCTTCATGCATCCGTTACGGCGCATGTCGTTCCAGCACCACCACGGCGGCGGCGGTGTCGCGGCCGTGGGTAAGGGAGACATGGGCGGCGGTGGCCCCCAGCGTGGCGAGGCGGTCCGCCGCCTTGCCGTGCAGCACCAACTGGGGCTGGCCGGTGGGCAGGGGGCGCACCTCGATGTCGCGCGGGCCGATGCCCTGCGAAAAGCCGGTGCCCAGCGCCTTGACGGTGGCCTCCTTGGCGGCGAAGCGCGCGGCCAGAAAGGCCACGGGCGAGGGCGGCAGGCAGGCCAGTTCGGCGGGGTGCAGCACCCGCGCGGCAAAGCGCTGGCCGTGACGTTCCCAGGCTTTGGCGATGCGCGAAATCTCCGCGATGTCGATGCCGAGCCCTACGATCATGCGGTCTCCCCGGCGCGTTCCGGCGGGCGCATCCCCTGCGGATCGTCCGTCTCGCTGCCCGTCTCGCTGACCATCTGGGTGCCCATCAGGCGGGAAACCGGGCGATGATGGCCGCCATGTCGGCCACGGCGCGCTCGAACCCGGTGAATACCGCGCGGGCAACGATGGAATGCCCGATGGAGAATTCACTGATGCCCGGCACCTCGGCGAACTCGTAAATGTTGTCGTAGTTCAGGCCGTGGCCGAGGTTCACGCCAAGCCCCAGAGACCGGGCAAGGCCGATGGCCCGGACGATCTTGTCGCGTTCGGCGCGCTGCGCGGCGCGGGTGGGGGCGTCGGCGAAGTGGCCGGTGTGCAGTTCGATGTACGGGCAGCCCACGGCGGCGGCGGCGCGCACCTGGGCCTCGTCCGCCTCTATGAACAGGCTGGACAGGATGCCCCGCGCATGGATGGGGGCCAGGTATTCCTTCAGGAATGCCTCGCGCCCGGCAACGGCCAGGCCGCCCTCGGTGGTCAGTTCCTCCCGCTTTTCGGGCACCAGGCAGACCATGTACGGGTTGCGGGCCAGGGCAATGGCCTGCATTTCACCTGTGGCGGCCATTTCCAGGTGCAGGCGGGTCTTCAGGGTGCGGGCCATCAGTTCCACGTCGTGGTCCTGGATGTGGCGGCGGTCTTCGCGCAGGTGCACGATGATGCCGCGCGCTCCCGCCAGTTCCGCCATGTGGGCGGCGGTGAGCGGGTCCGGCTCCTTGCCGAGGCGCTGCTGGCGCAGGGTGGCGACGTGGTCCACGTTGACGACGAGAACGGGCATGGCGGCTCCTTGGGGTGAACATACCGAACGTGCCGGATTTTCACACCCCGGCGGGCGCGAAGTCAAGGGCGCAACGTCTGATGCACCATGCGGGGTGGGCGTCTGGGGCGCGGGGTGGGGCGCGGCGTCCAGGGCAGGGTTGCTTCGGGGAAGTGACCGGGGCGCGGGCACGCGTCGTTCTGCGCCACCATCTATTATGGGTGGAGCGGCACTTGCCCCTCCGTTGACGAACGGCGGGGGGGCGATGTAGGGCAGGGTGCGTATATCCGCTGGCCGTTCGACATATCATGGTCAGTGACCGCGTATTTTCCGAACATCCGCATATCCTGCACGAAACATAACGAGGATACCATGAACGTCTGCATCGTCGGCACCGGCTACGTCGGCCTGGTCAGCGCTGCCTGCTTCGCCGAAATGGGCAACAATGTCTGCTGCGTGGACGTGAACCCCGCCGTGGTGGAAACCCTTACCGCCGGCAAGGTGCACATCTACGAACCGGGCCTTGAAGACCTGGTGCGCCGCAACCACGCCGAAGGCCGCCTGGTGTTCACCACCAGCCTGGAGCAGGGCCTTGCGCGCGCCCAGTTCGTGTTCATCACCGTGGGCACCCCCTCGCGCGACGACGGTTCGTGCGACCTTTCCTACGTGGACCAAGTGGCCCGCGAGATCGGCCGCCTGATGCACCGCCCGCTCATCGTGGTGGACAAGTCCACCGTGCCCGTGGGCACGGCCGACCGGGTACGCGGACTGATCCGCGAGGAACTGGCCGCGCGCGGCGCGGACATCGCCTTCGACGTGGTGTCCAACCCCGAGTTTCTCAAGGAAGGCGACGCGGTGAGCGACTTCATGAAGCCGGACCGCGTGGTCGTCGGCACGGAAGACGAGCGCTCGGCCGAGTATCTGCGCCAGCTGTACGCGCCTTTCGCCCGCAGCCGCGACAAGCTCATCGTCATGGGTACCCGCAGCGCGGAAATGACCAAGTACGCCGCCAATTGCATGCTGGCCACCAAGATTTCGTTCATCAACGAAATCGCGGGCATCTGCGAACAGGTGGGGGCCGACGTGCGTGAGGTGCGCATCGGCATCGGCTCGGACCAGCGCATCGGCTACCACTTCATCTACCCCGGCGTGGGCTACGGCGGTTCGTGCTTTCCCAAGGACGTCAAGGCGCTGATCCACACCGCCCGCGAGGCCGGGGCCGTGCCTCAACTGCTGGACGCGGTGGAGGACGTCAACGCCCGCCAGAAGGTGTCCATGGCCCGGCGCGTGCGCGACTACTTCGCGCCGCAGGGCGGGGTCGCGGGCAAGACGCTGGCCCTGTGGGGCCTGGCCTTCAAGGCCAACACCGACGACATGCGCGAGGCGGCGGCCCTGTCCATCATCAAGGACCTGACCGACCACGGCATGCGCGTGCGGGCCTTCGACCCGGTGGCATCCGAGAACGCCGCTAAGCTCATCGGCGACAACCCGCTGGTGGAGATCGTTTCCGAACAGTACGAAGCCTGCCGGGGCGCGCAGGCGCTGCTGGTGGTCACCGAGTGGAACCAGTTCCGCAACCCCGACTTCGAGCGGGTGAAGGACCTGCTGACCGCGCCGGTGCTGTTCGACGGCCGCAACCTGTACTCGCCCGCGTTCATGGGCGAGCAGGGCTTCGCCTACTTCTGCGTGGGCCGTTCCGCCAGCCTGTAGCCCGCTGTAACCGCTGCATCGGGCCCCCGCCGGAAGTTTTCCGGCGGGGGCTTCGTTGTCGCCCGGGCCCAGGCGCGTGAAAAGGGCCGCACCCCTGTCAGGGGTGCGGCCCTTTTCACGCGCTACCGCGTCGGCCTCATTGCGCGCGCCTGTCGAGCGCATCATCCGGGCGGTGGCCCGAAGCCCCGTCCGTCCTTTACGGGCGACGGTCGAGGCTGCGTCTACAGGAGCGCAACTGCAACTCCTGCAAGATCAGTCGTTCATACTCCACCGAGTGCTCCGGCTGCACGTTGAAGTCTTCTTCAAGGAATTTTTCGAGGAACTGGGTCTCCTCCCAGAAATCCAGCAACTCCTCATCACCGAGGGCCTTTATTTGCAGGGCGAGGGGCAGGTCGTCGGGGAAGGGGAACATATGCGCCATCGGCAGCATTCCTCCGCATCGGTGGACGTTGTGGTGCCGGGGCGGTCGCCGGGCCGGCCGCCTGCCTCTCCCGGACGCTTCCTGAACGGCTCCTGGGCGTTTCACGCCGATTCCGGACAGGTTCGCATCCGCGCATGGCCCGGGGGCCTTTCGCCGCGCCGCAAGATGATGCGGACGTGCCACCGGTGCATCCCCGGCGGACTGCGCGAAAACGCGCGGCCACCGCGCGGATGACGCGCCGGTACACGGGCAGACGAACTGGCAATGGGCTGTGCAGCCACCTTTTACGCCACGGCGGTGTGATTATCAAGCCCCGTAGCCGGAAAGCGGCCCAATGACAGGAACATGCCACGGGCACGTCACTTGCCTTGAAGGATGATTCCGCATAGAATCCTGAATGCGGTCGCGGCGTTCGTCGCCCGGACTGCCGCAACTGTCGCTACCCGCACCAAGGAGTTGGTCATGGATGCAACGCAGAAGAAGCAGGACGATGAACTGCTGCAACTCGTCACGTTCAGCATCGGCGACGAGGAATTCGGGGTGGACATCCTGAAGGTGCAGGAAATCATCCGCACCATGGAGATCACCAAGGTTCCCCGCGCGCCGGAATTCGTCGAGGGCGTCATCAACCTGCGCGGCAAGGTCATTCCCATCATCGACCTGCGCCGCAGATTCGGGCTCGACTCCAAGAGCCACGACAAGCATACCCGCATCATCGTCATCGAGATCAACAACATGATTGTCGGGTTCGTGGTGGATTCCGTCTCCGAGGTGCTGCGCATTCCCGCCAGCACGGTCGAGCCGCCGCCGCCCGTGGTCGCCGGGCTTGAGTCGGAGTACATCAGCGGCGTGGGCAAGCTGCAGGATCGACTGTTGATCCTGCTCGACCTCGACAAGCTGCTGTCCAACGACGACATGAGCATCCTGGGCCACATCTAGGCATTTCCTTCGTTTTCGCTCGCGCCCCGGTGGTTTCGGCCATCGGGGCGTTGCGCGTTTGGCAGCCCGTATCCGGCGGCATGGGCGCGCCGTTTCGCGTGGCTGTGTACTCCGGGCGGAGCGCAGGCCGCCCCCGTCCGGCATTCCCGTCCCCCGTGCGCCCATTGCGCGCCGGGGGCGAACCGGGTAAGGTCCCGCCCTGCGCGCGGCATGCGCCGCACGCGCCACAAGGAATCCATGCCGCCTTCCCCCATGCCGCCAATCGTCGGTAACAGGGCGAAGCGGCCTTTTGCCGTTCACCCCCGCGCCATGGCCGCCGCCCGCGCGGGGGGCACGGAGGCACCGTGAATTTCGAGCAACTGACCTTGCGCCTGGCCGCGTCCGGGCTTTCCGTCCCCGCCGCCGCGGGCGCGCACGCCGTCCCGGCGGGCGAGCCCTGCCGCATCGAGGTGGCCCGCAGCGGCATGGGCGGGGCTGCCCGCCTTGCCCTGGCCCTGATGCACGCCGGGCGCGACGTGGTCATGGTGGTGCGCGACGCCGCCGAACTGGCCGAGGCCCGCGCCCTGACCACCCTGTTCTCTCCGGATCTCTCCGGCGCGGACCCGGCCGTGACCCAGGCCCGCTGGGACGCCCAGTGGATCGTCTTTCCGCAGCACCCGGCGGGCACGCGCGGCCGCGCCGCCTGGGCAGCGCGCATGGCCAGCCTGTACGCCCTGAGCCGCCGCGAGCACCCGCGCGGCGTCATCGTCTCGGTGGACAACCTGCTGCCCAAGCTGCCGCCGGTGGATATCTTCGAACGTCACGAACTGCGCCTTGCCCGTGGCGAGGACATGTCGCCGGAACTGGTGCTGGATCAGGCCATCGACTGGGGCTTCGAGCGGGCCCAGATGGTCAGCCGCCCCGGCGAGGCGGCCCGGCGCGGCGACATCCTGGACATTTTTCCCCCCGGCTACGAAAAGCCGCTGCGCCTGGAATTCTTCGGCGACACGCTGGAGGACATCCGGCTGTTCGACGCCACCAGCCAGCGCTCGCTGGCCAGCCTGGAGGAATTCCGCCTGCTGCCCGTGGCCCCGGTGGTGGGCAGCCGCGACTACCGCGACGCCGCGGCCCGCCGCTGGAAGCTGCTGCGCAAGGAGGGCGTCATCGACGGCGAGCAGGCCGCCGCCCTGGCCCGCATGGCCGATGGCGAAGTGACCGGCCTGCTGCCCGGCGCGTGGTACGAGAACGCCACCTGGATGGAAGACTGGCTGCCGCGCGACGCCGTGTGGCTGCTGCCCGACCGGGCGGACCTGGCCGCCGCGCTGGAGGCGGCGCGCGCCAACTGGGAGGCGCACCTCGACAGGCAGTACGACGAGCACCGCCTGCGCCAGCCGCGCGCGCTGGTGCTGCGCGACGCCGACGAGGCCGAGGCCGCCTGGCGTGGCCGGGCCGTGGCCCACTTCGAACGGCTGGTCATGGGGATGGAGCGTACTGGCGTGGACCTGCCGGAACGGCGGCTGCACGCCTTTCGCGACCTGTTCCCCACCCCCGGCGACGACGACAGGCCGTGGCAGCGGCTGGTGACGGCCCTGCGCCAGTGGACCGCCGAACGGCGGCAGGTGGTGCTCTGCTTCGCCAGCGACCGCAGCCGCCGCAAATTCCTGAAGCTGGCCGAACAGGACGGCGTGCGCCCGGCCCTGCGCTATTCTCCGGCCGACCGGGGCCTGTACGCGCTTGTGGCCCCGTTCCGCGCGGGCATCGACCTTGCGTGGGACAACGTGCTGGTCATCGGCGAGGACGTGCTGCAACCCAAGGCCGACCGCCAGCCCCGGGTGCCCACCGGGGCCTTCCTGGGGCTCGACCGCTACGACGACCTTTCGCCCGGGGATCTTCTGGTGCACCGCGACTACGGGGTGGGGCGTTTTGGTGGGCTGCACCGCATGGACCTTGGCGGGGTGGCCAACGACTTCCTGCTGCTGGAATACGCGGGCGAGGACAGGCTCTACCTCCCTGTTGACCGCCTGTCGCTCATCCAGCGGTTCAAGGGCGGCGGTGACGATGCCGCGCCCGCGCTGGACAAGCTGGGCGGTTCCGGCTGGCGGGCCAGCAAGGAGAAGGCCCGCAAGGCCATTGAGAAGATCGCCGCCGACCTGGTGGAGATGTACGCCTACCGCAAGGTGGCCAAGGGCTATCGCTATGGCCCGCTGGGTGAGCTGTACCGCGAGTTCGAGGCGTCCTTCGGCTTCGAGGAAACGCCCGACCAGGCCCGGGCCATCCAGGACGTGCTGGATGACATGGAAAAGCCGGAACCCATGGACCGCCTGGTGTGCGGCGACGTGGGCTTCGGCAAGACGGAGGTGGCCCTGCGCGCGGCCTTCCGCGCCGCCGCCGAAGGCCGCCAGGTGGCTCTGCTGTGCCCCACCACGGTGCTGGCCGAGCAGCACTACCAGACCTTTCGCAGCCGCTTGTCCGGGTTCCCGGTCAACGTGGGCATGCTGAGCCGCTTTGTGCCGCGCCAGAAGCAGAAGGACGTGCTGCAAGCCGCCGCGCGCGGGCAGATCGACATCCTCATCGGCACCCACCGTCTACTCTCCGACGACGTGCAACTGCCCAACCTGGGCCTGCTGGTGCTGGACGAGGAGCAGCGCTTTGGCGTGCGCCACAAGGAAAAGCTGAAGAAGTTCCGCAAGAACGTGGACGCCCTTACCCTGACCGCCACGCCCATTCCGCGCACCCTGCAACTGTCCATGTCGGGCATTCGCGAGCTGTCGGTCATCGAGACCGCCCCGCCGGAACGCAAGCCCGTGGCCACCGCGCTCATCGAGCGCGACGCCAACGCCCTGCGCCAGATCCTGGAGCGCGAGATCGCCCGCGAGGGGCAGGTGTTCTGGGTGCACAACCGGGTGCAGGGGCTGGAGCGGGTGGCGGAATTCGTGCGCGGGCTGGTGCCCACGGCGCGGGTGGGCATGGCCCACGGCCAGATGGGCGAGCGCGAGCTGGAAGACACCATGCACAAGTTCTGGCACGGTGAACTCGATGTGCTGGTGTGCACGGCCATCGTCGAATCGGGCCTGGATTTTCCGCGCGCCAACACGCTCATCGTGGACCAGGCCCAGATGTTCGGCCTTGGCCAGTTGTATCAGTTGCGCGGCCGCGTGGGCCGGTCGGACCGGCAGGCCTACGCCGTGTTCGTGGTGTCCGACGCCGAACGCCTGCCCGAGCAGGCCCGCCAGCGCATGCGTATCATCCTTGAGCTGGACTACCTGGGCGCGGGGTTCCAGGTGGCCATGGAAGACTTGCGGCTGCGCGGCGCGGGGAACATCCTGGGCGAGGTGCAGTCCGGCCACATGACCCGCCTGGGCCTCGACCTGTATCTGGAGATGCTGGAAGAGGAAGTGGCCCGCCTGAAGGGCGACCCGCCGCGCGAGGCGGCGGAGCCGGAACTGAACATCGGGCTTGCCGCGCACATCCCCGAAACGTACATTGGCGACGCCCGCGAACGGCTGAAGTTCTACAAGGCGCTGTCCTCCGCGCCGGACGCCGCCACGCTGCAGGACGTGGAAATGGAACTGCGCGACCGCTTCGGCCCCTGCCCGCCGGAATTGCGCAACTTCCTGGCCGTGCTGGTGCTCAAGCGCTTCCTGGCATCCCTGCAGGTGGTGCGGGCCGACATCCATCCCGAGCGGCTGCGGCTGGTCTGGGACGAACGCCAGACCGCCATCGCGCCGGAACGGCTGGTGGCGTGGGTGGCGGCCCGGCAGGGCAGGGCGCGCCTGGTGCCCCCGGCCACTCTGGAAGTGCGCATGGAGGCCGTGCCGGGTTCCGCCGCCGAGGCCGAAGGCGACCTTGGCGCGCGGCTGGACAAGGTGCGCACCGATCTGGCGGCGCTGGCCGGATTGGCCGGGTAGCCCGTCCGGCACCCGTCCGGCAGCCAGCCCGGTCTCCCGTCCGGCGTTTCTTTCGCGTAGGCCCCGCCCGGCCCGTGCACCGCAACCGGAGAGCAATCCCGCCCATGGTTCCTTCCCCGTCCTTGCTCACGCATGCGCTGTCCGCGCCTTTCCGGCGGCATTCCCGTTCGCCGCATGCTGGCGTGCGGGCCGTCCTGCCGCTGCTGTGCGCGGCGCTGCTTGCCCTGCTGCTGGCCGGTTGCGGCGAAGACCCACTGCCCGAAGGCGTGGTGGCCACGGTCAACGACAGGCCCATCATGCTGCGCACCCTGGAAGCGGTGCACGACATGAACAGCATGAGCTGGTCCGGCCATGCCCCGTCGGTGGAGCAGTTGCAGGCCCAGTACGGCGGCGTGCTGTCCGACCTCATCGTGCAGGAACTGGTGGCGCAGGCGCTCTCGCGCGACAACATCGCCGTCACCGACGCGGAAGTGGCCGAAGCCGAGGCCGAGGTGCGCGCCGACTACCCGGCGGGGGAATTCGAAAAATCGCTGGTCGAGGAATACATAGACCTTGATCTGTGGCGGTCCATGCTGCGTTCGCGCATCGCCATGCAGAAGTTCATGCGCCAGGTGCTGCGCCCCACCATCAGCATTCCGCTTGAAGAGGTGGAAGCCTACTACTCGGCGCACAAGCAGGATTACCGGCTGCCGCGCCGGGTGCAGTTCCTGGTGGTGGCGGGACCGGACAAGGCCGCCGTGGACAAGGCCCGCGCCATGGCCCAGAACGGGGCCAGGCCTGCCGACGTGGAGGCCGCGCAGCCCACCGTCACCGTGCGCGAGGTGAAGATGCGCCGCGACCGGCTGCCCGCCCTGTGGAGCAAGGAACTGGCGGGCCTTGCGTCCCGTCAGGCATCGGCGGTGAAGCAGGGCGAGTGGGGCTACCAGTCGTTTTTGCTGGTGGGCGAGATACCAGAGAAGCAACTGGAGCTTTCCCACGCCTACCCGCTGGTGGAACGGGTGCTGCTGGAACGCAAGATGGACGAGGCGTACGCCCGCTGGATAGAGGCGGAGCTGCGCACCGCGCGGATCCGGGTTTCCGCGCATCTCGTGCCCGAGGCGCGCGGAGCGGGTGCGGACGGCGCGTCCGCCACGCCGGGCGGCGGCAACGGAACGGCAACAGGCGGCATGCCCAATGCCGCCAATATGCAGGACCCGTCCGGCCTGGGGCAGGGCATGCAGACTCCCGACGCCATGGGCGAAGGAGCCTCCGACGCCCTGCCGGACCTTGCCGCGCCGCCCGCCGCCGAAGAGGGCAAGGGTGCGGCGGCACCCCCGGCGAACGGCGTACAACGCAAGGCAAAGACGAAATAATACGTATTGTTGCGGCTGATTGCATAAACGGGAAAAAGGTATTACATGCCGGGTTTGCCAACGGTGGACCGCCCGGCCGACACCCGAAGCGCCGGGCATTTCGCCCGGCTTTCCACTGACGGCGTCCCGCCGCCGTCTGCAAGGCGTCCCGCCACGGCCTGATGGAACCGGCCCCGCAAGGGGCGGCATCATCGGAAATCAGGAACAAGGGGGCGCACCGGCCTTCCGGTCCGGGGAATGCTTCCCGGTTCCGCAGCGGGTCCGATTCCGGGTCCGCCCCCCCAACCACGAAACAGGAGTGCCCCTTGCGTCCGCTGCTCCGCACCCTCTGCCTTGCCGCCCCCGTCCTTTTTGTCTGCCTTGCCGCCATGGCGGTCGTGGCTCCCCGGGCCGAACAGATCAACAAGATCGCAGCCGTGGTAAACGGCGAGATGATAACCTTCTTCGACGTGCAGGCGCAGGCCACCCCAGAGTTGATGCGCCTTGGCCTTGACCGCAACAACCCCTCGCAGCAGGAGGCGGTGCGCAAGGTACATCTGCAGGTGCTCGAATCCATGATCACCGACATCCTGATGACCCAGGAAGCGGAACGCTGGAAGATCACCGTGCAGGACAGCGAAGTGGACAATGAAATGCGCAAGTTCGTGCAGCGCAGCCAGCTTTCGCAGCAGGAATTCGAACGTCAGCTGGTGCAGCAGGGCCTGTCCATGGACGTCATGCGCGACCGCGTGCGCAAGGGCATCCTGCGCCATCGCCTGCTGGCCCTCATGATCGCCCGCAAGATCGTGATCACCCAGGAAGACGTCAAGAAGTACTACGACGCGCACAAGTCGCAGTTCGTCACCGACCGCACCGTGCGTCTGGGGCTGATCATCTTCGCCCCCACGGCCGACGCCGAAGGGCTGGCCGCGAAGGTGCGCGCGGGCCAGACGACCTTCGAGCAACTGGCCGCCACCGACTCCATCGGCCCCAACCACACCTCGGGCGGCGACATCGGCACACTGAAGTGGACCGACCTCGCCCCCAGTTGGAAGGAAGCACTGGACGGCCTGAAGGCCGGCGAGGTGAGCAAGGTCATGCAGGTGGAAGGCCGCAAGGCCATGCTCAAGCTCATCGAGGTTTCGGCCGGGCGTTCGCAGTCGGTGGAGGAAGCCACCCCCGAGATTGAGAACGTGCTGCGCGAGCCCAAGATGCAGGAGCGTTTCGTGGAATACACCAAGCAGTTGCGCGACAAGGCCGTCATCGACATCCGCATCTAGACCGCGCCGCGCGGCCCGGCCGGAACGCAGGCCGGGCAAGAATGCTTCGCCAGGCTGTAACGAGCGGCCTTGCGGCCGCATGTTCCGCCCGGCAGCCCCAGCCAAGGAGACGAGATGGCACTCAAGGAACTCGGCATCGCCCTGCGCGAGGCGCGCGAGGCGAAAAACCTCGACATCGGGGACGTGGCGATCCGCATCAAGGTTTCCGCCCGCGTCCTGCGCGCCATAGAGGATGGGGAGCGGGACGGGCTGCCCCACGCCGTGTACGCGCGGGGGTTCATCAAGTCCTACGCTGCCCTGCTGGGTGTGGACAACGACCTGGTCATGCGCGCCGTGGACGAGGCCTATCCTTTCGAGGTGCCCGAGGAACTGCTGCCCGAGACCGTGGCGGCGCAGCCCCCGGCCCGCGCCCGGACCGGGCTGTCGCCCGTTGTGCTGGCCTTGGCCGCGTTGGTGTTGCTGGCCGCCCTGGGCGGCGGCTGGTACTACCGCCAGCAGTCCACGCGCGAGGCGGAGGTGCCCAAGGTGGCCCAGCCCGCCCAAGCGACCCAGCCCGTGCCGCCAGTCGCTCCAGTCGCGCCAGTTGAGGCGGAGGCGCAGCCCGCGTCGGCGGCTGATGCGGCCCCCCTTGTGAACGCCACCGTTCCGGCGGCCATGTCCGGTGCGACCGGCGTGGCGGCCAATGCAACCAATGCCCCTGCTGCGACATCCTCAGCCCCCGTCGGCCAGCCCGCGCGCAACGCCACGGCACCGGTTGCCGCCGCTGCGTCCGCTTCGACGGCTCCGGCCCCGGCTGCCGTCGCATCCGTCACGCCCGCCCCCCCGGCTCCCGCTCAGGCATCAGCCCCGTCCGGCGCGCCGCAGGGCGGCGTGTTCGACAGCGAGGCCGCCGCGGGCGAAGGGGCCGATACCGACGGTTCCGTGCTGGCTGGCGGCACGCACCGCATCGTGGTCATCGCCCTGGCCGACTGCTGGGTGCATTCCAGCGCGGACGATTCCGACGTGCGCCAGTTCTCGCTGCACAAGGGGCAGACCTTCGCGCTGACCTTCACCAAGCGCCTCACGCTGAAGCTCGGCAACGCGGGCGGGGTGCGCATCCGCTACAACGGGCAGGAACAGCCCGCGCCCGGCGAATCGGGCCAGGTGCGGACTTTGGTGTTTCCGCCGCAGGCGCAGTAGCGCCCCGGCGCTCGATGCCGAATCACGGCGGCCGGACCCGAAAGGCCGCCGTCGCAACCACGCCCGCAAGGGCAGGGCAGGCATGGAATTCTCGGAACAGGTACTGATCGTCCATACCGGGCGTTTCAGGGAGGCGGACCTTTGGGTCCGCTTCCTGTCTCCGACGCGCGGCCTGCTCACCGCCTTTGCCTTCGGCGGCTGCCGCAGCCGCAAGCGGTTCTGCGGCTGCCTGGACCTGTTCAATCGGGCGCTGCTGCGGGTCAAGTCCACGCGCGGCGGGCAGTACCTGTCCATTCAGGAAGGCACCCTGCTGCGCGGGCCGGACAGGCTGCGGCGCGACTGGCCGCGCTTCGGCGCTGCGGTGAACTGTCTGAAATTCCTGGAAGCTTTGGGGTGCGGGCCGGAGGGCGCGGCGGCCACGCATCAGCTGGTCGAGGATGTGCTTGAACTGCTGGAAGGCGGTGGACCCGTGCCCGACATGCTGCCCGTGCTGTTCCGGCTGCGGCTGGCGGCGGAGCAGGGCTACGCGCCGCGCATCGACGCGTGCGCCACGTGCGGCGCGGACCTGACGCACGTGTCCGGCGCGGCCTTTCTGGTGCAGGAGGGCGCTGCCCAGTGCGACGCCTGCGCGCCCCTGCCGGGACCGCGCGTGCGGGTGGAGCGCGAAGCGCTTGACGTGTTGCGCTTTGTGCAGGAGAATTCGCCGCTTCTGTGGCCGGGCGTGCTGCCCCCCGCGCCGGGGCAGGCCGCTGCCGTGGCGGACGGGGAACGTTCGCCCGCGACGGAGCACGGGGGATTGCCTGAGTCGGACGTGACGGGCGTGCCGGATTTTTTCGAGCCGGGCATGCCCACACCGGATGCGTTCGGACCGAACGGGCGGAGCCAGGGCCTGCCGCCGCCGGACATGACCCCGCGCGCCGATTCCACTCGCAACGGTTTCGCGGGCGGAGCGTCCCCCCGCTTTCTGGACGGGCGTTTTCTGGGCAGCCTGTCGGGCCTCGCCTTTGGCGACGGCGGGCACGGTTCGCTGGATGATTGCCTGTGCCGGTTGCCGGACAGCGCGCTGGCGCAGGACGCGGCGACGCAGGCCGAGCCGGGCCGGGCCGCTGGCCCGGAGCCCGCGCCAGTGCCTTCGGACGCGCCGCGCCCCCTGTGGAACGGCAGTTCGGTGTTCGAGAGCGATCCGTTCGGTCCGGTGCGCGGTAGCGAAGACCACGGTAGCGAGGACTGGGCCAGCGAAGGCGTGGCACAGCCACTGGAAATTTCCGGGATGGACCGCAGCGCGGTTCTCCCCATGCCGTTGCGGCCTGCAACGCCTGCCGTACCGACCGGATTGGCCGGACTGGCCGAACAGGCAGGACAGGCCGGACAGGCAGGACAGGCCGAACAGGCAGGTCGGGCAGGTCGGGCCGGGCAGGCATCACCGGGCACTCGGGACCCGGCTGACAGGTTTCCTGCGGCCGACACGTCGGGCATGGTCGTCACTCCCGATGCAAAGGGCATGGCCGCCGTTCGGCGGCAGTGCACCCGCGCGGTGGACGGCTTCATACAGTTTCACATCGGCCTTGCGTGGGACAACGGGCGGTTCCGCCGCCTGTAGCGCGGGGCCGCATGCCGGGCCGCCGCCCGGCCCATACGGCAACAGTCAGGCCAAGTCAGGACAATCAGGGGTACAGCATGCATTTTCAGGACGTCATCCTCACCTTGCAGAATTTCTGGGCCAAGCGCGGCTGCGTGATCATGCAGCCCATCGACGTGGAATGTGGGGCCGGTACCTTCAACCCCTCGACCTTCCTGCGCGTCATCGGGCCGGAACCGTGGAACGTGGCCTACGTGGAGCCTTCGCGCCGTCCCACCGACGGCCGCTACGGCGAAAACCCCAACCGGCTCCAGCACTACTTCCAGTTTCAGGTCATCCTGAAGCCCTCGCCCGACAACGTGCAGGACGTCTACCTGGACAGCCTGCGCGCCCTCGGCATCGACCCGGCCGCCCACGACATCCGCTTCGTGGAGGACGACTGGGAATCGCCCACCCTGGGCGCGTGGGGCCTTGGCTGGGAAGTGTGGCTGAACGGCATGGAAGTGACCCAGTTCACCTACTTCCAGCAGGTGGGCGGCATAGACCTTGCTCCCACCAGCGTGGAAATTACCTACGGGCTGGAACGGCTGTGCATGTACCTGCAGGGCAAGGAATCGGTCTACGACCTTTCGTGGAACGACCGCGTCACCTACGGGAACATCTACCACCAGAACGAGGTGGAACAGTCCAAGTACAACTTCGAGGCCAGCAACCCCAGGATGCTGCTGGACCAGTTCAACGCCTGCGAAGGCGAGTGCAAGCGGCTGTGCGACGAAGGGCTGCTGTGGCCCGCCTACGACTATTGTCTGAAGTGCTCGCACACCTTCAACCTGCTTGACGCGCGTGGGGCCATCTCCATCACCGAACGCACCGGCTACATCGGCCGCGTGCGCGCCCTGGCCTCTGCCGTGGCGCGGCTGTACGCCGCCCAGCGCGAGGAACTGGGCTATCCCATGCTGGCCGCCAGCTAGGGGCAGCTTCAAAATTGTCCTTTCGTCCGTTGGCGTCGTCAAGCTTCGCCCGCCATGCCGGTCGAATACGAGAAGAGTATACTCCCTCATGGCGGGCTTGTTTTCCTTGCCAACGAACGAAAATCCTAATTTTGACGCAGCCCCTGGGCCGGACCGAGACGCTCCGGAATAAGAAGAAAGGACGTGAGCATGTCGCAATTCGTGCTTGAAATCGGTTTCGAGGAACTTCCCTCCCGCTTCCTGCCCGGCCTGGAACGGGAACTGGCGGAACGCTTCGCCCGCGCGCTCGACGACGCGGGTGTGGAACATGAATCCATCCGGGTGCTCACCACGCCCCGCCGCGCGGCCGTGCTCATCGAGGGCATCAACCCCGTGCAGCGCGAGGCGGAAGAGGTGGTGCCCGGCCCGCCCGTGCGCGTGGCCTACGACGCGGAAGGCAAGCCCACCAAGGCCGCCGAGGGCTTTGCCCGCACCCAGGGCGTGGACATGGCCGACATCTTCACCCTGTCCACGGACAAGGGCGAGTACATCGCGGTGCGCAAGCGCACCGGCGGAGCCCAGGCGGCCGACCTCATCGCCGCCGCGTGCCCGGCCATCATCGCCGCGCTGCCGTTTCCCAAACGCATGCGCTGGGGCAGCGGCGACTTCACCTTCGGCCGCCCGCTGCGCTGGCTGCTGGCCCTGTTCGATGACGCCGTGACCCCCTTCGAGGTGGGCGGCGTGATCTCCGGCGGGGTCACCTGGGGCCATCGCATCCACGGCGCAGGTCCGCTGGTGGTGAAATCCGCCGCCGACTACCTGAACGTGGTCACCGAGAAGGGCGGCGTGATGCCCGACCCGGCCGAGCGTCGCGTACGGATCATCGAGGGCGGCAACGCCGCCGCCGAGGCGGCGGGCGGGCGCATCCTGTGGAAGGAAAGCCTGCTGGACGAAGTGCAGGGCCTTGCCGAGCACCCGGTGCCGCTTCTGGGCGACATCGACCCGTCGTTCCTCGAACTGCCGCGTGAAGTGCTGTTGACCAGCATGCAAAGCCACCAGAAGAGCTTTGGCGTGGAAGGACCCGACGGCGCGCTGCTGCCGCATTTTCTTACCGTGCTCAACCTCACCCCGCTGGATGTGGCGCTGGTCAAGAAGGGCTGGGAACGCGTGCTGCGCGCCCGGCTGGAGGATGGCCGCTTCTTCTGGAAGACCGACCTCGCCGCCAGCTTCGACGCGTGGCTGGCCGAGCTGGACAACGTGATCTTCCTGGGGCCGCTGGGCTCCATGGGCGACAAGACCCGCCGCCTCGAAAAACTGTGCGCCTGGCTGGCCAAGGCCAGCGGCGCTGCCGACGACTCGGCCTGCGCCCGCGCCGGTCGTCTTTCCAAGGCCGACCTGGTGTCCGAGATGGTGGGCGAGTTCGACACCCTGCAAGGCATCATGGGCGGGATCTACGCCCGCCGCATGTGCGAACCGGAAGCCGTGGCCACCGCACTGGCCGAGCAGTACCTGCCCGCCGGGCCTGACAGCCCCGTGCCCGCAACGCCCGCCGGTGCGCTGCTGTCCATCGCCGACAAGGCGGACACCATGGCCGGGTGCTTCGGCCTGGGCATGATCCCCACCGGCGCGGCCGACCCGTATGCCCTGCGCCGCTGCGCGCTGGGCATTGCCCGCATCGTGCTGGAGCACGGCCTGCGCATCGACGTGCGCGAACTGTTCCGCACCGCCCTGGCCCTGTACGGCGAGCGCGCGTGGAAGCTGGCCCCGGCGGAAGCGCTGGCGAAGCTGGAAGAGTTCTTCATGGCCCGCCTCAAGAACCACTTCATGGCCGCCGGATACGAAACCCTGCTGGTGGAGGCGGCCCTGGCCGCCGACACGCCCGAGGGCGCTGGCGTGGACGTGCGTGCTGCCGGGGCGCGCCTGGCCGCGCTGGCCGACTTCAGCCGCCGCGAGGACTTCGGTAGCGCGGTGCTGACCTTCAAGCGCGCGGCCAATATCATCCGCAAGCAGGGCCAGGAGGGCGGGGTGGTTCTTGATGGAACCTACCGGCACGACCTGTTGGCCGAGGACGCGGAAAAGGCCCTGGCCGCCCGTCTGGAAGAGGTGGCCCCGCGCTTCGACGCCCTGTGGGCGGCGGACGACTTCGCCAGCCTGTTCGGCCTGCTGGGCGAGCTGCGCCCGGCGGTGGACGCCTTCTTCGACGGCGTGATGGTGATGTGCGACGATGCGGCCCTGCGCGGCAATCGTCTGAACCTGTTGAAGGCATTGGTGCTGCGGCTGGGCCGTCTGGCCGACTTCGGCGCGTTGCAGATGTGATGGCCCCGGCGAAGGGGCAGGGCGGCCCGCCACGCGATATGGGCGGGCCGTTCCAGATACCCCGGCGCAAGGCACTGGATGTGGCGCGCCGTTCACGGAATCTCGCGGGATTTCCAGGAATGGCGCGGAATGCGGTGGCCCGGGCTTGACAAGCCCCTGCCATGCGGGTATTGACTGGTTCCCCGTGTTCCTGCCCAGAAATCAATTGAACATATATTGCGAAGCCATTCGGAGGAGTTACCTTGGCTAACCACAAGTCTGCCATCAAGCGGCACAAGCAGAGCCTGAAGCGCGCCGCGCGCAACCGCGCCGCCAAGACCAGAATCAAGAACGTGGTGAAGGCCGTGCGTGCCGCCGTCCAGCAGAAGGACAAGGACACCGCCGCCCAAGCCCTGACCGCCGCCATGTCGGTGCTCGACAAGGCCGCCGGCAAGGGCGTCATCCACTGGAAGAAGGCGGCCCGCAAGATTTCCCGCCTGACCAAGGCCGTGGGCTCCGTCGAGTAGTCCCGCCTTTTCTTTTGCGCGTCAGCCCGCCGGATTCGTCCGGCGGGCTTTTCGCGTTCTCGCGTACGGCTGGCGTTCCCTTTCGCGCTGTTTTGGCGTCGGACCCGGCATGTTCCTCCGCACGCCCCGGTCTTTTGCCCGGTCCCGCCCCGCGCGTGGTGTCCGTCGCTTCATGTTTTCTGGTGTTCCCGCAGCTTTGCAATTCGATGCTGCCTCTGATATGCCAGCGCGGCATGGCGTCCTGCTGGGATGCAGCCACCGCACCAGCTCTGCCGGAGTACATACAGGGGAACAGGATGGCCTTTTTCCGACGTCAGCCGCAGTCCGAACAGCTTAAAATCGTCATCATCGGCGCTGGCGAAGTGGGATTTCACATTGCCGGTCGCCTGTCGCGCGAGAACAAGCAGGTGGTCGTCATTGACCAGAACCCCGAAGCCCTGCGCCGCGTGACCGACGCCATGGACGTGCAGGCCGTGCTGGGGTCCGGCTCCAGTCCCTCGGTACTGTCCGAGGCCGGGGCGGACGAGGCGGGCATCATCCTGGCCGTCACCGACAGCGACGAGATCAACATCATCGCCTGCTTGTTCGCCAATGCCATCGCGCCTGATGCCGTGAAGCTGGCGCGCATCCGCAACGAGGAATACACCCTTTACCACGACGCCCTGCGCGGCGATGCGCTGCGCATCAGCATGCTCATCAATCCGGAGGTCGAGGTGGTGCGCACCATCGACCGCATGCTCAGCGTGCCCGGCGCGGTGGAGTATGGCGAATTCGCGGGCGGGCGCATCAAGATGGCGGGCATCGGGGTGGACAAGGGCCCCCTGGTGGGCCAGAAGCTGATGCGCTTTCGCGAGATCGTGGGCGAGGGGGCCATCATGGTCGCCGCCATCGTGCGCGACGATCGACTGATCATTCCCACCGGGGCCGACGTCATCCAGCAAGGCGACATCGTCTACTTCGTCTACGACGAGGGCACGCGTCCGGCCCTGCTGGCCTCGCTGGCGCGCGAAGAACGCACCATCCGCCACGCGCTCATCGTGGGCGGCGGCAACATCGGCCTGCGATTGGCCCGCCTGTTCGAGCGCAAGGGCTACCACACCAAGCTGGTGGACCGCGATGCCGCACGCTGCGCCCAACTGGCCGAACAACTGGACACCACGCTGGTGCTGCACGGCGACGGTACCGACCAGGCCCTGCTGCGCGAAGAAAACGTGGCGGGCATGGACGTGGTGGTGGCCGTCACC
>NZ_AGFG01000005.1 GCF_000226255.1 Desulfovibrio sp. A2
GGGGGGCGAAGAGTTTCGAGTCGTCGCGGATCATGGGGCCGATCATATCGCGCCCGGCCACGGGGTGAAGGTGGGTGCGCGGCTCGGGGTGGGTGCGCAATTAAGTTGGGCCTAGCGGTGGGGCGTTGAAAGCGTATGGGGGTTATTGAGGTTGTGGTGGGTCTTTGGCTATGTAAATTATTAATGGACACAGAGCCGTCAGGAAGAAAAAAGATATAAAATATAGCATTACGCGCGATGTGGCGCATGTTCTTGTCAGGGTGATAAGTGTTACAAAGCCGACAAGAACTATAACGAGGTTGATGATTGCAAGTCGTTTTTCAAGGGCTTTTTTAATTGTAGAAACTAGTGCGTCATATGCTACTACAGTAATAAAAATAAATAGTCCAAGGATGAGGGTGGCAGAGATTAGCTTTGATGGGATATCGACATTTGGATTTTTTAGTATGTCGAAGCATGTGGCTATGACTGTTGGGATTGTGTCTGTAAGTATTTTAGCGATGTCATTTTCCATTGTTTTACCGAGATGATGCTTTTTTCGCTTTGTTCTTGTGGTAATGGAGGGCTATGGTGACCATTATTCCGTATCCTGCGCAGAATAGTAGTAGTAGTGTGGCAAATACGCCGTCAATGAGCGCCGTATCGGTTTTGTTTGCTAGGCCAGCAGTAGCAATGATGAAGGCGAATATAGAAAGGAAACGCACTATAAGGCGGAGTAGTCTTGTATGTTGTTCGTGTAGAATGTTCTCAAGAGATATTACGGTTGCTGCAAGTGCACTTAAGCGTGCAAGTATTTCCTGATTTGATGTTAAAATGCGCAGGGTGTCGTCGTGGATTTTGTCTTGCCCGAGCAGTATTTTTTCTGTTTGTTCTATGTATGACGGTGGAGATTCGCGCTCCTGAGGCATATTTGCGAAGAATGAGAAGGGGTCCGGGTGTGGTTTTTTTGGGGGAGAAGTGTCGGGCGTGTGAAGGGGGTTGGTCGACATTGTGGATCACTCGCTAGGTGACGCGTATGTTACGATGTTGAGAGCCATTTCGTAATATCTTTTGCTTATAATGTGCTCATATGTTGATACAAGGTTTGTGCCCTTGGGTTCAATGAAATTAAAAGAGAAAGTTTCTGTCGGTGGGACTGCCTTCAACTCCGTGAAGCAGAGAATTTTGTCATCGAGGTTTGCGACAAATGACATTGAATGTGAGAATTTATTGTCGAATCTTTCAAGTAATTCGTGAAGTGGTGTTTTCTTGGGTGAGGGGCTTAGTGTTTTTGTGAAAAAAATAGAGTCATTTTTCTCTAAGGTAAATCGTAAATCTACTCCGGACCAAGTGCGCGCTATGTGTGGGATAACTGCGTTGTGAATTCTATCTATAACTGTTGAGAATCTTTTTATTGTATTGTTAACTTCTGATAGATTTGAATCTTTTGATGTTTTAATGACGCCAACAAGGCCGTTATCAACAGCGGCGATGTATCCGCCAAGGACTTCAAATGCTATGCTGTCTTCCATTCGTCTTCTAATGCTGTCGCCAAGGTATTGTATTTCGTTGGCTATAGATCCTTCTTTTTCATTAAGGAAATCTGTGAAATTCTCTATGGACTTAAAAGCAGTGCCAAGCTGGATGCGTAGGTCGGATTTGGGGGGGAGCGTGAGCATGGTACGTCCTGTGGATTGCTCTGTGCGGAAGGGCATTATGGCGTTCATGGTTGCCCTGTTAATCGAGTTCTTGCCCGTTCTCTTGACACACCCCAACCCTATAGGTCAATCTGTCCGCAGGAGCTAGTCACTCCTTGATTCACAGGCGGCCATCACGCCCGTCAGCCGTGGTTTTTTTGCGTCCTCCGTCCGGCGGTGGCCATGCGTCTTGCGCATGGTCTGCGCGGCCATTAGGAGTGGTGCATCCATCCCACGCGATATTCTGCCGGGAGTTGGCTAATACAATACCCTTCGGGGGAATACGCCAGCCGCCCTGTGACGGTGACTAACTCCCGGCAGTCTTCTCTTTGAGCCTGCCCATAGTCATTTCACAGGAGCCTTCCATGAATCCCACCCCCGCTTTGTCCGCGTTTTTAGTCGAGCGCGGCCACCTGCTGGCCGAGGCCGTGGCCGAACTGGGTGCCCAGTTCGCGCTGCCCGCCGAATGCGTCCACCTTTCCGTGCGTCCTGCCTTGTGCGCCGCCCAGGGCGACCTTGCCGAGTTGGACGAGCTGCTGCACGAATCGCTGCCCGATCTGGACGGTGGCCCCGATGGCGACCCCACCGGCAACCTGTCCGGCAACCTGTCCGGCGATCCGTCCGGAGCGCCCGCGCTGGTGCCCTTGGCGTTGCAGGTGGTGTCCCTGCGCCTGCTGGGGCTGTCGCGTTCCGTGGGTGCGCACGTGGCCTTTCTGTCCGGGCCGGAGCGCCTGGCCGTGGACTGGCTGGCCCATCGTGCGGCGGCGCTTTCGCAGCAGGCGGCCCGGCTTTCCGTCTCCGCGTGCGAGGCGGTGGCCGATGCCGCAGCCAGTCTTGCGCCATCCGTTGCCCAAGACGCATTGCCTGATGTAGGTTCGCCGTTCGCGCAAACCGGCCACAGGGGGACCACGGCATCCGCGCGTCCTGAAACCTCAACCCCTGTGGAGGCGGCAGCATGACCACCCACAGGAACCCACGCTACAAGGACGCCTTTGCCGTCGTCTCCGGGCTGGACCGCCTGCAACACGATCTCGCGGACCTGCAAGCAGAGGTGTCGGGCGCGGCGTCGGGCCTTCGCCGCGTGCTGCACAGCCAGCAGCGCCGCCACCAGTCCGCCAGTGTGTTGCAGAACCTCCAACGCCAGCTTGCCTGGCTGTCGGGCGATGTGGCGCGCATGCATGCCGCCCTCGTGCAGGAGGAGACACACCATGGACGTTGACCCCATCGGACGCATCTACAGCCACGCGGCGGCGCTGCGCACCATCGCCGCCCGCCTGCCGGAAGAACACGGCGGCCTCGCGCTTATTCTGGCCCTGCTGGGCGAAGATCTGCAACACTGCGGCGAGGCGCTGGACGACACCCCCTGCGCAGTCGCCAGCGCCCCCGCGCGCGGCGGAACAGGGGCAGGGCAGGGCGACGGCCCGCCGTGGGCCTGCGGTCGCCCCTCCTAACCCGTCCCTGAAGATCACCCCATAACGAACGCCCCCGGCATCGGTTGATGTCGGGGGCGTTGTTGTTGGCCTGCTTTAGGGGATTGGCGTTATCCCCAAAGAAATTTTGATGGCTTTTTCAACTTGCTTCATAAGCTTTCTTGAAATGATGTTGTTCGTAAGTTTATAGATGCGTACTTTGTCTATGGTGTAAATGTGTCCGCATTCAATTACGCTGTCTTTAGGGTTGTCGAGTCCAGATAATTGCTCTTTTTTAATGGGGATTTGGATTGGTAGATGTTTGTATTGTCTGATATCTGTTATGGCAACGGCGATTATTGAGCTTGAATGTGCGTTTCCTTTATCATTTTGAAGTATTATAAATGGGTGTTTTCCTCTTTTTTCAACGCCATCTGTAAAAGGCATATCTGCCATAACAATTTGTCCACGTTTCATTTCTTTACCTCATGTTTGCTTCTGGTTAATTGTTAAATCATGCAATAAATTTCCTATAGATGGTCTTTGAGGCGATGCGGGTTGCGATATAGTGTGCGCAAACTCTAGATGCATAACGAAGCTGTGGCCGCATTCGGCGTTGTTGCACACGCAGTACAGCTTGGTGAAGCGGGGGGTTATCTCCCGCCGGGTGGTAATGCGGGCCTTGCCGTGGCACTTGTCGCAGATAACACGCATTGTATTCATCCTCCAGCACAAACACAATGACAAGGGGGCGTTGCTGTCAATCGGGCAGCAAGTCCTATGCGTTTCGCCCGCCGGTGGTCAGGCCACCGGCGGGTTTTCCGTTTGCGGGGCAAAGCCCACGCGGGCGGCGGGCGGCAGGTGCTCGTTCACTTCCAGCAGCAGCTCGCGCACCGGGGTTATCTCGTTCTTCTCGTACACCGCGTCTATCTTGGTAATGTCGCCAAAGCCGCCGGTGTTGTTGGGGATAATGCTGGCCATGGCCGGGGGTATGCGGTGCGCGGCAATGATGTCGTCGCGGCTGATGTTCTTGATCTTCTCCAGCTCGTCCCGCGTGCTGAAGTCGCCCACAGGCAGTATCTGCACGTCCTTCTCGCGCCCGTTGGGTATGTGCAGGAACATGTTGCGAAAATTCCCTATGCCCTTGCTGCCCTCTATGGCGGCGCGAATGCGGTCGCGGTCGTCCGCCTCCAGCGAACTGGAAGAGGAATAGAACACGTAGCCCATGTGCGCGCCGTTGCGGTAGTACCGGCGGCGGAACAGGGTGGCGTCTTCGTTCAGCAGCATGGACTGGATGGCCCCAAGGTACGACGGCAGGCCGTAAATGGTCTGGCTGACGTCGTAGTTCCGGATATGCACTACCTCGCCGGGGGCAAAGCGGTGCATCTGCCCGGTCAGGGTCAGCAGGCCGTAGCAGTCGTCTTCCTTCATGCGGCGCATGTTGATGGCGGGCAGGTGGCGCAGCTGCACCACCTCTCCGTACCAGTTGCGGATTTTCTGCAGGTACCCGTTGGCGAACACCAGGTAGTCGGTGGTCATGGCGTGCATGGCCCGCCGGGGCAGCGCCGCCGTGGGCACAAAGCCGCGCAACACCACGTTGGTTTTGAATTCCAGCAGGGGGCCGTGGTAGGCGTTGGCCCGCAGCAGCCGGGCCAGCCCGCGCAGGGGCACCGGCGGCTGGTAGTAGCTGCCGTTGTCCAGCAGCCACACCCCAAGGTGGTCGTACACCGCCCCGGCCAGCGCCGGTTCCGGGTCGCCAAAGGTAAAGGCCTGCACCCCGCGCAGGGCATCGTTGATGATCGCCCCGGCGTCGGCCCCCGGCCCGGGGCGGGTGGTGCTGGCGTGCTTTTTCGTTCTGGCCCTGGCCATGTATCCCTCCTGTTTGCGCTACGCGCCGATAACCACGGTGCAGCCGCCGTGCCCGGTCTGGCGCGCCAGCGGTTCCGCCGCCAGCGCGTGCATGATGGCCCACGCCACGTCGGCATGCCCGGTGGTGGGCGTGCGCCCGGCGGCGTAGGTAATCTGTCCCTTGTCGGTGGTGGTCTGCCGAATGGTCAGAAAGGCGTGGGCGATATCCGTTTCCGCCGCGTCCCATTCCAGCCGCTGTTCCTCGATCACTTCGCGGGCCTTCAGCACAAGGGCGGCCTTGCTGGCCACGGCGTAGTTGATGGGCGCGGCCACCGGGCAGAACTGGCGCACGTGCTCGTACACGCCAATGCCGGGGCCGGTGGTGTCTATGCCCAGGTGCGCGAAGCGGTACTTTTCCGCCAACTCGCGGATGCGTTCCGCCTGCCACAGGTAGCTCTTGCCCACCCACTTGTGCCGCTCCACGCAGCGGATCACGCCGCCCGGCTTCAGGGGCGGTTGCAGCACCACGAACGATGCGTCGTCGCGGGATCGGCTGGGGTCGTACCCGCCCCACACCGGGTGGTTGCCCACGGGGCGGGGCGCGCCGGGGGCGTAGTCCGGCCAGTCCGCCGGGTCTGTCATGCAGCGTTCAAGCAGTGCCAGGCGGAACACGCCCTGGGTGTCGTCTATGAACTCGCAGTCGAACAGCTGGCGAAATTCGTCCGGCGTGTATTCCAGCCGCAGCTGGGCCACGTCGAACAGGTCGCAGCCGCCCGCCTCGGCGTCGGCCAGCGTGATGATGTTGCGCCAGTACGTGTCCGGGCACAGGAACCCGGCGCGCAGGGCGGCGGCGTCCGGCCACGGCCGGGGCTTGGCGAAGCGCTTCTGAAAGGCTTCGCCGGTCCACAGCGGGTAGGCGTCGTGGGTGATGGCCGACGGCGTGGAAAACAGCGTGCGCCGCCACTTCTTGTGCGCGGCCATGCCGGTGGCCACCTTGTACAGCTCGCGGAACTTGGTGATCCAGAAGAACTCGTCGATGTAGACGTGCCCGTGGTAGCTCTGCGCGCTGCGCGAGTTGTTGGACAGAAAGTGCAGTTCGGCCTTGCCGTTGCGGGTGTGCAGTATCAGCGGGTTGCCGGAAAGGGTGATGTCGAAGGCTTCGCCAGCCGCCTGCACGATGTAGTTGCGGAACACCTGCGACTGCGCCTTGGTGGCGGAAAGGAAGAGCTGGTTGTCGCCGGTAAGGCAGGCATCCTCGAAGGCCTCCTGCGCGAAGTACCACGTGGCCCCTATTTGCCGGGCCTTCAGCAGCATGCGGTTGCGGTGCTGTTTGGCCGCGCGCAGGTCGTGCTGGTAGCCGAAGTACCGGCGGTGGAACTTGTCCGCGAACAGCTGCGGCGTGAGGGCGGTGACGTCATTTTTGATGGGCTTGATGGGCTTGCCCCGGCGGGGGCGGGCGGCGCGCGGCCCGGTGGAAGGGGCGGAAGGGGAGTCCGCGGCGCAATCACCGGGGGCGTCCGGCTGGGGGGCCGGGCCGGGGTGGGCGCTGCCCTGCTCCTGTCCACGCTGGCGCGCCAGCGCTACCTCTTTGGTGCGCAGGGCCTGCAACCGTTCCAGCGTGCCCACCAGCAGGTCCACCTCGCGCAGTTCGCCGGGCGTCTTGGGGTCGCGCTCGGCCAGCAGGGTAAGGCGGCGGGTAACGGCTTCTTCCGCCGTCTCGTGCGTGAGCAGGGCGTCCCATTCGCCCACCGTGCTCCAGTGGTAGACGGTGCGGCGCGGCACGCCCAGCGCGTCGGATATGTCCGCCACGGTGTAGCGCCGCAGGTACATGCCCCGCGCGGCCTGCCGTATCTCGTCCGGGTACTGGCGCACGCCCTGCCGGGCTTCCTGCACACTCCCGCCGTCTGCAATGGTCTCCATCGTGCTGCAATAGCACTGTTGCGGCAACCGCCAACGCACCACAAATCCGATTTTGCCAAAATCGGACGCCGTGTCTTTGACCTTGCCTTGCGTGCTGTGCCTACATGGCGCGCATGAGCAAGCCCACCCTCACCACCGATTTCGTCAGGATAGGCCAGTCCGGCCCCACAGTGGACGGGCGGACCATCGACGCCGCGTGGCTGTTGCAGGCGGCGGAATCCTACAATCCGGACCTGTACACCGCGCTGATCTGGCCGGACCACTTCCGCTTTCAGAACTACGGCAAGGTGCTGGAGCTGAAGACGGAAGAAGAGGGCGGCGTGGTGGCGCTGTACGCGCGCCTGCAGCCCAACGCCAGCTACCTGATGGGCAACCAGTACGGGCAGCGGCTCTTTTTCTCCATGGAGATCGACGACAACTTCGCGGGCACGGGCCGGGCCTACCTTGTGGGGCTGGGCATTACCGATTCGCCCGCCTCGCTGGCCACCAGCGAGCTGAAGTTCTCCGCCCGCCGCAACACGCCGGGCAGCCAGTTTCTGTCCAACGTGGAATGCGCCCTGCCCGCAGAGGCAGAAGACCGGGAACCCTCGTGGGTGGCCCGGCTTTTCCAGTTGTTCACCCCCAACGCCACCCAACGCGAGGAGCCCATGGACGCACAGCAGTACGCGGAGATGCAGGGCAAGATCGACGGCCTTTGCGCCGCCGTTACCGAGATCAAGGCCACCGTGGCCGCCTTCACCGCCGGGCCGGATGCCCCGGCGCAGCCCGCCGCCCCTGCCGCCCCGGCGGCCCCGGCTGCGGCCCCGGTCGGGGCGGAGTCGGAAAAGTACACCGAGCTGGCCGCCGCCATCACCAAACTGGGCGCGCAGATGGATGGCATCGCCGCCCGGTTCGAGGCCGCCCGGCCCGGCACGCCGGTGCCCCCCACCGAAGGCCCGGCGGACGACAACGCCCCCCTCCTGTAGGGGCGGGAGGAACCCACATGCGCGAAAGTACCCGCAAGAAGTTCGACACCCTGTGCAGCCGCATGGCCGCCACCTACGGCGTGCCCAGCGTGCGCCAGCAGTTTTCCGTTTCGCCCACCATCGAACAGCGCCTGCAGGACGCCATTGTGGAGCGGTCCACCTTCCTGCCGAAGATCAACACCATCCCCGTGGATGACCTGGAAGGCGAAACCCTGCTCGGTTCCGCCACCGGCCCCGTTTCGGGCCGCACGGACACCAGCGCCGACAAGGAACGCACGCCCCGCAACGTGCTGGGCCTGAAGTCGTACCGCTACAAGCTGGCCCAGACCAACACCGACGTCTACATGCGCTACGCCACCATGGACGCGTGGGCCAAGTTCCCCGACATGGGCGACCGGTACTCCCGCTATGTGCAGGAGCGTGTGGGCAATGACCGCGAACTGGTGGGCTGGCATGGCCGTTCGGCTGCCGCCGACACCGACCTTGAGGCCTTCCCGCTGATGCAGGACGTGAACAAGGGCTGGATGCAGTACATGCGCGAAAACCTGCCCGGCAACATCCTGAGCGGCGGCGCGACCGCCGGTGAAATCCGCATCGGCGCGGGCGGCGACTGGGCCAACCTGGACATTGCCGTGCACGACCTGTTGCAGGGCATTCCCACCTACATGCGCCAGAACCTGGTGGCGCTGATCGGCACCGACCTGATCGCGCAGGAAAAGGCCGCGCTGTTCGCCGTGGTGGGCGGCAAGCCCACGGAAAAGATCCTGCTGGGCAACGCGCTGACCACCTTCGGCGGGCTGACGTGGGATACTCCCAGCAACTTCCCCGCGCGCGGGCTTGTGGTCACCAGCTACGACAACCTTTCCGTCTACCTGCAGAACGGCTCGTGGCGTCGCAAGGTGGAAGACAACCCCAAGAAGGACCGCGTGGAAGACTACAACAGCCGCAACGAGGGCTACGTGGTGGAAACGCCCGAGCGCTTCGTGGCCGTGGAGTTCGACAACGTGAAGCTGCCCGACGGCGCGAGCGGGTGGGTCTAGCCATGAGCCTGATGCGCAAGCACCAGCAGGCCGCGCGTGTGGTTCCCGTGGGCAGTGACGCGCCGGGCGAGCGGATAGGGGCCGGGGCCGTGGTGCTGGGGGCCATGCCCGCCGCGCCCCGTGGCCTGCTGGGCGGCAGCCAGTTGGCCACCGTGGTTTCCGCCTCGCTGTCCGAGGATCTGGCGGCGCTGTCTGCCATCGCTTCCGTCGAACGCAAGATCGACCTGAAGCGCGACACCCTCATTCCCAAGTACCGCGACTACGCGGCGCGCCTGATGGCCGACGGCCAGCGGCACGAGCTGCTGGGCTACTACCTTGTGTGGTGCCTGGACGCGGGCTGCATGGAAGAGGGCCTGCGCGTGGCCGCGTGGGCCATGGAGCAGGGCCTGCCGCTGCCGGAGCGCTTCCGCGCCAGCGTGCCGCTGTTCGTGGCGTCTGCCGTGGTGGCGTGGGCCGAGCGCCAGCACGACGCCGGGCACGACTTCGAGCCGTACCTGTCGCAGGCGCAGGCGCTGGTGGAGCCCGGCGGCGAGGTGCCGGACAAGGTGCGCGCGGGCTTCCACCGGCTGTTCGGCCTGCGGGCCGAGCAGGGCGGCGACCTGCCCACGGCGGAGCGCGAGCTGCAACGCGCGCTGGAGCTGGGGGCCAAGGTGAAGACCGCGCTGGACGGCGTGCGCAAGCGGCTGGCCCGCGATGGCGGGCAGCCCGCGCCCGGCGATGAAGAAAGCAATGACCCCGCACCCGATGCCGCCCCCGAAGAACCGGCGGGCGGCGACGGGGCGGGCTAGGTACTCCTCCACCCAGCCGGGGCGGCCCGGGCGGAAGCACGGCACAGGGTGCCGGTGACCGCACGCCCGGGCCCGCCCCCAACACGACACAACAGGCCACGCCATGAGCTTCAGCGCCATTACCGACCAGCCCTCCACCGTCACCCTGCCGGGTGACGGCTGGTATCCGGACCTTTCCGTGGGCGAGTTCCAGCGCGTGTACCGGCTGCCCGCCGAATACGCGGCGGCGCTGGTGGAAGACCACCTTGGCCTGGCCCGGCTGTGGGCCATGCGCCAGTTGCAGGCGTGGCGCGCGGCGCAGGAGGCGGCCGGGTTCGCCAGCCTTGATGCCGTGCCCGTGTTCGGCATGGCCGGGGAGGCAACGCGGCTCTTCAAGCGGGCGGTGTTCTGCCACGCCAAGGCGCTGCTGCTGGGCCAGTTCGCCACCGTGGAGCGGCGCGAGGCCGCCCGCGAAGACGCCAAGGAAGGCCCCGACGTGGCCGACCGCTTCTATGCCTGGGCGCATGACGCCATTGCGGATCTGCGCGGGCGCGGGCGCATCGACGCGGATCTGGTGTGAGGCGGGCATGCGCAAGATTTCATCCCTCGTCGAACACCTGCTGACCACCACCCGCCTGCCGCGCGAGCAGGTGCACGCCTTTGCCGACAAGGGCGAGCTGCAGCCCACCGGGCGCGACCTGGGCCTGACGCCCGATGGCCGCGCGCAACTGGAAGTGGGCGTGTGGAAGTACGACGCGGTGATCCGGCTGGAACGCTACGCGGACGACGGCCCCACGTTGATGGCCATCGTGCTTGGCTGGCTGGCCGACCACGACGGCGACCGCGACGGGCTGGCCGAGCCGGAGCTGGACGTGGACATCAACGATGCCCGCACCTGCGACGTGGAGCTGGCCGTGGAGTTCGAGGAACGCATCACCGTGGTGGAAGACCCGGCCGGGGCCGTGCCCTTTGACGGCAGGCGCTGGAGCGTGGCCGCGCCGGAAATCGTGGCGGCGGATTCGTTCACCTTCGGCGCGCGGCGCGGGGGCGGCGATGCGGGTTAGCTTTTCCGTTTCGCCCGACCATGGCCGGTCGGCCCGGCTGGATGCGCAGCTCGACGCGCTCGGCGGCGAGATCCGCGACCGTCGCAAGCATGCCCGCCGTCTTGCCGGGTACGTGCGCACGCAGACGCGGCGCAACATCCGCAAGCAGGAGACGGTGGAGGGCGCGCCCTTCGCGCAGCGCCGCGACAAGCGGGACACGCGGGCCATGCTTGCCGGGCTGGCAAGGACGTTGGCCATCATCCCGCGCGGGCCGGATGGCGGGGTGGTTGTTTCGTGGAAGAACCCGCGCGACGCGCGGATCGCCTACCGGCACCAGCACGGCGTGGGCGAGGATTGGGGGCCGCAGCGCGCGGCGCGGGCCTACGGCGTGCCGGACTACAAGGCCCGGTGCACCCGCAGGCAGGCCAAGGCGCTGCTGCGGGAAGGGTTTCGCCTGCCGGTGCCCGGCAAGGGCGGCGACAGGGCAACGCGGCGCGTGTCCGTGATGTGGCTGGAGAAGCATTTCACCCTCGGGCAGGCGGGCCTGGTGCTGCGGCTGATGCGCACCGGCAAGCCCAAGGGGGTGCAGGAATGGCGCGACACGGTGCCCGAGCGCGCCGCGTTGGGCGTGACGGCCGCCGAGGCGGACAGGATGTGCCAACGGCTGGCCAAAAACGTGCTGGGCCGCGTGCCCGGATAGGAGACCACCCATGCTCGGAAGCGTGCAGGTAAACAACCTGAACCTGATCCAGGGCCCGCTGGAGGAAGTGGAGAACTACTTCCTGTTCGTCGGGCGCGGCGCGGGCACCAACGAGGGCAAGCTGATCACCCTGAACACCGAGACGGATCTCGACGGGGTGTTCGGCAGCGCCGATTCGGACCTGAAAACCCACGTGGCCGCCGCCCGGCTGAACGCCGGGCAGAACTGGAACGGCTGCGCCATCCCGCTGGCCAGCGGCGACACATGGGACGAGGCCGTGGATTTCGCCATGGAACGGGTGACGGTGGAGGCCATCGTCATCACCGATGCCGTGGCCCTGCCCACGGAGCTGGAGGCCATGCAGGCCAAGGCCGAAAGCATCATGGCCCGCTACATGCGCCCGCTGTTCTTCATCCCGCGTTGCCGGGGGCCGCTGCCCACCGAGACGTGGGAAGACTGGCTGGATACCGTCCGCCCGATCACTACGAACATCGCCGCCGACCAGGTGAACCCCGTGGCCACCATCTGGGGGCCGGAGCTGGGCACCTACGCCGGGCGACTGTGCAACAGCTCCGTCACCGTGGCCGATTCGCCCATGCGCGTGGCCACCGGCCCCTTGCTGGACGAGGGGTGGTCCGTGCGCCCCACGGACAAGAACGGCCGGATCCTGGACATGTCGGTGATCTCGGCGCTCGATGCCGCGCGTTTCTCCGCCCCGCAGTGGTACCCGGACTACCCCGGCGTCTACTGGACCGACGGCAACGTGCTGGACGTGCCCGGCGGCGACTACCAGGCCGTCGAAAACCTGCGGGTGGTGCAGAAGGCCATGCGCCGCGTCTACCCGCTGGCCGTGGCCCGCGTGGCCGACAGACGCCTGAACAACACCCCCGGCAGCATGGCGGCGGCCGCAATGTACTTCATGCGGCCGCTGCGGGAGATGAGCCGGTCGCGCCAGATCCTCGGTCAGGTGTTCCCCGGCGAGGTGGAGCCGCCCAAGGAAGGCGACATCGTCATCACGTGGCCCAGCAAGTACGCCGTCGAAATCTGGATGGCCGTCCGGCCCTACAACTGTCCCAAGTCCATCACCTGCAACATCCTGCTGGACCTGACCAACTACGCCTAGAGGGGGTGAGCACATGCAGCGCATCAGCGGAAAGAACTTCGACATCACCATCGGCACGCTGGCCATCACCGTGTCCAAGGCATCGCTGAACATCGAGGACAACACTGAGGTTGCCCAGGACAACGGCGTGCCCAACGGCTGGGTTTCCGGCGACGCGAAGGCCGACGGCGAGATCGAGCTGGACGCCACGGGCGTGCGCCTGCTGGGCGAGGCGGCGAACAGCGCCGGGTCGTACCGCGACCTGCCCGTGTTCGACATCCTCTTCTACGCCAAGACCGGCGACGGCGAGGAAATGAAGGTGGAGGCCTTCGGCTGCAAGTTCAAGGTCGAAGGGCTGCTGGATATCGACAAGAAGGGCGGCGAGAAGCACGTGACCAAGCTGAAATACATGGTCACCAGCCCGGATTTCATCCGCATCAACGGTGTGCCCTACCTGTCCAAGGCGGACACGGAAGGGCTGATGGGCTCGCAGAACTAGCATGGCCGACGCAGCGGACATCGCCACCGAACGCGAGTGCATCCTGCGGCAGGAGGCGCTGGCCCGCCTGCACGCCGCGCGCGGCGCGCAGCGGACCAGTCTGGCCAGTCGGGCCACCTGCGAGGAATGCGGCGACCCCATACCCCAGGCCCGGCGCGCGGCGGTGCCCGGCGTGCGCCTGTGCATCACCTGCCAAAAGGAGCTGGAAGCATGATCGACCGGAACAATCCCCCCCGTGGCGTGCGCAACAACAACCCCGGCAACCTGCGGCACGGTTCGCCGTGGGAAGGGCTGGCGGCCGCGCAGACCGATTCCGCCTTCTGCACCTTCGTGCGGGACGAGGACGGCCTGCGGGCGCTGGCCAAAGTGCTGCTGAAGTACGAGCGCGACGGTCTGAACACCGTGCGTGGCATCCTGAACAAGTACGCCCCGGACACCGAGAACGACACCGAAGGCTACATCGCCCACGTGGCGGCCCGCATCGGCGTGGCCCCCGGCGCGCCCATCAGCGTGAAGGACAACCTGGAGCCGCTGATGCGCGCCATCGTGGATCACGAGAACGGCAGGGGCTGGGCGGACCACTACGCCCCGGCCACCTACGCGGCGGCCATCCGGCGCGCCAAGGGGATGGCGTGATGGGCCTGCTCGACGTGCTTACCGGCGGACTGGCCGGAAAGATCGTGGACCGTGTGGGCGACATGCTGCCCAACCGCACGCGGGAGAAGGCGCAGGAGCACGAGCGGGCCATGGGCCAGCAGGCCATCAACACGGCGGAGGCGCAGACCAGCGGTTCCGGCGGGTTCGTGGGCGTGCTGAAGGCGTGGCGCGGCTTTGTGGGCTGGTGCTGCGGGGTGGCCATCGTCTGGCAGGTGGTGGCCCGGCCCATCCTGCTGGCGGTGTTCCCCGGCGTGAACTGGCCCGGCTACACCAGCGACGATCTGGCGCTGGTTGGGCGCATCCTGCTCGGCATGCTCGGCCTGGGGGGCTGATGCCATGAACGATCCCGCCTTCCGCGACGAGGTGCTGACCCGGTTGGCCCGCATGGAGACCAAGCTCGACGAGCGGTGTTCGCTGCGGGCGAAGGACATAGCCACGCTGCGCAAGGACGTGGACGGACTGATCCGCACCGAGGAACAGCGCAAGGGCGGCAAGGCCATGCTGGCCGCCCTGTGTGCCCTTTGCGGGGCGTTGGGCGGCGCTGCCGCCAAACTGTGGCCTGCCATATCCGGGCGATAGCCCGCACACGAACACCAGGAGGAGATGACCGTGGACAAGACCATCAAGCTGACCGTGAACGGCCGCGCGCTGACCTTCAACATGAGCCTCGGGATCTACAACCGCTACATCAACGAGTTGCAGCCCTCCAGCAAGGTCGGCCCGGCGCAGAACCTGTGTACGCGCAGCGTTGCCGACGAAAGCAAGGCGGCCCTGCAGGAGCTGCTGCAACTGCCCGGCATGGGTGTGCAGATCGCCAGCAGGTTGGTTGAGGACTACACGCCCGACATCGAGATCGAGGTGGGAAAGTAGAGGCGCGGGCGGCGGCCCTTGCGGAGAACGGCGCGGCGCAACTGGTCGCGCTGTCCCGCAGGTGGTTCCCCGGCCGCGCTGTGGACGCGGAGGCCATGGCCGAGGCGCTGTGGCTGGAACGGGACCATTGGGAAAAGATGACGGTGGCCGTGTGCAACGGCATCGCCAAGGCGTTCAACGGATAGAGAGGTAGGGCATGGCCACCAGGCTGGAACAGTTGGAGTTCGCCATCGGCCTGAAGGACCAGGCATCGGGCAAGCTGGGCCAACTGCGGTCCTCGCTGGACAAGCTGACCGGATCCGCAAGCAGGCAGTTCGGCCAGGCGCGCGACGGCGTGCTGGGCGCGGTGGCCACCGGCTACTCCATTCACCAGATGGTGGCCCCGGCCATCGACCTGAACCGGGCGTTGGGCGAGGTGTCCAGCCTTGGCCGGTCGGATACCGGGTTGGCCGTGCTGCAGGCCGAGGCGCAGAAGTTCGCCATGGCCTATGGCGGCAGCGCCGCAGAGGTCATCCGGGCCGGGTACGATATCCAGTCGGCCATCGACGGGCTGACGGACAGGGAGCTGGCCCGGTTCACCGCTGCATCCGGCGTTCTGGCCAAGGCGTCCAAGGCCGACGTGGCAACCATGACCTCGTACATGGGCACCATGTACGGGATCTTCAAGAACACCGCTGACGGAATGGGCAAGTCGCGCTGGGTAGAGGAGATCGCCGGGCAGACGGCTTACGCCGTGGGCCTGTTCAAGTCGTCCGGGTCGGAAATGTCCGCCGCGTTCACCGCGCTGGGTGCCAACGCCACGGCGGCGGGCCGGAGCGCTGCGGAGCAGATGGCCATCCTCGGCACGCTGCAGGCCACCATGTCGGGCAGCGAATCCGGCACCAAGTACAAGGCGTTCCTTGCCGGTGTGGGCACGGCCCAGAAGGAGCTGGGCCTGAAGTTCACCGATTCCCAGGGCAACATGCTGGGCATGGTCGACATCCTGGACAGGATCCGCGGCAAGTTCGGCGACACCCTGTCCGTGGCCGAAAGCGACCAGTTGAAGAAGGCGTTCGGGTCCGACGAGGCCGTGTCGCTGATCAAGCAGCTGATGATGGACACGGACGGGCTGAAGACCAACATGGCGAGCATCGCCAACATCAAGGGCATGGACAACGTGACCAGCATGGCCGCCAGGATGACCGATATCTGGGGGCGGCTGGGCGGCACGGTCAACGTGCTCGCGGGAAGTTTCGGCCAGAAGCTGCTGCCGCCGCTGGAGGAGATCGTGGGCAAGGTGGTGGACGTGCTGCAGAACCTTGTCCGCTGGATCGACCTTGCCCCCAACCTTGCCCGGTGGGTGGGCTACGGTGCCATTGCGGTCATGTCGCTGGCCACCGTGATGGGCATCTTTACCGCCGTGGTGGCGGTGAACCGTATCGCGCTGATGGCGCTTGGCGGGCCGCTGAAGCTGGTGGCGTTCACCTTCGGCCTGCTCACCAGGCTCACCGGCCTGCAAACGGCAGCCACCTGGCTGTTCAACGCGGCCCTGTGGGCCAACCCCACCACGTGGGTGGTGCTGGGCATCGTGGCGCTGATCGCTGCCGTGGGCGCGCTGGTCTACTGGTGGGATGATCTGAAGGCCGCGTTCCTGGACACGACGTGGGGTCAGGCCCTCATGAAGACCATAGAGGCCGTGATGGCTCCGTTCCGCGCCCTGGGCGAAACGTGGGATTGGCTGCAGCAGAAACTGGGGCTGGCCGCCACGCCCACCACGGCAGCCATCAGCGCCGCCACGGGCGCGCCGCAGGCCGCCATCGAAAGCACGGCCACCGCGCTGACCTCCGCGTCGGCCACCGGCCCGCTTTCCTCGCTGGAAGCCGCCCGCACCCCAGCCATACCCGCCGGGGGGCTGCTGCAGGCCACCACCAACCAGATCAACAAGGGCCGCACGCGCCAGACCACCATCGGCAGCGTGACCATCAACGCCGACCAGCCCATGACGCCCGGTCAACTGGACGAATGGGCCGCCCTGCAGGCGGGGTAGACCATGGCCGAGTACATCGACCTGCGCATTTCCAAGGATGACGTGACGCTGGACGCCGGGGGGCAGCCCGTGCTGCTCGATGGCCGGGCGTCCATCGCGCAGGACATTCAGCACATGATCCGCGAGAGCGGCCTGCTGGTGGACATCATCGCCAACCGCGACGCCCGCGCGCGGCGCACCAACCTGGTGCGCATCACCATGGCCGTGGACGACGACGAACGCATCGTGCCCGGAACCACGGTCATCAGCGAATCGGCCCTTGGCGAATACTGGCTGACGGCAACCACCGTGAAATACGGCAGCATTTCGCTGCAGTTGGGGGCGTGAGGTGAGGGGAGGGGAAGGCTACCGGCCCGGACGGGATTCCTTGTACGCGCGCAGGATGGCGTTGATGGTGGTCTGGTATCCCTTGCCCTGCTGCTTGAACCATTCCAGCACCTCGGCATCGAGGCGCAACGTCACCTGCTTCTTGCCGGTCGGGGCCACACGGCGGGCATGCTCCCAGAACGTATCGTCCAGAATGGGGTTGTCGGGGTCGCTTTCCGCGTTGGCAGTAAGCTGGGCGTCGGAAAAGGCCCGGCCGCGCTTGCCGTCGGTAAGCGGGCGCATCTTGCGGATTTCCTCGATGTCGAAACCAGCCTTCTTGTCCTTATTCGTAGCCATATTTCCTCCGCTCTCTGGCGTTTGCGCGGCGGGCGGAAATGATCCGGAACAGGTCCGTTCCGCGCATGGTGAAGGCAACGACCAGCACCATGCCCGCGTATTCCCCGATGGCCTGGCACCGGGGTTCGCCATACTCCTTGCGCCGGTCGTGCACGAGGTACGGCGCGCAGGCCAGCATTTGCGCCGCATGCACGAAATCAATGTCGTGCTTTTCCACGTTGGCCCGGCGTTTGTTTTCGTCCCATTCAAAGCGCATGCAACAGATGTAGTTACAAGTTGTAACCACGTCAAGGGAGGGGCCAATGGCCATCACCAGCGCCGCGCGTGAACTGTTTACCCTCATGCTGCGCGAGGCTGGCATGCCGGTGACGCAGCCCGAGATGCAGCAGCAGTGGGACGCCCTGAACACGGCCGAGGGCAGCCAGATCACCAACAACAGCGCGTGGTCGCCGTTCTGGCGGCTGATTTCGGCCATCGTCACGGCCCCGGCGCAGTGGCTGGTGGGCCTGCTGGTGGAGCACGCCCTGCCCAACACCTTCTTGCGGTTCGCCGCAGACGCCTGGCTGGACGTGTTCGCCTGGGGCGTGGACGTGAAGCGCAAGGCGGCGGCCACGGCCACCGGGGTGGTCACGTTCACGCGGGCCACGGCAACCGGAGCCCTTACCATCCCTGCGGGCACGCTGGTGGAATCGCCCCCCATCAACGACGTGACCTACCGCGTGGCCACCGTGGCGGAAGCCGTCATACCCGCCGGGCAACTGTCGCTGGCCGTGCCGGTGCAGGCCGAACAGGCCGGGGCCGCGTGGAACCTGGGGCCGGGCTACTACTCCATCCTCACCCGGCCTGTGCCGGGCATCACGGCCGTGACCAACGGGGCCGACTGGCTGACCTCGCCCGGGGCGGACACCGAGGACGACGAATCGCTGCGGCTGCGGGCACGCAACCAGTTCGCCGCCGTGGGCCAGTACCACCACGACGCGGCATACCGCGCCCTGATCGCGGAGTTCGCCGGGGTGCGTACCGACTACCTGCATTTCGAGAAGGACGGGCCGCGCGGGCCGGGCACGGCCAACTGCCACGTGATGGTGGAAAGCGGCATCCCGCCGCAGGAGTTCATCGACACCATCAACGCCTACGTGCGGGCCTCCGGCAACCATGGACACGGCGACGACATGCTGTGCATGCCCATGGCGGCCATGCCGGTGGCGCTGGCCGTGACGGTGTACCCGGTGGCCACGGCCAGCACGGCGCGGGCGGAGGCCCTGCGCCTGGCCGTGGAGAACCGGGTGCGCTGCGCGTGGCGCGAGAATGCCGACTTCCCCATGACCAGGACGTTGCCGCTTTCGCGGTTCTCGTTCTCGCGCCTGTCGGAGGAACTGCACGCGGCGCTGCCCGATCTGCAAAGCGTGGAGTTCACCCACGACGGCGAGGGCGGGGCCGTGGGCGCTGATATCGTGGCGCAGCTGCAGCTGCCGGTGCTGGGCAGCCTGACCGTTACCCTTGGGGGCGCGGCATGAGCGAACTGCCGCAGCTCGACCAGCCCAGCCTGCCGTTCTGGATGGGCGGCGAGGAGTGTTCCAAGCTCGCCCGGGCCGCGCACAACTGGTTCACGCGCCTTGGCGAATGGGCGGCCCTGCCCGCCCGCCAGTTGGACCCGCTTACCTGCACGGCCACCGTGCTGGATCTGCTGGCCTGGCAGCGCAACGTCACCACCTACCAGGGCGAACCGGAGCGGCTGTACCGCCTGCGTGTGGCCCACGCCTACGCCAACGCCCGCGACGCGGGCAGCGTGGCCGGGTGGGGGCGCATCTTCCAGCGGCTGGAGCTGGGCGGCGTGGCGCTGGAAGAGCGCGTGGCCGGGCAGGATTGGGACATCATCGGCGTGGTGGTGGACGACACGGCCTTCCCCGACCGGCAGAACGTGCTGGAGATCATCGTGCAGGAGTATGGCCGCACCTGCCGCCGCTACCGCTTCATCAGCCGCATTCCGCAGGCCGTGCGCGTTGCCGCCTGCGCCTTCGACGACGATCACGCCACGGTGTGCGCCGTGAGCAACCCCCTCACCATGGTCACGGCGGGCATGCGCGCCGCCGCGTTCGACAACAGCCACCACACCACGGAGGCCCACGCATGAGCGTTACCCTGACCGCCGCCGGGGAGGCCCTGATTGCCCGCCTGCAGGCGGAAGGCACCCCCCTTGTCATCGACCGGTTCATCTTCGCGGACGTGCCCGGGCAGGATCACACCCAGCCCGCCAGCCCCGCGCAGGGCGTGCCCACGGCCAACGTGGTGCACGCGTTCCCCATCCCGCCGGAGTACCGGGCCTTTGTCGCCCCCAACCAGGTGGTGTACTCCGCGCTGCTGGGCAGCGACGTGGGGCCGTTCTCGTTCAACTGGCAGGGCCTGTACTGCACCGAGCACGCCACGCTGGTGGCCGTGGCCACCTTCCCCCGGCTGGAGAAGCGCCGGTATGACCCGGCCACCAACACGCAGGGCAACAACCTGACGCGCAACTTCCTGCTGGAGTTCAGCGGCGCGCGCGAGCTGACGCAGATCACCGTCGAGGCGGCGGTGTGGCAGCTGGACTTCACGGTGCGGCTGAAGGGCATCGACGAGCGCGAGCGCCTGTCGAACCGCGACATCTACGGGCGCGCCGCGTTTCTGGACGACGGCTGGCTGCTGACGCACACCGGCGGGGCGTACCGGTTCGAGGCCGGGCGCGGCTACGTGGAGGGCATCCGCGCCGCGCTGCAGGAACCCGCGCCCGTGGTGCCCACCGTGACCCCGTGCGAGGTGTGGCTGGACGTTTCCATGCAGGGGCAGGGCTCGGACGTGGTCACGGTGGTGACGCCGCTGTGCCTGGCCATCGGCACGGACAGCCCGGACTACGTTGCGGCCGCGCCGCACAACACCCAGCACTACTGCGAGAAGGTGGCCCGCATCGAGGCCGACGGCAGCGTGACGGATCTGCGGCCCCGCCGCATCGGCATCGCCCCGGAGCTGATGGGCGCGGTCACGCACGAGGAACTGGAGGTGTTGGCCACTGCGCTGGGGGGAAAGGTTGATCGGAGTGACTGGGTGACACTGGTTCCGGACAGGGCGTGGCGCAGGCCGGATGGACTTATCGAACAGGTCGGCACCGTGAGCACTGTGAACGGGATGGCTTCTGTCCTTTGGCCGGTGGCTTTTCCGGTGATGCTGCTGGATGTGCAGCTAACCGACAAGGCGGCTACCTCGTTCAGAAGTGCCTCGATTGTTGCCATCGATTGGTCAACAGCCACCAACTCGGGCATGACCGTCTACGCACAAACGGATGGCGCTGCCGCCGTCAATGACACCTTCGGCTACAGAGCTCTGGGCCGCTAGGGAGGGGACATGGACAGATATTTTCACCCCGAGGAAGGCTTTCTCATCAATGGGCTGCACGCCACCGTTCCGGATGGTTCGGTGCCTATCTCGCTGGAAACCCATCTTGAACTGCTGACGGCACAGGATTGGGGAAAGTGCATTCAACTGGATTCCGTTGGACGCCCCGTGGCCCTGGCTCCGGAGCTTGCGTTGGACAAGGCCATCGCGGATAAGGCGCGCGAGATCCGCGCCGGGTACGACACGGCCCTCGCGGGCGTGCTGGCCGGTGCGGAGGCGACCGCCACCGGCGTGGCCGTGGGTTCGGCCCTCATGGCCGCCTCGGACCCCGAAGGGTTGGAATACCTGGTGGCGCGGCTGACCGCCCGCCGGGTGGAACTGGAACAGGCCCTGCTGGCCGCGCAGGCTGACGCGGCCCCGGTGCCCGCCGTGCTGGCCATCATGGTCAGCTACCCGACGTAGCAGCAGGGGGAGCGGTCCATGCTGTGGCAACCCGTGACGTTCACGCCCCCGGCCAGCATCGGCGCGGTGGGCGACGGGCTCTCCGGTTCGCTGGGGGCGGTGGGGTCCACCGTGGCCAGCGGCGCGGCGTCCCTTGCCGGGCTGGGCCTGCCGGAGGGGCCACCCCCCGCCGGAGAGGGGAACCCCGATCCGGCGGACATGCGCAACGACGCCTCCGGCATGCTGGCCAGCCCGTGCCCGTACATCGCGGTCACGCCGTACCAGCAGGGCGTGGGGCAGCGCCGGGGCGACCGGGCCTACCTGACGCCGCAGGGGGCCATCAGCGCGGTGGCCGGGCGCATGGGCGAGGCGCAGGATCTGCTGGCCTCCGGAGCGCTGCCGAACCTCACGGAGATGGACACGGCCATGGTGCTGCTGGTCATGGCCGCGCCGGACGAGGGCGGCCTTGCCACTTCGCTGGGCCGGTTCAACGGAGTCTTCCCCATCACCGAATTGCAGCAGGCGCAGCGCCGCGCCGGTGGGCTGGCCGGGCTGGAGCGGCAGAAGTTCACCATCCCGGCCGCGCCCGGCTATCCGGCGTGGGGCGCATCGTCGCCGCAGAGGGGTGGGCCGGGGCTGGCCACGTCGCGGGCGCTGGGCGGGCAACTGGCCATGGCGGAGGGGCTTTTCGCCGTCGGCACGTCGCCGGTTGCGCGGCTGGGCGCGTTCGGGGCCAAGCGGCAGGCGGCCATGGCTGCCCGGCAGGCCGACCTTGATGCGCTGCGCGGGTCCATGACCGGCAGCGACCCGGGGTGGTTCGGGGTGTACCTGGAAGGGCTGGCCGTGGAGCTGGCCAAGTTGCTGGTGAAGTTCGCGCCGCCCATGGATGTCGCCTTCAAGTGCTGCGCGGCCGTGTGCTGGTACGGCACCAAGCGGCAGGTGGCCTACTACAAGGAAGCCTTCGGGCTGGAGAACCCGCTGGAGGGTATCCTGTGAGCTTTCTGCGCCTTGACGATTTCACCATTCCGGGCTTCGGCCTGGTCACCTCCATGACCCTGCCTTTCAAGGACGAGGACGCCAGCGGCGACACCAGCAGCACGTCCAAGGCCAGCAAGGGCACCAAGGCCAAGAAGCTGGAGTCGAAGATTTTCATCCGGTTCACGGACGAGGACGATCTGCGCGCCCTTACCCGCGTGGCCGAGGCCAAGAGCGGCGGCGATGGGCGCATCTACACCGTCACCAACCGCACGGCCAACGCGGCCGGGATGCGGCAGGGGCGGTTCACCGGCGACTTCAAGGCCGAGGAGCAGGAGGAGCGGCGCTGCTGGCTGGTGTCCTTCAGCCTGTCCGAGCACGTGTCCGTGCCGGAGCGGGCCGAGGCGCGCGAGCCCGCCAAGGCGGCCACCGCCCAGCAGAACGAGGGGCAGGCCGTGGCGCCACCAGAAGAGGCCGAACCGGCGCAGGAGCTGACGTGGTTCGAGAAGAAGCTGAAGGCCGCCAGCGACGCGCTGGGCGACTATGACAGCACGGGCAGCGGGGCCGGGAAATGAGGCTGCAGAAGCGGTTGACCGTGGCGGGCGCGGAAGTCCCGCTGGTGAGCGAGGACGTGCGTCTGGATCTGGACCGGCCCGGCAGGGCCGTGTTTCAGGTGCGGGCGGATGCCCCGCTTTCCGGCGAGGTGTCGTTCGCCATGGGCTGGCATTGGGATGCGGCCCTTACCCTGTTCTTCAGCGGCGACGTGGAGCGGTGCACGCCCGTGGACGGCGCGCAGCAGCGGCTGTTCTGCCGCGAGGTGTCGGCCCGGCTGGACGTGGCCATCCCGCTGGCGCTGCGCCACCCCACGCTGCACGAGGTGCTGGCCGCCTACGCGCAGGCCGCGCGGGTGCGCTTCATCGTGCCGGACAGGCCGTATGCCGCCACCCGGGTGCCGTACTTCGGCGCGGTGGGATCCGGCTTTCACGGCATGGCGCAGCTGGGGCAGGTGTTCGGCATCGAGGACTACGTGTGGCAGGCGCAGGGCGACGGGCAGGTGTTCGTGGGGGCGTGGGCCGATTCGCGCTGGGCCGGGCGCGCCGTGGAGCTGCCGGACGAGGCATGGGGGAAGACCATGGCCACGGGCGCGCGCACGGTGACGGCCATCCCCGGATTGCGCCCCGGCGCGGAGCTGGACAGCGGGCGCGTCACGGCGGTGCGGTTCGCCGGGCACCAGATGGAGGTCACATGCAGGACGCAATAAGGGCGGCGGTGCTGCGGCTGTTTCCGGAGCTGTCCGGCGGGCTGCACCTGGACAGGTACGGTCGGGTGGTGGCCATTGCGGACCAGCCCGGCGAGGGCGTGACCTGCGAACGGTTCCGGCCGCGCTATGCCGTGGACGTGCAGATCCTGACGCCGGAGCTGGAGCCGGACCCGGCCTTCCCCGTGTTTCCGGCGGTGCCGCTGCCGGTGCCCGGCGGGGCAGGGCAGGAGTGCGGAACCTACGCCTTTCCGGAGCCGGGCGCGCTGGTGGTGGTGGGCTTTGCCTACGGCAGGCCGGACCATCCCATCATCCGGCAGGTGTACCCCATGGGCACGTCGCTGCCGTCCGTGGCCCCGCGCGAATGGCTGGCGCAGCAGTCGCCCGCCGTGTTCCAGCGGGCCGACGCAGACGGCAACTGGACCCGCCAGACCGATGCGGCCATCACCGATGAATCGCAGACCCGGCTGGTCCGGGCCATGGAGGCGGTGACCGAGGTTGCGCGCGAGATCCGCCGCGTGTCGGAGCATTCCACCACCGAGGTGGAGGGCACGTACACGGTGGAGACGGGCGCGGTGCTCACCCTGCTGGCCGGGCTGCGGGCCGACCTTGGCACCCTGGGCGCGCTGAACCTGACCGCCGGGGGCGATTCCAGCCACACCACGGCGGGCGCGGCCACCGAAACCGTGGGGCGCGACCACGCCAGCACGGTAAAGGGCAGCCGGTACATCACCGTGGCCGGGGGCCGCAGCGAGGCCGTACAGGGCGGCCAGCAGACGCAGATCGGCGGCGACAGGACCGTGGCCGTGGACGGCAACCAGTCCGGCACGGTGGGCGGCGACCACGAGCTGACCGTGGACGGCAGCAGCACCGAAAAGGCCGGGGGCGACCGCAGCATCGAGGCGGCCAACCTGTCGCTGAAGGCGGGCACCATCTCGTGCGTTTCCACGTCCGGTAGCGGGGCAGGGGTAAGCCTGTTCGTGGAGCTGCTGGCCTGCCTGGACGAAATCAAGGCGGCCCTCGATGTGCTGGCCGCCCACACCCACCCCACCACGACGGCCATCACGGAAGGCGGCGCGGTGGCGAACCACGCATCCCGGCTGGGCATCCACCGGGGGCGCATAGGAGGCATCACGGCGTGACGGAGCCCGCACCACGCAAAACCGCCCCGTGTCATCGGCTGATGGCACGGGGCGGTGTCGTTTCAGGGGGCAGGGGGCTAGGCCGTGGCAATCACCATGGGCGGCAGCGCCTGCGGCTGGCAGGGCGGCAGTTCCGACATCACGGTGCGTGCGATGCGGTTGGCCGAGTCGGACAGTTGCAGCATGCGCAGGCCCAGCCATTCAAGGGCCAGCCGGGCGTCGCGCGGGCGGTCCTTGCCCGCTTCGGCCAGCATGCCCGGCGCGGCGGACAACTGGCGGGTCATGGGCGTGGGTACTGATCCAGTTTCAAGAAGCGTGTTTGTATTTCTATGATGAGGTTTTCTAACCCGATGAAGTTTTTTTTGATTGGAGATTCTTCATTATCAAATATATAAATCTCATCATTCTTCATGTGCTCTTTGAAGTTTTCGGCCAATGCCAGATACTTGTCGCGGGCCGGCTCGCCGTTGATTAGTTGCGAATTGTCGTCAGCATTTATTAATGCATTCGTGTAAACTTGTGCGTGATCAATATATATGCTGAAAGAATATTTCAGTGCATTTTTGAGTCTCAATATTTTATCAATGGCATCATGCGCATCATCTCCGAGTATTATTCTGAATTCATGCATCCGGCTTTCAATTTCTGCAAATATGTGTGAGAATTGATTCATGGTTGTTTCTTTTTTTGATATTGTTTCTTGCGCAATATCAATTGGCTGTGTGTTTTTGTTGTAAGGGATTGGTCTTAATTTTGGTATGCTTATTGTCGCATTGAATGCATATTTTGATTTGTAGTAAAGAAGTATGAAATCTTCTGCTGCTTTTATTTTTCTTTGCCATGATATTTGTTTTTTCCATATTGTAAATCCTGAGAAGGCTACATATGCCAATAATATTGATGAAATAGAATTTGCTAGTGCTATAGAATCGGATTTCGATAAATCAAATATGGTCACGATGGATATGTATGGTGTTATTATGAGTAGTGTTGCTAGGCAGTGCGTGGGCGGAAGCAGGCTCCCATTGGCTTTGCGTTGCTTGTATATGTTGCTGATTGCCTGCTTGAGCTGGAGAATCATATTGGCCGCCTGTAATTGGAGAATCTTACCCATTATGCTGGCATGTTTGTCATGAAGGGGCAAGCAGCTTGCTGGCTACTTCACTCGCCGGGGCGAGACGATCTACCTGCTGTTCGCGGGTGGCGACAAGTCCACCCAGAAGCGTGATATAGTGCTCGCCAAGAAGTTGGCGCGGGAATTGGAGGATAGCCATGACTAAAATTGCCAGATTCGACGCCGCCGAATTCCTCGACAGCGAAGAAGCCATCGCCGCATACTTTTCGGCAGCGCTCGAAGATCCGAACCCGGATGTGTTCCTGACTGCTGTGGTCGACGTGGCCAAGGTCCGTGGCATGAGCCAACTCGCCCTTGATTCCAGCGTGGGCGCGGGAACGTCCCCCAGCTTCGCCGTCGTCGTCTCGCTGCTCGGAGTCATGGGCATTGTGCTTCAGGCCAAGCCCAACGTATCCAAAGAGGACGGGGCGAAAGATGCCCGGCAGGGTTGCAGGTAGTGAGCGACCGGGAACGGGGGAGGCAGCGCGCCGGGGGAACCGGTTGGTCTTCCCGTGCTCCCGCCTGAAGGCGCAGCGTTGAGGAGGCACGATGCTCAAAGTTGTCATGGCGGCAATAGCACTTTTCGCGGTGTTGGCAAGTTCCATCCCCGCATGGTCAGCCTCTCCGGCATGCACAAGGTCTGATGCTCTCAAGGCGGAAGAGATGGCCGCGCGAGCTAGGACATGGGAAGAGGTCCGCGCGCTGTATGAAAACTACAGGCAGTGCGATGACGGGGCAGTGGCGGAGGGATTCAGCGAGTCCGTTACCAATGTTCTGGACAGCGACTGGGCCGGCATCGCGGTTTTCCAGAATGCCGCAAGCGCAAGCCCTGGGTTCGAGGCGTTTGTCCTGACCCATATTGATGAAACAGTTCCGGGGGCAAGGCTGGAAAGAATCAGGCAGGCAGCCGAGTCCAGGTGCCCAGTCTCCTCCAAACCTTTGTGCACGAAGATTGCCACGAGAATCAAATCGCTTGAGGAGTAGCGTCGGGATCTGCATCCCGTCTGCCTGACCATCGAAGCCTTGCACACCGTTGCACGGCCGCGCGCACTACCCCACGAACGAACCAGGGCCGGGATACTCTCCCGGCCCTTTCCATTATCTCCCGGCGCGCCCGCCCAGCGCGGGCAATCGCCCATTAGGTGGTGCAGCCGTCACGCGCCGCGCTGCGTCCCCAGCCCGCCCGCGAAAACCCAGCGCCCCCCGAAAAAAATCACTCCTCCGCCCCAAACCTTCGGCCTTTTTCGAGCGCGATTGTGCAACCGGGCTCCGGGTGCAATCCCCGGCGTGTTCCTTGGGCCACCTTGGCTATCGCCCGCTGTGGCTCATTGCGCGGTGTGCAACCCCGTGCAAGGTCGTGCAAGCTCATTGCACTGGCGGGGAGGAGGAGGCTTTGGGTAATGACCCGAAAGGACACATTTTTCTGAAAGGGCCTTCATGCGCCCTTTGGAGGCCGTATGCCCTAACTGTATGCCCTAAACTGAAAAATGGCTTACGACCATGCCGTAAGCCATTGTATTTAATGGTCGGAACGACTGGATTCGAACCAGCGACCCCCTGCTCCCAAGGCAGGTGCGCTACCAGGCTGCGCTACGTTCCGGTGGGGCCATGGGCTCTCGCCGTGGCGTACGGTGGTCAGATAGTCGAAAGCGTGTCGTGGCGCAAGGAAAAAGGGTGGACGTCGGCACGACGGTCCTGATGCAGGTTCCGGCAGCGGGCGTGATGGGGGGCGCGTCCCAGGGCCAATGGGCCAGGCGCTGCCTTCACGCGAAAAACGGTGGGCATCGCTCCGGCGTCACCATGCGGGCCGTGCCGTATGCCTCACGCAGACGGCACGAGCGTGGCTGATCCTGACGTTCACCCGCGAGGCCAAGAAGATACGCGGCGCATCGCACCATTGGCGGCCCTTTTTTTTCACCCCCCGAAGCTCTCCGGACATCCGTCATGCATCGACCATGGCGGGATGTTTTTCGGCGCGACGACATTTTTCGTGGGGCATCGCGTTATTTTCCGGGCGGCGCGCTTGACGGCGGTGGGGAAGATGCGTATTTACGCCTTTCCTTACCAATTGGCAGCGTTCTTGTTTCCCTCGTTCGATCTTCGCATGTGCAAAGCTCCGGACAGATGAAAAGAAGAGCCTGAGAAAATTCCGGAGTATTACACATGTCCAAGAAGCTCTACGTCGGCAACCTTCCCTTCTCCAGCAGCGAAAGCGACCTGCGCGCCCTGTTCTCCAACCACGGCGAAGTGCAGTCCGTCGCCCTGATCATGGACCGCGAAACCGGTCGTCCCCGTGGCTTCGGCTTCGTGGAAATGGACGACGACGGCGCCCGCGCCGCCATGGAAGCCCTGGACGGTCGCGACTTCCAGGGTCGCAGCCTGAAGGTGAACGAAGCGCAGGAACGCGCTCCCCGCCAGCCCCGCTGGTAGGTCTTCGCTCCCCATCGTCTGGACCGGGTCCCGCCCCTTTCGGGCGGGACCTTTTCTTTTCGGCGCGAACGCGCGCCACAAGCCGGAGGAGGACCACATGCCCAAGGACGATTATTTCGAAGTTGCTGGCGTTGTGCAGGAAGCCCTGCCCAGCACCTTGTTCCGGGTGGAACTGGAGACGGGCCATACCGTGCTCAGCCACCTGTGCGGCAAAATGCGCAAGTTTCGCATCCGCATCCTGCCCGGCGACAAGGTGCGCGTCGCCATGTCTCCCTACGACCTGACCAAGGGACGTATCGTTTTCCGCGAACGCTAGGCGGCCCGCCACGGCTCCGGCCGTGTCCCGAAGCCTGAAGGCCCCCGCCGGTTGCGTGCCGTCGGGGGCTTTTCGTTTGCCGACGGGGTGGTGTCTTCGCACCCTTTGCCGGGATGACCGGACAACGGACTGCGCTTTGACACCCCCGCCCGCATGGGGCATTGCGGTCTTGCGAAGGCATTCCCACAACCGTTCGGGCCTGATGCTTCAGCGGCCGCACGGTCTTCCCGCCACCTCCTTCGTACCCATCCGGAGCCGAACATGGGGCACATCGCCGCCAGGGACATCTACCGCCGCCTCGGCCACGCCATCGACAACACGCCCGTGCGCACGCCGTGGAACGACGCCTTTCACGCCATGCTGCGCGAATTGTACACGCCGGAGGAAGCGGAACTGGTGGTGCGCATGCCGTACCGGCCGTCGTCCATCGGGCGGCTCGCGCGGGTCACCGGCATGGACCGCGCCCGGTTGCAGCCGCTGCTGGACCGGCTGTGCGACAAGGGACTGGTGCTGGACATCCGGGAAGACGGCGACCGCGCCCCCGATGCCCCGGACGCCCTTGACGCTCCTGATGCCCTTGACGCCCCCGATGCCCCTGATGTCCCGGACGCTCCAGACGCCGACGACGGCTGCCTGTACATGATCAGCCCCATCGTCATCGGCATCTTCGAGTTCACCATGATGCGCACCGGCGGAGCCCTGCCCAGCAAGCGCTGGGCGGAGTTGTTCCACGACTACATGTTCGGCGATCGGGCCTTTCTGGACGCCAACTTCGGCGACGGGCAGCGCGTCTCGGTCATGCGCGCCCTGCCGCACCAGCAAACCCTGGGCGACCATGTGGAAATCCTGGACTACGAGCGCGTCGCCGCGCTGGTGGAGCAGAACCGCACCTTCGCCGTGGGGCTGTGCTCGTGCCGCCATGAAAAGCACCACCTCGGCACCCGCCAGTGCGACGTGGACATGGAAACCTGCACCTCCATGGGTTCCGGCGCGGAATACCTGATCCGGCGCGGCTTCGCACGGCGCATCGACAAGGCTGCCATGCACGACATCCTGGCCCGCTCGCGCGACCTCGGCTTCACCCTGTCCGCCGACAACGTGCAACAGGGCGTGGGGTTCATCTGTCACTGCTGCGGCTGCTGCTGCAATCTCATGCAGGGCATCCGCCAGTGGGGGCACGCGGGGGTGCTGGTCACCTCGTCGTTCATCGCCCGGTGCGACGCCAGCCTGTGCAACGGCTGCGGCCTGTGCGAGCGGGCCTGCCCCATCGACGCGGTGTCGCTGCCCGTGCCGCCCGGCGGCCGCAAGCGCGACAGGCGCTGCCTGGTGGACGAGGCCTACTGCCTGGGCTGCGGGGCCTGCGCCCTGAAGTGCCCCACAGGCGCGCTGAAACTGCATCCGCGCGAGCGCAAGGTGCTGCACCCGGCCGACAGCTTCGAGCGAGTCATTCTGCAAAGCCTTGAGCGCGGCACCCTGCAGAACCTGGTGTTCGACAACCCCAACAGCCGTACGCAGGAATTCATGCGCGGGCTGGTGGGCGGCTTTCTGCGCCTTGGCCCGGTGAAACGCGCGCTGATGGGCGAGGCCTTGCGCTCGCGCTTTCTCGACGCGGTGCGGCGCATGGCCGGGTAGGGCGCGGGCATCTGTTGCGGCGTTTTTCCCTGGTCCATCCGGCCCGCGCGCGGTTCTTTCCGCCCGCATGACAAAGCCCCCGCTGGCGATGCTGGCGGGGGCTTGCTGTTGTGGGGCGGGGCCGGGTTGCCCCCGCGCGGGGCGTTGCGCGTCAGTTGCAGGGGGTGGGGTGCGATTGCAGCAGGTCGCTGGCGATGGCGGCGCGCTCCGCGTCGTCGGCCGGGTGCACGCACAGGCAGTCCGCCCCCTGGCCCACGGCGGCGGCGCGCCGGTCGTGCGTGCCAAGGTGGCTGCCCAGTTCCGCCGCGTGGCCGATGAACATGGGGCTGTAACCCATGTCCAGCACCGCCTGCGGCTTTCTGGCGAACATGAACACTCCGCTGAAGTCGGCCAGGGTGGCCCCCAGCGGGTACACCGCGAAGGTGTAGGTCTTGCCCGAAGCTCCGGTGAACGAGGTCATGGCGAGGGGTTCCATAGCGCCTCCTTCGGGTTGAAAGGGGTCGATGCGTACGTACAATATATAGGCATGCGCACGCCAGCGGCAATGATTTCCGCACGGTGGCGCTGCCTGAAGGCATGCCCGCGTGGCTTGCGTCCATACCCTGCCCACGCCGCAGCCGGGGGGCCACGGCGCTCCCTCGCCTAGAATTCGATACCCCTGGTGGCCTGCACGCCCTTTTGCCAGGGGTGTTTCACCTCGGTCATTTCGGTGATCAGGTCGGCCCGCTCGGCCAGCCAGTCCGGCAGGCCCCGCCCGGAGAGCACCAGGTGCCTCCCTTCCGTTTCCGCCAGTTCCAGCAGGTGCTCCAGCTCTTCGCGGGTCACGATGCCGTAGCCGAGGGCGTACAGCGCCTCGTCCAGCACCAGCATGTCCACGCCGGGCAGGGTTTCCCCGGCCCATTGCAGCATGTCCTGCGCGGCCTTGCGGTGTGCCGGGCGGTCCTCTTCACGCCGCAGAAAGCCCTTGCCCCCCGCGCGAAAGCGTTCGCCCAGCAGCTGTTCCAGCATCACCTGTTCGCCCGCCTGGCCAGAGCGCTTCATGAACTGGCCGAAGGCCACGGCCATTCCCTGGCCCAGCGCGCGGATGGCCTGGCCCACGCAGGCCGATGTCTTTCCCTTGCCGTTGCCGGTGTATATCAGCAGCATCAGTTCTCCGGGGTGTCCCAGCCCACGCCCGGCATGGTGGCCCCGCAGCGGGCACACCGTGACGTGGTGGGCAGGTGGGTGTGAAAGCCCTCGCGCCGGGCGAACAGCGCGCCGCAGGCGGGGCAGTGGGTGGATTCTGCGGGGTGTCCCGGCATGTTGCCCAGATAGACGAAGCGCAACCCTTCCCCCCGGCCGATGTCCCAGGCGCGTTCCAGGGTGGCGGGGGGCGTGGGCGGCCGGTCGGTCAGCCGGTAGGACGGGTGGAAGCGCGAAAGGTGCCACGGCACGTCGGGCCCCAGTTCGTCGTGGATGAACCGGGCCATGTCGCGCAACTCGTCCGGACCGTCATTCAGGCCGGGGATGAGCAGGGTGGTCACTTCCAGCCACCAGCCCATGCGCGCGATGGTGCGCAGGGTGTGCAGCACGGGCTTCAGCCGCGCGCCGCACTGCTCGGCGTAGAAGCGCTCGGTGAATGCCTTGAGGTCGATGTTGGCGGCGTCGATGCGGTGTTCCAACTCGGCCAGGCATTCCGGCGACTGGAACCCGTTGGAAACCATGATGGTGGCAAGGCCCGCCGCGCGGGCGGCGTCGGCCGTGTCGCTCATGAGTTCGAAAAAGATGGTGGGCTCGGAATAGGTGAACGAGACCGAAGCCGCGCCGCTGGCTTTCGCCTCGGCCACCAGCTTGGCCGGGGTGGTGCGTTGCCCGCGCACGATGCCCTGCTCGGAGGGCGGGCGCGACAGCGACCAGTTCTGGCAAAAGCTGCACGAAAGGTTGCAGCCCATGGTGCCGAAGGAATAGGTGAGCGTGCCCGGCATGAAGTGGAACAGCGGCTTCTTTTCCACCGGGTCCAGGTTCACGGCGGCCACGTTGTCGCCCACCAGGGTAAACAGCCTGCCGGTACCGGTTTCACCGGGCTCATGCGCGTCCGGGCGGTTCACCCGCACGCCGCAGCGCCCCGTTTCGCCCGCCGGGATGACGCAGTAATGGCTGCACAGGCGGCACTGCACGCGCGCGCCGTCCGCTTCCGCGGCAGCGGAACCGGTAGCTCCGGCAGGGGAGCCGGTAGCGGTGGGCAAGGGCTTCCAGAGGCGTGCGTCGAGCATGTCGATGCTCCTTGGCGGCAGGCGATGGCGGGGGGTGACAGGGAGTGACAGGGGGGTGGACGGCTTACTGCCGTTTTCCCGTCCCGATGCCGCCCTTGGGCAGGGGCGTGGGCCGCATGACGCCGCCGCCCTGGCCACTCTGGCCGCCCTGACCGCCCGACCAGTTGGGCTGCTGCTGGCCCCACGTGCCGTTGACGTTGATTTCCGGCGCGATGATCATGGGCACCTGCTGTTGCGGCATGTCCTGATGCCGGGGCGGTCCCTTGGATTCCATGATCCGGTCGCCCGTGGCCGGGTCGCGCCCGATGTACGACTGGTCGCCCCCGGTGCCCATGAAGGTGTCGTTGCGGGGCTGTTCCTGCTGCGGGGGGATGACGCCCGTGGCGGCGGTTCCGCCGGTCACGGTTTCCTCGGTTCGGGTGTGGCTGCCTGCCTGCGCGGCCATGGCCTTACCGGCGGGTGCAACGCCCGGCGTCATCACTGTGGACAGCATGACCGCTGCCAGTATAACATAAGGGAAAGGCCGTGCCGACAAGGGTTTCATGGCGTGTTCCTCTTGCGCTTCGGGGGGTAAAAGCCTATGAAGGGCTTCCGGAAAATCCGAAGCCAGATGACCCAAGGAGCCTACGTTAATGTCTGAGGACCGTTCCAAAGCCTACACCGATGCGGGGGTGGATATCAACGCCGGCAATGCCCTCGTGTCGCGCATCAAGTCCATTGTCGCCCGCACGCACACCAATGGCGTGATATCCGACATCGGCGGCTTCGGCGGCCTGTTCAAGCCGGACCTCGCGGGCATGGACGACCCGGTCCTTGTTTCCTCCACCGACGGCGTGGGCACCAAGCTCAAGTGCGCCTTTCAGTTCGGCAAGCACGACACCGTGGGCATCGACCTTGTGGCCATGAGCGTCAACGACATTCTGGTGCAGGGCGCGCGGCCGCTGTTCTTCCTTGATTATTTCGCCACCGGCAAACTGGACGTGGATGTGGCCGCCAGCGTCATTTCCGGCGTGGCCGAGGGTTGCCGCCGCGCGGGCTGCGCGCTGCTGGGCGGCGAGACCGCCGAAATGCCCGAAATGTACGCGCCCGGCGAATATGATCTGGCCGGGTTCTGCGTGGGCCTTGTGGACAACGCGCGCATCGTGGACGGCTCGTCCATTCGCGTGGGCGACACCATCATCGGCATTGCCTCCACCGGCCTGCATTCCAACGGCTACAGCCTGGCCCGCAAGGTGCTGGCCCAGAGCGGCCTGGACGGCGACGCCCAACTGCCCGGCTCCGACCGCACCGTGGCCGAGGTGCTGATGGAACCCACCGCCATCTACGTGGACATCGTGCGCTCGGTGATGCGCGACTTCGACATCAAGGGCATGGTGCACGTGACCGGCGGCGGCTTCTACGACAACATTCCCCGCGTGCTGCCCGCCACCGTCGAGGCCCACGTGGACTTCGGCTCGTGGACCGTGCCGCCGGTGTTCAACTGGCTGCTGGCCCAGGGCAACCTGACCTGGCCGGAAATGCTGCAGATCTTCAACTGCGGCATCGGCTACATCATGATCGTCTCGCCCGACGTGTGCGACGAGGTGCTGGGCCGCGTCAACGCCATGCACGCCCAGGCCTGGCGCATCGGCACCATCGGCCGCCGCCGCGACAAGACGGCGGAACAGGTGCAGATCGCGTTCTAGCAGACCGCGACAGACCACGGTCATCCATCGGGGCCGCTCCATTCGGGGCGGCCCCGTTTGTTTGCGCTGGCAGGCGGGAATGAAGGCGGGCCGGAACCCCATGGGGTTCCGGCCCGTCGTGCGTTCATGCGCGCGTTCATGCGTGCGTCCGGGCGTGCGTCCGGGCGGGGTGCCGCGCGGCGCGGAATCAGTCCTCGCAGCCGGGGGCCTCGTCGTCGTCCGGCAGGCCGGTTCCGGCGCGGCGGTGGCCCCTGGGCAGTCCTTCGTCCGCGTCGTCGGGCTCGGTGTCCTCGACGCCGGAAAGGTCTCCCTCCACCGTGCGGTCGGCGTCGGGGCCTGCGTCGGGCAGGGCCTCTGGCGCGTCGCGCAGCAGATCGGCCAGCGGCGTGGGTTGCCATTGGCCGGGCAGGGGCGCGGTCAGTTCCGGGTGGTCGCCCAGATACGGGTTGAAGTAGCCGAAGCCCAACCACGGGCATTCCCGGCGCAGCCGCTTGCGAAAGTTCACCAGGCCCATGCTGGGGCCGAATTCGATGCCTTCCAGCAATTCCAGGTACATTTCCGGGTCGATGTTCAGGTTGCGCAACTGGATGAAGCTCACCCCGCAGGTGCGCACCATGTCCAGCAGCGCCTCCAGTTCCGGCTCGGTGTCGGTGATGCCGGGAAAGTACAGCAGGTTCAGCGAGACGAACACGCCGCCGCGCCGCGCCGTGGCGATGCTTTCGCGCACGTCGGCCAGGGTGTAGCCGTGCGGGCGGTAGTAGCGGTTGTAGGTTGCTTCGCGGGCGCTGTTCAGGCTGACCCGCAGCGAGGTAAGGCCCGCAGCGGCGATGCGCTCCACGGCCCCCGGCAGCGAGGCGTTGGAATTCAGGTTCACCGTGCCGCGCCCGCCTTCGGCGCGGAACAGGCGCACCGCCTCTTCGATCAGCGGGGCCTCGGTCAGGGGTTCGCCCTCGCAGCCCTGCCCGAAGGAAAAGACCGGTTCGTGCACCTCGTTGCGGGCGTGGTGGCGCATCACCTCCACGATTTCCGCCGCCGTGGGGGTGAAGGCCATGCGGTTCTGCGGGGTTGCGCAGATGCGCGAGCCCGCCTCCTGCTGCGAGATGCACCCCACGCAACGGGCGTTGCACGCGCGCGAGACGGGCAGCGGGGCCTCGTACCGGCCAAGGCACAGGTTGCGCGCGGCCGGGCAGGAATAGGTAAGGGCGCACTTGGCGGTCAGGTGCTGCATCAGCCGGTTGTCCGGGTAGCGGCGCATCAGTTCGCGGGCGGTCTGTTCCACCTTCTTGCGGTGGATGCCCCGGAACACCTGGCGGTTCGATTCGTCCACGCGCTTGGCGCACACGTAGAAGCGCCCGTTGGCGAAGCCCACGGCCCCGTAAGCGAACAGGGGCAGGGTGGGAGCGTCCGGTTCGCTGGTGTAGGCGGGGTGGGCGGTCAGGGTGTGCGCGGGCGCGGCGAAGGCGGCCACGGCCAGTTCGTCCATGCCCACGGCCTCGCCTGTTTCCGGGTCCAGCCCCACGGCGCGGCGGCCGGGCAACAGGAACAGTTCGCTCTCGTCGGGCAGGGGCATCAGTTCGTCCGGGCGGGGCAGGGCGAATTCGTGCCCGCGCCGACAGACCATCAGCAGGTCCGGGTGGTCGTAGATCTCGCCGTTCTCGTCGGCCACGACGAGATGGGGTCGGATATGGGATGAGGCCATGTGGTGCCCTTTGTTCTCATGTATTGTGGTGCATCGTAGGATGTGCTAGGTGCCGGATGGTTACTGCAAGCGGGGTTCCCCGGCAAGTGCATATCCGGCCCGCAGGCCGGTGGCCGGGGGAATGCCGCCTTTTTTTTCCGGGAGAGAAAAGGAACCATGTTCGACAACGCCACCATGTTCATGATGTTCATCCTGCTGTGTTTCGCGGGATTGCTGGTGATGTTCTATTTCGTGCTGCGCGGCATGGACGAGCTTGCGCGCGGCATGCGCGACGAGCACGCCGCACTGGCCTCGGGCCTGCGCACCCTGGAGGCGAGGGTGAACGAACTTGCCCGCGCCCAGCGAGCGGCCGCGGCCGGACTGCCCCCCATCGCCCATGCCGATTCGGCGCATGACGCGTTCGACGAACCGGCGGGCCAGTACCACGTGCAATACGGCACCGGCCCCGACGCCCGGACCGACACGGGGTACGGAGCGGGCGGCGACCCGCTGTACGGCCTGGTGCAGGAGGCGGACGACGCCTCGTCCCTGCCGGGCGGCCTGGCCATGGACTTCGAGGAGCCGGGGGAACTGCCGGTGGAACTGGTGGACCGTCACGAAGACACGGCCCCGACCCGCGCCGCGCAGGATGTGGAACTTCCCCGGCTGGATCTTCCGGGCTCCGGGGGCTCCCGTGGCCGCGATAACGACCTGACCAACGGTCTGGATGCCTCGGCGCTGGACACTTCGGCCTTCGGTGGGGCGGAACACGGGCAGGACGATGCCCGTGATGCCCGGCCCTCCTTTGGGGCCAGCGAATCCGACCTGCTCTCGTTCGGCGACGATGCCGCCGCCTACCGTGAAGGTCGCGAGCGCCGGGCCGATGCCCGCGCCTCGCGCGGCGGGAAGGGCAACCTGCCGGACCTCAAGCTGGACGACTAGACAGGGGCGGCCCGCACTGATGCCTGAGGGCGGGCAAGGTCGGCCGCCACGTACCGCTTCGGATTCCTGCTGACAAGGCCGGGCAGGGGCTTCAATCCCCACGACGCCGAGGAACGCTGGTCCCGTGGCGTATCCGGATGGTTGTGGAACGGTGGAGGGCGCATGGAAATCGTCTTCATCCTTCTGGCTTGCTGCGTGGCGGCGGGGCTGCTGTACGCCAAGCTGAGCGGGGGCGGTGCGCCACGCCTGGCAGAGGCGGCCCTTGAGCGTGACATCCAACTGATGGAATTGCGCCTCGCCAACCTGACCGAAACGTACGGTACCCTGCAGGCCAGCGTGGCCGCCATGCGCGGGCGGCTGCACGCGCATGCCGAGCGCGAGGCCGACCGCGCCGTGGAATTGCGTGCAAGCGCCGCGCAGACGGCCACGGAACAGCGCGAGAGCCTGACCGAACGGCTGCTGCGCAAGGGGCTGGTCTCAGAGGACCAGGTGGCCAAGGCGGAAGCCTATCGCCGCAATACCGGCAACCCCCTGCCGCCGGATGAGGTGCTGGCCCTGCTCGGCTTCATCACCGCCGACGTGCTGCGCGCCGAGCGCGACGAGCACAGGCGGCAGCATCGCGCCACCGTCACGCAGGAGTCTCCGCCCGAGGACGGCGAAAGCACGGCATAGCCCGCGCCGAAAGCGCCTGCCGGAAGCAGGCCCGCAAGCCGCAGAATTCAGGATTTCGGGAATCACCCACGCCCGGCGGGCCAACTGGCCGACCGGGCGTTTTCGCGTTCAGCGCGAGGCGGCAAGGTAGGCTTCGCGCAGCAGGGGCGAGGGCATTTGTTCGGCCAGCAACAGATAGATCAGGCGCAGGTGGGTGCGGCGGACGTCTTCCGCCGCCGCGCGGCGTTCGTTCGCCACGGCGTCCGGCAGCGCGCGCAGTCGCTCGGTGAAGGTGCGCGCCCGGTGGCGCGCCCTGTGGGCGGCGTCCACCCTGGCAAGGCCGTTGGCGGCGATGTCCGCGCAACGCGCGGGGTCGGCCAGCGCGGCGCGGGCCACGGCCAGCAGGCTTTCGATGTCGTCGGGCTCGTACAGCAAAAGGTCGCGCCCGTCCTCGAACAGGTCGGTCAGCCCGTGGCCGATGCGCGGGGTGACCAGGCAGCCGCCGCAGCCCAGGGCCTCGAACACCCGGAAGTTCAGGTCGCCATGCTCGCAGTAGTTCAGCAGCAGCCGCCCGCGCGGGTACAGCGTCCGGTAGTCGCCCCTGGTCACGTGCAGGCCGGGCAGGCGCTGCCCCAGCCGTTGCAGGAAGGCGTGCCGGGCCGGGGTGCGGGCCGCGTCCACGGTGCCCACGAACAGCAGGTCCCATTCCGGTGCGGGGGGGCGGGGCAGGTCCGCGTCCTTGGCGAAGGCGGGTGTCCACCAGATGCGCTCGTCGGGCAGCCGCCGCCCGGCCACCAGGGGGATGTGGTCGCGCAGGCTCATCAGGCACACGTCGAAGGCCTGGGCGTACAGCGGGTACCAGCTGTGGATGTGCGAATCCACGCAGTAGAACACCGTCAGGCACGGGAACGATTCCATGCCCAGCACGAAGGGGGGGCGGCTCTTGTCCGCCACCACCACCACGTCGGGCTCCCAGCCCGCCGCGCGCACGATGTCCTCCCAGCCGAACACGGCCACCTGCTGGAAGTCCATGGCGTGCACCTGCCAGCCTTCTTCGCGCAGGGCCTGCGAAAAGAACGGGCTGCCGATCCAGAAAAGCTTGCGCATGCGCCTTCCGCGTTCATCAGTCATGGCCGGGGTATACCGCGCCGTGGCTGCGGGCGCAACGCGGGGCGGGGGGCGCTCTGGCGGCGCGCGGGTGGCCCCGGCGCAGTGCCGGGTCGCGCCGGTCTCGGGCCGCCCCTTGCCAGCCGCTTCCCGAACGGGTAGGGGAAGGGCGTCGTGTTGTCGGCGTCACCGGCCCCTTCCCGCTGAGTCAGCAGCGGGGACCACCATGTCCATCCTTACTCGGAACACCGCGCTCGCGGGCGTTCTCGAAACCCACCTCGCGGCCCTGGCCGCGGACGAGGGCCTTGCGCCCACCACTATTCGCGACGGCATCGAGCGCGGCACCATGGTGCTGCTCGGCAACCCGTCGCACCCTTCGTTGCGCCCGCTGCTTGTCGGCCAGCCTTCCCGCGTGAAGGTCAACGCCAACATCGGCACCTCTCCCCTGTGCAACAATCCCGAACGCGAGATCGAAAAGCTGGCCGCCGCCCTGGCCGCCGGAGCCGACACCGTGATGGACCTTTCCATCGCGGGCGATCTTCTGGCCATCCGCAAGGGCATGCTGGCCGCCTGCCCGCTGCCGCTGGGCACCGTGCCGCTGTATTCCGTGGCCCAGAAGTACCTGGACAAGGGCAAGGACCCGGCGGGAATGGACCCGGAAGAACTGTTCGCCGAAATCGAGATGCAGGCGGAGCAGGGCGTGGACTTCATGACCGTGCACTGCGGCCTGACCCGGCGCGGCGCGGAATGGGCCACCGAGGGTAGCCGCGTGCTGGGCATCGTCTCGCGCGGCGGCTCAATCCTGGCCCGCTGGATGCGCAAGAACGGCAAGGAAAATCCTCTGCTTGAACAGTACGACCGCATTCTTGAAATAGCCCGCAAGCACAACGTCACCCTGTCGCTGGGCGACGGCCTGCGCCCCGGCGCGGGCGCCGACGCGGGCGACGCCGCCCAGTGGGACGAGGTGATGATGCTGGGCCGCCTGGCCAAGGCGGGCTTGGCCGAGGGCGTGCAGTGCATGATCGAAGGCCCCGGCCACGTGCCCATGCACGAGGTGGAGGCGCAGATCGTGGGCATCAAGAAGCTGACCAACAACGCGCCGCTGTATGTGCTGGGCCCGCTGACCATCGACAGTTCGCCGGGCTACGACCACATCGCCGGAGCCATCGGCGGGGCCATCGGCGTGCGCGCCGGGGTGGACTTCCTGTGCTACCTCACCCCCGCCGAACACCTTACCCTGCCCACCATCGACGACGTGAAGGCCGGGGTCATGGCGTCGCGCATCGCCGCGCAGGCGGGCGAGGTGGCACTTGGCCGCCGTCACGCCCTGGAGCGCGAGGCAGGCATGTCGCAGGCCCGCATGGCCCTGGATTGGGACGAGATGAAGCGCCGCGCCCTGGACCCGGAAATGGTGGACGCCCGCCGTGGCGAGCACCGCAATGAAGAGGAATGCGCCATGTGCGGCAAGTTCTGCGCGGTGAAGATGCTGCGCGACGACCCGCAGGGCGCGCTGTAGCCGCGCGCGCCGACGCCCGGCCACGGGCGGAAACGGCGGAAATCCGGAAACGGGGGGGATGCATGTCCCTCCCGTTTTCTGCGTCTGCGGGGCGCGTTGGGCTGGCCCGGCGGAATGCCCCCTTCGACAACGCGTCCGCCTCGTCCGGCGCGCGGGCCGAGCGGGCCGGACCGGGAGGACTAGGAGGACGGGGAGGACGGGGAGGTACAGGCCGAGGCGGGCCGGGGAACGGAGCGGTTGCGCCCGCGCGCCCCCCTGCGCCCGGTCGTGCGCTACGCCTTGGGCGCGTTGACCACGTTGGCGGGCGCCCCGGCCAGGAAGGCGCGGATGTTTTCCGCCGTCACGCGCATCAGGGTCTGGCGCGCGGTCAGGGTGGCCCAGGCCAGGTGCGGGGTGATCAGGCAGTTTTTGGCCGTCAGCAGCGGGTTGTCGGGGCGGATGGGTTCCACCGCCACCACGTCCACGCCAAGGCCGCCCAGGTGATTGTCGTTGAGCGCCGAGGCCACGGCGGCCTCGTCCAGCAGGGGGCCGCGCGCGGTGTTGATGAGGATGGCCCCCTTCTTCATGGACGCCAGGCGCACCTTGTTGACCATGCCGCGCGTGGCGTCGGTGAGCGGGCAATGCAGGGTGACCACGTCGGACCGGGCGAACAACTCGTCAAGGGAGACGTAGGAGAAGGGCTCGTATCCCGGCATGGTGCGGGTGTTGGGCGAATAGGCCAGCACCTTCATGCCGAAGGCGTTGGCGATCCGCCCCACGCGCTTGCCCATGTTGCCGAAGCCCACGATGCCCATGGTCTTGCCGGTCAGCTCGATCTGCGTGGTTTCCCAGAAGCACCAGTCCTTGTTGGCGCTCCAGTTGCCCACCTTCACGCTGGCGTCGTGCCGGGCGATGCGGCGGCACAGTTCCAGCAGAAAGGCGAAGACGTGCTGGGCCACGGCCTCGGTGCCGTAGCCGGGCACGTTGCACACGGGTATGGACCGGGCTGCTGCGGCGCGCACGTCCACCACGTCGTACCCGGTGGCCAGCACGCCGATGTAGGCAAGGTCGGGCAATGCCGCGATGGTGGCGGCGTCCAGCGGCGTCTTGTTGGTCAGCACCATGTGCGCGCCGGCGGCGCGCTCCAGTATCGCCTCGTGCGGGGTGCGGTCATGCACGGTCAGTTCCCCGAGCGCGGCCACGGCGTCCCACGGGTTGTCCCCGGGGTTCAGGGTGTAGCCGTCCAGTACGACGATACGCATGGGTGTGCTCCGAAAGAGTTTTTCTGTTGCCACGTGGCGTTGGGTCCAGTAAGTCTGAACGTAACCTTTCGAATTCTACGTGAGAGCCGGGCCGGGGTAAAGCCCGCGGTCGCATTGGGGAGCACCAGACGCATACGGGATCGGGAACCATGGGCATGGCGCATGCCGCGATGAAGCAACAGCCGCACCGCGTGGCCGTGGCCTGCACGGTTCTTTTGCTGTCCCTGCTGGTTGCGCGCGCGGCTGCCGCTGCGGACGCGACATGCCTGCCCGGAGCGGGGCAGGGCTTGGGCGCGCCCGGCCAGGCCGCATCCGTCCAGACCGGTGCGCAACCCGATCCGCCCGCTCAATACGGCCAACCGGCCCCCGATGTTGCGTCCGGCATGTCCGTGCAATCCGGCCAGTCCATTCAATCCGCACAATCCGCGCAGTCCGCGCAGTCCGGGCTGGCCCCCGGCGCGCCCGTGCGTCTCGGCATGTCCGCATCGTTCACCGGTCCCGGCGCTTCGCTGGGGCGCGCATTCCATCGTGGCGCGGTCAGTTGCCTGGCCCAGGTCAACGCGGAGGGCGGGGTGCACGGCAGGCGGGTGGAAATCGTGGCCCTGGACGATGGCTACGACCCCGAGCGCACGGTCTGGAACGTCATCCGGCTCATCGAGGACGAGCGCGTCTTCGCGCTGTTCGGTCTGGTGGGCACGCCCACGGTGACACGGGTGCTGCCGTTGATCGGCGGACATCCAGACCGCGCCGTGCCGCTGCTGTTTCCCTTCACCGGGGCGCGTCCCCTGTCTCTGCCGCGCCACGCGGGCCTGGTGTTCCGTCTGCGCGCCCCGTACGACATGGAATTTTCCGCGCTGGTGGAGCGGCTGCGCGGAGCGGGGTGCGCGCGCATCGCCGTGTTCTACCAGGCGGACGCCTACGGCCGCGAGGGCTGGGCCGATCTGCGCGACGCCCTGGCCTGTCACTGTCTGGCCCTGACGGCGGAAGCTTCGTATCCGCGCGGCGCGGGCAGCGAGGCGAATTTCAGCGAACAGGCCGGGCTGATTCTGGAGGGCAGGCCGGATGCCGTGGTCTGCGTAGGCACCGACGCGGCCTGCGCCACCTTCATCCGCGACCTGCGCGACCTTTCGGCCTCGCTGCCGCCCGGTCCGGCAGTTCCCGTGGCCATGCCCTCGTTCGTGGACAGCCGCCACCTGCTGAGGCTGCTGGCCGATTTGGGCCACGCCGCACGGCGTGACTACACCAGGGACCTCGTGATGGTGGAAGTGGTGCCCCCCTGGGACGGCAACCTGCCCGCCGCCGTGGATTTTCGCCGCGACATGGCGCGGTTGGCCAAGGCGGGCTACGCGCCCCCCGCGCCGCTCGCCCCCGCCGATGGAGCCGCATCGACGGCGGGCACCCCGGACGAGGTGAGCTTCGAGGGGTATCTGGCGGCGCGCCTGGTGGTGCGCGCGCTGGAGCGCATGGGGCCGGACCCGGCCCCCGCCGGGCTTGCGGCCGCCCTGGCCGGGCTTGACGGGTGCGACCTGGGCGTGGGCCTGCCGTACCGACACACGCCCGCCATGCAGGGGCTGGGGCTGGTGCGCTTCACCACGGTGCGCGGCGGCGCGGTGGTGGAGCTTTCCGACTTCGCGGAGTTGCGGCGATGAAGCGTTCCCGCCTGTTCGGACGCACCCTGCGGGGGCTCATCGTGCTGTTCGGCGTGTACGCCGCCGTCACGTCCGTCTATTCCGGCTGGACGCTGCACACCCTGCTGACCCGCGAATACGAAAGCAAGGCGCTGGCCATCGCCCGCGCCATCGCCGGGGCCGACCTGGAAAGCCTGATCGGGCGCGACGTGATCACCGTGCAGTCGCGCATCGACCAGTTTCTGGGCATCGATGGCGTTTCCTACGTGCTGGTGGCCGATGGCCGGGGCGAAACCCTGGCCCACACCTTCGTGCCGGTGGTGCCCGAGCCGGTGCGCCAGCTTGCCGCCTCGCTGGCGGGCGCGCGCATGCACGAGGTCACCGTGCTGCGCGACAGGCTGCGCATCGACGATCCGGCGGGCAAGGCCGGGCGAGAGGTGATGCACGTGACCATGCCGGTCTTTTCCGGCGTGGGCGGCTTCGTGCACATCGGCATGGACCGGGGGCGCATCAGCGAATACATCGACGGGGCCATCCTGCGCCAGCAGGGGCTGGGGCTGGCCTTCTTCGCCGCGTGCGCCGTGGGGGCGTGGGTGCTGCTGCATTCCATCTCGCGGCCGCTCATGCACCTGACCGAGCAGGCCCGCCGGGTGGCCGCGCACGACTTTTCCGCACCGCCCGAACTGCCCGCCGCCAAGGCCGACGACGAGATAGGCGACCTTTCCCGCGCCATGGACACCATGTCGCGCGATCTCGCCGGGCTGGTGGAAGGGCTGGAGGATTCGGTGCGCCAGGCCACGGCGGAGCTGGGCGGCGCGCTGGAACAGCTTTCCACCATCGTGGCGGGCATGGCCGACGGCCTGCTGGTCACCGACCCGCAGGGGCTTGTGCTGCGCAGCAACGCGGCCCTGTGCGAGATGTTCGGGCTGGATGCGGACCCCGACGGCAAGCCCGTGCGCGAGGTGTTCGGCTTCGTGGCCCCCGACGCCCCCCCGCCGGGCGTGACCATTCACGAATTCGCCTTCGAGACCGAGGACGGCGAGGACATCGCCCCCGAGCCGGAGGTGCACGACAACGCGGCCTTGCTGGCCTTTCTGGCCGGGGCCGACGTGCCCGGCGACCCCATGCCCGGCGTGTCCTGCACGCTGCCGGGGCCGGTGGCCGCGCCGTCCTGCGGCACGGGCGACGGGGTGTCCGGCGTGGGGGCCGCCCTGCGTTCGGGCGAGGTGGCGGCGGTGCGGCGCGACGGCACGCCCTGCTGGGTGGAGCTTTCGCTGGTGCGGCGGCAAGTGATGGGGACCACCTACGGCATCTGCCTGGTGCGCGACGTGACCGAACGCCGCCGTGCCCAGGACGCCCTGCACCGCGCCCACGGGCTGCTGGAGCGCAAGGTGCGCGAGCGCACCCGTGAACTGAGCCGCGCCAACGCCCAACTGATGCTGGAAAACGCCGAGCGCCGCACGGTGGAACAGGCGCTGCGCCGGGCCGAGGCGCGCTTTCGCGGCATTTTCGAGCATGCGCTGGAAGGCATCTTCCAGAGCACGCCCGAGGGGCGCTTTCTCAGCGTCAATCCGGCCATGGCCCGCATCCTTGGGTACGACGACGAGCAGGATCTGCTGGGTGTCGTGGAGTCCATAGGCACCGCCGTGTACGTGGACCCCGCCCGGCGCGCGGAATTCGTGGAGCGCATGGAGGAGCACGGCCAGGTGACCGCCTTCGAGTTCCGCGCCCGGCGCAAGGGCGGCGAGTACGTCTGGCTTTCGGTCAACGCCCGGCGGGTGCCGGGGGCCGACGGGGCCACCATGTACTACGAGGGCTTTCTGGAAGACGTGACTCTGGGCCACGAAAGCCGCGAACGGCTGGAGCACCAGGCCTTCCACGACCCGCTCACGGCCCTGCCCAACAGGCTGCTGTTCCACGACCGCCTGCAAATGGCCCTGAAGCGCGCCGCGCGCCGCCGCAACTATACCTTCGCCATGCTGTACCTGGACCTTGACCGGTTCAAGGTCATCAACGACAGCCTGGGCCACGACGTGGGCGACGCCCTGCTGAAGGTCGTGGCCGAAAAGCTGCGCGAATGCGTGCGCGACGTGGACACCGTGGCCCGTTTCGGCGGCGACGAGTTCGGCGTGCTGCTGGAGGAAACCCCCAGCCGGGGCACGGCGGTGCGCGTGGCCCGGCGCATCCGGGCGCATCTGGCCGAGCCGGTGCGCATCGGCCCGCACGAGGTGTTCACCACCGCCAGCATCGGCATCGTGCTGCGCACCGACCAGTATTCCACGCCCGAGGAACTGGTGCGCGACGCGGACACCGCCATGTACCGCGCCAAGGAGCAGGGCCAGTCGCGTTTCAAGGTGTTCAACAAGCGCATGCGCGAAGAGGCGCTGCGCCTGCTGACCATAGAGACCGACCTGCGCCGCGCCGTGGAACGGCAGGAAATGCGTCTGCACTATCAGCCCGTGGTGTCGCTGGAGGATGGCGGCCTGCACGGGGTGGAGGCGCTGTTGCGCTGGACGCGGACCGAGGGGGGCGACATCTCGCCATCCGAGTTCGTGCCCGTGGCCGAGGACACCGGGCTCATCACCTCCATCGGGGCCTTCGCGCTGGAAGAGGTGTGCGCGCAACTGCGCCGCTGGTCCGACGCGGGACTGCCCCCGCCGGGCGTGGTGCACGTGAACATCTCTGGCCGCCAGTTCATGCAGCCGGGGCTGCCCCACGCCGTGGAAACCCTGCTGGACCGCACCGGAACCGACCCGCGCACGCTGCGCTTCGAGGTGACCGAAAGCGTGCTGATGCGCCATGGCAGCCAGGCCATCACGGTCATGGGTCAGTTGCGCGAACTGGGCATCCGGCTGTGTCTAGATGACTTCGGCACGGGGTACTCCTCGCTGGGCTATCTGAAGCGGCTGCCGGTGGACTCCATCAAGATCGACCGAAGCTTCGTGGCCGGGCTGGAGCACGACCGTGACGGGCAGGCCATCGTGCGGTCCATCCTCTCGCTGGGGCTGCACCTGGGGCTGGAGATCGTGGCCGAGGGGGTCGAAACGCCCACCCAGGCGGAAATCCTGGCCTCGCTGGGCTGCCGGTACGCGCAGGGGTTTCTGTATGCGCCGCCCCTGGCCGCGGGGGATCTGGCCGGCATGCTGGGCGCGGCCCCGTTTCCCCCCGCCGGGGGTGGCGTTTTCGCGGGCGGTTCGCTATAGCATGTGACGCTGCGTAAGCCGCGCCACCGCGCCGCGCCGCCCGCGCCACACCGTCGAACCGGAACATTCATGCGTTTGCGCCTCCTGCTGATCATCCTGTGCATCGTGCTGCTCGCCGTCGGCGGCGGCTACGTGGCGTTGCGTCGGCTGGTGGATTCGGACGCGGCGGCGCGCCAATTGGGCGAGACGCTCACCGCGCTGACCGGCCATGAAAGCCGGGTGGAGGGCGGGGTGCGGGTGGTGTTCGACCCCGACCCCACGGTGGTGGCTCGCAACGTGGTCATGGCCCAGACCGGCCCCTTCGCCGGGCAGGAACCGCTGCTGCGCGTGAACGAGGTCCGGCTCGATCTGGGGCTGGCGGCCCTGTTTTCCGGACGCGTGGAAGTGCGCGGCGTGGAGGTGGACCGGCCGCGCCTGCTGCTGCTGACCGACGGCGATGGCCGCAACGGATGGGACGGCCTGCTCGGCCGTGCGGCTGGCACGAGAGCCGGTGGCGAGGCCGGTGCCGGGGCGGGTACGGGCGCGTCTCCCGCGCCTTCCGCCATCGACGCCCCTGCGGCTTCCGTGCCCGCGCCCGGTGCCGCCGCTGTAACCTCCCCATTTGCCGGGGGCGCGCCAGCGCTCCAATCTTCGCCCCAATCCGTCCCACAGTTCGTCCCTCAGGCCCTTGAAGACGCTCCGCGCTCTGGCGCCCCGGCCGCCACGCCATGGTTTTCGCCGCAGGTGGTGCTGACCGGCACGGCCGCCCTGCGCATCGACGACGCCGACGTGGAATGGCGCAACACCGCCACCGGCGCGCAGGTGCGCGGGCAAGGGGTGGACGTGTCCCTGATCGCCCGTGGCGGCCGCCTGTCCGAGGCCACGGTGCGCCACGGCAGCCTGGAATGGGTCACCGCGCCCGGATCGCGCCCTGGCGTGCTGCGCGACGTGGATATTTCGTTTTCCACGCCGGGAGGCGGCTGGAGGAAACTGCGCGACCTGCTGGGCGGCGTGCTTGGCTCGCTTGACGTGCTGCCGCACCGCGAGGGCGCGGGAAGCGGGCAGGGCAACGCCACGGGTTTCGGCAATGCACCGGGGCAGGCCGCCGAAAGCGGCGGCAGCGGCGGCATTCTGGTCCACGCGGACAAGGGCGGCGCGGGCGTGCTGCGCATGTCCTGCACCTACGACGCCGCGCCCGGCGTCACTGGCACGCTGGCGTTGGAGGCGGCCCTTTCCCACGGCACGGCCGGTCTGTTGCCGGTTGCCGCCCATGGCGTCGTCCGGGCGCGCGGCCATGTGCCGCTGGGCGGGCAGCCCGTGCCCTTCGAGCTTTCCGTGCCGTTCGACGCGGAGCGGGGCGCGGACCCGCGCATTACCGGCGCGCGCCTGCAACTGGAGCAGGACGCCGTGGAGGTGACGGCCAGCCTTGCCGGGCTTGGCACGGAAGAGGTGGCGGCGCGGGGTACGGCCGAGGTGCGGCGGCTCAGTCTGCCGCGCTGGTTCGGCTTCGCGCGCAACCTGCCCGTGGGGTTGCAGCACGCTCTGGACGCCATTTCCGGGCATCTGGAATTCACGCTGACCCGGCGAGGCCTTGACGTGCCCGTGCTCACGGCCGAAGTGCTGGGCATGCCCCTGCGCGGCATGGGCGGCGTGGCCGATTTCAGCGCGCCGGTCATCGCCATCGACGTGGCCGGGCCGGACATCGACGTGAACAGGGTGATGCCGGAACTGACCGGGGCCGACCCGCGCCCCCTGGCGCATTCCGGTCCCCCCGCGGTGGCCGCCCCCGACGGGGAAGAGGGCGCGGCGCAACCCGCCAGCGGCGGTTCGGACGACATTCCCGACGTGGGCTACGACATCCGCGTGCGGGCGGAAAAGGCGCGCGGCTGGAAGTTCGACACGGGCGGGCTGGCCTTTCGCTGTTCCCCCTCGCGCGAAGGCACGCTGCTGGAATTCACGGCCGCCTCGTTCTACGGGGGCACTGTGAAGGCCCTGCTGGACATCGTGGACGACTACCGCCTGCAACTCACCGCCGCCGAGGTGGCCCTGGCGCGCCCGGCGGTCATCGTCAGCGGGCGCGAATCCGCCGCCGGAAAGCTAGGGCTGAAGGCGTCCGTGCGCGGGCAGGGCCACAGCATCGGGGCCGTGGTGGCCTCCATGCGCGGCACGCTGGACGCGCGCATCGACGACGGCTTCCTGCTGGTGTGGCGCAACGGCGCGCTGGAACGGCAGCCCTTCACCCGTTTTGATGTGCGTGGCGAGGCCACGGGGCAGGGCCTACCCAACGGGAAGGCCCCCGCCCGGCTGGCCTGGACCGGGGCCTGGCGAACGGCCATGCGCACGCCCACCGGCACGGAGTGGGAGGCCACGGCCAATGGCCTCTTGCTGTTCGACACGGCCACCGGGTTGCCCGTGGCCGCCGACCGGCTGCCCGCCACGCTGCGCCTGTCGCTGCCGCCGGGACTGACCGACCTGGACCGCGCGGTGGATGTGCGTCTTTCCGGCCCGGTGCGCTTCGATTTCGACGCGGGTACCCTGAACGGGGATCGTCTGGAAGTGGAGGCCCTGTCCGCGCGGGCCACCATGTCCCTTGCGGCCACGGGCATGAGCAAGTCCGCCATGTGGTCGGGCACGCTGAACGCCCGCTTCGCCGACCCCCGCGCCACCCTGCGGGCCGTCGGCCTGCCCGAATGGAAAATAGCCGACGACGCGTTGCGCTCGGCCGACTTGGCCGCCAGTTTCCGTCAGGCGGGCAACACCCTGGACCTCACCGACATCCAACTGGTGCTGGACGGCCAGCCCGTGTCCGGCAACGTTTCGCGCATTTCGGGGCAGCGGCCGTTGTGGCGGTTCAGCGTGCACGCCGACGCCTTCGACGCGGACCGCTACCTGGCCCCCAGGCAGCCGGACCCCGCGCCCGGCGAGCCGGAGCCCCAGCCATCCAACGATCCGCTGCATTACGCCTGGCTGCGCGCCTTTGACGCGGACGGGCGCGTCTCGGTGGGGCGCGCCACGCTCAAGCAGTTGCGGTTCGACGGGTTCACCGCCCCCATCCTGCTGCGCGACGGGCACCTGGAAGTGGGGCCCATCGCCTCCGGCTTCTATGGCGGCACGCTGGGGGGCAGCATCCGCGCCACGGCGGGCGATGCCCTGGCCACGCGCCTGGTGCTCGACGCGCGCGACTTCGACCTGGAACCGGTGGGGCAGCGCTTCGCGGGCAAGGACTATGTTGGGGGCAAGGCCATGCTGGTGCTGGACGTGCAAGGCCCCCTGCGCACCGAGGGCGACATGCCCGCCGCCCTTTCCGGCACCTGGGCCTTCGAGGTGCGCGACGGCTTCTACAGCACGCGGGGCAAGTCGAGCACGCCGGAACAGTCCAAGACCCCGTTTTCCGAGGCGCGGGCCAGCGGCTACATGCGCACCGGCGTGCTGCACAACGAGGACTTCACGTTGCGCAGCCTGCTGCTGACCATGGTGGGCCGGGGCTGGGTGGACCTGGCGAAAAAGCGCATCGACTACACCACCGATGTCTCGCTGGTGCGCGTGCCCACATTCCCCATCCGCTTCCACGGCGACCTGCGCAAGCCGGAAACCAGCGTGCGCCAGACGGGCATCGTCACCGGCACCCTGGGGAACCTGGGCAGCACCGTGTTCGACCTGCTGGGCGGCGTCATCGGCATGCCGTTGCGCGTGCTGGAAGGCTTGCAGGACGCGGCGGGCGGCAGCGGCAATGCCACCTCCCCCAACGGCCAGCGGCAGGGAACGCAGTCCGGCGCGCAATAGCCACGGGCTGTCCCCCGCGCCCGGTGCATCGCGCCGGGCAGCGACACGCCCGGAATCCCCATGCCAGCCGCGTGACGCTCCCGCCGCATCCTTGGCTCTTCGAGCTTCTTTTCCTCGCTCCCCTTCTCCCTTCCGTCCTTGGATTGCACACGTGCAACCGGGTGTTGCGCGTTTTTTCCGTGTGTGCAATTTTATGCACAGAAAAAAGACGCCAACACACTGTTTGTGCAATGTGTTATGCGTAACCTGCCGGAATTGCGTTGTGCACGTCTTGGCACGGCGTTTTCATGCGCAAGCCCACGCCCGGCCGCTTGTGCAGCCTGGTTCGAGCATCCCAAGGAAATTTCATGGATATCGCCGACAAGAACACCGAGCGCAGCACCCTGATCATCGCGGTGATGGCGCTGGTGACCATCGGGCTTTCGCTCATCGTCTCCACCGGTCAGACCCTGAACCGGCAGGAAGAGGCGGGCACGCAGCACCTCATCCTCACGGCGCGTTCAGTGCTGCAGGCGGTGGAAACCTCGCTGCGGCGCGGGCTGTTCATGCGGCCCAACGGACCCGGCCTGTTCAGCCCCGGCACGGCGGAACTGTTCCGCGAACTGGAGCAGAGCGGCGATGTGCTGTTCGTGGGCATCATAGACCGGCAGGGAGGGAGGGTGCTTACCTCGCGCCCCACGCAGGAGGCGGGCGGCACGCTGGTCTTCCCGCCAGAGGCGTTGCAGGACCTTTCCCAGAAGGGCGAATGGCACGGCCGCGCCACCTTCGGCAAGTTGAGCGCCTACGTTTACGGCAAGCGCATCCTGCCGCGCAGCCACACCCTTATGCACGCCCCGGAAGCGGACGGAGCGGGGCAGCCCCGCCCCGGCGGGCAGGAAGACGGCGACCCCGCCCAGCCGCACGCGGCCGGGCCCTTCGTCCAGGGTGACTTCGCGCAGGATGACTTCGCGCAGGACGACCCCAATGCGCTGCCCACCTTTCTGGTGGTGGGGCTGGACATGGCCAAGCACCTCGCCGTGTATCGTGGCTTTCGCCAGAACGCCCTGTTTCAGGCCGCGTACATCCTTGCGGCGGCGGTGTTCATCTGGGTGCTGACCATGAGCTTCCTGAAGCGGCGCGAGCAGGCGGGCCGCGCCGCCGTGCTGGAACGGTTCCAGGCCCGGCTGGTGGACAACCTGCCCGATGGCCTGCTGACCATCACCCAGGACAACGTGGTGCGCGCGGCCAACCCGGCCGCGCACGACATCCTGAAGGCCCGCGACGGCGGCCTCGCGGGCACGGACGTGGCCGAACTGCCGCCGGAAATCGCCGGGTGCATCGCCGGGCCGGACAGCGGGGCCACCCCCGGCTGGGCCAACCGCACCGTGGACGGCGCGCACCTGGAAATCCTGACCCTGCCCATTCGCGAAAGCGACGAGGAGCACGACCGGCTGGTCATCATCCGCGACCGCACCCAGATCCGCGAACTGGAAAAGAGCCTGAGCGAGGCGGAAAAGCTGGCCGCCGTGGGCACGCTGGCCGCCGGCGTGGCCCACGAGATACGCAACCCGCTGTCGGCGCTGCGCGGCTTTGCCCAGTATTTCGCCAAGAAGCTGGCGGGCAAGCAGCCGGACGAAAACTACGCCCAGACCATGGTGCGCGAGGCCGACCGGCTGAATCGGGTCATCACCGACCTGCTGTACCTGGCCCGGCCGCGCGCCATCGAACCGCGCCAGGTGAGCCTGGGCCAACTGGCGGCGGAACTGGAAAGCCTGGTGCGCTTCGACGCGGGCAAGCTGGGGGTGCGCATGCGCACCAGCCTGGGGCCGGACCTGGTCATGGCCGATGAGGACGCCCTGAAGCAGGCCCTGCTGAACCTGGTGCTGAACAGCCTGGATGCCCTGGCGCAGTGCCCGGCTCCTTCCGGGGGGGGAGAGCGGGAAATCCACATTTCCTCCATGGCCTCGGACGGCGGGGTGTGGGTGTTCGTGCGCGACACCGGCCCCGGCATGAGCCGCGAACAGCGCGAACAGGCCTTCGAGCCGTTCTACACCACCAAGAAGAAAGGTACCGGTCTTGGGCTCGCGCTGGTGCACAAGACCATGCGCGACCACGGCGGTCGGGCCCAGATAGATTCCGAGGTGGGGCGCGGCGCCACGGTGGCGCTGTTTTTTCCGGGCACCCGGCCAGCGGCGGGCGGAACGGCGGATGCGGAAGCGGGCGAGTCCGACGCCGCCCCCTTTCGCGACGCGGCCACCCCTGCGGGCAGCTGCCCCGGCGCGGCCCGGAGCGCCTTCGGCGAGGATGCAGCAGGCGGAAACGCCCCGCGCCGAAACGGTACGGCCCAGACCACGGCGCATCAATCCGCCGGGGACACGGTCATCGACATAACCGAGGACAAGCGATGAAGCGACTTCTGGCCCTTGACGACGAACCCGGCCATCGCCTGATGCTCCGCGCCGTCATGCCGGGCGCGGACAGGCGCGCAGTCAGCACCAAGGAAACACGATGAAGCGACTTCTGGTCATTGACGACGAACCCGGCCATCGCCTGATGGTCCGCGCCGTCATGGAGGACAGCGGCTGGACCGTGGAAGAGGCGGGTTCCGGCGAGGAAGGCCTGGAATTCCTGGCCCAGGACCGCGTGAACGTGGTGCTGCTGGACATGCGCATGCCCGGCATGGACGGGCAGGAAACGCTGGCCCGGATTCAGGAACTGCACCCCGGCCTGCCCGTGGTCATGCTGACCGCGTTCGGCACCGTGGGGTCCGCCGTGGTGGCCATGAAGAAGGGGGCCTTCGACTACCTGACCAAGCCCGCCGACAACGAAGAGCTGACGGCTGTTCTGGAAAAGGCCTGGGATTTCGGCAGGCTGATGGAGGAGAACGAAAACCTGCGCCGCCGCCTGAGCGACGACGACCCCACCGCGCCCATCGTGGGGGCCAGCCAGGCCATGTGCCGGGTGCGCGACTTCATCCGTCAGGCAGGCCCCAGCGAGGCCACCATCCTGATCATGGGCGAATCGGGCACCGGCAAGGAGCTTGTCGCCCAGGCCCTGCACGATGCCAGCAACCGCGCCGCGCAACCCATGGTGAAGGTGAACTGCGCGGCCCTGCCCGGCCATCTGCTGGAAAGCGAACTGTTCGGGTACATGAAGGGCGCGTTCACCGGGGCGGTGCGCGACAAGCCAGGGCGTTTCCAACTGGCGCGCGGGGGCACGCTGTTCCTCGACGAGATCGGCGAACTGCCCCTTGAGTTGCAGTCCAAGCTGTTGCGCGCACTGCAGGAGCGCGTGGTGGAGCCGTTGGGCGCGGTGCGCCCGGTGGCGGTGGACGTGCGCATCATCGCGGCCACCAACCGCGACCTCAGGCGCGCGGTGGAGGTGGGTGAATTTCGCGAAGACCTCTTTTTCCGGCTCAACGTGCTGGAGGTTGTTTCCCCCCCCTTGCGCGACCGGCTCGAGGACTTGCCCATGCTGGCGGGGCGGCTGCTGGAGCGGCTGTGCCGCAAGAACAAGAAGGGCATTCGCAGCGTGAGCCCGGAGTTTCTCGACGCGCTGATGCGCTACGCCTGGCCCGGCAACGTGCGCGAACTGGAGAACGTGCTGGAACGGTCGCTTATCCTCAGCCGTTCGGATACACTGGGGCCGGATTCGCTGCCCTCGCAGGTGCTGACGGACAGGCAGGACGGCATGGACCGGCAGGGCCGGGGGTGGGGGGCCGACGCCCAGCCCTCCCTGCCGCGCGGCGACACCGGGTGGCAGGGCGAGGGTGACGCATTGAACAGTGGCTATGGCGGCGGCGTGCCGGGGGCCTACCCCGGCTCGCTGGACGACGCGGAGCGCGACGCCCTGCTGCGTGCGCTGGACGTGCACGGCGGGCATCGGGAACGCACGGCCGACGCGCTGGGCATCAGCCGTCGGACCTTGCAATACAAATTGAAGAAGTTCGGTCTGATACGGCGCGGCATGTAGCCCGCCAGGGAGACGTCATGAACAGGCTCCACAAAGCGTCCGTTCTTGTGGCCCTTGTCGTCGCGGTTGCCATCACGTCCGGATGTTCCGGCAAGAGCATGCAGGCTTCGTCATTGCTGGAGCAGGGCCGCTACGCGGAGGCCGCCACGGCCTACGCCGCCGTTACGGCCGAGAACCCGTCCGACTGGCGGTCGGGGGTGCGGCAGGGATACGCCTTGTACCGCAAGGGGGATTACGCGGCGGCCCGCGCCGTGCTCATGCCGCTGACCGAGGATTGGCGGGCCGATGAATACGCCCGGTTCTGGGCGGGCATCGCGGCCATCGCCGCGCGCGATGGTGACGCGGCCCGCGCCGCGTGGACCGGCTGGACCACGGACAGGATGGAGGTGCTGCGCGTGGTGCGCCAGCGCGTCAACCTGTTGCAGGCGGATGAACTGGCCCTTGGCCCGCAGTCCGCGGAACTGTACGCGCGCGAGGCCGCCCAGGCCAATGCGCTGGAAGAGATGAAGCGAGACCGCGACAGGTTCCGGAGCGGCATGGACCGGGGCGACGTGCCCGATCCCGCCTTGCCGCCCAGCCCCATCGAATACCTGCCGTGACGTGCCGCGCGGCCGTCCTTGCCGGGGCAGGCAGCGCCATGGCGTGAGGCCGCCGGGGAGGAGCGCCGAGTTGCGCGGAATGCAATGCATATGAAAACCGCCGGGACACGGCGGTTTTCGCGTTGTGAATATCAAAGGAGGCATCGCGCGTGCGGTTCCCCCCTTGCCGATGGGGGGCGTGTTGCCGTAGGCTCTAGGATGAACCTCGGATTCGCGCCCGCGTTCCGGGCCGGGATGCCCCGGCGGCGTGGTCCGGCAACCCTTCAAGAGTGTCCCATGAGCGAGCCTGCCAACTACCCCGTCTTCGATCTCGACGCCGTGTTGCACCGCCTGCAGGGCGACCGCGAATTCCTCACGCTGCTGCTCGACACCTTCCTGCCCGATTTCGCCGACCGGCTGGGCAAGATGCAGGCCGCACTGGGAGAAGGGCGTCTGGACGATCTTGCGCGTCTCGCGCACAGCCTGAAGGGGGCCTCCGCCACCATCGGCGCCACGCGGTTGCACCACCGGGCTGCCGCCCTGGACCTGGCCAGCCGCAACGAAGACGTGGCCGCCGCCCGCATGGAATGGCTGGGCCTGCTGGAGGACGCCGAGGTCACGCGCGTGGAGATCGCCGCGTGGCTGGCGGCCAACAGGGGGTAACCCCGACGGGCCGCCGACCCGGCCTTACGGGCAGGATTCGTCGCCGCCCTCGAAGCAGCCTTCCGGGCAGAAAGCCATCAGTTCCGTCAGCACCCCGTCCGGGGCCACGTCGCTGACAAGGAACGGCCTTTCATCCCCTTCGCGCCAGCCCACGATGTCCGGGGCCAGTTCCGTGCATGCGCCGCAACCGCTGCAATCGCCGGGCGAAAGCAGCACTTCCTTGAACCCGGACGCCGGGGCGGCTATATCCGCCGCGCCTGAGCCCTGCGTGGTGCCGTACTGGTTGGTCATGTGTCCTCCCGGCGCATGTCGCTATGCGCCCACTTTCAACTATGGTCGTTCAGGGGGCCAGGCAAGGGGCAGGGGCCATGTCGTCCACGTAACCACGGGGCCGCGCAACGGGGCTGCGGCATGACCGTGCGCAGCCTGGCGCAGGCCGTGAATACGAACGGGGCACGACTTGCATCGTGCCCCGCCGCGTTTTTGCGTGCCGTAGTATCAGCCCGGTCAACCCCGTCGGCCCGGCCGTGTCGGCCGTTCCGGGACAACCGAAACGAGGCGACGCTGCGGGCGGCCATGTTGCTCGGGCTGCCCGCGCGATGCTTTGGACTAGGGGATGAGGTCTTCGTACACCTTGCCCACAAGCTTTTCGGAGGGGGTCAGCGTGCGTGCGCCGGGTTCCCAGCGGGCGGGGCAGGCTTCGGCGGGGTGGTCGCGCAGGTGCTTGTTGGCCTGCATCTTGCGCAGCAGTTCTGCGGCGTTGCGGCCCACGTTGTAGAAGTTCACCTCGGACCCCACCAGCACCCCTTCGGGGTTGATGATGAAGGTGCCGCGCAGGGCGAGGCCCGCGCCCTCGTCATACACGCCGAAATAGCGGGAAACCGCGCCGGTGGGGTCTGCGGCCATCTGGTAGCGCACGTTTTCAAGCAGGCGTTCGGAGTTGCGCCAGGCAAGGTGCGAGAACTTGGTGTCGGTGGACACCGAGATGACCTCCACGCCCATGTCCTTCAGCGCGGCGTGGCGCTCGGCAAGGTCCGCCAGTTCGGTGGGGCACACGAAGGTGAAGTCGGCGGGGTAGAACACCAGCACGGTCCATTTGCGGTCCTGCTGCAATTTCTCGAGGGAAATCTGTCCGAAGGAACCTTCGGTGGGGTCGTAGGTTTCCAGCGTGAAGGGCTTGACCGGACGGCCGACGGCGGCGGATGCGGGGTGTTCCTGTTGCGTGGGGCAGCTCATGTTCCGTGACTCCTTTGGAAGAAGTTGTTAGTAATGATTTCTGGTATCACTTATGACGCAGCCCGCTCGATCCGTCAAGGGGAGGTGCGAAAAAAAAAGTGATCGCGCCTGCACGCGCAACATGTAGGAGGGGCGCGAGAATCGCGGAAGCTGGCGGCCAGGTGGGGTTGGTGGCAAGAAATACCAGGCGGAACGGGCGCGTTCTCAGGGTGCGGGTGCTGAACGGGGTGTCGTTCGCCGGGTATGGACGAATACTCGCCCTGTGCGCCAAGGAGCCTTGAAAGCGAAATGCCGCACGGACTGGCAGTCCGTGCGGCGTGATGTTTCGAGCCGAAGCGTGCGAAGTGTCCCTAGTCGATCCACTTGCCCTTGTCGTAGCGGATGATTTCGGTGACGCGGCGGGCCTTGACCATGGTGAAGCTGCCGGTGAGGGCGGCTTCCTTGGTGGCGGCGCGGCTTTCGTATTCCTGCTCGTGGTAGACGATGAGGCCAACGTACTTGGCCCCGGGGCCTTGCGCGTCGTGCACGTCGGTGGAGAGCGAGTCGGTGTCCACTGCCAGATAGCGGGCCACGAATTCATTGCCGTTCTGCACAACGTCCTTGCGGGTCTGGCAGGGCCGCAGACTTTCGTTCATGTGGCGCAGCTTGGCGCGGGCGAGGGTATCGAGCTTGTTGTGCACGTCCTCGAGTGTTTCGCCCACGGGCTTCTTGGCCGGGGCCACCTTGGCGACCTGGGTGCTCTTGGGAGCAGGCTTGGCGGCCTGGGCCGGTTTCTGCACGGCGGCCTTGGCGGTCTTGTCCGTCGTTTTGGCAGCGGCCTTTTTCGTCTGTTGCGTCTGCTGGGTGGTGGCGGCGGTTTCCGCCGCGCCAGCCTGAGAAACGCAGACAGCCCCGGTCAGGACCAGGGCCAGGGTAACGGGCAGCGTCAGGGCCTTTGCGGCCATCGCGATGCGGCCTTGCTTCATCGTCCTCGTCTCCGTTTGCGGAAAGGCCCGGCGGGTTTCCCCGCCGGGCCTCAGGAATCCGTTGTGCTACTTGATGATGGCCAGCTCAACCCGGCGGTTCAGCTTGCGGGTTTCTTCGGTGCTGTTGTCGTACTTGGGCTTGGACTCGCCGAAGCCCTTGGTGATCAGGCGCGAAGACTCGATGCCCTGCTTGACCAGGAAGTCCTTGACCGACTTGGCGCGGGCTTCGGACAGCTTCTGGTTGTATTCGTCGGTGCCGAGGCTGCAGGTGTGACCGGCAACTTCAACCGAGCCCTTCTTGGTCTTCAGGATGGCGGCGGTTTCCACCAGGATGCTGGTGGCGGTGGCGTCCAGCTTGGCCGAGTTCAGGGCGAACTGGATGCTGCGCAGCACGATCACTTCGTCCATGGGGGCGGCGGCAGCGGCGGGGGCGGCCTTTTCTTCGTAGAAGACGTCGCGCACGAACTTGTCGAGGGCGGCTTCGTTGGCCAGCAGCTCGGGGCCGTTGGCGGTGACGGCGCAGCCGTTCAGCTTGGCGATGGCGTCAAGGGTGGCCTGGCCGGCGGGCTTGTCGGCCATGGAAATGACGTGCAGGCACAGGCCGGGGTTGGTGGAAAGCAGCAGCTTGGCTTCGGCCACCGGGTCGGAACCCAGGTTGGATTCGCCGTCGCTGACCATGATCATGGCGGCCTTGCGCTTCATGGCCTTGGCGTAGGTGGCCTTCTGCAGGCCGGTGCCCATGGGGGTCATGCGGGCGAAGGTGTCTTCGTTTTCGTTCAGCTTCTTGATGGCCTTTTCATAGGACGCCTTGTCCCAGGGGGCCACGGGCTGGATTTCGGTCGAAGGGGCGAAGGTGTGCAGGCCGCCTTCGTAGCCCAGCGCCGGGATCTTGGCGTTGATGGCCGAGATCAGCTTTTTGGTCAGTTCCATCTTGTTCTTGCCGATCTTCTCGTGCGACATCATCATGGACCCGGAGTAGTCCACGAAGAAGTCGAAGCTCGCGATCTTGGGAACAAGGGTGGATTGACCGGCGGCGAAGGCCGGAGCGGCGCAGACGAGCATGAGCGCCGCAACCAGAGTCAGAAGTTTCGAGATTTTCATGGGAGCCTCCAAAATAGCTGATGTTGACGCAGGAAAAAACTCCAGCCCGGAATTATCTTCATATTGTGCAAGTTACCGACAAAAAATGGCCGTGACAAGACCCTTCTGCGTTTTAGACACAATCTTTCCGAATTTTCGCGGGCCGCTCACCGTCATGCGGGCTCTTGCAAAGCCTCCATTGCGGCTTCCAGGGCTTCATCCAGCGTCGGGTGGGCGAAAATGACATTCCCCGCGTCATGCGCGGTCCAGCCTTGGGCCGTGCCGCTCCCTCCCGCAAGCACGGCCGCCAGCGTCACCAAGTGCGACACGCCATGCCCCACGGCGGTCACGCCCCGGATATGCCCGTCAACCCAGACGATCTTGATGAAACCCTGCGTCGTTCCATACGCCTGCGAAATGGGATTGGCAATGAGCATAGAGCGGGAAACCTGCGGGGAAAATCCCGCATTCTTCAATTCTTCCGCGGTAGGGCCAACGCGCATCACCTCAAGGTGCCCATAGATGCACGCGGGCATGACGCCAGCGTCGTAGCCCGCTGCCGTGTCGCCGCAGGCGTGGCGCACCGCGTAGCGGGCTTGGTGGTCCGCCGCATGGGCCAGCAGGGTGCGGCCGTTCACGTCGCCGATGGCGTACACGTGCGGCGTAGCACGCAGAAACTCGTCGGTCTGCACCCATCCCGGCCCGCGCAGGGTAGCGCCCAGCGCCTCCAGCCCCAGTCCGGCCGACGCGGGCCTGCGCCCCACGGCCAGCAACGCCTTGCTGGCGGAAAGCTCCTCGCCGTCCTCGAAGCGCAACACTGCGTGACCGTCAACGGTCGCCAGCGAGGCCACCTTGCGCCCGGTGTGGATGGCCCAGCCCTCGCGCGCGTAGACCTTGCGCAGGGTGTCGCCCACTTCGGCGTCCTCGGTGGGGGCCAGGCGCGCCATGCCTTCCACGATGGTGATGCGCGTGCCAAGGCGGGCGAAGAAGTCGGCCATTTCCAGGCCGATGGCCCCGCCGCCCACCACGATCAGGCTTTCCGGGGCCTCGGTCACGTCGAGCAGTGCGGTGGAGTCGAGCACCGCCGCGCCGTCGGCCGCCAGGCCGGGAAAGCTGGCCGGGGTGGAGCCGGTGGCCACGATCAGGGTACCCCAGCCGAGCCGGGTTTCCTGCGCGGTGCCGTCGGCCTGCGCGGCGGTGACGGCCAGTTCGCCGTCGACAGCGCCCTGCCGTCCGCTCGTCACCCGGCCCTCGCCCGCGTACACGGCGATGCCCGCCGCCTTCAGCCGCTTTTCCAGCGCCTGGCGGGTGCCCTTGACGTACCTGTCCTTGCGCTGTTGCAGGGCGGGCAGGTCGAAGGCGATGTGTCCGTCGGCCGCTTTCAGCTTTTTCTGCGTTTCCAGCAGCGGTTGGGCGGCGGTGGCCCCCAGCAGCAGCTTGGTGGGGATGCACCCCCGGTTCAGGCAGGTGCCGCCCAGGCCGTCACGGTCCACCAGGGCCACGGAAAGTCCGCGCGCCGCCGCATCGAAGGCGGCCCGGCTTCCGCCGGGCCCTCCTCCGAGTATGATCATGTCGTAGCGGGTGCTAGGCGTCATCCGTCAGCACCATGTTGCGGGCCGCCGCCGTCTCGTCCAGCCTGCGCACCGGCGTGGTCACCGGGGCCGCGTGCAGGGCGTCGGGGTTCTGGGCCGCCGATTCCAGAATGGCGATGAGGTCGTCCGCGAATTCGTCGAGCGTCTGCCTGCTCTCGGTTTCCGTGGGCTCGAACATCATGCATTCCTTGACGATGAGCGGGAAGTAGATGGTGGGGGCGTGGTACCCCTTGTCCAGCAGTGCCTTGGCCACGTCCAGCGCACGGATGCCGCACTCTGCGTGGTTGCAGGCGGACGCCACGAACTCGTGCATGCAGATGCGGTCGTGGGGGATTTCCAGCACCTTTTCCAGCCGCTTGCGCAGGTAGTTGGCGTTGAGCACCGCGTATTCCGAAACGCGTTCCAGCCCTTCGCCGCCCAGGCGCAGGATGTAGGCATAGGCTTTGAGCAGCACGCCGAAGTTGCCGTAGAACGGGGCCATGAAGCCGATGGACTTCGGGTGGTCGTAGTTCAGGTAATAGCGGCCGTCGTGCAGCTTTTCCACCCGCGAGATGGGCAGGTACGGCACCAGCCGTTCGCTGACGCCCACCGGGCCCGCGCCGGGGCCGCCGCCGCCGTGCGGGGTGGCGAAGGTCTTGTGCAGGTTCAGGTGCACCACGTCGAAGCCCACGTCGCCCACGCGCATCTTGCCGAGAATGGCGTTCAGATTCGCGCCGTCGTAGTAGAGCAGGGCGTCCACCGCGCGCAGCTTTTCGACGATGCGCGGCAGGTGGTTTTCGAACAGCCCCAGGGTGTTGGGGCAGGTCATCATCAGGGCGGCCACGTCGTCGTCCAGGGCGGCTTCCAGCGCGTCCGGGTCGACCATGCCGTCCTTGGATTCGATGTTCACCACCTCGTACCCGGCCAGCGCTGCGGATGCGGGGTTGGTGCCGTGGGCGGAATCGGGGCAGATGACCTTGGTCTTACGGTTGCCCTTGTCCTTGTGGTAGGCGGCGATGAGCATGGCCCCGGTAAGTTCGCCGTGCGCGCCCGCCATGGGGTGCAGGGTGAACGCGCGCATGCCGGTGATCTCGCACAGCAGGCGCTCGGTCTCCCACATCACCTCCAGCGCGCCCTGGGCATACTGGCCCGCGCCCTTCAGCTGGGCCATCAGCGGGTGCAGCCGGGTAAAGCCGGGCAGGGCGGCCACCTGTTCGGTGAACTTGGGGTTGTACTTCATGGTGCACGAGCCAAGGGGGTAGAAATTGGAATCCACCCCGAAGTTCAGGCGCGACAGCCGCGTGAAGTGGCGCACCACGTCCAGCTCGCCCAGTTCGGGCAGGGCGGGGCGCCTGGCGCGCAGCAGGTTCGCGGGCAGCATGTCGGCCGCGTGCATTTTCGGCTCTGCGGGCAGGCAGGCGGTACGGCCGGGAACGGATGCGGCGAAGGCGGTCTTCACAGGATACCTCCCAGCATTTCGGCCAGAATGCCGACCTGTTCGAAGCTGTTCTTTTCGGTGCAGGCCACCAGCAGCACGTCGTCCATGCCCGCGTAGTAGCGCCCCACGGGAAAGCCGGGCACATAGCCGCGCGCGGTAAGCCGGTCCACCGCCTCGAAGGCGGGAATGGGCAGCCGCACGGCGAATTCGTTGCCGAAGGGGGCGGTGTTCAGCGGGCGCACCCCGGCGATGGCGGTCAGCCGTTCCATGGCGTAGCGGGCGCGTTCCATGGAAAGCTCGGCCGTGCGGGTCAGGCCTTCCGGTCCCAGCAGGCACAGGTGCACCAGCGTGCGCAGGGCGCACAGGGCCTGGTTGGAGCAGATGTTGGACGTGGCTTTCGCGCGGCGGATGTGCTGTTCGCGCGCCTGCAGCGTCAGCACGTAGCCGGTGCGGCCTTCGGTGTCGTTGGTGCGGCCCACGATGCGGCCGGGCATCTGGCGCACCATGTCCTTGGTGCAGGTCATGATGCCCAGGTACGGCCCGCCGAAGCTCAGCGGCTGGCCCAGCGACTGCCCTTCGGCCACGGCGATGTCCGCGCCCATTTCGCCGGGCGTTTTCAGCACCGACTGCATGACCGGGTACACCGAAATGACCGACGCGGCCTTCTGGCTCTTGGCGTGCGCGAACAGGTCGGTGAAGTCTTCCACCACCCCGAAGAAGTTGGGGTTCTGCACCACCACGGCGGCGCAGCCGGTGTCCACGGCGGCCTTCAGGGCGGCCATGTCCGACTTGCCGTCCACCTGCGGCACGGTGACCAGGTCGAGCGAGAGGTTGGACGTGTACGAGGCCAGCATGGTGCGCCAGATGGGGCTGACGGCCTCGTCGATGACCAGCTTGCGGCGCTTGGTGGCGCGCACGGCCATCATCATGGCTTCGAAGATGGCCGAGCCGCCGTCGTAGACCGAGGCGTTGGCGCAGTCCATGTCCAGCAGGCGGCACACTGCCGTCTGGTACTCGAAGATGGCCTGCAGGGTGCCCTGCGAGGCTTCGGGCTGGTAGGGGGTGTAGGCGGTGTAGAATTCACCGCGCGAGACCAGCGCATCGACGGCGGCCGGGATGTGGTGGTTGTAGAAACCGCCGCCCAGAAAGCTGACCACGTCGGTGCGGTTGCGGGCGGCCATTTCTTCCATCTTGGCCAGCACCTGCATTTCGCTGAGGCCCTGGGGCAGCTCGAAGCTGCGCGGGCGCATTTCTGCCGGAATATCGACGAAAAGATCCTCGATGCTCTGCACGCCGATGACGGAGAGCATTTCCCGGACCTCCTCTGGGGAGTGCGGGATGAACGGCATGGGGTGCTCCTTGCCGCTAGTGGGCGTCGCGCGCGACGACGGCTTCGTAGTCGGCGGCGGAGAGCAGGCTCTCGGGCTTGCCGTCCAGCTTCACGCGCACCATCCAGCCGTCGGTGTAGGGCGACTGGTTCACCAGTTCAGGCGCGCCGGACAGGGCGTCGTTGACGGCGCTGACGGTGCCCGCGAGCGGCGAGTAGAGTTCGCTGGCGGCCTTCACCGATTCCACCGAGCCCATTTCCTGGCCGGTGGCCAGGGTGTCGCCCACGGCGGGCAGGTCGACGAAGGTCAGGTCGCCCAGCTGTTCCTGCGCGAACTGGGTGATGCCGATGACGGCCTCGTCGCCCTCGATGCGCACCCATTCGTGGGTGTCGGTGTAGAGCAGGTCGGCGGGAATGGACATGTGTGCCTCCTGGAAAGGTTCGGCCTGTGGTGGGGGCCAGTGGGGGTGGGTGGAATGCGCGGCGCGGGCACGGCGGTCACGGCCCGGCTGCGGTGTGTGTGGCGCTGTTGCGAACGGTGCGGGGCGCGGCCTTGTTGCAAACGCTGCGGGGCACGCGCTGCCCTTTCTGCGGTGGAAAGGACATGCCGAACGCACCGGCAACGCGGCGAGCGCGCCGGTGCACCGGTAATAGCCGGACACGGCGCGGCCCGCAAGTGCCGCGACACAATGAAAAGGGGGCGTTGGCGCGCCTACTTCTCGGTCTTTTCGAGGTGCACGCCGAGCTTTTCGATCTCGTCCAGCAGCAACTGGCGGCGGATGGGCTTTACGATGAAGCTGACGGCGTCGCCCAGAAAGAAGGCGTCGTGCACTTCCTGCGAATCGTCCAGGCCGGAGATCATGATGACCTTCACGGCCTTTTCGGGGGGCACGCCCTCTTCCTTTTCTATCTCGCGGATTTCGCGCAGGGCCTGCTGCCCGTCGGCGTTGGGCATGAGGATGTCGAGGGTGACAACGTCGTAGGGTTCGCCGTCCTTGAGGGCAGAGTTGAAGGCCTGCACGCCTTCCTCGCCGTCGGTGGCGATGTCGACATACCCGAAGGGGTGAAGGATTTTCTGGACCAGTCTGCGGCTGTCGAAGTCGTCGTCAACGACCAGGAATTTCATCGGAACGTCCTTCTGCCTGGGCGCGTGGTGCGCCGTGGTTTCGCCGCCGCGCCTGCGTGGGGCGACGGCCTGATGGATGCCCGGTAAACGCGGTGCGGTCCGCAACAGGGGTAACGTCGACGCACTCCGGCGTCCGTCTGTGAAATTGCTGACGAACATAGCCGCCAGCGGTAGCGCGGTCAATGAGCGTTAACGCCCTGCGCGTCTTTCTATGAGGCGGCGTTGCAGGGCCGCCCGCCGTCTATACCCCGGCGGCCGCGAAGGCCCGGTCCACGATGTCCACGGCTTCCTGCTGGATGCGCTTCAGGTGGTCGGAACCCTTGAAGCTTTCGGTGTAGATCTTGTACATGTCCTCGGTGCCGGAGGGACGCGCGGCAAACCAGCCGTCGTCCGTAATGACCTTCAACCCTCCGATGGACGCGCCGTTGCCGGGGGCCTTGGTGAGCATGGCGGTGATGGGCGCGCCCGCAAGTTCCGTGGCGGTCAGCACGTCGGGCGAAAGGTTGGCCAGCACGGCCCGGCGTTCCGCCCCGGCGGGCGATTGCAGCCGTTCGTACAGCGGCGCGCCGAACTGCTCGGTGAGCCTGGCGTACAGTTCCGCCGGGTCGCGGCCTTCCACGGCCATGATTTCCGCCGCCAGCAGGTTCAGCAGCAGGCCGTCCTTGTCGGTGGTCCACACCGTGCCGTCGCGCCGCAGGAAGGACGCCCCGGCGCTTTCTTCCCCGCCGAAGCCGCAACTGCCTTCCAGCAACGGCTGCACGAACCACTTGAAGCCCACGGGCACCTCCACCACCTTGCGGCCCAGCGATGCGGCCACCCGGTCCACCATGGAACTGGTGACCAGCGTCTTGCCCACGGCGCACTGCGGCGACCACTGCGGGCGGTGGCGGAACAGGTACCACACGGCCACGGCCAGGTAGTGGTTGGGGTTCATCAGGCCCGATGCGGTGACGATGCCGTGGCGGTCCGCGTCGGCGTCGTTGCCGAAGGCCACGTCGAACTTGTCGCGGAGATTGATCAGCCCGGCCATGGCCCACGGGGACGAACAATCCATGCGGATCTTGCCGTCCTTGTCCAGCGGCATGAACCGGAAGGTGGGGTCCACCGCGTCGTTCACCACGGTGATGTCGAGGCCGTAGGCTTCTGCAATGGGGTGCCAGTACGCCAGCGACGAGCCGCCCAGCGGGTCTGCCCCCAGTTTCAGCCCGGCGGCCTTGATGGCGGGCATGTCCACCACCGAGGCAAGGTCGTCCACGTAGTTGCGCACAAAGTCGCGCTGGCTCACGCACGGGGCGGCCAGCGCATCGCGCAGGTGCATGCGGCGCACGGCGCGGTTGCCCCCGGTCCCGCTGTCCAGAAGTTCGTTGGCGCGGCGCTGAATCCACTTGGTGGCGTCGGTATCCGCCGGGCCGCCGTGGGGCGGATTGTACTTGAAGCCGCCGTCTTCCGGGGGGTTGTGCGACGGGGTGATGACGATGCCGTCGCCAAGGCCCTGCGCGCGGCCCGCGTTCCAGGTGAGGATGGCGTGCGAAATGACCGGGGTGGGGGTGTAGCCGCCGCCCTGCTGGATGACCGTGGACACGCCGTTGGCGGCCAGCACCTCCAGCGCGGTGCGGTGGGCGGGTTCCGACAGGGCGTGGGTGTCCATGCCCAGAAACAGCGGGCCGGTTATGCCTGCCTGCGCGCGGTATTCGCACATCGCCTGGGTGACGGCGAGGATGTGTTCCTCGTTGAAGCTGCCGGACAGCGCGCCGCCCCGATGGCCGGATGTGCCGAAGGACACGCGCCGCTCGGGCGCGGCGGTATCCGGATGCTCGGTATAGTAGGCGGCGACCAGCGCCGGAATGTCCACCAGTTGCGAAGCTTCGGGCCGCTGCCCGGCCTGCGGATGCGTTGCCATGGCGTGCTCCTGTCCTGACGGCGCGAAGTGTGCCGAAGTGTTTGGAGAATTTGTATACCGTCGGGGCAGGGGGAGCGCAAGGGCAAGGGTGGAGTTATAACAAGGAAGTGGATAATGCAGTTAAGAATAGCATTGATTTTACGGATGGTGTGAGGATATCTTACTGTAATAGCAAACCATGTTTTGCGAGGGGAAGAGCTATGAGTGCATTGGGTTTGTTCTTAAGCCTTGTTGGTTCTGCGTTTTTGTTTTGGACAGAATGGAAGCCGCTGCGTGTTCCGGCAGGTGAGGTGCCGATGTTTTCTTCCGATAAGGATAGGATTGGAAAACGTAAAATGATGAGTGTGGGGTTCTTGCTTCTTGTGTTGGGGAATGGTCTTCAGCTTTTAGCAATTTTTTGATAATGCTCCTATCGAGCACATAAGATGCGGTGTATAATTATTTGCGCAAAGCATAATGAAAATTCCGTCTTTGTTAGATGCTCATTTTTGTTTGAGGGAAATGATTCTAAGTCAATAGAAAAACCCCGGATGTCCGTACGGACATCCGGGGTTTTCGTTCTTCCCTCTTTCTCTTCTTCCTTTCCGCCGCGAAGGTCTTCCTACACGTTGAACAGGAAGTGCACCACGTCGCCGTCCTTCATCACGTATTCCTTGCCTTCCACGCGCAGCACCCCGGCGGAACGGCAGGCCGCCTCGGTGCCGTGCTTCACGTAGTCGTCGTAGCCAATAACTTCGGCCCGGATGAAGCCGCGTTCGAAGTCGGTGTGGATCACGCCCGCGCAGGCCGGGGCCTTCCAGCCCTGCTGGATGGTCCAGGCGCGCACTTCCTTTTCGCCCACGGTAAAGTAGCTGGCCAGGCCCAGCGTGTGGTAGCCGGTGCGGATGATGCTGACGAGGCCGCTTTCCTTGATGCCGTACGATGCCAGCATTTCGGCCTGCTCCTCGTTGGAAAGGCCCTGAAGCTCTTCCTCGATCTTGGCGCAGATAACCACCATGTCGCAGCCGCGCTGTTCGGCCAGTTCGCGCACGCGGCGCACGTGGTCGTTGGTGCCGTCCAGGTTGGCCTCGTCCACGTTGGCGCAGTATATGACCTTCTTGGCGGTGATCAGGCCCATTTCGCGCATGGCCTGCTTGAACAGGTCGTTGTCCTTGCCTTCAAAGGTGGAGGCCGGGTTGCCCGCGTTCATGTGTTCCAGCAGGCGGCCCAGTTCGTCGGACGCGGCCTTGGCTTCCTTGTCGAACTTGGACATCTTGGACAGGCGCTCGTACCGCTTTTCGGCGGACTGGATGTCGGCCAGCAGCAGTTCGGTCTCTATGGTCTCTATGTCGCGGATGGGGTCGATGGCGCCGTCCACGTGGGTGATGTTCTCGTCGTCGAAGCAGCGCACCACTTCAAGAATGGCGGCGCATTCGCGGATGTTGGCCAGAAACTGGTTGCCCAGCCCTTCGCCCTTGCTGGCCCCGCGCACCAGCCCGGCAATGTCGATGAAGTCCACCGTGGCGCTGATGGTCTTCTGCGGCTTGGCCATTTCGGTCAGCTTGTCGATGCGCGCATCGGGCACGGCCACCGTGGCCTTGTTGGGCTCTATGGTGCAGAAGGGGTAGTTGGCCGCCTCGGCGTTCTGGGCCTTGGTCAGCGCGTTGAACAGGGTGGACTTGCCCACGTTGGGCAGCCCGACGATGCCTATGCTGAGAGCCATGTCTGTCTCCGGAAATTGCGATGATGGCGCGCGCGCCGTATGCGGCGCGGGGCGCGGGTTGGGGGGCGGCGTGACCGCCGGGGCTTCATAGCGTCTTTTGCGCGGTTTGGAAAGGGCGCGCGGGGATGGGGGCCAGTAGGGGGCGGCGGGGGCAGTGGGGCGCGGCGGGCGGCAGCCCGGCGCGCGAGCCGTGGCTAGAACAGCGAGAAAACCGAAATGGCCAGCAGCGCGCCCATCACCGCGTTGCACCAGCGCACCGCCACGGGCGAATGCAGCAGCCCGCGCAGGGCCGTGCCGCCCGCGCACCAAAGGGCCAGGGACGGGAAGGCCATGGCCGCGAACACGGCGGTAAGCGCCAGCAGTTCCGTTGAAACGCCGTGCAGGCCAAGCACGTTGGCGGCAAGGGCCGATTCCGCCCCGTCATGCCCGGAAACGTAGGTGGTCACCCCGGCCACGGCGGCCAGCCACGCCTTTGGGTTCACCCACTGGAACAGCGCCCCTTCGATGAAGTTCATGGGGCGCGCGGCGTTGCGGCCTTTTGCGGCCTCTCCCGGCGTGGGCGGCGCGGCGGTGGCGATGCGCCACGACAGCCACAGCAGGTAGGCAGAGCCTACCCAGCGCAGCCAGTCGTGCAGTTGCGGCACGGCGGCGAAAATCCGGTCCATGCCGAGGCCCACGGAAATGATCATCAGCGGAAAGCCCAGCGAGACGCCCAGCAGGTGGGGCATGGTGCGCCAGAAGCCGAAGGTGAGGCCCGACGACATGACCATGGTGTTGTTGGGGCCTGGGGTGACGCTCATGGCGACGGCATAGGTGCTCATGGCGGCCAGGGTCGCGAATTCCATGGGATGCTCCGGTGAGTGTGTCGTGCCGTTGTACAGGGGGCGCGGACAAAGGGAAAGCGTTGGGGGGGGCAGGGGGCGGGCCGGGGGAGTGCGGCAGAGCTTGGTGGTGAGCGGGGACGCTGCTGCCCGGAAACGGATACGAAAGCGCCGGGACATCCATGCGGATGCCCCGGCGCGGGAACGGCATTTTGCCAATAGAGCTGCATGCCTCGCGCAGCCCTGCGCAGGGAGGATTTTTGTTCTCTGCCGAGGAAGAATGTTTTTTTATGGAGGAAGTGCGGCAGCCGTTATGCGAGTCTTCGAGCATTACGGCTGGCGACCGCAACGAGTACTCTGTTGGTACTCGACCGGAATAAAAAAGCATTCTGACGAAGGCAGAGTGCAAAAGGCCCCCTGCGCGATACAGGCTAGGGAAGCACCCGCACGGTATACGCCCCCTCCACCTTCAGGTACTTGCGGGCCAGCGCACGCAGGGCCTCGGCGTCCAGCTTGGCCGCCTTGTCCACCACCTGCTTGTTGAAGGCCAGCGGGTATCCCTGCGAGGTCAGCACCGCCGCCTCGGAGCTGCGGCTGCCAAGGCGCTGGTGTTCGCGGTAGTAGTCGCCTTCCAACTGGTTCTTGCCGCGCCGCAGTTCGTCGTCGGGCAGGCGGTCGGCGTGCAGGCGGGCGATGACGTCCTTGAAGCCCTGCGTGGCCTGTTCCAGCTTGCCCGGCTCGGTGCCGATGTAGAAGATCATGAACCCGGCCTGTTCCGACTGCCAGTTCATGGCGGTGACGGTGTAGCCAAGGCCCTGCTCGTCGCGCAGGTCGCGGAACAGCAGGCCGCTCTGGCCCGACAGGATGGCCTGCATCAGTTCAAGGCCGGGGGTGTCGTCGCTCTTCAGCGGCGCGGTGGGAAAGACCAGCATCAGGTGGGCCTGGTTGCGGCCGGGCAGGTGCAGGTCCAGCCCCTTGTCCTTGCTCCAGTCGGGCGCGGACAGGCTGGCGGGTTTGGCGTCGGGCGCGGGCAGTTCCTTGGCGTGGCGGATGACCGCCTCGCGGTCGTACTGGCCGCACACGGCCATCACCCACGGCTGGCGCGCCTGTTGCGCCCAGAAGCCGCGCACGTCGGCCACGCCGAACTTCTGCACCGCCTCGGGCATGCCCAGATGGTAGTAGCCGTAGGTGTGGCCGGGGAACAGGAAGGGCGTCAGATGGCGGAAGGCCAGGCCCATGGGCTGGTCTTCGCGCGCCTTGATGGCGGCCACCTGGTTCACCCGTTCGCGCGCCACTTCCGCGTCGGCGAAGGCGGGCGCGGACAGCACCTGCCCCAGCAGGGCGAACATGTCGTCATTGAAGCGCGAAGGCTGGCGCAGCGAAAGGCTGAAGGTCTGCCGCCCGGCGGACGCGCCAAGGCTGGCGGCGCGGTCGGACTGGTAGGCCTCCATGGACGGGGCGTCCAGCCCGCCCGCGATGCCCGCGGCTTTCGCCCCGGCCGACTGCGACGTGGGCAGGGTGCCCTTCACCAGCGCGCTGGCGGCCAGCGATGCCAGGCCCTGCTTGTCTGCGGGCAGCAGCGCGTTGCCGCCGCTGAACACCATGTCCACCGCCGTGTAGGGCAGGGTGGCGTCGGGCATGAGGATGAGCGTGCGGCCCTTGCCAAGGTCGATGACCTCGGTCTTGTCGGCCACGGCGGCGGATGCGGCGTCGGCACCGGGGCGGGCCGGGGCGGGCCAGGCTTTGGCCAGCGTGGCGGCAAGGTCGGGCGTCTGCGATTTTTCCGGCGTCAGGGCCACCACGGAAAGCCGTTCGGGCCGCAGCCAGCGGGCGATCAGGTCTTGCAGCATGGCCGGGGTCACGTCGTGCAGGCCGCGCAGGTAGTTGGTTTCGCCCTGCAGGCCGGTGAAGAACTGGAAGTAGCCGAGCTTGGAGGCAAGGCCGGGCAGGGTTTCCTTGGCCCGGAACATGTCGTCCTCAAGGTTCAGCTTGGCGCGGCCGATGTCCTCTGCCGTGAAGCGGCTGGCGGACAGCGAGGCCAGGTCGGCCGTCAGGGCGGTCCAGAATTCGTCCAACTTGTCGGCGTCCAGTTCCGCCGTCAGGTACAGCATGCCCACGCGCTCGAAGCTGTAGTTGGACACCGAGATGGAGTCCACCAGCTGCTTCTCGTACTTGTAGGTGCGGTACAGCAGCGAGGTGCGGTCGCCGCCCAGCAGGTGGGCCAGCACGTCAAGCTGGGGCGACTGCACGTCGCCGAAGCCGGGCGCGGGGAAGGATATGCCCAGGTACACCTTGTTCCACGGGCCGGGCTCGATCTTGACCGTGGGAATGGGGGTGACGGGGGGGGCGGCAGCGGCGGGCTTGGCCGCCTTTTCCGTCTTTTCCGTTTTGGCGGTCTTGGCGGTCTTTTCGGACTTGGCGGATGCGGGCGCGGCGGTCTTGCCGCCGTCCCCCAAGGCAAGCGGCTGGGCCAGCAGCTTTTCCGCGTCGATGGGCGCGGGCGGGGTGACCGTGGCGTCGTTCTTCAGGTCGCCGAACAGGCGCTGCGCCTCGGCCAGGGCCTCGGCCGGGTTCACGTTGCCCACCACGGCCAGCAGCATGGACTGCGGCTGGTAGTGTCTGCGGATGTAATCGCGGATGTCATCCGCCGTGAACGACTTGATGGTCTCGCGCAGGCCGATGATGGGCGAGGCGTAGGGCGTGCCGTTCAGGGTCAGGGCCTGCATGTGCTGGAACAGCCGGTTGTCCGGGCTGTCCTCGCCGCGTTGCAGTTCGGCCAGGATGACATCCTTTTCGGATTCAAGCTCGGCCGGGTCCAGCGTGGGATGGAAGGCCATGTCCTTCAGCACCTCCATGCCCAGCTTCCATTGCGCGGCGGGCATGTCGGTAAGGTACACGGTGTAGTCGAAGCTGGTGGCGGCGTTCAGATAGCCGCCCGCGCGTTCCACGTCGCGGGCCACCGCGCCCTTGGGCCGGTTTTCCGTGCCCTTGAACACCATGTGCTCCAGCACGTGGCTTATGCCCGCCTCGCGCGGGGTTTCGTAGGTGGAACCCGCGTGCACGTACAGGCGCAGCGAGGCCAGCGGAAAGCGCTCGTCCGGCTGGATGAGCACCGTCAGGCCGTTGGAAAGGCGGGTCAGCTGCGGGAGCGGGGCGTGCGGCGCGGCCGCCGTGGCTGCGGTGGGCATCGTCAGGGCTCCGAGAAGGAGAAACAGGGTGAGAAGGGTGCGCATGGCGAAAATCTCCGATGTCGCCGCGCGGGGCGGCGTGCGCTGTGTCGTGCCCGGCTGCCGGAAACGGCGGCCGGAAATGGCCGGTAAACCGCGGCGCGGCCCTTGCAAGCGCGTTCGCGTGGGGGCGCATGTGTCGGCGCGCCGACGCTCGGGCGTCATGGGCGGGGCCGACAGGTACATGTAATCGTTTCGCGGCGCAAGGCAAGGTGGCGGCGGAAGACAAAACGGCACTTTGCTGCTAGTGACGCAGGGGGAAGGCGACCGGAACCGCCCGGCGGATGGCCGGGCGTGGGGTGCGGCGGCCCGCGCAAAATCATGTTTTCGTCACGCCCCCGGGCGTACACAGTACAAGGCCATGCAACGACTTCTCAAGCAATACCGCAATGACGTGCGCGACGTTCTGGCCGAGGCCGACGTGCACCTGCTGGAACTGGAAGTGGCAGGCGAACGTGCCGACCCGGAATTGCTGGGCCGCCTGTCGCGCCTGGTGCACGGAGTGCGTGGCGCGGCCGGGCTGCTGGGATTGGAGGGCGCGGGCCGGGTTGCGCGCGTGCTGGAGGCGGCATTCGAGATTGCGCGCGACGGTTCGCTGCGCCTGACGCCCGAGGCGGTTTCCGCGCTGGGCGGCTGCATGCGCGCCTTGGCCGGGCTTTCCGGCGTGGGCGAGGCGGACGGGCAGGGTGATTCCGCCGACCTTGGAGGCCTTGGCGGCGGGAGCGTCATGCTCGACGTGGCCGGAATCGCCGGTTTCGAGGCCGGGTCCGACGAGTCATCGGCCGTGTGTGCTTCCTCCGGGGGCGGAGAGGCGGACACCCGGGCCGACAAGGCCATTGCGCGCCTGTTGCCCCTGATGGACGACACCGCGCCCGGCGACCTTCGGGCAGCCGCGCGCGAATTGCTGCACGTCTGCGACCCCGACGGCAACTGCCTGTTCGAGCTGCACGGCATAGACGTGTTGCGGGCGCTGCGTGACGGGCTGTACTTGTACGTGGTGGAATTTGGCGGTACGGACGACTTGCTGCGCAAGGATTTGAGCCCGTTGGGATTGCTGGCGTTCTTGCGCAAGAGCGGGCTTGTGCTCGACGCGCGCTTCGTGCCCGGCCTGGGCGGCGAGGGGCCGGGCGTGCCCGGCTTCGGCCTGCACGTGCTGTACGCCTCGATCCTTGAGCCGGATCTGGTGAATACGGTATTTCAGGTGACCTCGGACCGGGTGCACCCCATAGACGTGGAGGGGCTGCGGCGCGGCGAGCCGGGCTGGCGGCGCGCGCCTGCGCGGCCCGCCCCGGTGGCGGAGCTGGTCGCACCCATGTCGCCCGACGCCGACAGCATCGACGCCCTGGTGCGCCAGTACGACATGGCCATGCGGAAAATGCGGGAGGATACCATGAGCAACGGTTCCGACGACGAAGGCAAGTTTTCCGGCACGGTGGTGGACCCCGATGCCGAAGAGCGCCGACTGGCGGAGCTGGAGGCGGAACTTGCCGCGGGCATGGACGCTCTGGCCCTTGATGACCTGGGTGATGCCGCCGACGGTGCGGCAGGTGATGCCGGTGCAGCCCCGGATGGCCCGCTGGCCGCGCTGATCGGCGACATGATGCCCGCTGCGGAGGCGGCAGCCGGCGCGCACGACGGGCTTGCGGCCCCCGATGCTGACCCCGGCGCTGACGCTGCCGCGGACCCCGATGCCGACCTGTTCGCGGACAGCGGCGACGCGCCCGATCTTTCGTACCTCGACGCCGTGCTGGCCGAGCGGCCCGGCGAGGGGGTGGCGCTGGACCTTACCGGGGCGGCTGCCTCGCGCACCGTGGCCGGTTTCACCGTGCGCGCGGCCGACGCGGAATCTTCGCCCCAGGGTGGGACAAGTGGCGTGCTGGTGCTGTCCGGCGAGGTGACCATCGAACGCGGGGCCGATCTGCGCGAGGCGCTGCTGGACGTGCTGGACAATTTCGCCTCGGTGCGCATCGACATGGCGGGCGTTACGGCGGCGGACCTGACCATGGTGCAATTGCTGCAATCGGCCGCTGTCACCGCGCGTGCGCGCGGGGTTGACCTTGCGGCCAGCGGCCCCGTGCCCGAGGCGGTGGCCGAGGCGGCCCGGCGCACAGGGCTGGATGCTGCGGGCGTACGCCGCGTGGGGCTGGAAAAGTTGTTGCTGGCCGAGTGCCTGTAGCCGACCGTCGATTACCCTGCATCACGCGAAACGGCGCGTTCCCCTTCGGGGGACGCGCCGTTTTCGTTGCGCTGGCCTGTACCGGCTGCCGTCTTGGTGGGGCGGGCACTGTGCCCGAGGGCGCATTGGCGTCACGCCGCGCAGGCAGCCACGGGACCGTCGCAGTAGTAGTTGATGAACTGGCCGATCTGCACGCCAAGATGCACGCACTCGATGCCGTCCAAGCACTTGGCGGCGTCAACGGCGTTGATGTGCGTCCACAGTTCGTTGCCGTCCTTGCGCAGGCGGACGATCCAGGCGTCCTTGCCGTCGTCGAAGGCGATGCGCAGGGAAATGCCATGCCTGTCCAGGGCGGGGTGTATCTCGCGAATCTTGTCCGCGAGGATGGTGGCGGTGACGTTCATGGGGTCCTCCCGGCGGGTGTGCCCGCCTATGGGAAAGATAGTGTCGCTTCACGTGATGGCAACCGTGTCCCGCTCCGATCATCAGGATGAAAAGGGGGACAGGTGGGAACGAAAATTCCGATAAGTGAATGTTCAAATCGAAAATGCAAAAGGAAAGGGCCGCCCCTGCTGGAGGCAGCCCCGTGAATTTCCCGAAAGTACGATGAACTAGGCGCGGGCCACTCCGTCAAAGCGCTGGGATATCTTGATCAGGTGCACCTCGTGGATTTCCGCCTGGGGGGTCACGGCGCGGGCCAGCGAGAGGGGCGACAGGTACAGCTCGGTCCAGTCCATGTCCAGCAGCACGCTGCCGTCGTCGCGCACCTCCACCGATCGGAACAGGGGGCGGATGTCGGTGGTGCGTTCGCCTTTCTTGGTTTCCCGCGTCCATTCCAGCGCCGGGGCTGCCGCGAAGTCTCGCCAGGCTTGCAGGAACGCGGCGCGACGTCCGTCATCCACGCCGTAGCGCAGCTCGAAGGTTTCTCCGGCGGGCTGCGGCGCGGTGTTGCGGCCCACGGGCAATTCCTCCACATAGGTCACCCGCATGCCGCGCGGCAGGCGGCCGTCCAGGGCCCGGCGCACCTCGTCGGCGGTGCGGTATTCGCGCAGGTACACGGCCAGCCATTCCGCCCGGCTGGCCACGCCCACGGGCAGGGCGCGCCCGAACGAGAGCAGCGGCAGCGGGTGAAACCCGCGCGAGAACGCGGGCGGCAGCCCGGCCCGGCGCAGGGCGCGCTCGAACAGCGATTGCAGTTCAAGCTGGCTGAGGAACACCGCCATGTCCTCCTTGGTGTACCAGATGCGGTAATGGCCAGCCTTCAGCGCCAGTTCGTCGGAAATCTGCGGCGGCTTGTCCGTCTTTTCCGGCATGCGCACCCGGCCGTGCTCGTCCAGGGTGGGCTGGTGGGCCTGCTGGTCGCGCTGGGGCAGGTTGGTGCGATTGGCGTAGGCGGTGACGCCGGGCAGTTTGTCCAGGCGGGATGGGGATGATTTGGTGTCGCACACCCCGCACAGGTGGCAGGCCCCGTAGCGGCAGTCGCCCGTCAGCTTCATGTCCAGCGCGCGGTGGCGTTCGCGCAGCAGGAATTCGCGGCTGGCCCCGGCATCCAGGTGGTCCCAGGGCAGCGGTTCGTCCTCGCCGCGTTCGCGGGTGTAGTCCGAGGGGCTAAGCCCGTGTTCGGCCATGGCGTCCAGCCACGGGGCAAGATCGAATCCTTCGATCCAACTGCTGAAGATGGCCCCCTTGCGGTAGGCGCTTTCCACCACGTCGGCCAGCCGCCTGTCCCCGCGCGAAAAGATGCCCTCAAGCGCGCTCATGGAGGCTTCGTGCCAGCGCATCTTCAGGCATTTCTCGCCCTTGAAGCGGGACAGCAGGTAGCCGATGCGCTCGCGGATTTCTTCAAGCGACAGTTGACGTTCCCACTGGAACGGGGTGTGCGGCTTGGGCACGAAGGGCGAGATGGCCGCCGTCACCTGCAAGCGGCGGATGCCCGGCCCGGCGGCGTCGCGCACCTTGCGGCACAGGTCCACGATGGCGTCCAGATCCTCGCGCGTTTCGGTGGGCAGGCCGATCATGAAATACAGCTTCACCTGCTGCCAGCCGTGCTCGAACAGCTTCTGCACGTGCAGCAGCAGCCCTTCCTCGGTGACGCCCTTGTTGATCACGTCGCGCAGGCGCTGGCTGCCCGCCTCTGGGGCCAGCGTTGCCCCGGTGCGGCGGATGCCCGCCATGCGACGCATGATCTCGTCGTCGATGGAGCCCACTCGCAGCGAGGGCAGCGAAACGGCCACCTGTTCCTGCGCGCAGCGGTCCACCGTGGCCAGGAACAACTGCTTGAGGGCAGAGAAATCGCCGGTGCTCAAGGACAGGAAGGACACGTCGTCATAGCCGGTCTGGCCCAGGCATTCTTCAAGCAGTGCATGAAGAGTCTCGGTGGAACGCTCGCGGGCCGGGCGGTAGATGATGCCCGCCTGGCAGAACCGGCAGCCGCGCGTGCAGCCCCGGCCGATCTCCAGCGCCAGCCGGTTGTGCACCGCGCCGAAGGGCACGGCCTGGCTGGCCGGGTAGCGGGCGGTGTCCATGTCGGCCACCACGCGTCGGGCCACGCGGGTGTAGCCGGTGGCTTCAGGCAGCAGGGGGCGCGGCGGGACGCCCGGCACGTTGCGGGCGGTATCCGGCGGCACGGAACCTTCGAAGAACTCCGGCACGTACACGCCGGGAATGCGCCGGGCGTCGTCCAGGAAGCGGGAGCGCGAATGTCCGGCGGCGCGGGCGGCGGCCAGCAGGTTCGCCAGTTCCACCATCACCTCTTCGCCTTCGCCCAGCACCATCAGGTCCATGAACGGGGCCAGCGGCTCGGCGGCCAGCGTGCAGCCGCCGCCAGCCATGACCACCGGCCATGCGAAGAGCGAATCGGCACTGGCGCGCTCCGCAGCGCGCAGGGGGATGCCCGCAAGGTCCAGCATGTACAGCACGTTGGAAAAGCACAGCTCGTGCGTGATGCTGAACCCCACGAGGTGCGTGGCCGCGAGCGGCGTGTCCGATTCTAGCGTGGCCAGCGGCACGCCGCGCTCGCGCAGCACTGCGCCCGCGTCACGGCAGGGGGTGAACACGCGCTCGGCCCACACGTCGGGCCGCTCGTTCAGGATGGCGTACAGGATCTTCTGCCCAAGGTAGGACATGCCCACCTCGTACATGTCGGGAAAGGCCAGCGCCACGCGCAGGGTGGCGGCGTCGGGCGTCTTGTGGACGGTGCCTTCCTCGATGCCGATGTAACGGCTGGGCTTGGGCAGCAGGGGCAGAAGTTCGCGCATGGTTCCTGGGGGGATGAAGGGTGAACGCGTGCCGGATGGGGCAGGCCGTCAGGCGGCGCGCCGCCACGGTGGCGTCGTGTGTCGGCCCTCCGTTGCGGGGCCGACATGAAAAGGGGGGCGGCTGCGCCACCCCCCGGAATATGCCGCGCCCGGCCATTGCCGCTCGCCGTGCCGTGGGGCAGCGGCGTGCCTCGGCGGCCGTGGCGCTGTTGACGCCTACTTCTTCAGCAGGTCGGAAATGCCGGAAATCTTGCCGCCCGCCGGGCCCTTGGCCAGGTTCAGGTTGCCCAGCCCGCCGCCCAGCCCGCCGGTGGACAGGGTGAGGTTGGACGTGGCTTCGAGGTACTTGGTCTTCAGTTCCTCGGGGCAGGTCTTGTATTCGTAGATGACGTGCACGCGGCTGATGACGCCGTCGAAGCCCTGCTCGAAGGGATAGCCGTAGGGCAGCAGCATCATCTGCACCCCCTGCTGGGTGGGCACGGTCTGCAGGGCGGCAACGTCCTTGAGCGAGTCGGTGGCTTCGTCGAACTTGCCGAGCACCAGCTCGCCGTTCACGAGCTTCACCAGTCTGATATCGTAGGCCATCGGGGGTGTCTCCTTGGTGGTTGGTTCCCGGCATAGGTAGGGGCTGGGGCTGTTGCTGTCAAGCAACGGAGCCCCGCCGCGCCGTGGGCGGTGCGCCTGTCCGGGGTGGCGGCGATCCTTCAGCGGCGCGGCTCGGGCGGCAGCAGGCGCAGGGGGATGATGGTTGCCAGCGCCAGCACGCCCAGCAGGGCGAACCCGGCGCTGAAGGACCAGGCCTGCCCGATGGCCCCCAGCAGGGCCGGGGCCGCGCCCGTGCCCACCAGCGACGAGGCGGGCGTGGCGATGGACAGCACCGTGGGCAGGCGCGCGGCCGGGTAGCAGCGGGCCAGTTCCTTGAAAATGGCGGGAAAGATGAACGCGGTCATGCCGCCCTGCACGGTCATGCCCGCCGTGACCGCGACTGCGGATGGAACCGCCATGGCCAGCAGGGCGATGCCTGTCAGCGCGAGGCACGCGGCGATGGTGCGCCGCGCGCCCATCCGGTCGGCCACCCAGCCCCCGGCCAGCGCGGCAAAGGGGGTGACCAGGCGCGAGGCCGCCAGAAGCCCGTTGGCCGTACCCGGCGCAAGGCCCAGACTCTCCACCAGGTGCAGCGGCAGCACGCTGTAGGTGGCGTACTCACCGGCTACGCCAAGACCCAGCAGCCACGCGAAAAGCCAGGTCAGCGGCGAGCGCAGCGCCCCGGTGAACCCGCGCAGCGAGGGCGGTTCCGCCAGGGCGCGGCCGCCCCGCCCAACGCAGGCGAACGTGATGCCCGCCAGCATGCCCAGCGCGCCCATGCCCGCCAGCACCCCGCGCCAGTCGGTGAAGCGCAGGCCCGCCTCCGCCAGCAGCGGCACGGCCACGAAGCTGAGGTTGGGCCCCAGTTCGTGGATGGACACGGCCTTGCCCCAGTCGCGCTGGCGGGCAAGGGTGCCAAGGGTGGCCATGCCCGCCGGAAAGTACAGACCGGCCGCAAGGCCCATGAGCACGAACATGTACCGCGCGGCGGCGTGGTCGTGCACGGCGGACATGCCCATGAGCACCGCGCCCGTGGCCATGCACGAAAAGGCCGCCATGCGCCGGGGCGCTACCCGGCTGAGCAGGAATCCGCTGGCCGCGAGGCTGACGGTGAAGCCGCAGGCCATCAGGAACAGCAGGCGGGTGGCCTGGGCGTGATCGAGGCCCAGGTCCGTCTCGATGGACAGCAGCAGGGGGGCCAGCACGGCGCGCGAGCCGTAGTTGACGAAGAACAGCAGCGCCACCAGCCCCACCCACGGCAGGGCGGCGGAAAAGGCGGGAGCGGTGTCGGTTGTTGCGTGGGTGTCGGCGGTCATGAACGTGTCCGGTATGGCCGGGGCCGCGAAAGGGGGTGCCGGTGGCGTTCGCCGCCCGGCGTGGCGCGCGCCCGGCAAAAAAAGAGGGGGGGCCGGTCGCCCCCCCCGTATCGTTCGTCTTGCGGGGCCTTACAGGCCCGCCGCTTCCTTGACGTAGGCGAAATCGATGGAGGAGCTGACGAGCTGCGCGCCCTGCCTGATCTTGATCACGTCGCGCAGCTTGTGGCGCGAGAGGATGACTTCCATCTTCTTGGCCACGGTGTATGTGTCGTCGCGCACCACCACGATGGGAATGTTCAGCACTTCCGACCGGGTGAGGATGATGTCGTTGGGGTACAGGTTGCCGGTCAGCACCAGGCACGGGCAGTTGCCCTCCAGCGCCACCAGTTGCACGTCGGACCGGTCGCCCCCCACGATGACGGCGGAATTCTTGTTCTTGCGGAAGTGGGTCATGAAGTTTTCGACCTGCATGGTGCCGATGAGGAAGTTTTCCACCACCTTGTCGGACTTGTTCTGGGCCGAGATGACCTTGCCGCCCAGCCGTTCGGCCAGGTCGCCCACCTTGATGGCCCCCATCAGCGGGTCCTTGGGGATGACGCCCACCACGCGCACGCCGTTGCGTTCCAGGAACGGCTTGATCAGCCCCTCCACCTCGTTCATGAAGTTGGCGGGAATGTCGTTCAGCACCACGCCTGCCAGGTTGTCGCCCAGGGTATCCTTGAGCACCACCAGGTAGTCGTAGTTCAGTTCCTTGTGCAGGCGGTCGATGATGATGGCCTTCAGCCCCAGCTCCTTGACCACGCGGATGCCGTCCACGTTGCAGTAACGGCCGGAATACATGCTGCCGGACCCGGCCACCACCATCACGTCGTGGCGGCTGGCAAGCTGGCGGTAGGCATCGACGATGCCGGGCATGTAGTCTTCGCACTGGCCGCTGAAGGCGCGCACCTTGAAGTCCTGGGTGACCAGCACCGGGGTGACCAGGTTGGACGGCTCGTCCAGCCCCAGCACGTCTTGCACGAAAAAGGCGTCCTCGTCGCCCAGCACGCCGCCGCGCTCTTGCGGCATGGCCCCCACGGGCTTCATGTAGCCCACGTTGTAGCCATCCTTCTGCAGGCGCAGGCCAAGGCCCATGATCACCATGTTCTTGCCGGAATACCCGGCCGTGGAACCCACGTAGATGCCCGCCGCCATAGGAGCCTCCTGTTGCTGAATCCGCGCGCATGCCCGCTGCCCATCCGTTCCCCGGCTGCCAGCCTGACTGTCCGGCTGGCTGGCTGGCGGTGAGTGTGCCCGGCTGTTTCCGCCATGCGGTCCGGGGCTGGTGCGACACGCCATGTGCTTGGTTGATTCTGCCCCGAATAACAGCTGAAAATCAAGGGACAACTGCGATTTCGCGGCTGTTCGCTCACTCAGGGCCGCGCACGGATTCCGTAAAGGTCGCGCCAGAGTCCATTCTGGTCAATGTTGCCGGGCGTTCATCGGCGTGCCTGGCGGATGGGCGGTGGAAACGGCGGACGCGGGCGCACCATGCGCGCCGGAAATTTGACAAGTGGGGGACTGCGCGGCGCGGGCGGCCTTGCACAATGGGGGCGGTGCCGGTATCGTTCCCGGCCATGACCGGAACGCCGGGCGGCAAAAGCTGCCGGGCGGCACCCTTAAGGAGCGACCACCATCCCATGTTCGAGAATCTGCAAACCGCCATCCATTATGCCTTCACCGACGCCGGGTTGCTGACCACGGCCATGACCCACAGTTCGTGGGCCAACGAGCAGCAGGACCACGTGGAGCACAACGAACGCCTGGAATTCCTGGGCGACGCCGTGCTTGAACTGTGCGTGTCGGAAGAACTGTTCGCCCGCTTTCCCGCCGCCCGCGAGGGCGACCTGACCCGCATGCGGGCGCGGCTTGTCAGCAAGCCGGCGCTGGCCGAACTTGCGCGCGAACTGAAGCTGGAGCAGTTTCTGCGGCTGGGCAGGGGGGAAGAAAGCCAAGGGGGGCGCGAACGCAGCTCGCTGCTGTCGGACGCGCTGGAGGCCATGCTGGGCGCGGTGTTTCTGGATGGGGGATACGAGCGGGCGAGGGCCGTGGTGCGGCACATTCTGTCCAGCCGCTGGCCCTGCGCCGCCGATGGCAAACGCAGCAAGGACTACAAGAGCCGCCTGCAGGAACTGACGCAGAGCCTGTTCCGCGAGCGTCCGGTGTACGTCCTGATGGGCAGCAGCGGCCCGGAGCACGAGAAGCGCTTCGAGGTACGGCTGACGCTGCCGGACGCCACCGTGTTCACGGCCATCGGTCCCAGCGTCAAAAGGGCCGAGCAACTGGCGGCCGGACTTGCGCTGAAGGATCTGGAATCACGCAGCGAGGGCTGAGATGGAGACAATGACCGGGGAGGCCGTTCCCCCCCGGTCCTGTTGTCTTTGGTCAACCTTCGCCAGCTGATGCGCGGCATTACGCCGTGGGCGCGGTCTGCTAGCCGCCGCCGATGAGCTGCATCGCCATCTGCGGCAGCGAGTTGGCCTGCGAAAGCATGGCCACGGCGGACTGGGTGAGGATCTGGTTGCGCACGAATTCGGTCATTTCCTCGGCCACGTCCACGTCGGAAATGCGCGACTCGGAAGCTTGCAGGTTTTCCGCCTGGATGGTCATGTTGCTGATGGTGTTCTCCAGGCGGTTCTGCAGGGCGCCGAGCGCCGCGCGGATCTTGTCCTTGGAGATGATGGCCTGGTCGAGGGCGGTCAGCGCCTGCTGGGCGGCCGACTGGGTGGAGATGGTGTAGCCCGCGGCAGCCACGCCGGTGGCGGACGCGTTGCCGATGCCGAGCTGCGACGCCGTGGCCCCGCCGATCTTGATGTAGTAGTAGTCTTCGCTCGAATCGTTGCCGGTGCCGAAGTGGATCTTCAGTTCGCCGGTCTGCGTCAGCCCCGAACCGTCGTGGGCGCCCGACAGGGTGCCGTCCAGCAGGTGGATGCCGTTGAAGTCCGTGGCGTTGGCGATACGGGTGATTTCCGAGGCCATGGCCTGATATTCGGATTCGATCATCAGGCGCTGGTCGGAGTTGTACGTGCCCGTGGCCGCCTGTTCGGCCAGTTCCTTCATGCGGATGAGCTTTTCGTCGATGATCTGCAGCGCGCCGTCGGCGGTCTGGATCATCGAGATGGCGTCGTTGGCGTTGCGGATGCCTTGACGCATGGTGGAAATATCGGCCCGCATAAGTTCGCGAATGGCGAGGCCCGCGGCGTCGTCCGCAGCGGTGCCCACGCGCAGACCCGAGGAAAGGCGGCGGGTGGACGTTGCCAGGCGGCCGTAGCTCTCGTTCAGGTTACGAGTGGCGTTCAGCGCCATCATGTTGTGATTGATGACCAAAGACATGGGGTGAACCTCCTTCGGGTTGTCTGGCCAACATTAAGCAATGTTGGTGCCAACGCATTTTTTGCAAAGAAAGGTAAAGTGTTAGCAAAAGTCTAGACAGCCCGTGCCCGGTTGCCGACGCGCCCATGCCAAAATTTTCCCAGGGCTTGCGGCGTGCTGCACGGGGCGGGGGAGGTCCGGGGGAATTTTTTGCACGCCCGCCGCGCGGGATCCGCCGTGCCCTAATCAGGTGGCGGAATCTGCCGATAAGGGGTGTGAGACGATGTTTCCGGGGGAGGCAATGTCGCCTCGAGGAGGAACCATGATGCTGCTGGAAGAAATCCAGACGGTAGCGGCAGGTTCTTCCGCGGGATCGGATAGCAAGCGCCCCCCGGTACGCGGCCTGGCCGCCGCATCTTCATCCGCTACTTCTCCTTCTCTCGCGGAATGGCAGCCGACCGGGGACGAACGATCCGCGGAAGCGGAAACCGTGAACATGCAACAGCTTGAAAACTCGCTGAACGATCTTTCGCGTACCCTTGAAGCCAAGGGCGCATCGCTGAAGTTCGAGATCGTGAGCGAGCAGGGCGTGGTGCAGGTCGAGGTTTCCGAAAAGAACAGCAACAAGGTGCTCATGCGCATTCCGCCCGAGGGGGTGCTGCGCGTCGGCAAGGACGGCGGCATGACCATCGGTGGGCTGCTCAACCGGCAGTTCTAGGGTGCGGCGGCGGATGCCCGTCCGCCGCCGCGCGGCCCTGCGGTTCTGTGGTCCCGCGCCCAGCCCGGGTCTGCCGAAGTCCTGTCGGGCTGGTTGACCCCGGCCAACTCCGGCCAGTTCTGGCAACTCCGGCTGGTTTCCGCTGGCCCCGCCTGCCCTCACAGCTGCCGACAGGAGCCGGTGCTCCCGGCCTTGAGGTTTCCGGCGCGAAGGAAACGCGCCGAAGTTGCCACTCGTCATGCCGTGGCGGTGGGTGGTACTTGACGTCCGCGTACTTTCGCGCCCGCATTTGCTGTTTGATCACGCACTCGGCATGGCCGCCCGGCGCGCTGCGTCTCCCCGCCCCGGCATCACGCCTCTGCCGCGCTATGCCCCTTCCCACCCCCCCATCACGCATCGCCGCAAGACGTTCCGCACCGGCCGGGCAAAACGGCCCGGCATCCTGTCCGCACAGGTGAGTCACGCTGCGCCTCCTGCCTGTCGGTCACTCCCCCCTGCGGCGCCCTTCATCCGGCCCGGCCCCAATGCGCAACATCCCGGCCTGCCCTTTAAAAGGGGCAGGCCGGGATGTTGTGCGGGGCACGCCAGGGGCGCATTCCCGCCGACACGGTGCGGACGCGGGTTCGGGCCCGCGTCCGCCGGTCGATCATGCGCCGTCGCTAGCGCTTCATGTTCACGACGGTGTCAAGCATGGTGTCGGTGGTGGTGATGACCTTGCTGTTCGACTGGAAGCCGCGTTGCGTGGTGATCATCTGCACGAACTCGCGGGCAAGGTCGACGTTGGACTGTTCCAGCGAGTTGGAGTTGATGGAGCCGTATCCGTTGGCGTTGGCCGGTCCCGCCAGGGCGTCGCCCGAGGCGCGTGTTTCGGAGAACAGGTTGCCCCCTTCGCGCCGCAGGTTGGTGGGGCTGGTGAAGTCGTACAGGGTGACCTGGTACAGGTCGAGGATGACGCCGTTGGAGTACCGGCCGTGCACCACGCCGTCCTGGTCCACCGTGATGTTCTGCAAGAAGCCGAAGGTGTAGCCATCCTGCTTCTGGAAGATCATGGACGAGGAGCCGCCGTAGCTGGTCATGGACGTGGACTGCCGCTCGGCCTGCGCGCCCAGCCCGCCGAGGTTGCTGGCGTTGCTGCCGATGGCGGCGGCGCTGGCGGGCGCACTGGCCCACGCGTTGCTCAGGTTCTTCAGGCCGAAGTTCAGTTCCATCAGGTACGGTTCGGCCTCGGCGGATGCGGTGGGCGTGGTGTAGCTGGCGTTGGAGACGCCGGAGAAGTTGGCCACGAACAGGGGGTAGCCGTTGCTGGAGAACGTGGTGGGCTGCCAGTTGTTCAGGTCCTTCAGGCTGCCGGTGGCCCCGCTGGCGATGGTGAAGGCCGTCATGTCGGTCAGCTGCCCGGCGGTGTCGAAGGTGAGCGTGCCGGTCATCAGGATGCCCGCCGCCGAGGTGCCCGCGAAGTTCAGCCCATTGACCGAGCGCAGGTCGTCCGAAGGATTCATGGTGACCATGTATTCCCAGTACCGCTTGCCGCTGGCGGCGTTGTCCACGGTGTCCGAGGCAACCTGGTCGAAGTAGATGGTCAGCTCGTGGGCGGTGCCGCCTTCGTCGTACACCTTGACGGTGGTCTGGTAGGCGAAGCGGCTATCCGACAGCGGGGTGTCGGCCGAGCCGTCCCAGTTGTTGAACACCGAGAAGAACGGGTTGGTGGCGTTGACCGACTTGTCGCCGCCGTCGCGCGCGTCGAGGTTGTGCGCCGAGGTGATGGTGGACGTGTGCTGCGGTTCGCAGGTGAACCCGTCGAGCTTGATGTCCTTGGGCGACCCGGCGCCCTTGATCTGCGAGGTGGTGGACGTCACCTGCGCGGTGGAGGTGGACAGCGAGGGGCGGGCCCGCTCGATTTCCCAACCCTGCAGCACGTAGCCGTGCGGATCGACCAGGTAGCCGTCGTTGTCGAAGCGGAAGTTGCCCGCGCGGGTGTAGTACGCGGTTTCCTGCCCCTTGGGGCGGACCTGGAAGAACCCCTTGCCGCCAATGGCCAGGTCCGTGGCGTCGTTGGTGGTTTCAAAGGCGCCCTGGCTGAAGTCGCCGAAGACCGCGCCGATGGACACGCCGCGCCCCACCTGGCTGACCCCGGCCGCGCTGTAGACATCCTGGTTGATGAAGTCCTGGAAGTCCATGCGCGAGCCCTTGAAGCCCACGGTGTTGACGTTGGCGATGTTGTTGCCGAGAACGTTCATCTTCTCGCCGTGGGCCAGCAGTCCCGAAACGCCGGTCCACATACTTGCCGTGACACTCATGATCGACCTCCTGTGTACATAGCACCCGCAAGGGGTGTTGTGTGCGTGCTCTTGTTCCGCGGGGGCTAGCTGCCGCCATCCGTGCCGCTGTCGGAATCATCGTCCGTGCCGTCGGAATCGTCTTCCGTGTCGTCGCCGCCGCCCGTGGTGTTGGGCGCAACGATTTCGGTGACCTTGCTGAAGGCGATGTGGCGGCCGTCCGCCAGGCTCAGGTAGGGTTCTTCGTCCACCTTGACCACGCCCGCCACTTGGCCGGAAACCTGGGTGGTGATGTAGACGGACTTGCCGTCCGTGCCTTCGCCGTACATGGCCACCGCGTAGACGCCGTCGGGTACGGAATTGCCCTGGTAGTCCTTGCCGTCCCACTTGTATTGATAGGTGCCAGGCTGCTTTGCGCCCATGAGTTCGGTGCGCACCAGGTTCATTTCACTGTCATAGATATTGATGTAGCCGCTGTTTACCTGTTCCTGGACCGTGAAGTACACCGTGCTGACGGTGTTGACAGTCGCGCCAGTGCTGTCCTTCAGCGAGGTCTTGCTGAGCTCGTAGCCGTTGGCGGTCACTTCCTTGCCGATGTAGCTGACGGCGGCGGCCATTTGCTGCTGCTTGGCGTTTTCGTTCAGGCTGGTGATGCCGGTGTTGATGTTCGTCAACTGTTCAAGGCTGGTGAACTGCGCCAACTGGGCGACGAATTCCTTGTCGTCCATGGGGTTCAGCGGGTCCTGATGGCTCAGCTGGGCCACGAGAAGGTTCAGGAACGCCTGCTTGTCCAACTCGTCGTTCTTGGTTTTGGCGCCAAGGTACTTGTCGAAGTCCTGCTCGGCCTGGCCGAGTACGGGGCTGGTTGCCATGATGGACTCCTATGCGATGATGTCGAGCCCGGAGGCGGCAAGAGTTGCCGGACGCTCGCCGGTGATGCCGGAGCCGTCTACCGTGGGCTGGCCGGCGTCGTCGTCGCCTTCGCGCATGCGCCGCAGACGGCGGAAGCGTTCGCGCTCGGCGCTGCGGGCCTGCTGCTCCTGACCGGCGTTGTGCTGGGCGGCGTCCTGCCAGGCCTGGGAGAAGGAGTTGTCCTGCAACTGGGTTTGCACTTCCAGCCGGTCCACCTTCAGCCCCTGCTGTTCCAGGGCGGTGCGCAGCACGTGCAACTGGTCGTTGATGGCCTGGGCCGTCTCGGTGCGGTCGGGGCGGATGGTGGCGTTTACCTCGCCGTTGCGTACGGAGAGCGTCACCGTCACGTTGCCCAGCTCCGCCGGGTCGAGCCGCATGGTCAGCTGGCGGGTGCCGTCCTGCATGGAGGTAAGGATGCCCCGCTCAAGCTGGGCCGCCGCCTGTTCGGAAAGATAGGGGGTCAGTGCCTGGCCTTGGCGCTGTGCCGCGCTTGCCGCATTGGCCGCGCTGGCCGAGGCGTCCGCGGCCATGCTCTGTGCCGCGCCGCTGAGGGAGGGGCTGACGTCGATCTTGCGCAGCAGTTCCGCCCACGGGTCGCTGGCGGGGCCCGAAGAGGAACGTCCGTGCTGGTCCTGCCAGGCCGAGCCCTTGCCGTCGCCCGATTGGCCGAACTGGCCTGCCTGCTCGTTCTTTTTGTCGAGCCCGAAGGCTTGCGCGGCCGCCGTGCCCTGATTCGCCTGAACTTGTTGTCCGGCCTGCTTTCCCCCCTGCGGGGTGTTGCTGGCGGAAAGGTTCTGCTGCAGGGTTTCGGCGTTCTGCCCGGTCTGGGTGTTTTGAGCGGTTTGGGCGGAGCGGGGATCGGCCAGCGGGCCGGTATGTTCGTGCGAAGTGCCGCCAGTGCGCATCAGGCCGGACTGCCGGACCTTGCCCGCGTTGGCGGAGCCTTCGTCGCGGCGTTCCGCGTCCAGCGCCGGGGCAACGCCGGTACCGTTGCCCTTGCCGGTGGCGGCTTCGCGAATCAGCACCTCGCTGCGCTGGGCGGCGCGGTCGCCGCGACGGTCGGACTGCTTGATGCGGTCGGCGGACTTCTTGGCCGCCTGCAACACCGGATCCAGCGCGCTGCCCAGCGCCGAGGCCAGGTTGCGGTCGGCCTGCTCGCGCGCGGCCATTTCCTGCCCGGCGGGCACCAGCACGGCCTTCAGCCCGGCGGCGGTGGTGGAAATTTCCGTCTGTCCGCCGAACAGCTTCTGCATGGCGGCCAGCACTTCGGGCGACAGCTTGAGGCCCTTGGCCATGGCCTCCAGTTCCGAGGCGTTGACGTCGATGGCGTCGCCGTCGGTCTTCTCGGTCAGCTTGGCGCTAATGGCCTTCCACACGGCGTCGGTGTTGCCCGCATCCATCTGGGTGAGCATGCTGTCCGCTTCTTCGGGCAGCATGCCGAGCTTCTGCAGGAACTGCTTGGCGTCCAGGCGCTGGTTGCCCCGCAGGGTCTGCGTGGCGGTGCCGTCGGCGTCCAGATTGGCGTAGGGGCCGTCCTTGCGCAGGGCCGAGATGACCTGGCCGAGCGAGTAGGTGCCGGGGGTGGAGGCCATCTGGGTGAGGCGCTCCAGCCGGTCGGGCGAGACGCCGCTCTTTTCCAACTGGTTCCGCAACGAAATGACGTCCTGGTAGGAAAGGCTGATCTGCCCCGGCGCGGTCAGCACGCCGCCGTCCTCGCCCCTGCGCACCTTGCCCTTGGCTTCCGTGGCGGCGCTGGTGGCCGCCGTGCGGAGGGCGGTGCCGCCCGCGCCGGACCCTGCTCCGAACAGGGAGCGCGGGCTCGCCTTTTCCGCGAGCACGGAAGCGAAGTCGAGGGTGCTGGCAGTGACCTTGGAACGCCGCGTCACGTTGGACGGCGCCTTTTCGGTCTCGGGAAGGAAGGGAAAAATATGCATGCCGGGGCTCCTTGCAGCCCTGGGAGTACAAGGACCGTTCCAAAACTTTACGTTATGTGATTCCAGTTGGTTGCGAGCCGTAAAACAGGCGTGCCCGGCAATGCGTGCCGTGCCTGCGGGGGCGGCGGGGTAATGCTGTTTGCAAATCTTGACCATTCTTGATGGTTGGCGGGTGACGGCGGAGTGGGGTAGCGGGCACGGCGGGATGCCTCGCCCGCCGAAAGGGGCGTGCAGGGGCAGGATGCCGGAAAGCAGGGGCAGCGGGTGGGAAGGGGCCGCAGGCATGGCGCGGGGTTGCCGGTGGCGCGCGGTCGGCATGGGACCGGCATGGGACGGGCACGCCAGCATGCCGCGCGGTGCGGTGGTCGCTCCGCGCGGCGAAAATGCCGTGACGGGCGGGATGAAGGGCGGAGCGTCAGGCCGTGAGGGCGGCCAGGGCCTCCACCAGGGCAAGGGCCTCGGCCCAGGCGGCGGGGGTGGCGTCGGCGTTCTGCACGGACATGTGCAGGTACCCGGTAAGGGGGCGCAGCATGGGCGGGTGCGACTGCCAGAAGTCAGGCGGCAACGGCGGCAAAAGGGCCTGCCTGCCCGCGCCGTGCCCGCGCAGGGCGCGGGCCAGGTCACGGCCCAGGCCGGACAGGGCGCGGCGTAGGGCTTCGGCCAACTGCGGCGACGCGGCCGTCAGGTCAGCCCAGGCACGGCGCGCGGCGGCTTCCGCGTGCAGGTCGAACCGCCACGCCCAGAAGGCCTTCCAGAACAGGCCGAACAGGCGGCGGGGCGACGCGGCGGGGCCTGAGGCCGGTGCGGCCAGGGGTACGAGGTCGAACAGGCCCAGCGTGTCGCGGCCCGTGCGCAGCAGTTCCAGCCCCGGCAGGCGCAACCGGGCAAGGCGAGAGGAGGGCGCGCCGGAGGCATTTTCGCCATCCGCGTGGGCGGCGTCCTGCTCGCGCAGCAGCGCATGCGCCAGCGAGGCCACACGCGCGGGGTCGAACCTGTCGCGGCACAGCACCGAGGGCTGGATGCACCGCCAGCAGCCCACGCAACTGATGGTGGCGCGCAGCACGTGGTGGCCGGGCGGAAAGGGCGCGGTCTCCCAAGCGTTCACCGGTCCCATGGACAGGTTGAGCGTGGGGGTCTGGGTCCAGGCGGCCACATGCATGGGGCCGGTGTCCGGGGTGACCAGCAGGCGCAGGGTGCGGGTGAAGGCCACCAGTTCCGGCAGGGTGAAGCGTCCGCACAGGTTCAGGGCCGGGGTGCTGGCGCGGTGGGCCACGTCGGCCCCCAGCGCGGCTTCGGCCGGGCCGCCCAGCAGCACCGGCTTCAGCCCGCGCCGCAACAGGTCGCGGGCCAGCGCGGCCCAGAACGGGGCATGCGGGCGTTTTTCCGGCTCGCTGGCCCCCAGGAACAGCCCCACGCGCAGCGGGTCGCGTCCTTCGGACAGCGGCGTCGGCCAGTCAGTGGAGCGCAGGCGGGCGTGGGGCACGCAGTCCAGCGCGTTCAGGTCGGCCCAGTGGAACTGGTTGTGCCGGTTGTTGTGCACCAGAGAGGTGCGGTACAGCTGCCAGCGGCCATGCACGTAGGTGGTGCTGGCCTCCCGTCCGCTCCCTCCACCTGCCCCTCCGGGCACCTGGCGCGGGCCGAAATGGGCGTCGGCGCGCAGTTGCCCCGCCAGCGCCGCCGCTTCCGGCCGGTGGCTGAGGTTGATCACCAGGTGGTAGCGGTTCTGGCGCAGTCGGTCCGCCGCGCCGTACGGAAAGAAGACGGACTCCGGCCCGATGGGCATGAGCCCCTTGAAGAACTTCTCCTCGCCCACCACCCACAGCGGGCGTCGCGGGTGTTCGGCCCGCAGCCATGCCAGCAGCGGAAAGGTCAGCACCAGATCGCCCATGCGCTGCATTTGCAACACCAGGATGGGGGCGTTCTGCGGCGCGGCGGCGGGCGGCGTGGGGATGGGATGGGCGGTCATGGCGTGGGCGGCTACCGGGCGCGTGCCGGGCCGAATATGCGGCGCATGTGGTCCAGCAGCGCGCGCAGCCGGTGTTCGTAGGTGTGTTCGGCAAGAATGCGCCTGCGCGCGGCGGCCACCACGCGGGCGCGGTCCTGCGGATGCTCCAGGTAGCGGCGCAGCAGATCGTCCGCTTCTTCCGGCTCGCCGTAGCAGACCACCTCGCGGCCCGGCTCGAACAGGTTTTCGATCTGGTCGCGCCAGTCGGTGAGCACGAACGAGCCGGTGGCGGGCACGTCGAACACCCGCTGGTTCACCGCGCCCTTCATCTGCTTGCTGGTGCAGTTGAAGTTGATGTCGGACAGCGGATAGAACGCGGGCAGTTCGGTGTAATAGTTGATTTCCGGGTGCAGCCGCCAGCCGGGGGGCGCAGCGCGGAACACCTTGCGCCAGCCGGTGTCGCCCACGATGAGCGGGGCGAAGGGCAGGGTGCGCGCCACGCAGGCGGCCCGGTACTGGCGGGTGGCCTCCCAGGTCAGCATGGTCTCGTAGGACAGGCGGCGCTCGGCGTCGTCCATCCCATCCAGCCCCCCCAGCCCGTCGTACACGTCGGCCAGTTCCGGTTGGTACGTCCGCAGGTAGGCCCCCACGGAACGTTCGCCGTGCGCGCCGAACCCCGCCGCCACCTCGCGGTACGAGCGCAGCAGCGCGGCGGGCAGCTTGCCCGCCTTCATGCGGTGGGCCACCTTGTAGACCATGGAATTGCCCACGAAGGACACCCGCGTCCGCCACGGATGGTTGGCGGGCGGCGCGCCCCTGGGCGGGGCGAAGCGTACCGGGTCGGTGCCCAGGGGCAGATAGGCCACGTGCTCGAAGCCCAGGTCGCGCAGCGAGGGCAGGTTGTCCGCGTCCCAGGTGAAGATGGCCGTCCATGGGCTGACGATGCGCCGGTACAGGTAGAGTATCAGGTGCGGGTTGTCCACGAACCACGAGGCCAGCGGCAGGCGCAGCTTTTCCAGCAGGTCGGTCAGCACGCCTTCGCGGTCCACCCCCAGATGGTTGATGGTGAAGGCGAAATCGGGCCGGAACTCCACCACCGCGCGCAGCAGCTTTTCCACGAATTCGGCGCGGCCCACCTCGTCGTCATCCAGGGTGAGCAGGTGGTGCGGCACGCCCAGGCGCTGGCAGGCGGTGACGATCTCGCCCATCAGGAAGTACTGGCTGGTGATCAGCAGCACGCGCGGCAGGGCGGCGGGGTCCGCGAACTTGGGATAGGCGGCGCGTTCCCAGAAGTTGAACCGGGCGCTGGCGGAAAGCACGTCGCGCAGGCGGGCGTAGTGGGCGCGGTCCAGCCGCAGGTAGAAGGGGTGCGGCAGGGGCAGCAGCGGCAGGCCGCCGTTCTCGTATTGCCAGCGGGTGAGGGTGCGCAGGGCGTCGTCCGCGTCGTCGTCGGTCACCCACAGGATGCGCCCGGCGGCGGTGTCGTCGGCATGGCGCTCGCGCAGGGCGGTGGCGGCAAGGATTTCCGGGGTGCGGTCCACCACGGCCACGGGGCCGTCGTGCATCTCCAGCAGGCGGGCCAGGGCCGCGCCGGTTCCCGCGCCCAGGAGCACGGGCAGGACTAAGGGAGCGGGCGGAGCGTGCGGAGCGTGCGGGCTTGGCGGTGCTGGAGAAATGGGGCCGGACGCTGCTTCCGCCCGCAGCTTTTCATACGGGGCCAGCAGGGCCAGTTCGCGCGCGAGGCCGCCGGGACCAAGCATGGCCAGGGTGCGGCCGTCCACGGTGACTTCGACGTCGGCGACGGGCCTGTGGCCGGAATCCGCCGGGCCAGCGGCGCCGGGCGACGCCAGTGCGCGGGCTGCAAGCCTTGGGCGCGGTGCGGCCTCGCGGGGTGCTTCGTCAGTTGGGGGCATGGTCCGTGAAAAGCCTTTGCACGGGACGGGGCCCGTTTACGGTGCGGGTGGAGGGGGGCGGCACGGGCATGGAACAGCCGTCAGCGCGACGCGGGCGGCAGGGCGGGCGATTCGACGGCCAGTTCGCCGTCGCGCAGCACGATGCGCACGTCGCGCAGTTCCTCGCGCACTTCCATCCACGATTCCTCGATGGAAATTTCCACGCCCGGCATGATGCGCCCGGGCACCACCAGGCGGCAGCGCTCGGCGATGGGGCCGCCGCGCTTCAGGTCTTCCCAAAGTGCGGCGCGCTGGCGCAGCAGGCGGTCCATCTTCTTCAGCGCGGCCTCCAGCCGTCGCACCGGCTCTTCCTTGCCCGCCGGGGTGTCGGCGGCCACGGCCTCGTAGTGGACGATGCGCTGGCGCAGGTCGCGGATGTTTTCCTCAAGCCGGGTGATCTTGCGGAACTTGAAGGGGTCGTAGCCCAGGTTGACCTTGGTGGGGGTGCCCTGCGCGCCGCCCAACTGGTTTTCGATGTACACCACGCCCGCGCCGTGCACGGTGCCGCCCTGCACGCGGTCCTTCACGACGAGGTTCGCGCCCGCGTAGATGCGGCAGTGCAGGGCGAAGCGCTCGATATACATGTTGCCGTGCGAGCGCAGTTCGGCGTTTTCGGCAAAGGGCACCCGCAAGGTGTCGCCCGCGTCGAGCAGGCAGCCCTTGCCGCCCTTGATGCCGCTTTCGCAGGCAATGGCCCCCCGGGCGCGCACCACCGCGCCCTCCACGATGCCCTTGATGAGGATGTTGTCGGCCTGGATTTCGAAGCCCGGCTTCACGTCCGCATGGGCGGCAAGGTCGCCCACGAAGAAGATGTTGCCGGTGTGAAAGTCCACGTCGCGCCGCACGTTGAGCATCTTCTTCACCGTGATCAGCCTGTCGTGGTAGAACACGTACCCGTTGGCGTCTGCCACCACCCGGTTGGGCGAGGCGGGATCCACCTCGCAGTTGGGGCCGCAGGGCAGCTCCTTCGGCGCGATGTCGTAGACGTAACGCGGGTCCAGGGGGCCGACCGCGCTGGCGGTGGCCTCTTCGAGCGGCAGCAGTTCCGCCAGCACCTGCCCCTTCACCACGTTCTGGACGTAGCCGAGGTTGTAGCGGTCGATGTTGCCGGCATCGTCCGCCTTGGGCTTCAGGTGCATGTAGTCGAAGTCTGGCTCGAAATGGTGGCGCAGGTAGTAAGGCATGTGGCGCTCTCCCGTGGGCTGTGCCTGCGGCGCCGCGCGTGCGTGCCGCTTGTCCGGACTGCGGGCGAAGGATGGCCGTGTTCTTGCCGGTTTTCGTCTGCGTGGCTGTTGGCCCTAATCGGGCAAGAGCGCCAGCAGGTCCTCCTCGTCGTCGAGGATGGGGAAGAACCCGGTGAGTTGCGCGGTTTCCATGGTGTGCACCGCCTCCGGGGTGGGCCGGTACAGCAGCAGGCGGCGGCCCATGGACCGCGCCTTGGTGCTCGCGGCCACCAGCGTGCCGAGGCCGGAGCTGTCCATGAACGACACGGCGCCAAGGTCCAGCACCACGTCGGATACGCCCTTGCGGCCGAACAGCCGCTCCAGTTCGGTGCGGACCTCGGTGGCGTTGGCCAGGGTCAGCTCGCCCGTCAGCGCCGCGACAAGGATGTTTCCGTGATCGTCAAGTTCGAGGTGCGCCATTGTTCCTCCGGGATGGCCAATTGCAGATGCAGGGTGTTGCCGTCCGGGCCGGTTTCACCCGTCACGGCATCGCACAGGCAGGCGATGATGCGCAAGCCCCGCCCGGACGTGGCCCCTTCGGGCACGTCCGGCAGTTCGGGCCCGGCAAGCCCGCCGGGCGGCAGGGGGCAGGCCGCGCAGCCCCGGCCCCAATCGGTGACCGATATCTCCACGCCCACGCGCGGGGTCACCCTCAGGCGTACCCGCAAGGGGCCGGTCTGGCCTTCGGGGTAGGCGTGGCGCACCACGTTGGCGCATGCCTCGGCGGTGACCAGTTCCAGCGGATGCACCAGCGTGGGGCTGGCCAGGTAGGCGGCCATGGTGGCCGCCACGCCGCGCACGAAGGGGCGGTATGTTTCGCGCTGCGCGGTGGTGGTGAATTCGTAGCTGTGCATGGCGCGGTTCCATGAGCGGTGGTGCGTGGGCGGTGCTGCGGCTTGGTCGGTGCGGTCGTGCTAGTCCTGTTTGACGAATTCCCCGGCGATGGGGGCGTCGCGGCGTATCCAGAGGGCGGTCACGTCGTCGCGGAAGGGGGGCGGGGCTCCGCCCGCCGCGTCCTGCAGGGCGGCCTCCATGGCGGCCAGCACGTCCCTGCCCGCGCGCAGGCACGGCTCCGTCAGTTCCAGGAACCGTTCGGGGCCAAGGCGCGCCCCGCCATGCACCGTCCAGTCGTGCAGCCCGTCGGTGAACAGCAAAAGCTGGCTGCCGGGGGGAAAGGGGCGGCGCTCGGCCGTGAAATCTGCGCTGAAAAAACCCAGCAACGGGGCGTTGGAGGGCAGGCGGTCCACGCCGCCCGCGCCGTCGCGCAGCAGGGCCGGACAGTGCCCGGCGTTGACGTATTCCAGCGTGCCCGTGAAAAAGTCGATGTCGCCCGCGAACAGGGTGACGAAGTCCGGCTCGCCGCCGATGATGTCCACCAGGTGGCGGTTGATGCGGTGCACGGTCTCGGTGAGCGGCTGGGGGGGCATGCCGTCGGCCTGGCGGGCCGCCGCGCCGTCGTTCTGGGCGCGCACCAGGGTGCGCACGATGCTCATCAGGAACGCGGCGCGCGCCCCATGGCCCGAAACGTCGGCGATGACCACGCGCAGCACCGGCCCGCCCGTGCCGTTTCCGGTGTGTTGCGGCAGCAGGAAGTAGTCGAAATAGTCGCCGCTGGCATCGCCGGAGGGGCGGTACAAGCTTTCCACGTGCAGGCCGGGCAGGTAGGGCGACGAGGACGGCAGAAGGCGCATTTGCAACTCGGCCACCCGGGCCATTTCGCGGCTCAGGCGGTCGGAATAGGAGCGCAGGCGGCGGGCCATGCGGGCCTGCCGCGCGCCCACGGCCACGCGGGCGTCCAGTTCCGGCGGTTCCAGCGGCAGACGCAGGGCGTCGTTGGCCCCAAGGGCCAGCGCTTCGTTCCGCAGGTCGTGGTCCTCCGGTTCCGTCAGCACGATGAGGAAGACATCCTCGTCGCCGCGTTCGGCGCGGATGGCGCGCACCAGGTCCAGCACGGGGCTCCTGTCGGCAAGGTGGCCGGGCTGGCGGACGACGGGCGGCGGAGGCGCGTCATAGGGAGGCGGCGGGGGCGGGGATGTCGGCGAGGGCTCTGCCGGACGGGACGCGGGATGCGCCCCGCCATGGCTTGCGGGGTTCGGCAGATCGGCGTCGATGATGACCACGTGGGGGCGGCGCGCGGCGTGCAACTCCAGCGCTTCGGCCAGGGTGGCGGCGCGCAGCACGGTGCGCCCCGTTCCCGACAGGCGGCGCAGCGCCTCGCGCGTCAGCGGGGAGGGCGCGGCGATGAGAAGGGTGATGTCATCCGCCGCCATGGGGTGGTCGCCGCTCCGGGAAAAGGTCGTCATCGCACAGCCGGATGGTCACCGGCCCCCAGTTGACGAGGGACACGTCCATGTCGGCCGCGAAGATGCCACAGCGTACCCGCCCCGGCAGGCGTGCGTCAATGTCGGCGGTCAGTTGATCGAACAGCCGCGAGGCCACGGCGGGCGGCGCGGCGGCGGAGAACGACGGGCGACGGCCCTTGCGGCAGTCGGCGTACAGGGTGAACTGCGGCACCAGCAGCAGTTCGCCGAAGGCCGGGCCAGCATCGTCCCCGGCCCGCATGTCCTGCGGCACGGCCCAGTCGCGCAGGCCCACGTTCATCTTGCCCGCGTCGTCGGGGAACACGCGCAGGTCCAGCATCTTGTCGATCATGCCCGCCCAGCGGGGCTCGCCGGGCAGCGTGGCGGCGTCGCGCGGGCCAAAGCCCGCCAGCACCACCAGCCCCGGCCCGATGGCGGCCATAGTCCGGCCGTCCACCGTCACCGAACCCCTGCGCGCCCGTTGCAGCAGCAGTTGCATGGCCGTTCCTTTCGCCGTGCGCGCTGTGGCGGGGCCTACTGTGCCCCGTCCTCGTCGGATATGGCCGCAGTGGCCGAAGATGCGGCCAGTTCCGCCTTCAGCTTTTCCTCTTCCTCCGCGCGCAGGATGCGGCGCAGCACCTTGCCCACCACGGTCTTGGGCAGGTCGTCGCGGAATTCCACCTGCTTGGGCACCTTGTAGCTGGCCAGCTTCTCGCGGCAGTGGGCCACCACCTCGGCCTTGCTCAGCTTTTCGCCCGGCTTCACCACCACGAAGGCCTTGATCATCTCGCCGCGCGTGGGGTGTGGCACGCCCACGGTCACCGCCTCCTTGACCTTGGGGTGCTCGTGCAGCACCTCGTCGATCTCGCGCGGGTAGACGTTGTAGCCGCCCACCAGGAACATGTCCTTCTTGCGGTCCACGATGCTGAAGTAGCCGTCCTCGTCCATGGTGGCGATGTCGCCGGTGTACAGCCAGCCGTTGCGCAGGGTGTTGGCGGTTTCGTCCGGGCGGTTCCAGTAGCCCTTCATGACCTGCGGCCCCCGGATGATCAGTTCGCCCACCTTGCCCGCGGGCAGCGGCACCAGGCCCACCTCCATGTCCACGATGCGCGCCTCGGTGTCCGGAAAGGGCACGCCGATGGAGCCGGGCTTGCTCACCCCGTTGATGGGGTTCAGGTGGGTGACCGGCGAGGCCTCGGTCAGGCCGAAGCCCTCGATGACCTGCGCGCCGGTAAGTTCCTTGAACCGGCGGATGTGTTCCACCGGCATGGGCGCGGAGCCGGAAATGCAGTAGCGGATGGAGGTCAGGTCGTAATCGCCCACCTCCTTTTGCTGCATCAGCGAGATGTAGATGGAGGGCGCGCCGGGGAAGATGGTGGGCTTGTGCTTCTGGATGCCCACCAGCACGTCGCGCGGGACGTAACGCGGGAAGGGCACGATGGTGGCCGACAGGGACGTGGGCAGGGTGAGGCAGGTGGTCAGCCCGTAGACATGGAAATAGGGCATCAGCCCCAGGAAGCAGTGGTCCATGTTGCAGGCGTCGCCAAGGATGGCGATGATCTGCTGCACGTTCACCGACATGTTGTGGTGCGTGAGCATGACCCCCTTGGAAATGCCGGTGGTGCCGCCGGTGTACTGCAGCACGGCCAGGTCTTCGGTGGGGTTGCACGTGGTGGTGGAATGGCGGGCCTTGCCCTTGAGCAGGCTTTTCCACGGCAGCACGTGCCTGCCGTCGAAGGGCAGTTCGCGCCAGGTGCCCTCGCGCTTGGCCTTGAAGGCGTACAGCAGGTTCAGCGGGAAGGACAGCCCGTCGCCGATGCGGGTGAGGAAATACTTGTCGATGCCCAACTTGTCGCGCAGCGGCTCGATCTTGGGCCACACCAGGTCGAGGGCGATCATGAACCGCGCGCCGGAATCGTGGATCTGGTGGACCAGTTCCTTTTCCATGTATAGCGGGTTGGTCATCACCACCACGCCGCCCGCCTTCAGCACCGCCCAGAAGGCGATGACCGTCTGCGGCAGGTTGGGCAACATGATCGACACCTTGTCGCCGCGCCGCACGCCCTGGGCGCGCAGGTTGGCGGCCATGATCTCGGCCTGCTGGCGCAGCTTGGCGTAACTGATGCGATAGTTGCGGAAGGCGATGGCCGTGCGGCGGGGGGTGCGTTCCGCCGCCCTGTCCAGCAGGGTGAACAGCGGATAGGTTTCGTAGCTGATGTTGGCGGGAACGCCTGCGTCGTAGCTGGCCAGCCAGGGAAAGTCGGCGGTGATGTTGGGTTCGGTCATACGTGTCGTCGGACCGTGACCGCCGCGTCATCCCGCGCGCTCCGCGTCGCCCGGCAAGGCATGTGCGGCGCACGGGCGCTGGCGCAGGCCCGTATTGTTCGTGTGTTCAAGGGGATGGAAGGCAAACCTTACGGCTTGTACTATGCGGCCCGATGGCGCGCAAGCCCTGCGGCGGCGGGCACGGACACTCGGGCAGGGACACTTGGGCCGGGCACATGCGCCGCGCATGCGCGGCCGTTACGGGCGATTCCCCGACGCATGGCCGCGAGGGGCGTTGCTCAGGCGTTGTCCGCCTCGTCGACACCGGCAGGGGGCGCGTCGTCCGTGGGGTTGGCGGGCCGGTCTGTCCGGTCTGGTCGGTCTGACCCGGCTGGCCGGTCGGGGCAAACGGGGGGAACGGGGCGCAGCCCGGTCACCGTGGCCACGGCCTTCAGCCCCTTCTTCTCGCCGGTGAAGCCCAGCTTTTCCTCTGTGGTGGCCTTCACGTTCACGGCCATGGCGTCCAGCGCCAGCAGACGGCAGACGTTGCGACGAATCTGCTCGCGCCACGGGGCCAGCTTGGGCACCTGCGCGATGACGGTGAGGTCCACGTTGGTGATTTCCAGCCCGGCAGCCCGGGTCAGGCGCAGCACCTCGTCCAACAGCACTGCGGAGTTGGCGTTGTCCAGCGCGGCGTCCGTGTCCGGGAAATGCTGGCCGATGTCGCCGCCGCCGATGCACCCCAGCAGGGCATCGGTGAGGGCGTGCAGCAGCACGTCGCCATCGGAATGGGCCACCACGTCCGGCCCGCCGGGAATGGGCACGCCGCCCAGCTTCAAGGGACGGGGGGGGCGCCCGGCCTCTTCCTTCTGCACGTAGCGATGCACGTCGTAGCCCCAGCCGGTGCAGGGGATCAGGCGTGTCTGCCCCTTGCGGGCATCCCACGGGGCGCGGGCGGTGTCGGCATCGTCCAGCATGGCGAGGTCCTCTGGCGTGGTGATCTTGGCGTTGGTGGGCTCTCCGGCCACCACGCGCACGGGCAGGCCGCAGCGTTCCAGCAGCGCGGCGTCGTCGGTGACGGTCCAGCCCTCGGCGCGGGCGCGTTCGTGGGCATTGCGCAGCGGGGCCAGCGCGAACCCCTGCGGGGTCTGCACGGCCACCAGACCGGACCGGTCCGGGGTGTGGGTGACCACGCCGTTCTCCGTCTGCTTGATGGTGTCCGTCACGGCGATGCCTGGCACAACGCCCGGCGCGCCCGCCGCCAGGGCGTCGAGCAGCGCGTTGGACAGTGCCGCCGTGGCGAATGGACGGGCCGCATCGTGCACCAGCACCACGTCGCACTCGTGCGGCAGGGCCGCGAGCCCGGCGGCCACGGAATCCTGCCGCAGCGCGCCGCCCGCCACCGCCCGCCACGGCACGCCCAGGGCGCGCCCCGCATCCAGCGTAGCCAGACGTTCGCGCTCGGCCTCCAGCCTGTCCTGCGGAAACACGAAGACCAGGCCGCGCACCCGCGCCACCGACGCGAACGTGCGCGCCGAGCGCCAGTACAGCGGCGCGCCCCGGTGTTCGATGAACTGCTTGGCCGTGGTCAGCCCGGCCGCCGCCAGCCGGGTGCCGCTGCCCGCCGCGAGAACAATGGCCCATGCGTGCATGTACGGTCCTTGGGAGTAAGAAGATTTGGGAGGGAAAGATACGGGGGGAAGGGGGCTTTGAAAAGCCCCTTCCCCCCGTACCCCCATCCCGCAAACTTTTTGGTTGGGGGGAGGGGGGATAGACCGTGACTTTTGTGTTCGTCGTCCCTTCGCGCTCCATCTGTACCAAAAAGAACCCCCCAATGGAAAAGTTTGGGGGGAGGAGGGAGGGGGCCGGGGGGAGGGAGGAACCCCTTTTCAAAGGGGTTCCTCCCTCCCCCCGTTACCTTTCGATCAACGTTCGGGAGTCGGACTGTAAGCCGGGTTCTGTGCCCTTGCGGGCGGCTGTCATTCCTCTAGGAGCGCCGTTACCGACGCCCTCAAGCAACCGACCCGGAAGCATCGGCCGGGCAGGCCTCGTGCGCTTCCCTATTTGGTCTTGCTCCGGACGGGGGTTACCGAGCCTGGTGCGTCACCGCGCCAGCTGGTGGGCTCTTACCCCACCGTTTCACCCTTACCCGGCAGGCGAACCTGCCGGGCGGTCTGCTCTCTGTGGCCCTGTCCGACGATCGCTCGTCCTGGGGGTTACCCAGCGTCCTGCCCTGCGGAGCCCGGACTTTCCTCCCCGGGCCTTGCGGCCCGCGGCGACAGCCCGTCCGGCTCCCGAAAGTGCGTGCGTGGGCCGGGGCCTATTCGCCGCCGGGCGTTTCCACGCAGAAATGCTCGCTCCAGTAGATGAGGCGCTGGCAGTTGGGGCAGCTGAGGATCTGGGTGCCCTTCTGCAGTTCGATGTAGCTCTGCGGCGGGATGGAGATGTGGCAGCCGGAGCACACGCCCTTGTCCACGGGCACGATGACCGGATTTTCCAGCCGCTGGCGGATGAATTCGTAACGGCTCAGCACGGGCGGGGGCACTTCCTTGCCCGCGGCCTTGCGCTGCGCCTCCAGGTCGGCAAGGCCCGCGCCCGCTTCGGCCAGGCGCGCGTCAAGGCTGGCCTTCTTGGCTTCCAGGTCGGCCTTGAGGGTGGTGTAGCGCTCGTCCATTTCGGTCATGGCTTCGGTCTGGCGTTGCAGTTCCTCGGCCAGGGCCAGCTTTTCTTCCTCGCGCGAGCGGTTCATCTTCTCCATGTTGTCCATTTCGCGCATCATGGCGTGGTATTCCTTGGTATTACCCACGAGCATGAGCTTGGACTTGCTCTTCTTGATGCGCAGGGAATCGTCCTCGATCTCGGTGCCGAGGCGCTTTTCCTGGTCCTTCAGGTGGGTAAGCTTGTCGAGGAGGCGGTTGCGCTGTTCCTCGATGGAGTCGAAGCGCTGTTGCAGCCCTTCCACTTCCTGCGGCGCGTTCTTCAGTTCCGCCTTGATGCCGTAGATGTGGTCGTCCACCTTCTGCAGGGCGACAAGCTGTTCGATCTGCTTGAGATAGAGGCTCAACGTCATATCCTCCTGAAATGCGGGTTAGACCGGATGTTCCGGAACGCGGCCGCCGCCCGCGCCCGTGGGCGTGGCGGACAGGTGCAGCCGCAGTGGATCGCTGGATGGCAGGAAATGCACGGGCAGGCCGGGCAGCGCGGCGCGCAGGCTGTCTGCGAAGCGGCGCATCATTTCCTCTTCAAGGGCGAAGTGCCCCACGTCGAGCAGGCAGCCACGGGCTTCCAGCGCGGTGTGGTACTTCACGTCGCCGGTAACGAACACGTCGGCGCCAAGGGCGAATGCGGCATCGGCCAGCGAACTGCCGGAACCGGTGCAGTAGCCCACCCGCCGCACCACGGGCGGAACGGGGCCGCTGACGTGGCAGTGGGCGCGCCCGGCAAGGGCGTGCAGCCTTGCGGCAAAGGCGGAAAATTCGAGCGGCGCGGGCAGGTCGCCCACCAGGCCAAAGCCGAAGACGCGCGGCGGCAACTCCGGCTCGGCGGGCAGGAAGGCGGGCCCGACATCCGACGAAGCGGCGGACACGATGGCCGCGCGGATGGCGGGCCATGCGACGGCCTCGCAGGTGAGCACGGCGGTTGCGCCCAGCACCCGGCAGGCCAGCACGCCGTCGATGTCGGCCCAGCGCGGGTCGGGCGCGCCACCGGAAACGATGCAGCGGGTCACCCGTTCCTGACGCAGCGTGGGTTCCAGCACCGTGGCGCCGGAAAGCTCCAGTTCACGGGCCAGCCAGCCCACGGGGCCGTCGGGGTTGGCGTCCAGCGAGGTATGGGCGGCGTACAGCCACGCCCCGCGCGCCAGCAGGGCGGAGGCCACGGCGTGATGGTCGTCCAGGGCGTCGAGCGGGCGGGGCGAAAGGGCGAGCGGGTGATGGGAGAGGATGACGTCCGCGTCAAGGTCCAGGGCGGCTGCGACGGCGGCGGGGGTGGGGTCGAGGCAGACGGCAAGCCCATGAGCCTTTCCGTCCTGCCCGGCCACCTGCATGCCCGACCTGTCCCATTGGGCGGCCGAGGCAGGAAGTGCCGTTTTTTCGATAACGCTAATTATTTCAGAGCGTTTCATGCATAAACCCCAAACAAAGAGGGTGCTTCGCCGGATGGACGCGGCGCAAGCACCCTCGAAGCGGCAAGGCGTGGTTCCGGAATTGGTGCTGCTCCAATGTCCGCGTTCCTGTCCCGTTGCTCTGTTGCGCGGCAGGGGGCCTTGGCAGTTGCCCGGTGCCGGGGCGGCGCGCTTGCGCCAGCCCATGAAAGTTGGTGGGCCTAGCGTGACTCGAACACGCAACAAGCCGGTTATGAGCCGGAGGCTCTGCCAATTGAGCTATAGGCCCACGGAGGGTCCGGACCGGCCGGCGTTTTGTCCGACGCCCGGAATGCTGCCCGGTGAGCCGACTCTGATACGCCGAGGTGTTGCGGCTGTCAAGAGCGCCCCGGCGGCGGATGCCTGGCGGCTTTTTTACAGGGGTTACCCGGCCTTCTTCACCCCGCACTGTTCCTTGGCGTAGGCGATGGCCGCGCGGGCCGCCTTGGCCCCTTCCCCCACGGCCACGCCGATCTGCAGAAAGCCGCCGGTGCAGTCTCCGGCCGCGAACACGCCGGGGATGTTGGTGCATTGCTCGTCGTCGGCCACCAGGAACACGCCCTTGCGCTCCACGCCCAGCGAGTAGGCGAAGTCGAGGGACGACGCCTCGCCCATGGCCACGAACAGGCCGTCCACGGGCTGTTCCGTTCCGTCGGAGAACACCACGCGCTCAAGGCCGTTGTTCCCGGCGAGGCGCGAAATCTTGCGGGTGTCGATGGCGATGCCCGCATCGGCCAGGCGCTGCTCGAAGCCGGAGTTGAGCACCGGGGCCTTGCCCTGGGTGCAGATGGACACGTGGGGGGTGTACTGGGTCAGCTCCAGGGCCTGGTTGGCGGCGAAGATGCCCTCGCCCAGCACCAGCACCTGCTTGCCGCGGTGGAAGAACCCGTCGCAGCTCACGCAGTAGGACACGCCCTTGCCCTCAAAGTCGCCCAGGTTGTCGATGCCGGGGCGCACGCGGGCCACGCCGGTGGCCAGCACCACGGCGCAGGCGTCGTATTCGCCCTTGTCGGTCTTGACGTGGAAGCCGCCCGCGTCGCCATGGTGCACGGCCAGCACGCGTTCTTCGCGCAACCGCGCTCCGAAGCGTTCCGCCTGCCTGCGGCCGCGCTCGATGAGGTCGCGCCCGGAGATGGTCTCGTCGAAGCCGAAGTAGTTGTCGATGTCATAGTCGCCCGCCACCTTGGGGGCGCTGCCCAGCACCAGCGTGGGAATGCCCGCGCGGGCGGTGTAGATGGCGGCGGAAAGCCCGGCCGGGCCGGAGCCGATGATCACCAGCGGGGTGTTGGCGGAGGCGGAGGTGGTGTCGGACATGGGGCATCTCCATATGGAAGGCGCGGGCGGCGTTGCCGTGCGTCTGTTGCGGGTTTCCGGTCTGGCGCGCGGAGGCGGGTTGCCGCCCAGGCACGCGCGCCGAACCAGAAAGTAGGCAGCCCGACGCCGCTGGCAAGGGGCGAAGATGCCCCCGTGTCTTGAGGCCCGAAGGCCTACAGCCCGAGCTGGGCGAGCAGGTCGTCCACGTTTTCCTGCGATGCGCTGCGCTGCGGCCCCTTCAGTTCGGACACCACCTGGCGGGTTTCCGCCTCGATCTGCGAAATGTCCTTTTCCGGGGCTTCCTCGCGCGCGCGGATCAGCAGGCCGGTGGACAGGTACAGTTCCACCACCGTGCTTTCGATGGTGCGCAGGGCCTCGATGATCTTCTTGATGCGCTGGCCCGTCAGGTCCTGGAAACCGAGGGTGGTCAGGATTTCCACCAGCCCCTCGCCCAGTGCCGCGTTGATCTGCACCATGCGGTCCAGCGCGCGTTCCACGCCCGCCCCGGCGCGGATGGCTTCCAGCAGCACGGCCGCCTCTTTCTGGCGTTCGATCTGCACTTCCACCACGTCCATGATCGATTCGGTGGCTTCCTGGGTGGTGGTAAGCACTTCGTCGAGCTGGTGCGACGCTTCGTTGAACAGACGGTCTGCTGCTTCACGCTCAACCGGGGTTCCGGCGGGGTCGGCTTCAGGCGCGCCCGGCTTCGCGGCGGTGGAGATTTCGCGGTAGATGGTCTGCAGCCCACCGCGCATGTCGTCGCTGATGCGGCGGTAGAACTCGCTTTCCACCAGGGCGCGGGTGAGGTTGGTGGTGATTTCCCGCTCGATGGTGGCGGAAAGCACGTCACGGATGTTGGCGACGAGGTTGTTCGTCACGCGCTCCATCACGTTTTCGAGCAGTTCTTCCTGCGTGACCATGATGCGCTCCTGCTGGTGATGTGTCTGCCGGGCGGCGGCTGCGCGGAAGCAATCCCGGGCCGTGCGTCCGTGGACAGCGGACGCGGGCCGGAAGTCCGCATTGGCGAAGCTAGCAGATAGTCGGCCGACGGAAAAGCGGAAAACGCCGCGTCAGGGATTCCGTCGCCTTTCCGGGGCGGCTGCCCGAAGACGCCACGACCGGACGCGCCGTGGCCGGATGCCCGTGCAAGGCGGGCTGCACGCCCGGCGCAGGCGGCGTGCCGGAAGGCCAACGCAAAGGCGGGGTGCGCGCGGCAGTTCCGCGTGCGCCCCGCCCGGAGTGCGATGGTGCAAGAGTGGTGCGGCGCTACAGGCCCTACAGGCCGCCGTTCTCCACTTCCACGTTCATGGCCCCCACGGGGCACACGCGCGTACACAGGCCGCAGGCCGTGCAGCGCTCCTTGTCGAACACCACCAGGCGCTTTTCAAGGTCCATGGCCAGCGCCGAGGTGGGACAGATGGCGGTGCACATGCCGCAATGCATGCAGCTTTCCTCGTCACGCGAGATGCGCTGCGAGACGTCGGTGACGGTCACGTCCTGCTCGCGCAGGTAGGCGATGCCCTTCAGGCAGTTGTCCTCGACCCCGGAAATCTCCAGGGTAAGGTAGCCTTCCTTGCGCGGGGTGATCTGGGCCTTCAGGATATTGACGGTAAGGTCGTACCTGCGCACGAGGTCGCTCACGATGGGCTTGCCCGAGATTTCGGGCGGGAACGTGAGGTGGATGTTCTTGCGGTAGACCTTGGTCTGCTGTTCGCTCATGGTGTTTCCGGGCCGGAGCACCGGGTACTCGGATTATTTGTTCTCGCTCAGGAACTTCTTGGCGCGTTGCGCTTCGGGCGAATCGGGCAGCTTCTTGATCAGCTCTTCCAGGCGCACCTTGCCGGCGTCCTTCTTGCCGAGCTTGTAGAAGCAGATGCCCTGCTTGAGCAGCGCCGAGGCGTACTTGGGGCTCTTGGGATACTTGGAGATGACCTGTTCGTACGCCAGCGCCGAACGGGCGAAGTCCTGCTGCTGGAAGTTGGCCTCACCCTGCCAGAACCACGCGTTGCTGGTCAGCTTGTGGTCCCCGAAGGTGGTGGTGAAGTCGGTGAACGCCTTCACGGAGTCCTTGTAGCGCCGTTCGTTGAACGCCGTCATGCCCTGGTCGTACAGCGCCTGGGCCGTGTCCACGGCGGCGGCCGCGGGCTTGGCGGCGGGGGCGGGAGCCGCCTTGGCGGGTTCCGCGCTGGTCACGGACATGGTGCCGCTTTGCGCCGGCGGCACCGTGACCGGCCCGGTGGGCTGGCTGGATGGCGCGACGACAAAGCCGTTCTCCTTGCCGGGGTTTACGAGCAGGACCGGGGCGTTGGGGTCGCCCGCGTGGGTCATGCCGGTGGACGAGGCCGCGCCGCTGGCTGCCCCTGCGGGGGCGGGGGCGGCGAGCACGCTGTCGATGTCGATGGCCAGTTGCGAGGCCATCTGCCGCAGGGCGACATCGTGGCGGTTCAGCTGGTCGCGCATCTGGGGCAGGTCGCGGCTCTGGTCGCCGGTGGCGCTCAGGCGCATCTGCATGTCGTCGATCTGGCCGCGCAGGGTGGCGATTTCCTGCCGGGTGGACTGCACCTGCGACCAGGTGTCCGCCTGCGCGGGCTGCACGCCGGAAAGTTGTGAGTTCAACGTCTGGATCTGCTGGTCCTGGCGCATGACGCGGGCGTTCAGGGCGTCCACGTCTTCCTGGCGCACGCAGCCGGAAAGGGCCACCAGGGCGGCCAGGGAGCAAACGGGAAGGAAACGACGGGAAACGATGCGGGTCTTCATGGCTTTTGGTCCGCCTTTCGGTTCACTTTGCTTGGCATGGGTTTCGATGCTCCGGCAGGTGGGCTACGGAGCCCGCCTGGCCGGGGCGCGGCGTCACGCCTTGCGGGCGCGCCGCTGGCCGAACACGAGGTAGCCAAGGCCGCCGAGCACGGGCAGGAATATCCCGGCCGCCATCCACAGGGCCTTTTCGGCGGGGCGCTCGAATTCGTGGGTGTAAGAATGCCAGATGCACCACAGGTTGGGCAAGATGGGAATGGCAAGCAACGGGATGAGCAGGGCCGTGTTCATTCGGGCCTCCTAGCGGGACCTGGGCGTGGTGTTGCGGGGCGCGGGCTGGCGATACATGGCGATGAAGGCCAGGAACGCGCCCACGCAAATGGCGATGTCCGCCACGTTGAAGGCGGGCCAGTGCCAGTCGCCCACGTAGAAGTCCAGAAAGTCGATCACCGCGCGAAAGCGCACCCGGTCGATGAGGTTGCCAAGCGCCCCGCCGAGAATGCAGCCGAAGCCGGTGAACAACACCTTGTCTTCCTGCGCGGCCCGGGTAAGCGAGACGATGGCCCACACCGCCAGCACCGTGGCCACCAGGAACAGCCAGAACTGCCACTCGATGTCGGAGCGGTTCAGAAAGCCGAAGGCCGCGCCCCGGTTGCGCACGTTGACGAGATCGAACAGCCCGGCGATGACCGGTACCGAATGGTGTTCCGGTATGGCCGTCACCGCCCACAGCTTGGTGAGCTGGTCGAGGCCGATGACGGCCGCGGCGATGGAGAAGACCATGACGAATCTGGGGCGCATGGGGCCTCTTGATGGATGGGGCGGCGTTTCCCCCGCCCGGCGCGCTGCCGTGCGGCGTCGGGCGGGGGCCTTGATGGCGTTTTTCGTGATGTCCTAACCGTTGCGCAGCACCGTGGTGCAGCGGGCGCACGCGCCGGGGAAGTTCGGGTCGGCGCCCAGGTCCTCGTGGTAGACCCAGCAGCGCTCGCACTTGGCGCCGGGGGCCTTGGCCACGCCGATGCGCAGGCCCTTGACCTCTTCGGAGGCGAAGGCGTCTTGCGGCGCGTCCTCCAGCGGGGCGATATTCAGCTTGGAGACGATGAACACCGCGCGCAGGTCGGTGCCGGTGGCGCGCAGCAGGGCGGCCAGCTTGTCATCGGCGTACAGGGTCACGTGGGTGTCCAGCGAATGCCCCACCGTGCCCGCCTTGCGCAGCGGCTCGATGGCCTTGGTTACCTCGGACCGCACGGCCAGCACCGCCTCCCACCGTTCGCTCTCGTCGGAGCTGACGTTGTACAGCGGCGTGTCGGACCCGCGCAGGGCGAACACCGTGGGCGCGGCCGGGCGCAGCGCCTCGGGGATGTGCCGGAACACTTCTTCCGCCGTGAAGCTGAGTACCGGAGCCATGTCGCGCACCAGCACCAGCAGGATGTGCAGCAGGGCCGTCTGGGCCGAGCGGCGTTCCGGGCTGTCCTTGGCCGAGGCGTACAGGCGGTCCTTCAGCACGTCGAGGTAGAAGGCGCTGAGGTCGGTCACGCACAGGTTGTGCAGGGTGTGGAACACCTTGTGGAACTCGAATTCGGAATACGCCTCCTGGATGCGGGCGTGGGCGTCGGTGACGATGTCCAGCGCGTAGCGGTCCAACGGGTCCATGACCGAGAACGGCACGATTTCTTCGGGCGTCAGGTCGTCGATGTTGCCCAGCAGGTAGCGGCAGGTGTTGCGGATGCGGCGGTAGGCGTCCACCAGGCGGCTGAGGATTTCGTCCGAGATGCGGATGTCCTCGCGGTAGTCGACGGACGCCACCCACAGGCGCAGGATTTCCGCGCCGTACTTGTCGATGATCTCCTGCGGGGCGATGACGTTGCCGATGGACTTGGACATCTTGCGGCCTTCGCCGTCCACCACGTAGCCGTGGGTGAGCACGGCGCGGTAGGGCGGCACGCCGCGCGTGCCGATGGAGGCCAGCAGGGAACTGTGGAACCAGCCGCGATGCTGGTCGGAGCCTTCCAGGTACAGATCCGCCGGGAACGCGGTGTCGCCGCGCTGTTCCAGCACGGCGGAGAAGCTGGTGCCGGAATCGAACCACACGTCCAGGATGTCGGTTTCTTTCTTCCAGTGGTTGCCGCCGCAATGCGGGCAGGCAAGGCCGGCGGGCACGATGTCTTCCAGCGGCGTTTCGTACCAGTAGTCGCAGCCGGTGGGGTGCTTGGCGAAGCGGTCGGCAATGTCGCGCATCCAGGCGGCGTCGTTCCACGCCTCGCCGCAGCCTTCGCAGAGCAGGGCGATGATGGGCACGCCCCAGGTGCGCTGGCGCGAGATACACCAGTCGGGCCGGAATTCGATCATGTTGTGGATGCGTTCCTCGCCCCAGGCGGGAATCCAGCGCACGTCGTTGCGGATGGCCGACAGCGCGCGGGCGCGCAGCTCGTTCTTTTCCATGGCGATGAACCACTGGGTGGTGGCTCGGAAGATGACCGGCTTCTTGCAGCGCCAGCAGTGCGGGTAGCTGTGCGAGAGCTTGCGTTCGGCCAGCAGGTTGCCCACCTCGCGCATCTTTTCGATGACCTTGGGGTTGGCCTCGAACACGGTGAGCCCGGCGAAGAAGGGCACGGAATCGAGGAAGCGGCCTTCATCGTTCATGGGCGAAAGGATTTCCAGCCCGTAGCGCAGGCCGGTCTCGTAGTCCTCGCGGCCGTGGCCGGGCGCGGTGTGCACGCAGCCGGTGCCGGAATCAAGCGTGACGTAGTCTGCCAGCACCACCGGCGAGGGACGATCGTAGAAGGGGTGCGTGGCGGCAAGGCCTTCCAGCTTCGCCCCCGCCACGGTCCCCACGATTTCAAAGCCTTCCCAGCCGAAGGTCTTGGCGCTGCTTTCCACCAGCGCGGCGGCCAGCACGTAATGCGCACCGTCGTGGCGGACCACGGCGTAGTCATGGTCGGGATGCACGGCCACGGCCATGTTGTCGGGCAGGGTCCAGGGGGTGGTGGTCCAGATGACGATGTAGGCGCTGGCCGGATCCACGTTCAATACGTCGGCCACCCTGGCATCGCGCAGGGGAAAGCGCACGAAGATGGAGGGGGAGGTGTGGTCGTAGTATTCCACCTCGGCCTCGGCCAGGGCGGTCTGGCACGAGCAGCACCAGTAGATGGGCTTCTTGCTGCGCACCACGTTGCCCGCGGCCACGAAGTTGCCGAGCTCGCGCGCGGTGGCCGACTCGTAGGCCGGGTCCATGGTCATGTAGGGCTTGTCCCACGCGCCCAGCACGCCGAGGCGCTTGAATTCCTTGCGCTGGATGTCCAGGTACTTTTCCGCGTACTGGCGGCAGCGCTTGCGCACCACGTGGGCGGGCAGTTCCTTCTTCTTCTCGCCCAGCTCCTGTTCCACCTTGTGTTCGATGGGCAGGCCGTGACAGTCCCAGCCGGGCACGTAGCGGGCGGAGTAGCCCTGCATGTTGCGCGACTTGACCACCATGTCCTTCAGTATCTTGTTCAGCGCGGTCCCGAGGTGAATGTGCCCGTTGGCGTAGGGGGGGCCGTCGTGCAGGACGTACTGGCCCTTCTGGCCGGAGGCCTGCGCCATGGCGGCATAGGCGTCGATGCCTTCCCAGAACTTGAGCATTTCCGGCTCGCGCTGGGTGAGGTTGGCCTTCATGGGAAATTTGGTGTCGGGCAGATGCAGGGTCTTCTTGTAGTCGCTCATGGACGTGCTGCTCCTCGGGGGTGTCGGCATGCCGGAAGGTCCGGCGGCGGCGCATGGCCGCGCCCAGCGGGGTGACGGCGCGCGTGGCGCGCATCATCGGGTGTGATGGCGCTTTGGCCGCGCCCGGCGGGTGACGCAAAACGATGTAATTGGTTCAAGAAGGTGCGGAAGTCAAGCCGCGCGCGGCCCGCGCGGGCGTTTGGCCGCCGGGGGGCGATGGTCCGGCCGTGCCGCCGGAGGCCTGGGGGCCGACGCATGGGGCGCGAATTGCCCACATGCACGGGCAGACGCCGCCGGGACGGCGCACGGCGACGACGGCTGGAGCCGGGCGTGGCAGCGGGGGATCATGCGTTCGGCGCGCCGCCGTTGTCCAGCATGCCCAGCACATACGGCAGGGCCGCCCGTGCCATGTGCTCGACCCCGGCCACGTTGGGGTGCAGGCCGTCCCACAGGGTCAGGTCCGCCAGCCCCCATACGCCTTCCAGCACATAGGGCCACAGGGGCACGCCGAAGCGCGCGGCCAGGCGTGGGTACAGGGCGTCGTATTCTTCCGCGTAGTCCGGGTCGTCGGCGAATTCGGCCCTGAACCCGGCCAGCAGGGCGGGCACGCGCCGTTCGGCCAGCAGGGTGAGGATGGCGGCCAGGTTCCCTTCCATGTCCTGCGGGTCCAGCCCCATGAAGCCGTCGTTGGCCCCCAGTTCGACCATGGCGAAGCAGTGCGGGACGGCTCTCTCTTCGTTGCCAAAGCCGGGATTGCGGACCAGCCACGCGCGCAGGCGTCGCAGGCCGCCAGCCGTGGTGTCGCCCGAGAGGCCGAGGTTGATCACCGTGACGTCATGACCGCCCGCCCGCAGCAACCGCTCCAGCGCGGCGGGCAGGGCGTCGTCGGGGTCCAGGCCGTAGCCTTCGGTCAGGCTGTCACCAAGGGCCAGCAGGGTGATGGGGTGGACGGCGGGGTGCTCTGTGGGGTGAGGCATGGGGGGCTCGCGTGGAGGGTGAAGGAGTAGCGCGATGGCAGCGCCGTCTTGGGCGTAGCTCTCTGGCGCATCACAGGCTGCCGGATATCAGCTGGCCTTGTTCCAATGAGGGAAGAGTTCCTTCAACCGTTCCACGGTATGCCGCCACTTGGGTGTCTTTGGCGCGCAGACGGTGTTCTGGTTGCCGAACATTCCCGTTTCATTGGCGGCTTGGGCTAACGGACGCGTTTCGGTCCACTCCACGGCCACGAAACTTTCGTGAAGATCGGGGTCATTGATGGATTCGCGGAGGTAGCTTGCCTTGGAAAGTAGCTCCATGGCGGGTCGTTCCACACCGTGCTCGTCCTGCAACATGAAGTCGGCTGCGGGCACCGGGCCGCTACGAACCCAGCCAACGCCCACGAAACCGTGGCCCGGTGCCTTGACCCACACAAGATCGCCCGGTTGCAGAAGGCCAAGCGTTGCTCTGTACCATGAACCGCCCCCGGCACTGATGAAGCCGTAACGGCGTGCCTCTTCCCAATCGCGCTCCCCACCGTGTCCGAACGAGGCGTAGTATTCGCCGTTCCACGGCTCCTTCATGGCCTTGGCGCTGCTGGTGGCCGCTGCGGCCTGTGCTTCAACGGGGTCGAGCAGCCATGCGCGGCTGAGCAGTTGTCCGGATTCGCTTTCGAATACCTGGAAGCACAGCACGTTGATGGGGATGTCGCGACGGTTCAGGTATCCGACGATCCGTTCGCTGGCGGCATCGAGCGCCGTAGCAACAATGACGATCTGATGGGACTGGTTCGGCGTATCGGGGTCGAGGGGTTGGCCGAAGCGCGCGGTAAACGCGTCGTCCAGCGCTCCACCACTTGAGAAGCGAGCATAAATGCGAGTAATGTCCTGGGGGTCCAGATTTTCCGCCCAGCTTGCATAGTCGATGGCCTGCGCCACCACTTCACGCGGTGTTTTGCCACGTTTTAGTTCAATGAGAATCAGCGTTCCGTCGGGGGCTAGCGCCAGAAGGTCGATGCGCCCGCCGAAGCCTGTGTCTTCCTGACGCCCGATGATCATCCACTCCCGTGACAGGATGGCGGGGGATGCAACGATCATGTCCTCCAGCAGCGCCTCGCTGGGCAGCGAGCCTTCGCGCAGTGGCTGAGGCTTGGGGCCGACGTGCCAAAGACTGTGCTGGATCGGCATGACCGGCGTTCCTAGAACCCGGCGGGCTGGCCTTCCACGGCCTCGGACATTTCACGCAGCAGCCGCAGCGTTTCCTCGGCCTCGGCCTTGTCCAGCACGCGCAGGGCGAACCCGGCGTGCACGATGACGTATTCGCCGATGTCGGGACGTTCGGGCAGCAGCATGGCCGAGACGTTGAGGTAGGTTTCGCTTTTGCCCACACGACACTTGGCCATGCCGGCTTCATTGATTTCCACGATCTCGGCGGGAATGGCGAGGCACATCAGGTCTGCTCCGTCGGGTTGTTCAACTGGCGTCCGGGGCCGGGGTGCAGTCGCCGCCCGCGCGGCGCACCTCGGCGACCACGGCGTCGCACAGCAGGGGCAGGCGTTGGCCCGCCACGGGGGAAAGTTCGGTACCCAGCGACTGGTAGTCGTGGGGCTCCATGCCGATGATCACCGCCTCTGGCCGCTTGCCTACCAGTTCGCAGAAGATCAGGGTGTCCACGAGGTCGGTCTGGTGCATGGAGTCGTTGAAGCCGAGGCTCTTGCGCAGGTCTTCGCCGGTCAGGCGGTAGATGGCGCCGGGTTCGTCGCCCGCGAGCACGGCGTCCACCACGATCAGGTGGTCGCACTCCATGATGGCGTCCATGAGCCGCATTCCAAGGGTGCCACCGTCCATGACGGTGACGTTGTCCGTGAAGGCATGCGCCTTTTGCAACGACTCCACGGCACGCACGCCGATGCCTTCATCGGTGTACAGGATGTTGCCTACGCCAAGGACGAGGATGTTGGGGCGTTCGCTCATGTGGGGGGTACTATAGGGTTGGAAAAGGCCCGGCGCAAGGCCGGGCCTTTTGGTTTTCACGGGTGCCGTGCATGTTCTCGCCGCCTGCCCGAGAGGGACTGACCGGTTCCGGGCTGGTCCTGTCGGGCAGGGGCCCGGGCACGGTCTACAGGATGCGGAACTTGTGCACTTCGTTGGTGTGCCCGTCGATGACGTGCACGCCGCAGGCGATGCACGGGTCGAACGAGTGCACCGTGCGCAGGATTTCCACGGGGCGCTTGGCGTCGGCCACCGGCGTGCCGATGAGCGATTCTTCCACCGGGGACATCTTGTTCTTGCCGCAACGGGGGCCAAGGGTCCAGGTCGAGGGCACGACCAACTGGAAGTTGCCGATCTTTCCGTCCTCGATGCGGATCCAGTGCGACAGGCCGCCGCGCGGGGCGTTGACGAAGCCCACGCCTTCCGCCTGCTTGGGCATTTCCCACGGGGCGCAGATGACGTTGTCGCCCTTGGCGATGTTGTCCTTGTACTCCTGCAGCATCACGCCCACGTATTCGGCGATGACCGCGGTTTCGATGCCGCGCGCCGCCGTGCGGCCCAGGGTGGAGAACAGGGCTTCGGGACCCACGCCAAGCTTGGCCAGCACGGCGTCGGTCACGGCCTTCACCTTGGGATGGCCCTGCGAGTAGGCCACCAGCACCTGGGCAAGAGGGCCGGTTTCCATGGCCTCGCCCATGTAGCGCGGGGCCTTCATCCACGAGTAGCGGTCGTCGCCGTGCAGGTCGGTGTACTTGGGCTGGGTCTGGCCCTTCCACGGGTGGCGGGCTTCCGCGCCTTCGTACCAGCTGTGGCGCACGTGCTCTTCGATCTGCATCTTGTCGAACGGCTTCAGGTTCTTGAAGTCGCGCTTGAAGACCACGCCGGGCTTGAAGTACCGGCTGTTCAGGTCGTACTCGTCCTTCGGGAATTCGCCGAAGGTGATGAAGTTGGTGGTGCCGCCGTACTGCGACCAGTCCTTGTAGGCGGCCGCGACCACCAGCAGGTCGGGGATGTACACTTCATCCACGAACGCCTTGGTTTCCTTCCACAGCGCCTCGAATTCGGCGATGCGCTGCGGGGTAAGGGCGTCGTAGCAGGTCACGCCGCCCACCACCGTGAACTGGGTGTGCGGGTTCTTGGCGCCGAAAACGGCCATGGCGCGGGCCGCCTTCACCTGCAGCCGCAGGGCTTCCAGGTAGTGGGCGGTGGCGATGAGGTTGGTTTCCGGGTCCAGGTAGTAGGCGGGGTGGCCGCCCAGGAAGTAGGCGTTGGTGAACGGACCGAGCTGGCCGCTGTCGACGAAGGTCTTCAGCTTGTCCTGCACGGCCTTCAGGTCCGCCGCCGTGGTCTTGCGGGGCGAGATGGACGAGGCCACCTTGGCGGCCTTGGCCGGGTCGGCCTTCAGCGCGGCGGTCACGTCCACGAAGTCCAGGGCGTGCAGGTGGTAGAAGTGCACGATGTGGTCGTGCAGGTACTGCGCGCCCAGCACCAGGTTGCGGATGTAGGTGGCGTTCTTGGGGATGTGCACGCCCACGGCGTTGTCCACGCAGCGGGTGGAGGCCAACGCGTGGGTGTAGGTGCACACGCCGCAGGTGCGCTGGGTGAAGTGCTGGGCGTCGCGGGGGTCGCGGCCCTTCAGGATGATTTCAAGGCCCCGGAACAGCGTGGAACTGCTGTAGGCGTTCTTGACCTTGCCGTTCTCCACTTCCACCTCTATGCGCAGGTGGCCTTCGATGCGGGTCACGGGGTCGACGACGATGGGACCGCTATAGGAACTCTTGGGCGTCACGGGGATGCCGCCCGGAGCATTCTGGGCTCTGCAGCCGCTCATGGTGTCCTCCTTGGCTGTTGCCTGGTCGGGTAAGTGGTGACCGTGCGCGTGCGCGTGATCAGTTCTGGTAGAACGGGGTCATGGCGTCCCAGAAGTCGGGTTCGCTGCACCCGATGCAGGGGTGCCCCGCGTCCACGGGCCAGTTGGTCTGGTTGAACTTGATCTTCGGGCAGTTGTTCATGGTCACCGGGCCCTTGCAGCCCAGCTCGTAGAGGCACCAGCCCTTGCGGGCTTCTTCGGATTCGAACGACGGGGCGAACCGGCCCGCGTCGAAGTGGGGCAGGCGGGGGCACTGCTCGTGCACGGTCTGGCCGAAGAACATGGTGGGCCGGTTCAGGCTGTCCAGTTCGGGCGCGGCCTTGTTCTTCAGGTAGTACACGATGGTGCCGACAAGATTGTACGGGTTCGGCGGGCAACCGGCGATGTTGATGGCCTTCACGCCAAGGTGCTTCAGCGCGTCGTTGACGCCCTTGGCCCCGGTGGGGTTGGGCTTGGCCGCCTGCACGCCGCCGAAGGTGGCGCAGGTGCCGTACGCGATGACGGCCTGGGCCTTGGGCAGGATGCGCGAGCAAATGTCCAGCATGGTGTGGTTGGCCACCTTGCCGTAGATGCCGTTGGCAGCCGTGGGAATGCCGCCTTCCACCACGGCGATGAAGCCGTGCGGGCTGTTGACGGCCTGTTCCAGGGCTGCTTCCGCGGCTTCACCCGCGGCGGCCATGATGGTTTCATGGTAGTCGAGGGACAGCGTGTCCAGAATGAGGGTGTCGATGTAGGGTTCGAACGCGCGCAGCACCGATTCGGAACAGCCGGTGCATTCGGCGTTGTGAAGGTAGACCACGGACGGACGCCGGGGGCCCATGAGCGCGCGGGCCACTTCCGGCGCGAACGCGGGGCCCATGCCCATGGTCACGGCGATGGCCGTACAGAACTTGAGGAAGTCGCGTCGAGACACGCCGCGTTCCGCAAGCCTTTCCTCCACGCCCTCCTTGCCGAGACCGATCGAGATTTTCATCCCTGCCTCCTTCGGCACGGCATGCGGCCGTGCCTGCCCGCCGCCAACGGCGCGGCGGGGTAAGGGTCGTACTGGTGCGAAAGGCCCCCCGGATGCGGGCGCTTCTGCGTGCATCCGTTTCCCGCGGTGACCTGTCCGCACGTTTGGCGGGAAGATACAACACATTGAAACGTTATTCCAATTGAAAATGCAAATGGGGCATACATTTCTGCATCGCGGACAGGAATGACACCGTTCTCGGTCAGTCGTTGCGCGTGCAATACGGCATGCATGCCATGCAACGTGCACGGTGTTTTCGCGTGCAGTGTATTGTTTGTGCAATCAGCCTTTGGGTGTGGGCATGTCGCCAGCACGGGTAACGGAAAACAATAATGGTGCTACGTATTTTAAATACGTAGCACCATTATTGTTGCATCGCGCAAGAACGTATGCAGTGTTCGGGCAGAAGCACGGCTGCCTGCCGCTGCCCCGCGTTGAAAGCGCGCCTTCCGCTCCTGGCGGGCAGATGTCCGGCTGCGCCGTGGGAGGACGGAAGGGCTGGCCCGCCAGCCCCCCCGGGAGCCCCCTGAGAGCCACACGGAACGGCAGGCCGTGCCGGGGCTGGGCGAGCGGATGGGCAAAGAACGCCGCCGGGGCGGCCCGCATCGGACAGGCGGTCCGTTTACGGCAGCTATTTCGCTGCGTCCATCTCGGCGATGATGGTACGGATTTCCTCGCGCGCCACGTCCACGAAGCGCGGAAAGGCGGCCTGCACCGCCTCGGACAGGCCGATGTTCCAGTTCAGGAAATCGTGCGGCTCCATGCCGATGACCTGCATGCGCGGGCGCGGGCCGCGCAGTTCGGCCATTTTCAGCGAGTCGATGAGGTCCACGTCGTGGATGGACAGCCGCTGCTTCTCGTTCTGCACCAGGTCGTCCTCGGACAGGCGGTAGATGGTGCCGGGCGTGCCCTTGGCATGCACGATGTCGAGCACCAGCAGGCGGTCGTAGCCCTCGAACAGGTAGAAGATGTCCTGGGTGAAGGTGCCGCCGTCCATGATGGTGACGTTGTCCGGCCAGGTATCCTTCATCAGTTCCTCGGCGGCGAAGACGCCGACGCCGTCGTCGGTGAGCAGGGTGTTGCCGATGCCGAGTACGAGCAGCTTCTGCATGCGGGGCTCCATGATGCGCGGTTGATGCTGTTTCTATGCGCTGGCGATGTGGCGGCGCGATCGGGGGGCGGGGTGCGCCCGCCCCTTGAACGACGCATGTGCGGTTCCGCCGGGGTGCGGCGCGCCTGCCCACCCTATGGCGGGTCGGGGCCCTGCGCAAGCCGGTTTCGCGCGGTTTGATGCGCGCGCTGCGGCGCGGCTGCGAAACGGGCGGAACCGCGAACACGGGATAGCCGGACGGAAAAAGAAGAGGGGGCCCGGCCGGTCCTGCCGGTCTGGCCCCCTCCGTAGCGTCGGTATGCGGCGTCTACTTCACTTCGACGACGGAAACCTTGCCGGATTCAGCGTGCAGCACGTGCACGGCGCAGCCCAGTCACGGGTCGAAGGCGCGGATTACCCGCGCCACGTTCACCGGGTTGCTGATGTCCGGCACCGGGGTGCCGATCAGGGCGCGTTCCACCGGGCCAAGCTGGCCGCTGTCGTCGCGCGGGTTGCAGTTCCAGAGCGTGGCGGACACGATCTGGTAGTTGTCGATCTTCTGGTCCTTGATGTTGATGTAGTGGACCAGGGAGCCGCGCGCGGCTTCGGTGAAGCCCACGCCTTCCGCGCTGGCGGGAATTTCGGCCGGGGCAAAGGTTTCCTCGCCCGCCTTCACTTCCTTCAGCCAGCGTTCAATGCCGGAGAGCATGTAGTAGGTTTCTTCGGCGCGGGCCACGTGGCGGCCCATGACCGAGAAGGCGGCCTCGTCGCCAAGATCGCGGAAGCGCTTGGCGTTCAGCTTGAAGAGATCCTTCAGCAGCTTCTGGCCCACGGGCGACAGCTCGGGGTTGGTGACCCACATGCGGGCCACCGGACCCACTTCGACGGCCTTGCCGTTGTAGCGGGGCGCCTTGACGAAGCTGTACGCGCCGGGCTTGTTGGGCTTGGGCACCGTCTTGCCCTGCGAGTAGTGCAGGCCGGTGGTGGCGTCGTCGAACCAGGAGTACTTGACGTATTCCTTGATCAGCTTGGGGTCGAACTGCTGGTCCTTGCCGTCGATGTACACGCCGCGCTTCAGGTGCAGTTCGCTCATGGCGTCGTTGAGCGGGAAGGCACCGAACGACAGGCAGTTCTTGTAGCCCTGGCCGAACTTGAACAGGTCCTTGTAGACCGAGCCCACGGTGTAGGCCACGGGCACGTACTTCTTCTCGACGAATTCGCGCACCTTCTTGAAGCGGGCGGCGTATTCGACAAGGGCTTCCTTGGTGGGGATTTCCGTGGTGCCGCCCACGACCTGGCCCTGTACGTGGGGCATGCGCCCGCCGAACAATGCGACCATTTCGTGGCAGATGCGGCGCACTTCAAGCGCTTCCAGGTACTGGTCCACCGCGGCGGCGTTCACGTCCTTGGGCAGGCGCAGGTCGGGCTTGGAGAAGCGCGGCACGAAGGGCGCGCTGTCCGGCCCCTGCACGAAGTCCAGGGCGGCCAGATGGTAGAAGTGCAGGATGTGCGACTGCAGGTAGTTGGCGCCGAAGGTCAGGTTGCGGGTCAGGCGGCCGTTGGTGGGCACCTTGACCTTGAAGGCGTTGTCGAGCGCAAGGCAGGACGCCGTGGAGTGCGCGGTGGGGCACACGCCGCAGATGCGCTGCACGATCTGCGAGGCGTCGCGCGGGTCGCGCCCGCGCAGGATGGTTTCAAAGCCGCGGTACATGCCGCCGGACAGGCGGGCGTCAACCACCACGCCGTTTTCAACGGTGACTTCGGCTTTCAGGTGGCCTTCGATTCTGCTTACCGGGTCGATGGCGATGGTCGCCTTGCCGGTGGCCCCGGCAGGTGCGGCCTTGGGTGTACAGCCGGACATGGTTTCCTCCTTGGTGTATGGCGCCGGGGCTAGGCCGAGTAGAAGGGAGACTTGCCGTCAGGGAAGTCGGGTTCGACGCAGCCGATGCACACCGCGTTGGAGACGCACCAGTTCACGCCGCCGTTCCACTTGCGCTCGAAGCTGTCGCACATGGACATGGGGCCCTTGCAGCCGAGGTCGTAGCGGCAGCCGTCCTTCTTGGTGAAGGTTTCGCACATCTTCCCGGCGTCGTACGCTTCAAGGTAGGGACAGTTTTCATGGACGTTGCGGCCATAGAAGGGGGTGGGGCGACCGTCGGCGTCAAGCAGCTTGACGACGTCGGCGAGGCCGCCTGCAAGGCCCTTGGCCTTGATGGCGTTCAGCGCCACCACCACGGTGCCCACGATCCAGTCGGGGTGGGGCGGGCAGCCGGGAATGTTCACCACCGGGGTGGCGATGCCGTTTTCCTTGAAGAACGCGGATACCGACTTGGCGCCGGTTTCGCTGCCCTGGGCGGCGGGAATGCCGCCGTAGGCCGCGCAGGTCCCCACGGCCAGCACGGCCGCGGCGTTGGCGGCGACGCTCTTCATGGCGTCAGCCATGGAGATTTCCTTGTGGTGCGCCTCGCCGATGATGCAGTACTTGCCGTCGGCTTCGGTGGGCACCGCCCCTTCCACCACGACGAAGTACTTGCCCTTGTACTGCTCGGCGATCTTCATCATGTGTTCCATGGCGGGTTCGCCTTCCCACGCCATGACGGTGGGGTGGAACTCCAGACTGATCACCTTCAGCAGCACGTCGGCGATGGTGGGGTGCACCGAGTTCAGCAGCGACACCGAGCAGCCGGTGCAGCCCTGGCCCTGCAGCCAGAGCACCGGGGGCCGTTCACCGTTCAGAGTGCCGGAAATGGCTTCACAGACGGCGGGGTGGAACATCTGGGATATTCCGAACCCTGCAACCGTGCCTGTGCACAATTTGACGAAATCACGCCTGTTGAGACTCATCCCTGCCTCCTTGGTTGCGGCGTTTGCATAGACCGGAGTGGCTATTTTCCCGCGATAGCCCCGTATTCTTTCAATGACGAATAGCTTCCCCCCCTCGCCAGGGTCAATGCGGTGCCGATGGCAGGGGTGGGTTTTGATAGAAAAAAGTGATTTGACGGGGTGAGTTGCGACGGTTGAGTGGTCAAACGCGCTTGATAGTGTGACGAAATGGTAGATATGTGCTATCGCTGTTGGTGAGGTGCTACGTGTTCACCTATCACGGGCGAAGCATTTCTGCCCGTGCCGATTGACGATTTGCCGGGGCGGGACAGAAAAAGGACACGGAAACGTTGTGCAGGAATGAGAGGAAATGCTGCGATACGCAGGGCAAGGCGAAAGGAAACGCCCCGGCCAAAACGGCCGGGGCGTTGATGATCGGATGCCAACGGGCAGCTGTCGCCTGCCCTTCGGGCGTGCTCGACTCTACTCGCCGTCCGAACCCGCCCTTCGGGCGTGTTCGTCCTTGTACAACTTGTAGGTGATGGAATCGGCCAGGGCCTGCCAGCTTGCCTCGATGATGTTGAACGACACCCCCACGGTCACCCAGCGGCTGTCGGAATCGCCCGACTCGATGAGCACCCGCACGGTGGATGCCGTGCCCCCGCCCGTTTCCGCGCCGGTCAGCACGCGTACCTTGAAGTCGAGCAGGCGCATTTCGTTCAGGCGCGGGTAGAAGCCCATCAGGGCCTTGCGCAGGGCGTTGTCCAGCGCGTTCACCGGGCCGCGCCCGGTGGCGGCGGTGTGTTCGGTCACCCCTTCCACGTCCACCATCACCGAGACTTCGGAAACGGGATCGGCCTCGCTGTCGTGCTTGGTTTCCAGCACCCGGAACTGCAACAGCCGGAAGAACTCGCGCACGCCGCGCCGGGCCAGCTTGCGCAGGATCAGCAATTCCACCGAGGCTTCGGCGGCGGCGTAGTCGTAGCCCAGGCTGGCCTTCTTCTTCAGTTCGGTCAGCAGGCCCTTCACCACTGGCTCGTCCTTGTCCAGGTGGAAGCCGAAGCGCCGCGCCAGCGAGACGATGTTGCTGCGCCCGGCCAGTTCGGTGATCAGGATGCGCTGGCGGTTGCCCACCAAGTCCGGGCTGATGTGCTCGTACAGCGACGACTTGCGGTTCACCGCGCTGACGTGCACCCCGCCCTTGTGGGCAAAGGCGGAACGGCCCACGTAGGGCTGGCGGCTGAACGGAGGGATGTTGGCCACCTCCGACACATAGGCCGCCACCGCCGTGATCTGTTGCAGCCGCCCTGCGGGCAGGCAGGCGTATTCCTTGCCGAACTTCAGTTCCAGCGTGGGAATGATGGAGCACAGGTTGGCGTTGCCGCAGCGCTCGCCCACCCCGTTGATGGTGCCCTGCACCTGCGAGGCCCCGGCCTGCACCGCCGCGATGGAGTTGGCCACGGCCAGCTCGCAGTCGTTGTGGGCGTGGATGCCCACGGCCGCGTCCGGCAGGGCCGCGCGCACCTCGGCGACGATGCGCGCCACCTCGTGCGGCAGGGTGCCGCCGTTGGTGTCGCACAGCACCAGCACGTCCGCCCCCGCCGCATGGGCCCGGCGCAGGGCGCTGAGGGCGTATTCGGCGTTCTGTTTGTACCCGTCGAAGAAGTGCTCCGCGTCGAAGTACACTTCGGCCAACTTGCCCTTCAGGAAGGCCACCGAGTCGCCGATGATCTCCAGGTTGCGCGCGGCGTCCAGGCGCAGGGCCTCGGCCGCGTGCACCTCGCACGACTTGCCGAAGATGGATGCCGCCCGTACGCCCGATTCGGCGATGGCCCGCAGGTTGGGGTCGGTGTCCGCCGTGAAGTTGGGGTGATGCGTGCTGCCAAAGGCGCAGATCGTCGCATGCTTCAGGTGGTAGCTGGCGATTTCCTTGAAGAACGCCACATCCACGGGGTTCGAGCCCGGCCAGCCGCCCTCGATGCGGTCGATGCCGAGTTCGTCCAGCTTGAGGGTGATCTTCAGCTTGTCGGCCGCAGTGAGGTTGATGTCCTCGGACTGCGAACCATCACGCAGGGTGGTGTCGTACAGTTGTATGCGCCGGGTCATGACCGTGGCCCTATGCGTTGCCGAGGTCGTGATTCAGGCCGAAGGCGTCGTGCAGGGTGCGCACGGCGAGTTCGGTGTACTTTTCCTCGATGAGGCAGGTAATCTTGATTTCAGAGGTGCTGATCATCAGGATGTTGATGTTCTCGGCATGCAGCGCCGCGAACGCCTTGGCCGCCACGCCGGAATGGTTGCGCATGCCCACGCCGATGGCCGAAACCTTGGCCACCTGGGTGTCGTGCAGCACTTCCTGCGCGCCGGTCCTGGCCCGGATTTCCTCCATCAGCGCCAGGGTCTTCTTCAGATCCTTGCGGGGCACGGTGAAGGTCATGTCCGTCACGCCGTCGCGGCTGGGGTTCTGGACGATCATATCAACAAGAATGCCCTGCTGCGACAGCGGGCCGAAGATGGCGGCGGAAACGCCCGGTTTGTCGGGCACGCTGCGCAGGGTAACCCGCGCCTGATCCTTGTCGTATGCTATGCCGGAAACGAGTACGGCTTCCATCTCGCAATCCTCCTGGGTGACCATGGTTCCCGGGGTATCGGTGAACGTTGAGCGCACGTGGACGGGCACCTTGTACTTCTTGGCGAATTCCACGGACCGGATTTGCAGCACCTTCGCGCCCATGCTGGCCATTTCCAGCATCTCGTCATACGAGACGCGGTCCAGCTTGCGGGCGGTGGAGCACAGGTTGGGGTCGGTGGTGTAGACGCCGTCCACGTCGGTGTAGATTTCGCATTCCACCGAGCCGAGCGCCGCGGCCAGCGCCACCGCGCTGGTGTCGGAGCCGCCGCGACCCAGCGTGGTGATGCGCCCTTCGGGCGTCACGCCCTGGAACCCGGCCACCACGACGGCGTCGTGGCTTTCCAGTTCCTTGCGCAGGCGAGAGGCGTCGATGTCCATGATCCGCGCCCGCCCGAAGGCGTCGCTGGTGGTGATGGGCACCTGGAACCCGGTCATGGAGCGGGCCTTGATGCCGGAATCCTTGAGCAGCATGGAGAAGAGCGCCACCGAAACCTGTTCGCCGGTGGCGATGAGCGCGTCCACCTCGGCCGGGTCGGGGTCCGTGGACCATTCGTCGGCAAGGGCCAGCAGGCGGTTGGTCTCGCCCGAGCGGGCGGAAAGCACCACCACCGGCTTGTAGCCGTCGCGCAGCGCCCGCCGCACCTTCTCGCGCACCTGCTTCATGCACTCGAGGTTGGCGACGGACGTGCCGCCGAACTTCTGCACCAGAATACGCATACCGCTTCCTTATCGTGCGTTGTGTCGAGCGTTGTTGATGTCGTGCGCCGGGCCGTGGCCCGGAGCGTCGCTACGTGTTCGCTTGGTCGTTACGGGCGGCGGGGGCCTGCGTGGCCGTGTCCGCAGCAGTAACGGGCGCCGTTTCCGACGTCACGAGGTCCGCGACCTCGCGCGCCGTCGCATCCAGTACGCGGCGTGCCGCCTCTCCCCGGGCAATGGCTGTGATGAGCCTGCCGTGCGTGGCCGGAAGCCAGGTAAGCTCCAGCCTGTCGGGGGGCAGCACGTCGGCCGGAAGGCGCTCGGCCCATTCGACGATGACCAGCGCCCGCCGGGGGCCTTCCGTTTCCAGAAGGTCCAGCAGGGCGTCGTCCGCCACAGCCAGGGCCGCGCCGGGCGCCTGCTCCAGTCGGTAGAGGTCGTAATGGGCCGTTTCCGGCCGGGTGGGGTACATGTTGCAAATATTGAAGCTGGGGCTGCTGACCTCGGCGGCGTCGCCGCCGGGCAGCGCCTCGACAAGGCCGCGCACCAGGGTGGTCTTGCCCGCGCCCAGCCCGCCGGTCAACAGCAGGGTCCGCGCCCCGGCTTCCGCCGCGAGGGCGCGCGCGAGGGTGCGCCCCAAACGCAACGTGTCGTCGTGTCCGGGCAGCCGCAGGGTAAGGGCCGAGGTCGTCTGGACCGGGTTCGCTGGGGCCATGCGCCCGACGGCTACGCCCCCGCGAGGGTGCGCAGCACGTCCTCCTTGCCGATGACGCCCACCAGGGTGCCGCCGTCCACCACGGGCAGGGTGTGGTACTTCGAGTCCACCATCAGGCTGGCCACTTCGTCGATGGGGGTTTCAGGCCCCACGGTGACCGGGTCCGGCGTCATGGCCTGGCCCACGTTGGTGGCGGAGATCTTGCGCATTTCCTCGTCCAGGTCGCTCATGGAGCGCAGGGGAATGAAGCCGTCGAGCACGGTGAACAGCGTCGGCAGGTTCAGCTTCTTGTGCTGGGCGATCAGGTCGCTCTGGCAGATGACGCCGACGAGGGCTCCCTTTGCGTCCACCACGGGCAGGCCGTTGAACTTGCGCTGGATCATGATGCGGGCCGCTTCGGCGATGCCGGTTTCCGGGGTGACGGTGACGGGGGCGGCGGTCATGATGTCCTTGGCTAGCAGCATGTGAGGTGCTCCTTTCGCGCGCGGGGAATGGCGTCGGCGATTTCGCTCGGGGTGTTGCCCCGCGCGGGGTAGTCGTGCAGCAGCAGTTGTCCGGCCTTGGCATGCAGGTATGCCGCGAGGCAGGCGGCCACGTCGGACGGCGCGCCCTGCGCCAGCAGGGCTCCGGCAAGGCCGGAGAGCACGTCGCCAGATCCGGCGACGGCAAGCGTGGGTACGGCAAGGGGAATGAGGGTGATGGGCCGGTCGCGCCGGGTGACGAGGCTGCCCGCGCCCTTGAGCACGAGCACCCCCGCGCAGCGCGCCGCGAAGGCCCGTGCCGTGGCTGCCCTGCCGCGTTGCACGTCCGCCGTGGTAAGGCCCGCGAGGCGGGCCATTTCGCCGGGGTGGGGGGTAACAATATCCGTTTCACGCACCAAATCAAGCGAAACAAGGCCTTCCGCCAGCGGGAACAGGCCGTCGGCGTCGATGACGGCCGGGGGACGTCCGGGCAGCGCCAGCAGGGCGGACAGCACCTCCGCCGCCTCTGGCGAGCGGCCCATGCCGGGGCCGATCACCAGCGCGTTGCAGCGCCCTGTCTGTGAGGCCAGCGCCAACAGGCCGGGCAGTGCGGCGGGGTCCCAGGCGCGGCGCTCGCCAAGGGGCAGGGTCATCACGTCGGGGGTGGCGGCCTTGACCTCTGCGGCGAGGCCGCCGGGGCAGGCCACGGTGACCAGCCCCGCGCCGCCGCGCAGCGCGCCAAGGGCGGCCAGCAGCGGCGCACCGGTCAACCCCTCCGAACCGCCCACCACCAGCACGTGCCCGGCGGTGCCCTTGTGCATGCAGGGCGCGGGCGCGGGCAGGGCGGCAAGGCAGGAATCGTCCAGCATGCGGTACGAGGCGGGATGCAGCGCGCGCACCGCCTGCGGAATGCCGATGGGCCGCACGTGCAGGCGGCCCGTGTAGGGGGCGGCCTCGGGCAGGACCAGGCCGGGTTTGGCTGCCTCGAAGGTGACGGTGGCGTGGGCGCGCACCGCGTCGGGCCGGGGGCGGCCCGTCAGCCCGCCGAGGCCGGAGGGAATGTCCAGCGCCAGCACGAAGGCCCGGTCGGACAGTTCGTTGATGGCGGTCACCAGGCCCGCTTCCCGTTCGCGCAGCATGCCGGTGAAACCGGTGCCCAGCAGGCCGTCCACCACCACGTGCGGGGCCAGCCAGTGCGGGGCGGGCAGGCTGCGGGGCCACGCCCCGGCGGGCCGGAAGGGCACGCCGCAGCGCTTGGCGAGCCGGGCGTGGTACCCGGCCGCGCCGCGATAGCCGCCCAGCGGGCGGGTGTGCAGCACCAGCACCTCGGCCCCGGCGTCGTGCAGGTGCCGGGC
>NZ_AGFG01000004.1 GCF_000226255.1 Desulfovibrio sp. A2
GGTTCTGATTCTACTTCATCTCGTCCAGAATGATGCCTGCCGCGGCATCCGCCGCGCCGGGCGGCCCGCAGCGGCGGCGCAGGTCGGCCAGATCCGCGCGCACGCGGTCCAGTTCGCCGGGGGTGCCCAGCCAGCGGGCGGCATGGCGGGCCAGCACGGCGCCGTCGGCGTCCTCCTGCAACAGTTCGGGAAACACCTCGCGGTTCAGGACCAGGTTGGGCAGGCTGACCCATTGGACCTTCACCAGCCGCTTGCCCAGCCAGTACGAGAGCGGGGACACGCGGTAGGCCACCAGCGTGGGCACGCCCAACAGGGCCGTTTCCAGCGTGGCCGTGCCGGAGGCTGCCAGCAGCAGCTGGCAGGCGCGCAGGGTGGCGTAGCGGTCGTCCGGCGGTTCGATGGTCAGGGGGATGTCGGCGGGCCACAGGGCGCGCAGGGCGTCTTCGGTCACGTTGGGGGCGCGCACGCAGTGAAAGGACAGGCCGGGGCGGCTCTCCAGCAGCAGCCGGGCGGCCTTGCCGTATTCCGGCATCAGCGCCTCGATCTCCTTGCGGCGGCTGCCGGGCATCAGGCCGATGCGGCCGGGCACGGGGGCGATGGCGTCCAGCCGCTGCCAGTCCATCATGTCCAGCAGCGGGTTGCCCACGTAGTCCACGTCCATGCCGTGGCGGCGGTAGAACTCCACCTCGAAGGGCAGGATGCAGATCATCCGGCGGATATGGCGGCGGATGAAGTTTACCCGCCCGGTGCGCCATGCCCATATCTTGGGGCTGATGTAGTAGTGTACGGGAATGCCCAGCGCATGCGCGGCCTTGGCGATGCGGAAGTTGAATTCCGGCGCATCGATGAGCACCACGGCGTCGGGCCTGCGCGCGGCCAGTTCCGCCTTGATGCGGCGCAGCATGGCGAGGATGCGCGGCAGGTAGCCCAGCACCTCGGTGATGCCCATCACCGACAGGTCTTCCACCCGCAGCAGGGCGTCCTGTCCGGCCCCGCGCAGGTGCGGGCCGCCCATGCCGATGCAGCGCAGCGCCGGGTCGCGGCGGCGCAGGGCCTCCAGCAGGCGGCCGCCGTGCATGTCGCCGGAAAGTTCACCGGCGTTGATCCACACGGTGCGCGGCGTTGCGCCGGGGGAAGAGCCCGGCGCGAACAGGGGGGCGGACCGGGGGGCGGATTCGGGCATGGTCATCCGCCTATGCGCCCATGCTTGCCGTGGTGGCCGGGGCGGGCGTGGGGCGCAACCGATCGTACAGCCGAATGAGCAGCATCACCACCACCATGGAGAACAGCAGCCGCGCCCACAGGGTGCCGCCCAGGTGCGCCCCGATGAGGGCCATGAGCAGGGTGTCCTCTATGAGCGCGTGCGACAGGCCCATGAGCGACATGGCGCTGAACACGTCGCGCGGGGGCACCTTGCCGCCCTGCACCTCGTGCACGATGAGCCCGCCGCCGTAGGCGATGCCCAGGCTCAGCCCCACGATGGTGATGGTGGCGGCATTGTCGCCGATGCCCATCAGCCGCAGCACCGGGCGCAGGCAGGCGTTGAGCAGCCGGGTGATGCCCACGGCGTCCAGCACGCGCATCAGGCCCATCAGCACCAGCACGATGCCGAACACCGAGGCCAGGTTGCGCGCCTCGTTCCAGGCCCAGGCGGCCAGGCTGGCCGGGGCTTCGCGCGGGGCCCACAGCATGGTGGCGGGCTCGGAAAGATAGCCGGTGGCGTCGAAGAAGGCGCGCATGAGCATGCCGCACAACAGCGCCCCGCCGAAGCGCAGCACGATCTGGGTGGTCATGTTCAGGCCGCACTGCTGGGCGATGCGCCCTTCCACCAGCACGTTGTGGGCGATGAGCGTCATGGTGGCGAAGGTGGTCACCTGGGCCACGGTCAGCTGTTCCATGCCCGGCAGCAGCCCCGCGTAGACGAACAGGCCGCTGTAGATGTTCACCAGCATGCTGGTGGCCCACGACAGGCCAAGGTCGGCGGGCAGGCCGGTAAGCCCCATGATGGGCGAGAGCGGCAGGGCCAGGTAGCGCACCAGGTCCAGTTCGGTAAGCACTTTTACCGCGATGATGATGGGCACCATCACCTTCACCAGCGTCAGCCAGACGTGAAAGGCGTCTCTTGTGGTGCCCTTCGCGGCGCGCGCGAGGGTGCGAAGGGTTTCGGCGGGCGGCATGGTCGTGTTCCTTCCGGTGTCCTGATCGTGATGGCCGCTGGCCGAAGTGCGGGCTGTCCGCGCGACGTCAGGCGTCGTGCATGGCGGGCAGGCATTCCTTGAAGATGTAGTCGCGCAGGGCCTGCGGCCACGGGCGCGGGGTGATGCCGGTAACCTGGGTGAAGCGCGAGGTGTCCAGCACCGAGAAGGGCGGGCGCTGGGCCTTTTGCGGGTAATCACGCGAGGGAATCGCGTGCACCTTGCAGGGCAGCCCGGCCAGGCTTACGGCCTCGGACGCCAGCTCGCACCAGCTGGCTTGCCCGGCGTTGGCCAGGTGGAAGATGCCGGTGGCCCGCAGTTCGGCCAGCTTCACGCTGCCCGCCGCGAGGTCCAGGGTGTAGGTGGGCGAGCCGATCTGGTCGTGCACCACGCGGGCCTCGCCCTGGTCGTGGCAGATGTCCAGGATGACCTTGACGAAGTTGCGGCGGCCCGGCCCGAACAGCCAGGACGTGCGCACCACGCAGGCGTTGTCCGGGCACTGCTGCAGCACGGCCTGTTCACCGGCCAGCTTGGTGGCCCCGTAGACGGATGCCGGGTCGGGCGTGTCCTCCGGCGTGTAGGGCGCGCCCTTCTTGCCGCTGAACACGAAATCGGTGCTGAAGTGCACGAGGTGCATGGACGTTCCCCGCACCATGCGCGCGAGGCAGGTGGGCAACTGGCGATTGAGGCGGGTGGCGTCTTCCTCGCGCTCTTCGGCCAGGTCCACCTGGGTCCAGGCCACGGTGTTGAAGATCACGGCGGGTTCGGCGCGCTCGATGAACGAGGCCAGCGCCCCGGAATCGAGCACGTTCACGTCGTCGCGCCCCGTGGGCAGGGCGTCCCAGCCCGTTTCGCGCAGCACGCGCACCAGGGCCTGACCGAGCAGCCCGGTCCTGCCGCCGAGCACCAGCGCCTTGGGACGCGGGCTCACAATCGTTCTCCGTACCAGCGTTGCATGAATTCCCTGTACGCCCCGGAGGCCACGCTTTCAAGCCATGCCGCGTTGTCGCGGTACCAGGCCACGGTTTCTGCCAGGCCACGTTCGAAATCGTATTCCGGCGCGTAGCCAAGCTCGCGCGCGGCCAGGGAAAAGTCCATGGCGTAGCGGCGGTCGTGGCCGGGCCGGTCGGTGACGTAGCGGATGAGGCTTTCCGGCTTGCCCACCAGACGCAGGATGGCGCGCACCACCTCCAGGTTGGGGCGCTCGGCCGCGCCGCCGAAGTTGTACACCGCGCCGGGGCGGCCTTTTTCCAGGGCCAGCAGCACCCCGCGGCAGTGGTCGTCCACGTGGATCCAGTCGCGCACGTTCATGCCGTCGCCGTACACGGGCAGGGGCTCGTCGCGCCCGGCCCGGCCGATCATCAGTGGGATGAGCTTTTCGGGGAACTGGTACGGCCCGTAGTTGTTGGAACAGCGGGTGACCACCACCGGGTAGCCGTAGGTTTCGAAATACGCGCGGGCCATCAGGTCGCCAGCCGCCTTGGACGCGGAATAGGGGCTGTTGGGGGCCAGCGGGGTGGATTCGGTGAAGCGGCCTTCCGGCCCGAGGGAGCCGTACACCTCGTCGGTGGAAACATGAACGAAGCGGGAAACCCCGGCCTCGCGCGCGGCGGTGAGCAGGGTCTGCGCGCCCAGCACGTTGGTGAGCACGAAGGGCGCGGGGTCGTCTATGGAGCGATCGACGTGGGTTTCCGCCGCGAAGTTGACCACCGCGTCGATGCGGTGTTGCGTAAGGATGCGGCGCACCGCGTTCGCGTCGGCGATGTCGGCGTGTTCAAAGAAATAGCGGCTGCCGCCGTGGATTTTTTCCACGTCGGCGAGGTTCAGCGGGTTGCCCGCGTAGGTCAGCTTGTCGAGGTTGACCACCGTGACGTCGGGTCGGCGGGCAAGGACGAGACGGACGAAGTTGGTGCCGATGAAGCCGCAACCGCCCGTGACGAGTAGGCGCATCATGTCTCCGTGAAGGTGACGGGTGTGCAGGAAGTAATGTCCGGCGGCGCGCCGCGCCAACGCCGGGTGGGGCGGAGCGGGCGGCCTGTTCCGGACCAGTTCCGGTCTTGCTTGGGACAGCGGCCGGGCGCAATGCGCGCGGGCCAGGAACGGATGGCGGATGGTACAGGCAGCGGCGGGCCTAGGTCAACATGGCGCGGCGGGGCTGGTGCGCCGTGTGCATCGTCCAGAAATAACTTGCAATCCATTGTCGTCGTGGGTAGCCTGCAAGGTGGCGCTTCCCGGTGTCGCGCCGCCTGGTCCATGCCGCCGCACCGGCGCTCATCCTGACCGGCCGCGCCCGGCGCCCGGCCAGCACGGTTTTCGCACCACCATGAAGAAAGGCATCCTTCTCGCCGCGTTCGGCTCCGGCACCCCGCAGGGGCAGTCCACCCTTCGTCTGTTCGACGAACGGGTGCGCGCGCTGTTTCCCGGCGTGCCGGTGCGCTGGGCGTTCACCTCGGTGGTCATGCGCCACCGGCTGGCGGTCGCCCGCAAGAAGACCGATTCCGTCCAGAAGGCCCTGCGCAAGATGTGGTTCGAAAAGTACACCCACGTCGCCGTGCAGTCGCTGCACTCCATTCCCGGCGCGGAATATGCCGATCTGCTGGCCGACGTGGAGGCCATGCGCGGGCCCTGCGCCGGAGAGGACGGCAGCGGCCAGGGCGGGTTCGAGCGGGCCACCGTGGGCGCGCCCCTGCTCGACTCCGACGAGGACATCCGCCGCGCCTCGGCCGCGCTGCTGGCCCATCTGCCGCCGGAGCGCGCCCCCGGCGACGCCTGCGTGTTCATGGGGCACGGCACGTGGCACGAGGGCGAATCGCGCTACGAGGCGCTTTCCGCCCAGGTGCGCGAGCGCGATCCGCTGGTGCACATCGGCACCATGGACGGGGCCTGCACCATCGACGACATCCTGCCCCGCCTGGAAGCGGCCGGAATGCGCCGGGCGTGGCTGCTGCCGTTGCTCTCCGTGGTGGGACGGCATGCCGTGCGCGACATGGCCGGGGACGAACCCGACTCGTGGCGGTCGCGCATCGTGGCGGCGGGCATGGAATGCGTGCCCGTGCTGCGCGGCACCGCCGAATACGGCGGCTTCGTGGACATCTGGCTGGACCATCTGGGCGTGGCCTTCCGCGCTCTGGATGCGGACGCGGGGCAGGACCGGGATTGATTTCGCGGCGGGGGCGCCCGTTGCCGCTCTTTCCACCCGGCACCCGTCGTGCGCACCCGGCCGCGCCATCTTTCTTCTTTCCCGTTGTCGTTTCGCGCGCATCCCGGCGCGTCGTGCCCGCCACGCATCGCCCGCTGCGGCGCATCGTCCTGCCCGCGCTGGCGTTCGGGGCCGAAATCGGCTACAACGCCACGGAACGACACCATTTTGCAGAACACCGGAGTATTCATGATGTTCCGTTGTACCGGCCCCCGCGCGGGTGGCCTCGGGACGGCTCCGTCCCCCCGTCATATACTTTCCCGGCATGCGATTCCGGCGTTCTCGCCGCGCGTGTGCGCGTCGTCCTGGCGGGTGCTGTGCGGCCTGGTCGTCATGGTCCTGGTGCTGTGCCACGCCGCCACGGGCCATGCCCGTCGGGCCGAGGCCGTGTGGGGCGAGGGGCAGGTCTCCAAGACCCGCGCCCAGGCCCAGGGCGAGGCCTTCACCAATGCCGTCACCGACGAGGCCCTGGACATCCTGCGCGCGCCCCTTTCCGAGGCGCGCCGCGCCGCGTTGCGCGAATACCTTGCCACCATCACCGGTGAAGTGGTGCGCGGCTACAGCGAGGCGGGCATGACCCAGGTGCAGGGCGGCACGCGCCTTGCCGTGGACGTGGACGTGAACCGCGACATGCTGAAGGAGCGGCTGCGCCAGGTGGGCGCGTACTACACCGCCGAGGAACCCGTGGCCATGGTGTTGCAGCTTTCGGGCGCAACGCCCGAGGTGGCCGAGCGAGTGACCAGGCTGCAACTGCTGTACGGGGTGGAGCAGCGCGCCGGGGCTTCGGTCCGCCTGGCCCTGCGCCCCCAGAACAAGGCATGGTACGGCACCCTGGATTCGCCGGAGGGTTCCACCTCGGCCGATGGGGCCAGCGTGGACGACGCCTGGCGCACCTTGTGGGCGTGGTATTTCTCGCACCGCCAGGTGGCCGGGGCCGCTTCCGGCCAGCAGGCCGTGCTGCGGGTTTCCGGCTGGCTCACCGCCGACAGCGTGGAGGCCTTCGACCGGGCCCTGCACGACTGGGACCGCGCCCTGCAAAGCGCGCAGTTGCAGGAAGTGACCATGCGGTCCGGCGGGCTGGTGGCCACCTGGAAGCTGGTGTTGGTGAACCGGGTGGAGCTGGACCGGCGGCTGGACGAGTACCTTGCGCCGCGCAAGCTTACGCGCGAGGTCTCCCAGTAACGGGGGCCAAATTGTCCTTTCGTCCGTTGGCTTCGTCAAACTTCACCTGCCATGTCGGTCGAATACGATAAGAGTATACTCCCTCATGACAGGTTCGTTTTCCTTGCCAACGAACGAAAATCCAAATTTGGCCAGGCTCGCCAGCCAGTTCAGGCGGGAGTCGAAAACAGGGGGGCTTCACGGCTGGGTGTATTCTGGGGGCGGAAACGAAGAAACCCGGCGGGAACATGCCGCGCTGGGTTTCGGAAAAATGCCTGTCGGGCGCGTGGCCCGGTTATGCCTGCTTGTCGTCCTTTTCGATCTTTTCGTTCTTCTTGCCCGGAGTGATGTCGATTTCATCGGGCTCGCTGGTGGCCCGCTTGAAGTTACGGATGGCACGCCCGAGCCCGCCGCCGATTTCGGGGAGCTTGTTGGCCCCGAACACCAGCAGGACCAGAACGAGGACGACCAACAATTCCTGAATGCCGATACCGAACATATGCATGCCTCCGTTAGTGGTGTCATGCATATACACATCGGGTACCCCCCGGTCAAGGCGCGCAACACGGGGATATGGCTTGTGTTCCAAGGTGGTTGCGCACACTTCAATGAATGGAGCGATACATGCGACGCATCGTTGTCATAGGTTCCGGTGTTGGGGCGGGCAAGCTTGCCGCGCGCGTCAAACGGCTGCTGCCGGGGTGCGAGGTGAACATGATCATGCCCGAGGCGGGCGGCGAGGCCAGCGGCCCGTTTTCCGCCTGCGCGGCAGGGCGGCGCGCCTCGCGCGTGCTGCTGGCCGCGCGCGAGGTGGGCGTGCTGGACGCCGCCGAACTTTCCGTCGATCTCGACGGGCAGACCGTCATCACCGGGTCTTCCCGTGGCCGGTTGTCCGTGCGTTACGACCAGCTGGCCATGGAGATCGACGCGGCCCCGCGCATTCCCCGTGCCCTGCGCGGCGCGCCCAACGTCTTTGCCTGGCCGGGCGGGGATGCCCCCGCCCTTGACGCGTTGCTGGCCGAACGCGTGGCCGCAGGGGCTTGCCGCGCCGTGGTGGTGGGGCAGGGGGCCGAGGCGCTGGAGGCGCTGCGTCTGGCGCGCGCCGCCGGAGCCGCCCCGGTGTGGGTGCGCACCCGAGGTGCGGGCAGCGATCCCGCTAATTCCGTGGACGCCGACATGTGGCGGCATGCCGCGCGCGCTGCCCGCAGGAACGGCGTGGAAGTGGTGAACTGGACGGGCGTGGCCCTCGAGCGCATGGGCGCGTTGCCTGGCGAGGGCGGCGGCTTTGCCGCGTTGGTGGCCGTTGGTCCAGACGGTTCCGACCTGCGCGTGGAAGGCGACCTGTTCATCTGGACCAGCCCCATGGTGGTGCAGAACCCGGCCCTGGCCCTGGACGGCATCAGCCTGGACGATACCGGCCGCATCGACGTGGACGGCTGCCTGCGCACCGGCGCGCCCGGCGTGTATGTGTTCGGCACCGGGGTGAGCGCGCAGCGCATGGCCCCGGATGGCGACGTGGAGCAGGCCGCTCCCGCACCCGCCGAGGTTCCGGGCATGATCCGCGCCCTGGCCGACCATCTGGCGTCCATAGACGCCAGCGGCGGCGCGGTTCCCCCGGCCAGCGGCGTCGCTGCCTGCCCGGCGTGCGACCTGGCGGCGGAACTGGCCGGTTCGGACGATGCCGACCTGGCGGACCTGGCCAACGACATCGACACCTGCCCCTGCCGCCTGCCCGCCCTGGGCGTGGTGCACGGCGAAGGGCCGGGCGTGTCCGTGGCCGCCGTGGGCCTTGGCTCCGCCGCCTGCGCGCGGGCCGAGGTGGAAGCTGAATTCGCCGTGTACGCCACACCCGCAGGGGAAAGCGGGCAGGGTGACGACGAAGCTGGCGCGTGGCGCGGCCTGCCCGCCGGGCACGCCGTGAAGCTGCTGGCAGCCAAGTCCGGCGGCCTGCTGCTGGGCGCGCAGGTGGTCGGCCGCGACACCGAACTGTGCGCCGCCGTTGTTTCCGCGGCCTCGCTGGCGCTGCGCGCGGGCATGCGCGCGGCAGACCTGGCCCAGGCCGACCTGCCCGGCGCTGCCGGGGAACTGCTGCGCAGAGCGGCGGCCATCCTGTCCAACAAGCTGGCGGGCCGCTACTTCGGCATCACCCCGGACGAATTCATCGCCTCGCGCGAGGCAGGTGCGGAGTTCTTCACCCTGGACCTGCGCAGCACGCCCGACTGGCGCGCGGGCCACGTGCCCGACGCCTACAACATCCCCCACACCCAACTGCGCAAGCGGTTGCAGGATGAAGTGCCGCGCTTCACCCCCATCGTGCTGGTGGCGGCCACGTCCGACGCGGCGTGGAGCGTGGCCTGCATGCTGGGCGGCCTGGGGGCCACCGACCTTTATGTGCTCGACGGCGGCATGGCCTTCTGGCCTCACGCTTTGGAGACGGCATGATCCGCGACAGCCCCGGCGGCGGGATGAAGGCCCCGGGTGGGGGCGGCCGCGTCATGCGGCTGCCCGGCATCCATTGCCGCTTCCACGAGGCGGGGCACTGCGCCGTGGACGAGGCCATGAACCCCGGCTTGAACGAGGACTGGCGCTGCGGCGAGGAACAGCGCATCGTCCGCGCCTATGACCACTTCCTCGAACAGGCGGAGACCTTCGACCTGTCTTCGGAGCAGGCCACGGCGCTGTGGGAGCGCCGCCTGGCCACCATGCCGCCGCCAGGGGGGCTGTGCGCGGACTACGCGCCGCCGCCGTCTTGCCCGTCCTGCCGGTCCTGTACGGACGGCGAGTGCGGCGGCGAGGCGGACTGGCTGGACTGCACCCACTTCCGCGAGGGGGTCTGCGTGCTGCTGCTGCCCCGCTGCGGCGGCGTCTGCGAACGGTTTCAGGGGGCGTGAGCGGCGCGGCGCGCCGCGCCGTCCCCGCTCATGCGGTTTCAGTGACTTCAAGCTCATACCGATGGTGACCATGCACAACGCATCCGAACATCCCGTGCTCTACATTCCGCTGCTGCATCGCGAACTGTCCCCCCCCTGTCTGCCCGATGGGGTGGAATTCCTGTCGCCGGGCTTGCCCGCCGCGCCGTCCGTGACCGGTACAGCGCCACGGAGCGACTCGGACGCCGCCATCCCGGCGTGGCGTTCGCCCCTGCTGCCCCTGTCCGAGCCGGAAGCGCGGGCCTGTCTGGCGGAACTGCTGGACTTCGGCCTGAACGTGGGCTCCGGCCCGCACGGCGACCTGGCCGCCATGGTGGCCGCGCTGGAAAGCTCGCACGACGAGGCCCCGTTTTCGCTGGGCCGCTCCGAACTGGCCGCGCTGGAAGGCTTCGCCTCCGACGGCGCGGTGGCCGGAGCGGCATCCGAAGACCCGGCGGAGGTCCTGCGCCGCCAGCGCATTGCCGCGCAGAAGACGCTGATTCTCGCCTGGCACCTGGAAGAACGCGTGCGCGAACTGGACGCCCTGAAGGAGAAGTTTTCGCGCAGCCGCGAAAGCCTGGCCGACATCCTGGGCGTGGAGACGGACGAGGAACTGCGCGAACTGCCCGCCCTCGATCCGTATTCCGCCATGCTGCCCGGCAGCGGCGCGGACATCATCGGCCCGTCGTGGCGGGTCATCGTCGAGAACATGGGGGCCTTTTTGCCCGATGGCGCGGTGCTGTTCACCTGCGATGCCGAGATTTCCGCCACTTTGCGCGACGGCGGCGCGGCCTTCGCGCCCGTATCCGCCGAGCAGGCCGCCAGCCTGTGTCCCGCCTGGGGCGACAAGGTGGCCAGGCTGGTGGTGCACGCCCGCCTGCCCCTGTGGCAGGTGGCGGGCCGCCCCGGACCCGACGCCGCGCGCCCCTGGCTGGACCGCGTGTTCGACGTGGTCTGTTGCGGCAAGTGTGCCCGGTAGGGAAAACCGTTTTTGTACGCCTCCGGCGGGCAGGGGGCGGTAACCCCCTGCACCCCTTTTCGTTTGTGTCGGCACAACAGCCGCACGGACTGGCCTCTAAAGGCATGTGCTGTCCGGCGAGTGTTCGGTTACCGGCATCCGAGGCGGCCGGGAAAGATATTTCGCGAGGTTTACGTGTATCCAACGGTTCATCGCATTCAGCAGCTGTTTCCCAGGGGCCTCAAGGGCATCATCTTCGATTGCGACGGCGTGCTGTTCGATTCGCGCGCGTCCAACATCCAGTACTACAACCTCATCCTCGGCGCGTTGGGCCAGCCGCCCATGTCGCCCGAGGACGAGGACTACACCCACATGGCCTCGGTGGGGCAGTCGCTGGCGCGCATCGTGCCGCCCGCGCTCATGCCGAAGCTGCCGGAGGCGCGCAAGCGCATCGTCTACCGCCGTGACATCCTGCCCCTGCTGGAGCCGGAGCCGGGCCTGATGGAGCTTCTGCGCTGGCTGCGGGACGCCGGTTTTCGCCGGGGCATCTGCACCAACCGCACCACCACCATGGAATACGTGCTCGACCACTTCGGCATGACCGAGCTGTTCTTTCCGGTCATGACCGCCGCGCGCGTGCGGGCCAAACCCCACCCCGAGGGGTTGTGCGCCACCCTGGACGCCTGGGGCCTTGCCCGCGACGAGGTGGCCTTCATCGGCGACACCATCGCCGATCAGGAAACCGCCCGCATGGCCGGGGTGTGCTTCTGGGCGTATCGCAGCCCGGCGCTGACCGCGCGGCTGCACCTGGACGACTTCTGGGCGCTGCGCCGCGTGCTGGCCGAATATGGCAGGGGACAGTGCGGGCGGGAGCGCGGGCACATGCCGGGGCAGGGCAATGGGCGGGGTGTCGGGCTCGGGCGCGTCACGCCGCGGGCCGCCCGCTAGCGGGCCGTCCGCCTCGGACCGTTTGGCGTGCCCACCGCGGGCCCGTGCAGGAGTAACCACTTTTTGCTTGATTCTTGTCGCGGGTAAGTGGAAGTATCGGTGTTACGGTCGCCCCCCAATTCCGGGGCGCGCTTAACCGGAGGGTTCATGTTCGTTTTCTCGAATCTCGTTTTCGGCGTGGCGCGCGTGTTCGATGCCCTGCTGAACCTGTATTTCTGGATCGTCATCGTTTCGGCGGTCCTCTCGTGGGTCAACCCCGATCCCTACAATCCCATCGTGCGCATTCTGCGCAACCTGACGGAACCGGTGTTCTACCGGGTCCGCAAGTGGATTCCGTTCACCTACGTGGGGGGGCTCGACCTGTCCCCGGTGGTGGTGCTGCTGGCCATCCAGTTCATCAACGCCGTGCTCATCCAGTCGCTGTACCAGTTCGCCATGACGGTGCGATAGGGGCGTCACATGTCCGTGAGCCGCATAGATCTGCTGAACCACAGCTTTTCCAAGTCCCTGCGGGGCTATTCCACCGAAGAGGTGGACAGGTTGATGCAGGAGGCTGCGGATACCATTGGCCGGTTGAGCGAGGAAAAGGCCGCGCTGGCCGGGCAGGTGGCCCAGCTCGAGGCGCGCCTTGCAGAATTCAGGGAGCGGGAATCAACGTTGCGCGATACGTTGATGACCACCCAAAGGGTTACCGCCGACCTCAAGGCAAGTGCCCAAAGGGAGGCGCAGCTGATCATAGACGCTGCCCATTCCAAGGCGGAGAACCTCATCAATCAGGGGCAGCTCCGCCTTGCGCGCATTCAGGAGGACATTGCCGAAGCCCGCAAGGTGAAGGCGCAGTTCGAGATGAAGGTGCGCGCCGTGGTGGAGCAGCACCTGCGCATGCTGGACATGAGCCGCGAGGACGACGAGGCGCTGGAGGCCGCAGCCGCGCGCATCGCCGGGCGGCAGAAGGGTGGACCGGCCTGATTCCGGCCGCCCCGAATGGGCGGCCCCCGCCGGCGAGGGGCAATGGGCGGTGCTGGTGCGGGCGGTGCCCGGGGCGCGCAAGAGCGCGTGCGAAGGCACCGCCGACGGGCGGCTGAAGGTGCGCCTGGCCGCGCCGGCCGTGGACAACAAGGCCAACAAGGCGCTGGAGGATTTCGTGGCTTCCGCGCTTGGCATGCGCCGCAACCGCGTGCGCATCGTATCCGGCCACACGAGCCGGTTGAAGAAATTGATCGTCGAATCGGATGTGGAGCCCAGCTGGGGCCTGCTTGGCACATGTGGGAAATAGCAACCCTCAACGCCAGAGGAGAAAGTTCCATGGAACCGAAAGACAACGCACTCATCGAAAAGTACGCCGCCACGGATCCCGAACTGAAGGCGCTATGGGACGAGCATATTCTGTTCGAGAAACAGTTGGAGAAGATTGAAGCCAAGTCGTTCCTGACCCCGGCCGAAGAAAAGCAGGCCAAGGAACTGAAGAAACAGAAACTCGACGGAAAGACCCGGCTCCACGCCATACTGGACCGGTACCGCGCCTTGGAGGGCTAGATGGAACTGAACGGGGCCCGGATTCTGCTGGAATGCCTGAAACGGGAAGGCGTCGACGTGTTGTTCGGCTATCCCGGCGGGGCCGTCATAGACATTTATGACGAGCTGCCGCGGCACGACATCCGGCATGTATTGGTCCGGCACGAACAGGCGGCGGTACACGCCGCCGACGGTCTGGCCCGCGCGTCGGGCAAGGTGGGCGTCTGTCTGGTCACTTCGGGGCCTGGCGCCACCAACACCGTCACCGGCATCGCCACGGCCTACGCCGACTCGATTCCCATGGTCGTGCTGACGGGGCAGGTACCCACCCCCCTCATCGGCAACGACGCCTTCCAGGAAGTGGACATCGTCGGCATCACCCGCCCGTGCACCAAGCACAACTATCTGGTGAAGGACGTGCGCGACCTGGCCCGCGTGCTGCGGCAGGCCTTTTATCTGGCCCGCTCCGGCAGGCCGGGTCCCGTTCTTGTCGATTTGCCGAAAGACGTCATGCAGGCCAAGACCGAATTCGTCTGGCCCGAGGACGTCAAGCTGCGCAGCTACAACCCCACCTACCGGCCCAACCTGAACCAGTTGCGCCGCGCGGTGGAAGCCCTGCTGGAGGCCAAGCGCCCGCTGTTCTTCGCGGGGGGCGGCGTGGTCATGTCCGACGCCAGCGAAGAGCTTGGCTGGCTGGCCCGCACCCTGAGCATTCCCGTGACCTCGACCCTGATGGGCCTTGGCGCCTTTCCGGGCGACGACCCGCTGTGGCTGGGCATGATCGGCATGCACGGCACCTACGCGGGCAACAAGGCGGTGAACAACGCCGACTGCATCGTGGCCGTGGGCGCGCGATTCGACGACCGGGTGACCGGACGCCTTTCCGCGTTCGCCTCGGGCGCGCGCATCATCCATATCGACATCGACCCCACGTCCATCCGCAAGAACGTGCGGGTGGACATTCCCGTGGTGGGCGACTGCCGCAAGGCGCTGGCGGGCATCCGCGAGATAGCCACCACCCGCCTGGCCGAAAAGGACTGGGCCACGGCGCACGAGCCGTGGCTGGCCCAGGTTTCCGCCTGGCGCACCGAACAGCCCCTGACCTACGTGAAGAACGGCTCCATCAAGCCGCAGCAGGTGGTGGAGACCATCTTTTCCATCACCAAGGGCGATGCCATCGTCACCACCGAGGTGGGCCAGAACCAGATGTGGACGGCTCAGTTCTTCACCTTCCGCAAGCCGCGCACGCTGCTTACCTCGGGCGGGCTCGGCACCATGGGCTACGGCTTTCCGGCCGCCATCGGCGCGCAGTTCGCCTTTCCGGACAAGCTGGTCATCGACATGGCGGGCGACGGCTCCATCCAGATGAACATCCAGGAGCTGGCCACCGCCGTCTGCAACAAGCTGCCCATCAAGATCGTGATCCTGAACAACGGCTACCTCGGCATGGTACGCCAGTGGCAGGAACTGTTCTACCAGCGCAACTACTGCTCCACCTGCATGGAGGCGCAGCCCGACTTCGTGAAGCTGGCCGAGGCCTACGGGGCCGAAGGCTACCGCATCACCGACCCCGGCGAGCTTGAATCGACGCTGCGCACGGCCTTCGCCTCGCCCAACACCGCCGTCATAGACGTGCGCGTGGAGCGCGAGGAGAACGTGTACCCCATGGTGCCCGCAGGCGCGGCCCTTGACGAAATGCTGCTGGTGTAGGGAGGGCAGCCCATGCGACATGTGCTTTCCGTTCTCGTGGAGAACGAACCGGGCGTGCTGTCCCGGGTGGCGGGGCTGTTCAGCGGACGCGGCTTCAACATCGAATCGCTGAACGTGGCCCCCACGCTGGAAGAGGGCGTTTCGCTCATGACCATCACCACCAGCGGCGAAGAGCAGATCATCGAGCAGATCGTCAAGCAGCTGCGCAAGCTGGTGACGGTGATCAAGGTGGTGGACTTCATCGACGTATCCGCCGTGGAACGCGAGATGATGATCGTCAAGGTGCAGGCCGACGACGCCCGCCGGGCCGAGGTGCTGCGCATTGCCGACATCTTCCGCTGTAAGGTAGTGGACGTGAGCCTGAACGACCTGACCCTGGAAGCCACCGGCGACCACGGCAAGGTCCAGGCCATCCTGAGCCTGCTGGCCCGTTTCGGCATCAAGGAAATCGCCCGTACCGGCACCGTGGCCATGCGGCGGTCCATGCAGCCCGAGTCCGTGTAGAGCCGACGGGTGTCGGATAACGGCCCCGGCGCGTCGGAACCAGCCGCAATCTTCACGCGCGGCGGCGGGCGGTACACCGCCTTCCGCCGCGCGCCTTGCAAGGCAGGGGAAACGCGGCGCTGATTGAATAAATATTCAACCCGGCGCGCCACAGCCCTCCCTGGGGGGTAGCGTTCCGCCGCCGAATCCGGTATCGCAATCCATTGCGGCAGCGCTTTCGCTGTCTACGGTGGCAAACCCGCAGGGTTTCCGGGGTTTCTTCCGGGGCCGGGCGGGGTCTTCATACACCGCAACCGTCATTCGAGGACGCCGCACCCGTGTGCGGCAGGGAGTAGATGATGAAGGTCTATTATGAACAGGATGCGACACTGGAGGTCCTGAAGGACAAGACCGTGGCCATCATCGGCTACGGCAGCCAGGGCCACGCGCACGCTCAGAACCTGCGCGACTCCGGGATCAACGTCGTCGTCGGGCAGCGTCCCGGCGGGGCCAACTACGAACTCGCCAAGGAACACGGCTTCGCGCCGCTACCCGTGGCCGAGGCCGCAGCCAAGGCCGACCTCATCATGATCCTACTCCCCGACCAGGTACAGGCCGCGGTCTACGAAGCGGAAATCAAGCCGAACCTGAAGCCGGGCGACGCGCTGCTGTTCGCCCACGGGTTCAACATCCACTTCGGCCAGATCGAGCCCCCGAAAGACGTCGACGTGTTCATGATCGCCCCCAAGGGGCCGGGCCATCTCGTTCGCCGCACCTACACCGAGGGGGGCGGCGTCCCCTGCCTCGTCGCCATCCACCAAGATGCGACCGGCAAGGCCATGGAGAAGGCTCTGGCGTATGCCAAGGGCGTTGGCGGTGCGCGTTCCGGCGTCATCGAAACCACCTTCAAGGAAGAAACCGAGACCGACCTGTTCGGTGAACAGGCGGTGCTGTGCGGCGGTCTTTCGTCGCTCATCAAGGCCGGTTTCGAAACCCTGGTCGAAGCGGGCTACCAGCCCGAAATCGCCTACTTCGAGTGTCTGCATGAAGTGAAGCTCATCGTCGACCTCATCTACGAGGGCGGCCTTGCCAAGATGCGCCACTCCATCAGCGACACCGCGGAATACGGCGACTACGTCACCGGCCGCCGCATCGTGACCGAGGAAACGAAGAAGGAAATGAAGAAGGTGCTCCAGGAAATCCAGGAAGGCACCTTCGCCCGCAACTTCATCCTCGAGGCCAAGGCCGGGTACCCCGGCTTCAAGGCCACTCGCCGCATCGAGGCCGACCACCAGATCGAGAAGGTGGGCGGCAAGCTGCGCGGCATGATGCCCTGGCTGCACAAGAAGTAGCCGCCAGCCTCATTGCCTTGCCTGTCAGACAGGGGCCGTTCCGAAAGGGGCGGCCCCTTTTGCGTGCGTGCAGGGAGAAACGTGAAAAAACGTGAGCGGACGTTGCCCCGGTGGGCTCAAGGTAGTATTCTATCGGTAACGTCGTTTCTCCCCAGGCGGTTGCGCCCGCCGGGCCGCGGCGATACCCGAAACCACAGGAGATACACCATGAGCACCATATTCACCGTCGCCGTCATCGTGGGCAGCCTGCGCAAGGATTCCCTGAACCGCAAGATGGCCAGGGCCCTGACAGAACTGGCCCCGCCCGCGCTCCGTTTCGAATTCGTCGAGGTGGGCGGCCTGCCGCTGTACAACCAGGATCTGGACGACGAAGGAACCCCGCCCGCCGCGTGGGCAGATTTTCGCAAGGCTATCAAGGGCGTGGACGCCGTGCTGTTCTTCACGCCGGAATACAACCGCTCCATGCCCGCCACCATCAAGAACGCCCTGGACGTGGGGTCGCGCCCCTACGGCAGCAGCGTGTGGAACGGCAAGCCCGCCGCCATCGTCAGCGTGTCGCCGGGGGCCATCGGCGGTTTCGGGGCCAACCATCATCTGCGCCAGTCGCTGGTGTTCCTGAACATGCCCCCGTTGCAGCAGCCGGAAGCGTACATCGGCGGCGCGGACAAGCTGTTCGGTCCCGATGGCGCGTTGACCGACGCCTCCATGCGCGACTTCGGCGGCAAGTTCATGAACGCCTTCGCGGGGTGGATCGCCACCAACGTCAAGCGCTAGGGGCTGTTTTCAAAGGGGCCTTCGGTCCGTTGGCAGACAGGCCCCGCCCGTTGCCGCCTGGCCGCACGGGCTTCAGCGCGCCGATGCATGAGTTGCCATGACGTGACGGCCCGCGTCCCATCTTGCGGGGCGCGGGCCGTCATGCGTCGTGCCAAGGGGAAAGGGGCGCGCGGCGGTCCGGGCGGTCCGGGCGGTCCGGGCGCGCCGTGCCGCTCAAGCCCCCTCGGACACCAGCCGGGCGTACAGATCTTCGTGTTCCGGGTATTTCAGCCCCGCGCCGGTAACGATGACGCTGGGGCGCAACTGGTCGGAACGGGCGTCGGTGATGGGCACGATCTCCCAGCGCCCGTCTTCGCGGCCGACGACCAGTTCCTGCTGTTGCCGGTGGGCAAGCTTGATGGCGAGGATGACGGTTTCCTTGAAGGTCATGATGGCTCCGATGGCGCTCCCGCGTGAATGATGCGCGAGAATGCCCGCGACCCCGTGGTGCGTCAAGCGCGATGGCGGGCGGGTTCCGTGCGCGCCCGACTGTTCGCGTCTAGGGAACACATGGGGCGCGTCAGGGGGGGGCGCATGGGCGGTGCGTCAGGGGCCGGGCGCACATGGGTGCGCCGTTCCCCGGGCCATCCCCCCCTCGTCAGAACAAAAGGAAACGGCCCTCCGCAGGGAGGGCCGTCGAGCATTCGGAGAACAGGGCGGGCTATGAACCGCAGGAGCCGGCGCTGCCGCAACCGCCGCAGCTGCTGCCGCCGCCGAGCGGCTTGCCGGATTCCACGGAGAAGCCCATGTAGCTGATATCGATGCGGATGGATTCCGCCATGGCAAGAAGTTCGGTGTTCACGCAGAAGGTGAAGCCGCCTTCCTCGAAGACTTTGTCGGTATCGTTAGGCTCATCCAGAGCCAGGGCCAGCCGGGGACCGCTTCAGCCGCCGGGGGCGAGGTAGACCCGGATGGGGTTCTTCTGCTTGTCCGCAAAGTAGGCATCAAGCTCTTTGCGGGCGTTTTCGGTGAGTTCGAACATGTGTCCTCCACTGTTGGATGTACGGAGAGCAACAAGTACGTACCCGTGGGGTGTTTGTCAATGTGTCGGCAGCTATCCTATAGCGACCGCCTATGGCATGCGGCGGCAGGGCGCGTGAGGGGCAACGTAACCCGTTGGATTCATGGGTGCGGTATTGGTCTGTCGGTCTGGGGAAGACGGAGGGGCGGCCCATTGCGCCCGTTGCTGTCTGACGCTGCCTGTCGCCGCCAAGCGCAGCGCGAGGCGGGCTGGCGGAGGGATGGCGGCCGGAATGCGCGCCTGCGAAGGTGCAAGGGGGCCTTGCACAGGGCGTCAGGGCCTCTTGTCAGGGAACGTCGAGGGGGGGCGGAGAAACCGTTTCGGAGCGCGAGGCTGATGGGTGATGCCGGTCAGCAGGCCGCCGCCAGGATGCGTCGGAGTCGCCAGGAAGCGTCAGGATGCCCTGGTGGAGCGCATGGCGGTAAGGGGCCGTTCGCAAATCACCTCGAACCCGGCGTTGCGCGCCCGCACTCGCACCGCGCCCACCTGGTGGGCCAGTCGCTGGCTGATGCAGAAGGTGTAGCCGTCCACCTCCAGCACGTGGTCGCGTTCGTTGGGTTCGTCGGGGCCCAGCACGAGGTGTGGCCCCCGGCTGCCGCGCGGCGATATGTAGATGCGAATGGCGCTTTTGGGGTTCTCGGAAAAGTATTCGTCGAGGATGCCCCGCGCGCCGTCTTCAAGGGTGATCATGTCCGTTTCCTTGCGGCCTGTGGCGACGTTCGGGCATAGCCTACCTCAGAATCGGCAAAAAGGCCAACGGCATCACCGCGCCGTGACCGCGCCGTGACTGTTGCCGGGATGGGGCGGGATTGGGCCGGGATTGGGCCGGGATTGGGGCGGACTGCGGGGCGGTTCCGGGGGCAGGTTTGCCCGGGGCGTCGCCGGGGACCGCCCCGGCGGTTTGCCAAGCGGACGGAAACCGGTTAGTGGTGAAGATAACTACGAATTCCCACCGGATGGATACCCCCGATGGAACAGACCATTCTGCTGACCGAAGAAGAAATGCGCCGCGCGCTGGAGCGTCTGGCCTATCAGGTGCTGGAGCGCCACGGCGACTGCGCGGGCCTCGTGCTCGTGGGCATCCAGCGGCGCGGTGCGGACATCGCCGTGCGCCTCGGGCGCATCATCGCCGAGCGTCTCGGCTGCGCGCTGCCCTCTGGCGCGCTGGACATCAACCTGTACCGCGACGACTGGACCACCCTGTCCGCCAAGCCCGCCATCGGGCCGTCGGACATTCCCGTGGACCTGGATGGCCGCGACGTGCTGCTGGTGGACGACGTGCTGTTCACCGGGCGCACCATTCGCGCCGCGCTCGAGGCCCTGCTGGACTACGGCCGCCCCCGGCGCGTGGAACTGCTGGTGCTGGTGGACCGTGGGCATCGCGAACTGCCCATTCATGCGGACTACGTGGGCCGCACCGTGAACACCGGCCGCAACGAGCAGGTGGACGTGCTGCTGCGCGAACGCGATGGCCGCGACGAGGTGTTGCTGTCCATTCGTTAGGGCCGCGAAAGGGCCGTACCCCGTGCCGCGTCGTGCGGAAACGATACGAGGCGAAACCGCGTTGCGGTTTCGCCTCGTTTGCATGGCGGGTCGGAAAAATGCGTGGGCGGGGGGATGCCAGGGCAGGCCGAGGGTGGCTAGTCGCCGCCCGCTTGTTTCGTGTCGTCCCGCTGCCCGGCATCGCCGGGCTTCTTGCGGCGCAGGGCGTTTTCGCGGATGCGTTGGGCCGCCCTGTAGATGCGGCGGAAGCGCTCGCGCCGGGCCGCCGTGAAATCGCCCAGCCGTCCGTGCAGCGGAAAGGCCATCCGTCGCACCAGGAACACGGCCAGCACCATTGCGATGCCGCCAAAGGCGCGCAGCAGGCGCGCGGCGTCGTTGTCCGTCGCGAAGGTCCACCACAGGTCGTGCGCGTAGGGCACGCGCGCATGCACGAACAGCCCCAGCAACAGGGAACAGCCCACCACCAGCAGCACGGCCACCAGCCAGCGCATGGTAAACCGTTCGCGCAACAGCGAGGTGCGGCGGAAGAAGCGCCGCCGGGTCACGCACAGCGACGCAAGCACCAGCGCCAGCAAAATGGCTTCCTGCCAGTCCAGCCCCTTCAGCACGCAACTGGCGATGCCCAGCACCACCAGCGCCGTTACTAGCCGCCAGGCCGAGGCCAAGCGGCGTTGCAGCCCCCGTGAAAGCAGCAGCAGGCCAACGCCCGCCACGCCGCCCATGAAGTGGGCGGACTCCATGGCCCACAGCGGCACGCTGGCCGCAAGCACGGCGCGGCTGTCCGCAGCCAGGGGAATGGCGCTGGAGAACAGCAGGATCAGCCCGGCCGCGAAGGCCAGGTACGCCATCAGGGTATGCGACAGGGCGTCGGTCCAGCGGCCCGCCTCGTCCAGAATCCGTTCCGCCTCGTGGCGGCGCAGGTGCAGTTCGTGCCCGCCCAGCAGCACCGCCGCGAACAGCAGCGGCAGCAGGTAGTAGATGAAGCGGAAGCAGATCAGCGCGGCGATGACCGTCTGCGGCGAATGGGTGTGCGACAGGCTGAGGATGACCAGCTCGAACACGCCCGCGCCGCCCGGCACGTGGCTGAGCACCACGGCCACCACGGCCATCAGGTACACGGAAAGGAACTGGATGAAGTCGAGCCCGAGGTCGGCGGGCATGAGCACGTACAGGCAGCCCGCCGCCACCACCAAGTCCAGCCCGGCCACCAGCGTCTGCATGACGGCCAGTCGGAACGGCGGCAGCGCGAATTCCTTGCCCATCACGCGGATGGGGTGCTTCGCCACCAGGGTCAGGATGTGGTAGCCGATGGTCAGTGCCAGCAGCACCACGCCCAGCAGGCGCACGTCGCGCAGGGGAATGTCCAGCGACGGCGGCACCGGCAGCGGCTGGATGATGAATACCGCCCCGGCCACGCCCAGCGCGCCCACCCAGAAGGTGATGGCCAGCATGACCACCAGGCGCACCACGTCGACCACCGAGAAGCCCCACGCCGAATAGAACCGGTAGCGCACCGAACTGCCGCCCAGCAGCGCCCCGAAGTTGTAGCTGGTCACGCAGCCCACGAACGAGACGAGGGCGGTGCGGGCCATGGACAGCGGCTTGTTGATGGCGCGCAGGGCCAGCGCGTCGTACCCCACCAGCACCAGATAGTTGAACACCATCAGCACCAGGGACGCCACAAGGCTGCTCACGGGCATCTGGCGCATGCTCTCGCGGATTTCGTCGATGTGGTACTTGCTGACTTCGTTGTACAGCAGCCACACGGCCCCGCAGAAGATGGCGAAGACTGCCACCGAGCCCAGGGAGCGCAGGTGCTTCTTCCAGGGGGCGGGGCGTTTGGCGATGACGGGTTCGACGTCTGTGTGCTTCATGCGAAGATGTGTCGCCGGGATGAAAGTGTTGTCGTGCGCCGCGTTGCCACACCTGTTGTCGCGGCGGAACGCAGCCTACACTGGAGGTCCGGTTACGGCAAGGCGCGGGAACATGAATTCTCCCGCGCGGCACGCCGTAGTCACGGGGTGCGTTGAAATGCGGCACGGCGGCGCGTGTTGGCGCGCGCCGCCGCCATGCGTCGCCAGCGGCTGGGCGGCGTGCGGGACGCTGCGCCCGCGCTGCCGCATGCCCGTGATCGCGGGGGGGGCGCGCAGTTCCCACCGCGCAACGTGGCGCGCACGGGGCGTGATGGATCCACCGCCGTTACCCGCCCCATGTGGGCTGGCGATTCCGGATCCGTCGCATGTCTCGCGTGTTTCACGCAGGGGTGGAACAACGGCGGGCATGCGCATGTCCAAACGCTGCATGAATATTTTCTCCTGTCGCATGGCTATGTTGAGGCAATGCGGCTGTTTCGCAACATTCCTGTCGCTTGAACACGTTTCATCCGTGCAGTAGAAAAGCCTTCCGCCGCGCCACCGTTGGCGGCGGAAGACGCCCGTGCAGTGCCGGGCGTCCGTTTTGCGCGTCCTCCGGCCTGCCGTGAACGGGCGGGCCGCCGCATCGGCAAGGGGTTGCCCGGCGCGGCGGGGGTGCATCATCTGTCATGCCCGCATCGTTCCCGCGCAGACGGGGCACGGCGCAGGGCGGGGGCCTTTCAAAGGCGCATCGACCTTGCGGTCCGGGCGGAAGCGCGCTGCGCGCCGACCGGGAGTCGCATGGTCCGAAGGAAGGGTATGGACGCAGATCGTCTCGGGCAGGACATGTACCGCTGGATGGCGGACCTTTTTCCCATCTGTAGAAGCCTTACCGGCGACGGGGTGCGCGAGACGCTGCGCTACCTCGGCGGCCTGATGCCGGGGCTGCGCCTGCACGAGGTGCCCACCGGCACCCGTTGCTTCGACTGGACCGTGCCCGACGAATGGAACGTGCGCGACGCCTACGTGGCCGACATGCAGGGCAACCGGCTGATCGACTTCAAGGCCAGCAACCTGCACCTGGTGGGCTATTCCGAACCGGTGGACGCCGTGGTGACGCGAGAGGAACTGGAGGCCCGGCTCTACTCGCTGCCCGACCAGCCCGACGCCATTCCCTACGTCACCTCGTACTACAAGCGCACCTGGGGCTTCTGCATCGCCCAGGACAAGCGCGACACGCTGGGCCCCGGCCCGTTCCGGGTGAAGGTGGATTCCACCCTGGCCCCCGGCCACATGACCTGCGCGGACCTGTTCCTGCCCGGCCGCTCGGAGAAGACGGTGGTGCTTTCCACCTACGTCTGCCACCCCTCCATGGCCAACAACGAGCTTTCCGGCCCGGTGCTGCAAACCGCCATGGCCCGCCACCTGATGCAGCGCGACCGCGAACTGTCATACCTGCTGGTGTTCGTGCCGGAAACCATCGGCACCATCTGGTATCTCAGCCAGCATCTGGCCGAGATGCAACGCAACGTGGTGGCCGGGTACGTGCTGAGTTGCGTGGGCGACGACCGGGCCTGGTCGTACCTGCCCTCGCGCCAGGGCAACACCCTGACGGACCGCGTTTCGCGCCACGTGCTGGGCGCATACCACCCGGACTACAAGCGCTACACCTTTCTCGACCGGGCCAGCGACGAGCGCCAGTACAACAGCCCCGGTGTGGACCTGCCGGTGATTCCCTTTGCCCGCAGCCTGTACCGCCACTATCCCGAGTACCACACCTCGCTGGATGACCTATCCGTGGTTTCTCCGGCGGGGCTGGCCAATTCGTTCACCACGCTGGCGCGGTGCCTGGAGATCATCGAGAACAACCGCACCTGGCGCGCCACCTGCCTGTGCGAACCGCAGCTTGGCAAGCGCGGCCTGTACCCCACCACGTCGGTGAAGAACGGCTACTGCAACAAGGTGAACATCATCATCGACTTTCTGGCCTACGCCGACGGCACGCTGGATCTGGTGGAGATTGCCGACCGCATCGGCGTGCCCGCAGACGAGTGCATTCCCGTGGTGCGCGAACTGGCGGCGGCGGGCGTGCTGGCCCCGGTGGAGTAAAAGGGGCGTCGGCGCGGCCCGAATCGGGAGCGGGCCCGGGACGATGCATGGCGGTTGCCGGTTGCCCCGCGCCGGAGTCGTCCGTTCCCGTCCCGTTTCCGTCTGGACTTGGTCAGCCCTGGCGGCCCTGCTTGTAATGACAGCCATGAACGAGGCCCCCGGCACGACGCCAGGGGCCTTTTGCATGCTGCGTGGATGTGGCGCGCTAGTTCAGCGCCGCCACCCCGGCCCTGGCCACGGCCATGTCGTTTTCCACCGAACTGCCGCTGACGCCCACGGCCCCGATGATGGTGCCGTCCTTGGCCCGCAGCAGTTCGCCCCCGCCGAAGATGACCAGATTGCCGTTGGTCACCTCTATGCCGTACAGCGGCTGGCCCGGCTGGGCCGCGTCCCCCAGTTCCTTGGTGGACATGTTGAAGAAGCGCGCCGTGCGGGCCTTGCCGATGGAAATGTCGATGCTGCCCAGAAACGCCCCCTCCATGCGCGCGAACGCCTTCAGGTTGCCCCCGGCGTCCACCACGGCGATGTTCATGAGCGTGCCCTGTTCCAGAGCCTTGGCTTGCGCGGCGGCGATGACCTTCTGCGCCTGGGCCAACGTGATGTCACCGGGCAGCACCAGCCTTGCGGCGTCCGCCGGGGCCGCCTGCGTGGGCGGGGCCACGGCCATGCAGCAGGCGACGGCCAGCAGGACCGCCAACACCAGACCGCCGATGCTCCGGATGTTCCGAGTTCCGTGTGCCATTGCAGCCTCCTTGTCGGTCACGGCAAGCGTGAGTGCTTGCTGTTATAGGCTTTGGTGCCGCATAACACGTTTTTCGTGATTGTACACGCGCGCTGCGGGGGACGGCGGTGCACGGGCGGCGCGGCGGCCTCAGCCGTGTTGCATACCGGCGCGCGCCCCCTTCAGGGCGGTCAGCGCCGGGTGCAGCACGAAGGCCAACCCGCCCAGCGCCAGCACGGCCAACCCCGCCTCGTACACGCCGCCGCCAGCGGGCCGCAGCGCCATCAGCGCCGCACCCAGCACGCAAGTCAGCAAGGCGCAGGTTTCAGCCTTGTCCTGGTACAGCCCAAGGCACCTCGGGCAGTCCTCTCCCTCGGGCGCGGGATAGGCGAACCACACCCCGTTCCACGCCATGGCCGCCAGCACGGCCACCACCGCGCCCCAGGCCATGTGCAGGGGCAGCAGCAGCGGCTCCATGGGCAGGGGCAGCAGCACGGGGATGGCCGCCGTGGCCGCCGCCGGGGGGTGGTCCGCATCGGCCAGTTGCATGAACAGGGCGGCCAGCGCCACGGCCAGCCCCAGCGCCGCCGCCTGCGCCCCCCCATGCGGCAGCACTCCGTGCAGCGCCCCCCCATGCGGCAGCACTCCGTGCAGCGCCCTGCCTGCGGCCATGGCCAGCAGCCCGGCCACGCTGGACACCAGATGCCCGGCAATGACCGGGCGCGGCCGGGCCACCCGCAGGTACACGCAGGCCGCGTTGATGAAACAGGTGGCCGCCAGCGGCGGGTAGAGCACCGCCACGCCGCTGGCCGTGGACAGCAGGGCGATGGCCGCCAGCGCCACCCCGCCGCCCAGCGATCCCCACATCAGGCGGGCCAGCGAAATGACCCCCGGCCGATAGACATCGCGCTCGAATTCGCGCCTGCACGGCGAGTTCAACCGTATCTGCACCATGGCGGGCTCCGTGGCGCGGGAACCGGCAGCCCGCGTGGCTTCGCGCGGGCCTTGCGTGGCCTTTGCCAGCGGCTGCGCGGCCTTTGCCTGGCAGTTGCGTGGCCTTTGCCTGGCAGCTGCGCGGCCTTTGCCTGGTCAGCGCGGGCATGCCGGTTCCCGGTGGTTCAGTCTGCGCGCTTCACGTACAGGATGGACTGGGTGCTGCGCTTCTTCAGCAGCTTCTTGCCCGCCGCCTCGGCCTGCATCTGCAGTATCTCGCGCTCGCCGAAGCGCAGCGCGTCCGCCAGGCAGACCTCGACGCAGACGGGCTCCTGACCGTGCACCACGCGGTCGTGGCAGAGTTCGCACTTGTGGGCAAAGCGCCCTTCCGCGTTGAACTGGATGACGCCGTAGGGACATTTTTCGATGCACGCGCCCGACCCGGTGCACTTTTCGCGGTCGATGCGCACGATGCCGGTCTGCGCGTCCTTGGTAATGGCCCCGGCGGCGCACGCCTTGATGCACGGGGGCTTCTTGCACTGCTGGCACATTACCACCCAGTAGTCTTCAGCGAGCCGGGGGAAGGTGCCAGTCAGCTCGCTTTCCACGCGCAGGTAGTGGCTCATGCCTTCCGGCATGGCGGTTTCGTGGTTCACCAGCCCGTGGTGGTTGCGGCAGGCCACGATGCACGTCTTGCAGCCGATGCAGCGGTCGAGGTCGACCATGATGCTCAGTTGTTTCATGGCTTGCTCCTTTACTTGGTGATCTTCACCCGGGTGGAAACGTGGGCCTCGCCGCCGCGCAGGTCCTGCTCGTCCAGGTGCGAGCCCGCATCGGCGATGAGTTCGTTGTCGCCCGCCCACGCGCCGCGCGACGCCACCTTGCCCATGGTCTGGCCGAAGCCGTGGATGATCCCGGCGCAGCCCGGCTTGATGCGCTCGGTAAGCGAGGCGGGCAGGCGCACCGAACCGGTGGACGAGGCCACGGTGACCATGTCGCCGTCGGCTATGCCCAGCCGGGCGGCGTCCACGGGGTTGAGCAGCACGGGGTTGGCGTCGATGCCGGAAACCGGGTCGCGCAACTGGGCGTTGTTCTGCGACCAGGCCCCGGTGTTGTTGAGGAAGATAGTGCGGAAGTTGACGAGGATGAACGGGTACTTGTCCGCATCGCGCCGGAATTCCAGGGGCAGTTCCGGGCTGGGCCACTGCTGGCCGATGTCGCCGTACATCTTCCATTCCAGCTCTATCTTGCCGCTGGGGGTGTTGAAGCGCCCGGCGTCCTCGTACTTGCGAAAGCCCACCGTGCCCGGCGACCATATGGCCCCGCCGTCCAGCATCTTGCGCATGGACATGCCGATGCCGGAAAGCTCGATGTCGTAGTATTCCACGTCGTCCTTGAAGGCGAAGAACTCGGGGAACATGCGCTTGCCGAGGTCGATCATCACCCGGTTGGCGTGGCGCGATTCGCCAACGGGCTTCACCACGGGCTGGCACACCGCCGCCGTGTGGCCGAAGTTGTACCACCAGGGCATGTACAGCAGTTCCCACCGTTCGAAGTTGGTCTGGTCGGGCAGCACAAGGTCTGCCCACTTCATGGTTTCCGAGGGCATGATCTCGGTGAGCACGAACAGTTCGAGGGCATAGTTGCCGCTGCGGTCCTTCAGGGTCATGGCCTCGCGCCATTCGCCGGACCCCATTTCCGACAGGGCGGGGTTGCACTCCGAGGCGAAGAAAACCTTCAGGGTGCCTTCGCGCACCGCCTGCGCGGCGTACCATGTGGGTTGCAGGAAGAAGGTGTAGTGGTCGAAGCGGGCGCGGTTGGGGCCGGTGCGGTGGTAGCCCAGTTCCTTCAGGTTGGGCGGGGGTGGCACCGGGGCCACCGGGGCCATGGGCGCGATTTCGGGCATGGGCTGCCCGCCGGGGTTGTCGAGGTTGCCGGTGATGACCAGGAAGATGGACCACGCGTGGCCCCAGTCCATGGCGTTGCCGTACATGATGGACTTGAAGGCATCCACGCTCACGCTGGGGGCGGCGGCGCACATTTCCGCCAGCTTCACGATGTCGCGCGCGGGCACGTCGCATATCTTGCTCATGGCCGCCGGGGTCTTGTTCTTGATGAAGGCCATCAGCCCGGCCATGTCGCCTTCGCGCACCCACTTGTCGCAGAAGGCCTTGTCGTGCAGCCCCTTGGTCAGCAGGTGGTTGCACATGCCCAGGAACAGGGCCGCGTCGCCGCCCGGCCGGATGGGTATCCACCAGTCCGCCTTGGCGGCCTCCGTCCGGAAGATGGGGTCGATGACCACCAGTTTGGCGCCGCGCTCCTTGGCGTCCAGGATGTCGCGCGGCACGCAGGCGTCGTCCAGGCAGCCGAAGGGGTGGCGGCCGGACAGGATCATCACGCCGCCCTTGGGCACCGTGTAGTACATGGGCGCTATGTGGTGGTTGGGAAAGCAGCCGAAGGTGTGCAGGTGGGCCATGATCTTGGCCGAGTCGCAATGCGGCAGCCCGGTGGTGATGAAGCCGCCCATGGCGTTGACGAAGCGCCACTTGGGGTCGGTGGTGGAATGCGGGAACATGGAATAGGTGAACTTGTGCCCCTCGCCGCGCTTTCGCAGTTCGCGCAGCTTGGTTTCCATGATGTTCATGGCCTCGTCCCAGCCGATGCGCACGAACTTGCCCTCGCCGCGTTCTCCCACGCGCTTCAGGGGGTGCTTCAGGCGTTCCTGCGAGTAAAGCGTGGTGATGCCCGCCATGCCCTTGACGCACATCTTGCCGCGCGCGCGCGGATTGCCCTTCACCTCTCTGACCACGCCGTCTTCCACGCGGGCAAGAATGGCGCATTCCGCCTTGCACTGGTAGCAAACCGTGGGAATCCATTTGCTTTCGCTCATGTTGCCTGCCTCCGTTCTGGGTGTGAATGGCCAGCCGGGCCATTGCGCATGCCGGGGTCTTCACCAGAGCAGAGCGGGCGGGAGCGAAAAAGGTTCCCGAAACAGGCGGGAAAAAAATGCAACGCGTGTTTTTTTCTAGGGGGCGGGCGCGGGCAGGAATTCCGGGCAGGCGAACCCCGGCAGGGCGGCAAGGTCCGCCAGCACGCCCGCGTCCATGGCCAGCCGGGCAAAGGCTTCCATGCGCGGGGCGTCGGGCTCCAGGTCGTTGAAGGTGATCGCGCCCCGTTCCAGCACCTGTCGGGCCACCCCGGCGTCCACCCCGGTAAGCGCGGACTGCACCGCCGCGCCGAAGGCCGGGTCGCGGCGCACCCTGTCGCGCGCGGCCAGCAGTGCCCGCACGTAATCCGCCACCACCTGCCCGTGCCTGTCCACGAAGGGCTGGCGCACGGCAAGGATGCAGCACAGGTGCCGGGGCAGGATGTCGGCCGAGCGCAACGCGGTGTACCCCACGCCCTCGTGCAGGCATTTGGCGCTCCATGGCTCCGCGCAGAAGAACGCCCCAATCTCGTTGTGCTGCATGGACGTGATGACCGACGAGGGGTTGATGACCAGCGTGGGCAGGTTCGAGACGCCGGAGCATTCCAGCCCCAGATGGGCCAGCAGCACCCGGTGGGTGGAGAACGCCCCCGGAAGGCCCATGACCCTGCGCCGCCCGGCCTGACGCGACAGGGACAGCGCGCTGCCCTCGTGGTGGCCGTCCATGACGTAGCGCAGGGGCGCGCCCGCGCCGCGCAGGCTGAGGGCCAGCGGGGCCATGATGAAGGCGGCGTCCAGGCGGCCGTGGGCCAGGTCGTCCGCCAGGACGGCCCACGAAAGGTAGCGGCGCGAAAGCAGGGGCAGCCCCCGGCCGCGCAGCAGGTGGTCTGCGCACATGGCCAGCAAGTGGTCGGTGACGGGCAGGTACCCCACGCGGAACAGCAGGTCGCCCCGGAACCGGGCAAGCTGCTGTTGCAGCAGCGGGCGCGCGGTGAACAGGCGTTTCTTTACCGTGCCTTCCGGCAGGCCGCAGGCGGCGGCCACCTCTGGTATGGAAAGCCCGTGGCGGATGTGCAGGCGGTTCACGTCGCGCAGGTGCGGGGGCAGGGCGGCAAGGGCGGTATCGCAGGCGGCCAGCAGCTGCGCGGTGTCTGCCTCGTCTTCGGGCGTGCGGGCCGTGGCGGGCAGCAGGGCGCTGTCGTCCAGCACTTCCAGCGAAAGGGCCGCCGGGCGGCTGGCGATGACGCGGTGGCAGTGGGTGGTCAGGATGGCCGCGAACCACGAGGGGAAGGCATCTGGCGAGCGCAGGGAATCGAGCTTGCGGAAGCAGGTGAGAAAGGCGTCCTGCACGGCGTCTTCGGCATCCGCCCCACGCGGCAGCTTGCGCCGGGCAAGGCCCAGCGCCCAGGGCGTCAGCCGGGCCACCAGCGCCCGCCAGGCATCGGCATCGCCCCGGCGGGCCATGCACACGATGGAAGCCAGGGAGAACGGCATGCCCATGGGGCACCTGTCCTGGTCACGCGCGGTTCTGGGGCAGGGCGCGAGCATGGATGTGAATGTCTACTCCGTCAATTCCGTTAGAAAACGGCACGGATGGCGGGGTAGGGAGGGGGTGGGGATGTTTGCCGGTTGGGCAGGAGAGAGGGAGGGCGCGCAAGGGGGAAACGTAGGGGGAAGCGGTGGGGTTGCGGCGGGGGAACGCAGCCGACGGAGGGGGAAGCGGGGGCGAGACGGGGTGAGGCCGGGAGGGAGGCGAAGGGGCGCGAGGGTGAAACGACGCGAGGCCAACCGGGTTCGGCCAGCCTCGCGGGGGAAGACTGGTTTGCGTGGCGGCGGCGGGATCAGTCCAGTTCCTCGTCTTCCATATCCTCGCCAAAGCCGTGGTAGTCGGCCAGGCGGCGCGCCTTTTTCAGGGCTTCCGCGCATTCCTTGGCGATGGCCTGAATGCCCTTGGCGGAGACGGCATCGGGCTTGGGGGCGTCGGCCTGTTGTGCACCGTCACCCTGAACTGGGCCGTCGCCCTGCCCCGCGCCAGCACTGCTCATGGCGTTGGCGCGCATGGCGTCGGTGAAAATCCAGACGCGGTTGGTGAGGTAGCGGCTGTCGCCCGCCGTCCACGCGGCGCTGCCGCTCTTGCACGCGGCGGGAATGATGCCGCGCGTGCCCGGCCTGTCCGTGAAGCACTGGACGTACAGGCTGTAGTCCGCTTCTCGCCGCACCTCCACGAAGGCGCACAGGGCGTGTTCGTCCTCTTTGTCCATGCCCTTGGAGGTGGTGGGAATGGCCCCTTCTTCAAGAAGGTCGTGCGGTGCAAGGTGGAAGACGTTCATGCTGGCTCCGGCTGATATTTGTGGTGGAGAGCGTCGCAAGCGGCCGCGCTCCCGCTGGCTGACTTCAAAACAAAAGAAGGGGCCGGACTGTGTCCAACCCCTTGAAATATGGCGGAGAGGGTGGGATTCGAACAGCCTCTCTGGCGTCTTCCCAAAAAAATATCGGAATTGCGGACTGGTACTCGATTGGTGAAGATGAGTGAATCCAATGTGTACCAGCCGTGTGTGTCACGCATCATCGTTGACAACGCTATGAAGCATCACATCTCACACTGCAATAATCTAGCCCTGCGTCAACTCATAGAAAATCACAAATACTCTTTATTCTCGATCTGAGAACGGTTTTCTGACTCCGCAAGCATAACAAAATTTACTGGAGGTAGATGGATGGGATCCCCGCCTGACCTGCGGCTTAGGTCGGATACATGTTCTCTTATGTATGGATATATTATTGCGGGAATGTTTACTTGCGTTAGACGTCGGAAGGTGTCTTGGTCTGCGATTTCCGCATCGTCCAATACAAATTTTCCACCATACTCAACCATAAAAGAACATAGCTTTTCATTAGAAGCACTTCTCACCATAACCCTGCTGGTTGCCACCTTGCTCTCTTCATCAAAGTGTCTCCCACATTGGATTTCTATTTCTGCATCACCCGAGGGCTTAGGCTTATCTGAATCAAGAGAATATTTGCAAGAGAGCAGGCGGATATCGATAATGTTCATAAATATTCCTAAACGTATTCGCATGTACCAGTCGCGGCCAATTGATAAGCAGAGTGTGTGGAGCCGTTGAGATTGCCATCACTGAGGATATACTTAACTCGCATAGACTCGGTATATGCAAATCTGGAGCCAGGCGTTCCGGCAAGCGTTTCTAGGATTTCTGGATGCTTTCCCATAACACGTAAAAAATTATCCATGATCCGACTCTGTGTAACAGAACCATTTTCATAACGAGCAAATGTCTTCTCTCCAACCCCTAAAATCTCTGCGAGAGACTTTTGAGTCAATCCCAGGCTCTTCCGCATCCTGCATATGTCCTTTGGTGTAAGCAACCCATCAATCTTACGCATGAAATTCATAATTTCATCATCAAGGTTGATGTTGTCATCTCCAAATTCCATATCTTGACCACAATGTGAACAAACGTATGAAGTATAATTAGGGAGAGTCAGAGTGTTCCCCTTGTATTCGTAGGTGTAGCCTAAAACTATTTCGAGGTTACCCTTCCCGCAAATCGGACATATATTTGTTTCATGTCTCATGGCTAACCCTCCTATTTGCGTCCATGCATTGAGGTCACAATAAGTTTTTTGCCATTTATGATTGTAATTTTAAATTTGATATAGAGAGGTATGCTTTCGTAGTCATAGTAGTACACATCAAGTTGATCTCCTACAATGAAATGGTCATCCACGCTCTTGTAGAAGTGCTCTGGCTCAAGCTCCAGTAGGACTTGGAACATCTCTCTTTTGGGGATGCCAAGCCGTCTACAGGCGTCGACAGTTTTAGACTTGGTAGAAAAAACAACATGATCTGGGGTATTCTGTATGATCTCGCGGAGGGTCTCTAGGCTATGTACGGGCATCTTATCGCCTGTGGGTGGTATCATTATGATACCTTTTTGCGGATAGTCAACGGGAAAATGAGCAAAATCAGTCTGGGGTACTCCGGATTTGTGTGCATACCCAATTTCCGCGCGCAGCAATCTATGGGATATATTTCTTAAGTTAAGTAACCACCCGTCCATCTACTCAATATGGCTCTACCTGTAAATAAGGGTTTAGATCATCAGGTTCGTTTTTATGGGCTAGAATCGCCTTTGAAAACAACATGTTAAATATGTGCAGTGCTGGAGTGCTGGTGAATGTTCTTACATCGTTATTGATGACACCAAGATTGCCTTGCTCCTGAAGCTCAATCGGAAGGCCGTGAATAGGTATGTTCTGGCATTCAGGACGCTGAGTACGTTCACCAGATATCCCAAAAGGAGAAAATCCTGAGGAGTGTTGAGGTTGATGAAAGTTTTTCCGGCCCCGCTAGGGGCGGAGAACCCTTAGCCCCAGAAAGCGAGGAAGAGGCACGCTCATGCAGCCAGTGTTTGGGAGCTACGAGGGAAACGGCTGCGTATATACCAAACTGGTGCCGGACTGCGCGGCCAAGCCGCTCTGGGCGATTATCCGATGTAAGGTTACCCTTAAACGCGTCGTTCACCCGATGGGTGGCGAGGATACGCGGGCGTGGTTGGTGTCAGTTATGACAAGCACTTTCGCGTCAACAACGCCAAGTACTTCGTCGAGAAAAATTTTATATTAATAGGATAAAAGGGTTCTGGAGCTTTACCAAACACCGCCCTACAAAAAACAATGGGGTGAAAAGGAACTTTGAATACACGTTAAAAAATGTGAATGGCGCTACAACAAACCCATGCCCCAGCGTATTGTCGAACTGAATCACCTGATACAAAAAACGAAGACCTAATGGTATAGAGCTTGATACTATTAGAAGTGTTAGCGAAAATTTTCTGTCCCTATCTTGTCACCCCGCAGAACGTGCCCAGGGTGGGCAAGTAAAAAGCCTCACTCGACAGCCTGTTGCTGTAGAGTGAGGCTTTTTACTTACGATGGCGGAGAGGGTGGGATTCGAACCCACGTACCGGCTACTAACCGATAACTCGATTTCGAGTCGAGCGCGTTACGGCCACTTCGCTACCTCTCCGCGTTGCCAACCGGGGCTAGCCCGTGGCGGAGTGACCTTTTAGGAAATTTCGGAACGGAAAGCAAGCCCCCAGTGGGCGGGCCTGGCTTCTACCTTCGTTCCCAAAAAAACTCCTGCAACAGCGCCCCGCACTCCGCCGCGCGCACATGGCCCATGTGCCACACCCGGTGGTTGTGGAAGGGCTGGTCCAGCGCGTCCAGGCAGGATGTAACGGCTCCGGCCTTCAGGTCGGGCGCGCCGTACACCACACCCGCCACGCGGGCGTGCACCATGGCCCCGGCGCACATCAGGCAGGGTTCCAGCGTCACCACCAGCACCGCGCCGTCCAGCCGGTAGTTGCCGGTGTTGCTGCAGGCCTCGCGCAGGGCCACCATTTCCGCGTGGGCGGATGGGTCGTGCGTGGCCACGGGGGTGTTGTGCCCCGCGCCGATGATGCGCCCCTCACGGTCCACCACCACCGCGCCCACGGGCACCTCGCCTTGGCCTGCGGCCATGCGGGCCTGCGCAAGGGCGGCATCCATCAGCGCGTCCCACGTCCAGCCGGGCGGGGCAGGGGGCACGGGGCCGGCCGGTCCGCGCAGGGCGTAGGGCGGCAGGATGAAGGCGTCGTCGGTCAACGATGTGCTCCGAAAAATATCCGGCCCGGTTGCCGTCTGGTGGCCGGGCCGGTGTCGGTTGCGTCTGCGGCGCGGCGAAGGCAGCAAAGCCCCGCCGACAGCCCCTAGATGATCACGTGCTTCTTTATGTAACTCACCACCTGCTCGGGGGTGTCCAGCACGGTGAAGAGCTCCATTTCCTCTTCGCGGATGAAGTCGTACGACACCATCTTGTCGCGAATCCAGTCCAGCAGGCCGTTCCAGTAGTCGCTCTTGTACAGCACGATGGGGAACGGCTTGATGCGGTGGGTCTGCGTCAGCACGAAGGCCTCGGTCAGTTCGTCCAGCGTGCCCACGCCGCCGGGCATGACCACGTAGGCCATGGCGTACTTGATGAACATCAGCTTGCGCACGAAGAAGTAGCGGAAGTCGCAGCGTGTCTTCACGAACTTGTTGGCCCCCTGTTCCATGGGCAGGTGGATGTGCAGCCCAACGGACGTGCCGCCCGCGTCGAACGCGCCCTTGTTGCCCGCTTCCATCAGGCCGGGGCCGCCGCCGGTGATCACGCCGTACCCGGCCTCCACCAGCTTGCGGGCGATGGTTTCCGTTTCCGCGTACAGGGGGCTGTCCGGCTTCACCCGCGCGGACCCGAAAATGGACACGCAGCGGTCCAGGTCGCTCAGCGTCTCGAAGCCGTCCACCAGTTCGGCCATTATCTTGAAGAGCCGCCACGACTCCTTTATGGACAGGTTGTCAATCACGTACTGCTTGGAAGAACCCATTGCGCACTCCTTGAGTTTTGCGCACTATACGGATTCCGCGCAGGCCGCGCAACGCTTGGAAATCGTTCGCGGGGTTCGTGAACGGGATAATCATCGCGCTGGCCGGGCAAAGGCCCGGGCCCGGCGAAACGCGTCTTGCGGCGCATCCCGGCTTGCGTGCGGCCTGCCCACGCGGCTCGGCCCGCATGCCCGCGTCTCTGATCGCATCCGATCGCATTCGGGAGAGTTTGGGCACATCCGGGGCGCCTTGACGCTACCTGACGTTACCTGTCGCGACTTGGCGCACCTGACTCACCCTAACGCACTCGGCGCTTCCGGCACCTCGGCATCGCTTCGCCATCCGCGCCACTTCACCCTCACCGGAACCAGGGGAACGCATGAACATACAATTTCTGGGGGCCGCGCAGACCGTTACCGGCTCTTGCTACATGCTTGAAGCCAACGGCACCCGCTTCGCCATCGACTGCGGCATGCACCAGGGCAACTCCGAAATCGACAAGCGCAACGAGAACACGGACATCTACCGCCCCGGCGACATCGCCTTCTTTCTCGTCACCCACGCCCACATCGACCACACCGGCCTTCTGCCGCGCATGACGCGCGAAGGCTTCAAGGGCGACATCTACTGCACCCCGCCCACGCGCGACCTGATGGACATCATGTTGCAGGATTCCGCCCACATCCAGGAAATGGAAGCGGAGTGGGAAACCCGCAAGCAAAGCCGCTTCGGCAGGCGCAAGCCGGTGGAACCGCTGTACACCATGGCGGACGCCGTGCAGGCCGTGCGCAAGCTGCGCCCCGTGGAATACAACGCCCCGTTCGAGCCCGCGCCGGGCATTCGCGTTACCTACAAAGACGCCGGGCACATCCTGGGTTCCGCGTTCCTTGAAATAGAGGTGACGGAAAACGGCACGCCCACCCGGCTGGTGTTTTCCGGCGACCTGGGGCGGCCCAACCAGCTCATCGTCAACGACCCGGACCACCCCGCCCGGCCGGATTACCTGTTCATGGAATCCACCTACGGCGACCGCGACCACAAGGATTCCGAGAACAGCCGGGCCGAACTGGCGCAAGCCATCGCCTACAGCTACGGCCACGGCGAGAAGGTGATCATTCCCGCCTTCGCGGTGGAGCGCACCCAGCAGGTGCTGTACACCCTGCACATGCTGTGGCAGGACGGCAAGCTGCCCGCCGACATGCCGGTGTACATCGACAGCCCCCTGGCCATCCGCGCCACGGAAATCTTTCGCAAGCACCCGCGCTTCTACGATGAAGACCTGAAGGCCGCCTACGCGCGCGGAGAAGACCCGCTGTCCCTGCCCAACCTGCGCTACACCCTGAACAGCCAGGAATCGCAGGCGCTCAACGGCATGAAAGGCCCGGCGGTCATCATTTCGGCCAGCGGCATGTGCAACGCGGGGCGCATCAAGCACCACCTGCGCCACAACCTGTGGCGGCAGGGGGCGGCCATCGTGTTCGTGGGCTACCAGGGCGTGGGCACGCCGGGCCGCAAGATCGTGGACGGCGCGCAGACCATCCGGCTGTTCAACGAAGACGTGGCGGTGAACGCCAAGGTGTTCACCATCGGCGGCTTTTCCGCCCACGCCGGGCAAAGCCACCTGCTCGACTGGGTGGGGGCCTTCCAGCACAAGGACATGGAAGTGTTCCTCGTGCACGGCGAAGAAAAGGCCCAGACCACCCTTTCGGAAAAGCTGCACGAACGCTACGGTCTTACCGTGCACGTGCCCACCTACATGGAAGAGGTGACGCTGAAGCCGGGCCGCACCATGCTGACCGCGCCCGACGAAAGCCGCGCCCACCCGCGCGTGGACTGGGAATTTCTGCTGGGCGACACCGAGGCCAAGGTGGCCCTGCTGCGCCAGCGCCTGGCCGGGGTGGAAACCCGCCCCTGGGTGGAACAGGTGGACATCCGCGACCGGGTGGCCGACCTGAATCGGGAGATATTGAGCCTGCTGTCGCAGGTGTAGACTCAAAATTGTCTTTTTGCCCGTGGGCGGGCAGGCTGGCGGGGGCTGGGCACACACGCTCAAACCCCGCAACCCCCGCAGCCCGCCACGGGCCGATGAACGTTTAGCGGATTCAGGAGATTCATGCGCATCATCGCAGGTGAATACGGCGGCCGCGTGCTGAAGACGGCCGAAGGGCCGGGCTACCGGCCTGCCATGAGCAGGGTGCGCGAAGCGCTCTTCTCCATGCTGGAATCGCGCGGGGTGGTCTGGCCCGGCCTGCGCGTGCTGGACCTGTTTGCGGGCAGCGGCAGCCTGGCCTTCGAGGCGCTCAGCCGGGGCGCGGCAGAGGCGTGGTTTGTCGAAACCGCCCCCAAGGCGGCGGAGCTCATCCGCAAGAACGCCCAGACGCTGGGCATTGCGCAGGAGCGCTGGCAGGTGCTGCAGGAAGACTGCAACAAGCTGCTGGCGCGTCGGGCGCGCACCAGTTTCGACGTGGTGTTCATAGACCCGCCCTACGGCGAAGGGCAGCTTTCGCCCACGCTGCGCAACGCGGTGCGCAACGGCTGGCTGGCCGACGGGGCCATCGTGGCCGTGGAGGTGGAAGCGCGCCTGCCGCTGGACCCGGAACGTGAGAACGCGGCGCTGGAACCCATTGTCGACCGGACCTACGGACAGACGAGGATCGTGCTATGGACAACGCGCGCGAACGGGTAGGGCGGCTTGCCATCTACCCCGGCACCTTCGACCCGCTGACCAACGGCCACGTCAGCCTCATTCGCCGGGGCTGCCAGATTTTCGACAACGTGGTGGTGGCCGTGGCCGCCGACACGCCGAAGACGCCGCTGTTCTCGCTGGACGAGCGGGTGCGCATGGCCGAAGAAGTGTTTGCCGGGCACCCCTCCATCACCGTGGAGCCGTTCACCGGCCTGCTGGTGGACTACGTGGAGCGGCGCGGGGCCAACGTGATTTTGCGCGGGCTGCGCGCGGTGTCCGACTTCGAGTACGAATTCCAGCTGGCCCTGATGAACCGCAAACTCAAGCGGCACATCCAGACCGTGTTCCTGATGACGGACTACCAGTGGCTGTACATCAGCTCCACCATCATCAAGGCGGCGGCCAGCCTGGGCGGCGACATCAAGGGCCTTGTGCCGGAAAACATCTACCGCAAGCTGCGCGAGAAGTACGGCTACCCCTACCCGCTGGGCGACGACATCGACCTTGGCATCGGTGGCGGCAGCGGCGGCGGAGAGGGCGGACCCGGCGGAATGGGCCGGGGCGGCGCGGCGGGTTCCGCCTTCGGGGCGGGGCTTGGCAACGGGGGCTTTCTGCCGCGCGGCATGGGCGCGGGCCTTAGCGCCGAAGGCGACGATGCGCTGCGCAACGGCTGTCTCGACCCCGACGACGAGGGCTATGGCGGCGGGACGCCGCCCATGGCGCCTACGTTTTAAAGACCGCGACCGTGACGGATTCTCTTTTTGCGCATTCGGCGCACGCCAACGCCTCCCCCATCCGCGTGATCTGTCTGGTCGGCCCCACCGGGGCGGGCAAGACGGCGGCGGCGCTGCACCTGGCGCGCACCTTCGGGGGCGGGGTGGTCAATGCCGATTCGCGGCAGGTCTACCGCGATTTTCCCATCATCACCGCGCAGCCCTCGCCGGAGGAACGCGCGGTGTGTCCGCACCTGCTGTACGGCTTTCTGCCCAGCACGGAAAAGATCAGCGCGGGCGTATGGACCGACCGGGCCACGGCGGCCATCGACGAGCTGCGCCAGAACACGTCGCGTCCAAACGGGCTGCTGCCCCTGCTGGTGGGCGGCACCGGGCTGTACCTGAAGACCCTGCTGGACGGCATCGCCGACATTCCCCGCGTGGACCCGGCCATCGGCGCGCGGCTGGAGCGTGAATGCGACGCGCTGGGCGCGCCCGCCCTGCATGCCCGGCTGGCGGCCATCGACCCGGAGTACGCCGCGCGCATCCACCCCAACGACCGTCAGCGCGCCGTGCGCGCGCTGGAGGTGCACGAGGGCACCGGATACACCCTTTCGTGGTGGCATGCCCGGCCCGTGCCGCCGCCGCGCTTCGCGGCGCTGCGCATGGGCATGGACATGAGCCTCGAAGAACTCACGCCCCGGCTTGACCACCGCATCGATCTCATGCTCGCGGCGGGCGCGCTGGACGAGGCGCGCGCGGCCCGCGCCGTGTGTGACGACCCGGCCGCGCCCGGCTGGTCGGGCATCGGCTGTGCCGAACTGTACCGCCACCTCACCGGCGAACTGCCCTTGGCAGAGGCCCGGCTGCTGTGGCTGCGCAACACCCGCGCCTACGCCAAGCGGCAGTTGACGTGGTTCCGCGCCGACAGGCGCATCCACTGGATCAGGCCCGATGACCTTGACGCCATGACCGCGCTGGCGGCCGCCTTCCTGAACGGCGAATTCGCGGAGTAGGGCGGCGCAGGCCGCCCGGTTGCCGCTTCGCGGCATTCCCGCCGCGCCGGACGTTTGCCACCCGCTGCCCCCCCCCCCGCTCGTCTCCACCTGTTTGCGCGGCATGCGGTACCGCGTCGGTGCTCCATCCGCCGGGGCGTCACGTGTTGCGAAATTCTTCATGTCAGTTGCCACACACTCACGCGCGGTGTAGCATGCGCCAAACTTCAGGGAGGCGTTCATGAACGCACAGGATTCCGGAAGCCCGGGGCGCAAGCCGTGGAGCCCCTATCTGGGCGGGGCGCTGAGCGGCCTGCTGGTAGTGGGCTCGGTGTGGGTGACGGGCAAGTACTTTGGCGCGTCCACCACCTTCGTCCGCTCGACGGGCTTCGTGGAGCGGGTGTTCGCGCCCGAACGCGTGGCCGCGCTGGAATACTTCGTCAAGGAAGCGCCCAAGGTGGACTGGCAGTGGATGTTCGTGGCCGGGATATTCGTGGGCGCGCTGCTGGCGTCGCTGGCCTCGGGCACCTTCCGCTGGCAGGCGGTGCCGCCGGGCTGGGCGGAACGCTTCGGCCCGTCGAAGCTGCGGCGCGGCATTGCGGCCTTCTGCGGCGGCGCGCTGGCCATGTTCGGCGCGCGTCTGGCCGATGGCTGCCCCAGCGGGCATGGGCTCAGCGGGTCGCTGCAGCTTTCGGTGAGCGGTTTCGTGGCGCTGGCCTGCTTCTTCGCGGGCGGACTGGTGATGGCGCGCATCCTGTACCGGGGGAGGTAGCCATGGATCTTACCTACGGACTGGTCACGGGCATTCTGTTCGGCATTTTCCTGCAACGCTCGGAAGTGCTGCGCCACGACCGGCAACTGGGCGCGCTGCGCCTGCGCGACATGACCATCGTCAAGTTCATGCTCTCCACCGTGGTGGTGGCCATGGTGGGCGTGTATCTGCTGGTGGACCTGGAACTGGCGAAACTGTCGGTGAAGCCGCTGGTGCTTGGCGGCAACGTGATCGGCGGGCTGGCCTTCGGGCTGGGCTGGGGCCTGCTGGGGTACTGCCCCGGCACCTCGCTGGGCGCGCTGGGCGAAGGCCGATGGGACGCCCTGTGGGGCATTCTGGGCAGCCTGTGCGGCGCGGCCCTGTACGCCGAAGCCTACCCCGCCATGAAGGCCACCCTGCTGGCCTGGGGCGACTACGGCAAGATCACCCTGCCGCAGGTGCTGGGCGTGAACCATTGGCTGGTCATCGTGCCGCTGGCGGCGGGGGCGCTGCTGCTGTTCCGGTGGTTCGAACGCAAGGGATTGTAGATACGCAATAATGACGAAACGTCGGGCCGCCGCCCCCTGCATGGGGTTGGCGGCCCGTTGCATTGGGGGGGCGGGGGGCGCTCCGTGCCGGGGCCGCGCCATGAGGGCGAGTGGGCTTAAGCCGTGCCCAAAGTCGTCCGATACTCCGTAAGATGGCCGTGGGGCTTGCCCGCCGGGCGTTCACCCCCTATGCTGGGCGAGAAGCGGCGTCGGCTTTCCGACTGCCGCGCGCTGGCGGCCCGGCTCCGGTCCAGTTCCTGCCTGTGGTCGGCGCACGGAAACAAGGCTTGCGCCGACCTTGGCGCGGAATTTGCTTCTTGTCGGGGCATGGCGCAATCACGGAAAACGGTTCACGAAGCGAAAGACGGTAATGCAGGCATGCACGCGGCGCGTCCAGCGCCCCGCACGCCGCGCCTGTTTCGTGATGGAGGGTGGGTGAAACGGCAACGCACGGCATGTGGCGGCTTGTTGGCCGCGGCGGCGCTGGCGGTGGGCGTGCTCGGCCTGGTGGCCGGGTTCGTGCCCGACGCGGGCAGCCCGTTCGTGCGCGCGCCGCTGAGCGACCGGGTGCTGCGCGCCAAGCCCGCCGTGGAGCGCCCCGTGGCCATGGGCGAGGAGTGGCGCATGCGCGCCGCCACCGCACGCCCCGAGGATGCCCGCGCCGCGCTCGATGACGCCATCGCCGCACCAGCTTCGCCCGTCACGCAATCCCTTGCGCTTCCCGCCTCCGTGCATCCGGCCGTGGCGGCGTCGATGGGGCTGCCCGGCGTGCTCGCGGCCGTGGCGGAAGAAGCCGTGGCCCCGCAGTCGACGCCCTCGGTCAGTTTTGCCGGGGGCGGGGTGGCCGTGCCCACGGTGGACGGGCACCGCCCCGTGGACGCCATGGCCGACGCCGCCCCCATGATCCTGCCGGGGCTGGATCCCTTGCGCATCGATGGCGGCATGCAACCCATGCAAGTGGTCGAGCCCACTTTCTACGGCGAGGCGCTGGACCAGAGCGGCCGCCCGTTGCGCTGGGCGCGCGGCGAAAGCGCCAGGCTGCTGGCGCGGGAATGCGCCACCACGCGCCGTTCGGCCGTGGCCGGAGTGCGTCGGCCGGTGTACGGCGGCAATTCGCGCGAGGCGCTGGCGGCAGCCACCCCCGAGCAGATGTTGCTGCGCGCCCGGCAATACCGCGACATGGTGGACCGCTACGCCCGGCGCTACAATCTTTCCCCCCGTCTGGTGCTGGCCATCATGCACGCCGAAAGCGGCTTCAACCCCAATGCGGTCAGCCCGGCGCAGGCCCTGGGGTTGATGCAGATCGTGCCGGAAACCGCCGGGGGCGAGGTGCACGCCTACCTGCACGGCACGCCCGGCCAGCCGCCCCGCGACGCCCTGTTCGACCCCGGCACCAACATCCGCTACGGCACGGTGTACCTGCACCTTCTGGCCAACCGGCATTTCTTCGACATCGCCAACCCGGCCACGCGCGAACTGTGCGTCATCGCTGCCTACAACGGCGGCCCCAACGCGCTGCTGCGCGCCTTTCACCCAGACAGGGACAAGGCCGTGGCCATGATCAACGCCATGACCACCCAGCAGGTCTACGACAAGCTGGTGCGCCACATGCCCGCCGACGAATCGCGCAAGTACGTGGACAAGGTGCTTGCCTCGCTGGAGAACTTTTCGTCCATCCATTAGCCGCAACGCGCGGCATGCGCTGTCCATCGGCTGCATTCCGGATGAAATATTTCTGCCCCATTGCCGTGTGCCTGATGCGGCGGACGGTCCGGCCGGGCCCTTCCTGCGTCGTTGTGTTGCCGCGCGAAAGGGCGTAAGGGGTGATGGTCGCGCCGTTCGGCGCGCCGCCCTGCCCAGCGGGCACGGCATTCGAGCCCGTGGTCGCCCCCGCGCGGGGCCAACCGTTCCGAAACAGGAGTCGTTCATGAAGAGATATGCCCTCGTACTGCTGGCCCTTGCCGCCATGGTGGCGCTTGCCGGGTGCAACCAGCCCAAGTCCGGCGGCATCGCCGTGGTGAATACCGCCCGCGTCTACCAGGAAAGCGAGGCGGGCAAGGCCGGGGTGAAGCACCTCGAAGCGCTACACGAGGAAATGCAGAACCAGCTCAACCAGATGCAGGAATCGCTGCAGAAGGACCAGAGCGACGACAACAAGCGCAAGTTCCAGGAAGCCTTCGCCGACTACCAGAAGCGCATGGGCGCCGAGCAGCAGCAGGTCATCTCCGTGCTGAACGAGAACCTGCAGAAGGTGCTGGATTCCTACCGCGAAAAGAACGGCCTCGACGTCATCGTGGGCAACGACAACGTGCTCTCCGCCGGTCCCAACGCTGACGTTACCGGCAACATCGTGGCCGAACTGAACAAGCTGAACATCGCCTTCAAGCGCCTTGAGGCGGAAGCCCCGGCCAAGCCGGCGGAAGCGCCCAAGCAGTAAGCGCTGCGGCAGACTCGCACATCCGAAAGACAGGGACGCTCCGGCTGGCCGGGGCGTCCCTTTTATTTTGTCGGCATCCGGCCCGCGCCTTTCGGGGCCGATGCGACGTGTCGCGGGGCCTGCGCCTGCAGGACGGGCAGGGGCAACGCGCGGCGGCGGTGAGGTGTGCGGGCACGCGCGCGGGGGCGCTTGCGGGAGGGCGTCTGGTGAAGCCCTGGCGCGCGGGCCGGGCGGTTCATTCACGCCGCAGCGACTGCGCCAGTTCCTGGTAGCGCGGCGTGTCGGCCAGTTCGCGGATGGCGGCCTCGATGCGCAAGGCGGTGGCCTCGTCCACCCCGCGCCCCAGCATCAGGCAGCGCGGTTCGCCCGCCGGAGCCCCCGGCACGGGCCGCAGCACCAGCCTTCCGCGCAGGTCGGCATGGTCGCGCAGCAGGTGCACGGCCTCTTCGTGCCCCATGAAGGTGAGGTCGTGCGCGCCGTTCGCGATGGAACGCAGCAGTTCGGCGTTTTCCTCGCGGGACCGCGCGGGCGTCGCCCCCGTGCGTTGCAGGGCCTCGGACAGCCAGCGGCCGTACCAGTATCCATCACCCAGCACCACGCGCAGCCCGCCCGCCAGCAGCGCATCGATGCTGCGCGCAGAGGCGGCAAGCCCCGCATCGGCGCGGCGGACGATGAGCACCGGCGGCAGGGGCTGGTACAGCGGGGTGGGAAAACGGGCGAACTGTTTCCGGTCGTCCGTGCGGTAGTAGCCGGGCGCGCAGGCAAAGGGTGCGCCGCCGCGGAAGATGTCGAGGATTTCGTTGAAGTTGCTGGTGATCATGCGCGGCTTCAGGCCCGCCCGTTCGAGCACCATCCGCGTCATTTCCACCATGGCGCCGCCTTGCCCTTCTCGGGTGGCCGTGAAGAACGGGGGCCGATGGTAGACGTACACGGCGATTTCGCGTGGTGAGCCCTCAAGCGTGCGGGGCGGGGGCGGGGCGGCGTGGCTGGCGGGCTGGAAGGAAATCCACACGACGAGCGGAAGCGCCAGCAGCAGGGGCAGCAGCCAGTGGGCCGACATTGTCCGCGCGGCAGGGGGCTGGGGGGTGTGCATGGCAACCTCGTGGCGACGTGCGAGACGCCGGATTGCCCGCAGATTGCCGCGATGCGCAGCGACGCTGAATGATTATCACATGCGCGCCGAAAGCGGTGCGGTGCGGGTAACTGCCGCGTCTGGGATGCGAAGATGGAGGCGGGACGGCCGGGGGAGGGCGACGACGGCGGGCACGCGTGATCGGGACGGAAAGCGTGCTCAAGGGGCGGTCGCGCCGCCCGGCGTGTCCCCCGGCATGCCCCCCGGCATGTCGGGCAGCACGCTGGCAATTGCGTCGTCGATGTGCCGCATGAGCGTTTCGTCCACGCCGCGACCGCACATCAGGTGCCGGGTCTGGGAGGCCTGTCCGGTCTGTCCGCCGGGTTGGGCAAGGGGAACCAGCACCAGCGCCCGTTGCAGGCGGGGGGACAGGCGCAGCAGTTCCGCGGCCTCCTCCTGCTCCATCAGGGTCATGTCGTAGCGGCCGGAGGCCAGCATTTCCAGCAGGGTCGCGTTGTCGGCGGTGCTGCGGTAGATGGGCGCGCGTGACCGGGCCAGGGCCTCGTCGATGGCGCTCCCGTAGGAAAAGCCCCCTCGCAGCACCAGGCGCAACTCGGCCGCGAGCAACGCGGACAACCCCTTGCCTTCGTTGGCCCGGTGCGCCATGTCGGCGCGCAGCACGGCCACCGGGGGCAGGTTGCGGTAGATAGGCGCGCTGAACCGCGCGAACTCCTCGCGCTCGCGGGTGCGGTACCACCCGGGGGAGCAGGCGTATGCGTCGGCGTCCTGCTCGAAGAGCACCAGAATGCGCTTGGGCGGCATTTCCGCGACGTGGTAGGGTATCCGCGCGGCGTCAAGCGCGCGGCGCACGGCGTCGATGAGGAATCCGCCCGCCTTGCCATTGACGAAGGTGTAGTACGGCGGCCGATGGAACGCGAGGATGGCCAGTTCCCGTTGAGGGGCCGTGACCGTCTGCTTCGTTTCCGCGTGCGCGGCGGCGGGCAGGGCCAGCAGGCACCAGACGAGCATGCACCAGGCGAGCATGCACCAGACGTGCGTCCGCCGGGCCGCGCCAGCAGGCATTCCACGGCCCGCCCGCGTGCTCGCCCTTCCGACAGCCGCTCCACGGATGCTCGGCATCCGGATGTCCGCCACGCTGACACCAGACGGTGCCTGCGGCAGGTGGGAGCACAAGGGCGCGGCGTACATGGCGGTGAACCTTTCCGGGTACGGCACACGGGTGGTGGGCGGCAGGGGCGGCGGGGAGCACTTCCGGACAACCGCCGGAAGACTGCCGTACATCCGGAGTATGCCGAATGTAAGATGGATGCGGAACGGCGGTCAAGCGAAGGCAAAGTGTCGGCATGCGCCGTACACGCGGGCGAAAGGAAATGGCGGGGGGTTTTCCGGTGCGGTGCGGCAATGCAAAAGCCCCCGGAGCGTGGCTCCGGGGGCTTGCTTGCGTGGCGCGCCAGGAAGGATTCGAACCTCCGACCTACAGGTTCGTAGCCTGTTGCTCTATCCAGCTGGGCTACTGGCGCGCAAGGTGCGCTGTTTCGCGGGGCCTGTGCCTCGCCACGGAAGCGGCTGCCGTGGCGCATGGTTCCGGTGCATGCATGTCAGAGTGGCGCGCCAGGAAGGATTCGAACCTCCGACCTACAGGTTCGTAGCCTGTTGCTCTATCCAGCTGGGCTACTGGCGCGTGTCTCCGGAACACTTCCGGATCGGCTGGCGTGATGCCCTGCCAAATCCGGATTTTTCGCTGGTGCGCCGGGAGAGATTCGAACTCCCGACCTACAGGTTCGTAGCCTGTTGCTCTATCCAACTGAGCTACCGGCGCAGCGAGAGAAGGCATATATGCCCGATGGGGGCGGAACGTCAAGCGCTTTCACGCAAGCCCGGCAAGCCTTTTGGGCCGGGGTGGGAAAACCGTCGCCCCCGCCGGATGCGGGATGCTCGGCAGCCGCCCGCGCGGCTCGGACGGTTCCGCCTCGCTTTCCGCCGGGCAGGGGGGCAGCCGCGGTAGGGCCTGAACCGCGCGACGGTTCGTGCGCGAGGCCGCGCGGTTGCCGCTGGGCGGGGAAAGAGGTAGACCGGGCCGCGTGGCCGCATGGCCACAGCCCATGACGGAGGACCCATGAGCCTTGATGCCAAGATCGACGCTGCGCGCCAACTGCTGCGCGAGGTGCTGGCCCAGCACGGGCCGGACCGCGTCGCCGTGGCCTGGACCGGCGGCAAGGATTCCACGCTGGTGCTCGGGCTGTGGCGCGACGTGCTGCGCCGGGATGCCCCCGGCGCGACGCCGCTGGCCCTGAATCTGGACACGGGCTGCAAGTTTCCGGAGGTGCTGGCCTTTCGGGACGGGCTGGCGGCCCAATGGGGCGTTGATCTGCGCATCGCCCGCCCCCGCGTCGCGCCGGGCTATCCCGTTGCGGCGGACCGGGCCGCCTGCTGCCGCGACCTGAAGGTGGTCCCGCTGCTGCGCGCCCTGCGCGAACTGGATACGGCCGTGCTGCTGACCGGCATCCGTAGCGACGAACACCCCGACCGGGCGGACCGCCCGGCACGCGAACCGGTGGCCGATCCGCCCCACCTGCGCGTGCACCCCGTGCTGGAATTCACCGAGATGGACGTGTGGGCCGCCACCATGCAGCTTGGCCTGCCCCATTGCGAACTGTACGACCGGGGCTACCGCTCGCTGGGGTGCGTGCCGTGCACCCTGCCGCCGGATGCCGTGGCGGGTGGGGCCGAGGGCGGCGGCGAACGGGCCGGTCGGGCCGCCGACAAGGAGGCGATGCTGGCCTCGTTGCACGCCCTGGGCTACTTCTGACGGAGGAATGCAGCGGGACGCCGCCCGCGCGCGGTGATGCCGTGATGCTTCCGCTCCGCCTTCCGGCCCGCTATCCGGCCAGTCAGCCAACCAGCCATTCCGCCGGGCATCCGGCCGGTCATCCGGCACTCCCTCCTCGCGCGCCATTGCCTGTCCGCCGTTTTTCCTGCCGTTCATCCGCCGCGCACGCGAAAGGGGACGGAAGCCTCGTGCCTCCGTCCCCTTTCGCGTCGCTGCCTGCGGAAGCGCGCGTGCCCGTCCTTACGTCCGGTCGCAGTATACGTTTTCCATGAACGACTCCAGCGCCTCGTCCATCTGGGCCACGTATTCGCCCACTCCGTGGGTGGTGCGGCAGGTTTCGCAGCGCAGGAACACCTCGTGGCAGGTGCGTTCCACGCGCAGCGCGGTGCCGCAGGCGCGGCAGGGAATGGTGGTCTGGGCGGCCCGGGTGTGCCCGAAGCCATAGCTCATGCTGTACATGTGGTCTCCTTGCGGCGCGGCCAGGACGTGGTGTTGCGGGACGTGGCGTCCGTGTGGGCGGCGGCGGGGCGGTCCCGCGCCGTGCTGCGCAGGCGGGGCATACCGCATCGCGCCGGTGCGGGCAATCCCTTTCCGGCCATCCCCTTGCGCAAACCGGCTCTTCGTGTACTATGGTAAGTACTGCCGGATATTGCGTGAACCGGTGGCGGGCGAATTCGATCGCCCGGACCGGCCATGTTCTTTCCGCCCTGGCCGCGTCAGGCGGGACGGCGCGTTCCGGCGGATATCCGTCCCATTCCCAAGGAGACCACGATGCTTTCCGAACGCATGAATCAGGCCCTGAACGATCAGGTGAAGTGGGAAATGTACTCCAGCTACCTGTACCTCTCCATGTCCGCCTACTTCGCGGACATGGGGCTTGCCGGGTTCGCCAACTGGATGCGGGTGCAGGCGCAGGAAGAACTGTTCCACGCCATGAAGTTCTATGATTTCATCAACGAACGCGGCGGCCGGGTGATCCTGCAACCCATCGACGCGCCCCCCGCCACGTGGGGCGGCTCGCTCGACGTCATCCAGAAGACCCTGGAGCACGAGCGGCACGTCACCGCGCGCATCAACGACCTTGTCAACGTGGCCATCGAAGAGCGCGACCACGCCACCAACATCTTCCTGCAATGGTTCGTCACCGAGCAGGTGGAGGAAGAGGACGGCGTGAACGACCTGCTGAACAAGCTGCGGCTCATCAATGGCGAAGGGCAGGGCGTGCTGATGCTGGACAAGGATCTGGCGGCGCGGGTGTTCACCATGCCTGCCGCAACCGCCTAGCGCGAATGACATCAGGGCGGGCGAACCGGCGGGGCTCCTCCCAGGGAATCCCCGGACCGGTCGCCCGCCTGCGCATGCCCCCCGCGCGCGGAGCGGAACAACGGAGAGACGGCACACACAGAGCAAGGAGGTGCGGCGTGAGCCACACGGGCAGAAACATCGTCATCGGCGGCGAGGCCGGGCAGGGTCTGGTCACCATCGGCCAGATGCTGACCAGGGCCCTGATTCGCAGCGGCTATGAGGTCGTGGTGTCGCAGGACTACATGTCCCGCGTGCGCGGCGGCCACAACACCTACAGCATCCGCGTGCACGACGCGCCCATCGCCGCCCCGGCGGAGGCCATGGACGTGCTGGTGGCCCTGAATCAGGAAACCGTCAGCCTGCACAAGGGAGAAATGGCGGAAGGCGGCATCATCATCCTGGACGCGGCGTTGGACCCCGAAGGCGCACGGGCCGTGCCCGTGCCGTTCAAGGATGTCGCCCCGCGTCCCATCTTCGAGAACGTGGCCGCGCTGGGCGTGCTGGGATCGTTGCTGGGCGTGGACCGGCCCACCGTGGAGGGGCTGGTGCGGGAGACCTTCGGCAAGAAGGGCGACGAGGTCGTCGGCCAGAACATGAAGGTGTTGGACGACGCCTGGAAATGGGCGGAGGCCCACCGCGCAAGCTGCGCCGCGCTGCCCGCGCCCAAGGGCCCCAAGGGCCGCATGATGCTGCACGGCAACGAGGCCATCGCCCTCGGCGCGCTGGCGGCGGGCGTCAAGTTCTGCTCGTTCTACCCGATGACCCCGGCCACCTCGGTGGCGCAGGAACTGATTTCCAAGGGGCGCAAGCTGGGCGTGGTGGTGGAACAGGCCGAGGACGAGATAGCCGCCATGAACATGGCGCTGGGGGCAACCTATGCGGGGGCCAAGGCGCTGGTGCCCACGTCCGGCGGCGGCTTTGCCCTGATGACCGAAGGCGTCAGCCTTGCAGGCGTCATGGAGGCCCCGGTGGTCATCGTGCTGGCCCAGCGGCCGGGTCCGGCCACCGGCCTGCCCACCCGCACCGAGCAGGCGGACCTGAACCTGGCCCTGTACGCGGGGCACGGCGAATTTCCCCGTGCCATCCTGGCCCCGGCCACCATCGAGGACTGCTTCCATCTCACCCACGCGGCCTTCGACCTGACCGAGCGCTTCCAGACGCCGGTCTTCGTGCTGACCGACCAGTACCTGTCCGACTCGTACCGCGCGGTGGCGCCCTTCGACCTGGACGCGCTGCCCCCGGTGGCCGAGCCGGACTTCACCCCCGGCGGCGGCCCGAAGTTCAAGCGCTACAAGCGCTACGAACTGACCGAAAGCGGCGTCTCGCCCCGCAAGGTGCCCGGCTTTACCGAAACCCTGGTGCTGGCCGACTGCCACGAGCACACCGAACAGGGCAACATCACCGAGGACGCAGGCCTGCGCAACGCCATGAATGACAAGCGGTTGCGCAAGGGCGAGGGGCTGCGCAAGCTGTGCATCCCCCCCCGTGTCATTGGCGATGCCAAGCCCGATCTGCTGCTGGTCTGCTGGGGCTCCAGCGAGGGCCCGGTGGCGGAGGCGGCGGATCTGTTGCGCGCCAAGGGCCGCAGCGTGGGCGTCATGAGCTTCACCCAGGTCTGGCCGCTGGACCCCGCGCAGTTCCTGCCCGCCCTTCGGGCGGCCAAGGAAGTGGTGTGCGTGGAAGGCAACGCAACGGGCCAGTTCGCCCGTCTGTTGCGGCAGGAGACCGGGTTCGAGGTGTCGCGCACGCTGCTGCGCTATGACGGGCGGATTTTTACGCCCGGGTGGCTTGCGGAGCGCCTCGGCTAGGGCAACCCGGCCTTTTTCCCGCGGGTGGCTCGGACAACCGAATTTCCAGGAGCGATCATGGATATCGAAGTCTACGGCGAATACAAGAAGACCGCGTGGTGCCCCGGCTGCGGCAACCACGACGTGATGAAGGCCGTGCGGCAGGCGCTGGCCGGGCTGGACCTTGCCCCCAACAAGGTGGCGCACGTTTCCGGCATCGGGCAGGCGGCCAAGGCCCCGCACTACATCGACCTCAACGGTTTCAACGGCCTGCATGGGCGCGGCCTGCCCCCGGCTCAGGCCATCAAGCTGTGCAACCCGGAGCTGACCGTCATTGCCCAGAGCGGCGACGGCTGCAACTACGGCGAGGGCGGCAACCACTTTCTGGCGGCCATCCGCCGCAACGTGGACATGACCCTGCTGGTGCACGACAACCAGATTTACGGGCTGACCAAGGGGCAGGCCAGCCCCACCACCCCGGAAGGGCAGATCACCAAGAGCCAGCCCGACGGGGTGCGCAATGCGCCGTTCAACCCCATTGCGGTGGCCGTGGCCATGAAATGCTCGTTCGTGGCGCGCTCGTTCTCGGGCAACACCGCGCATCTTGTGAAGATGATCCAGCTGGCCATCCAGCACAAGGGCTTCGCGTTGGTGGATCTGTTCTCGCCATGCGTGTCGTTCAACAAGGTCAACACCTACGGCTGGTACAAGCAGCGCTGCCAGGAACTGCCGGAGGACTACGACCCCACCGACTGGGCCGCCGCCATGCAGGTGGCGCAGGAATTCGGCGAGCGTATTCCTATCGGGGTCATCTACCGCAACGACAGGCCCTCGCTGGATGCCAGCCTGCCGGTGCTGCAAAAGGGGCCGCTGGGCCGCCAGCCCGTGGACCGTGACGGGTTGCGGGCATTGATGCAGTCCTACACGTAGCAGCGGTTTCCAGATTGTCTTTTCTGCCGTTGGGCTGGTGGCCGATGCGCCACCGGCCCGGCGGGATACGCAAGGGAGGGGTGCCATGCACAAGGTCGTGCTGTATGCCATTCAGGGCGAGGTGCCCTGTTTCGTGCACGTGATGCTGAACGCGCTGGACATGCACGCGCGCGGCTGGGACGTGCGCGTGGTGGTGGAGGGGCAGGCCATCAAGGCCGTGCCCGTTGTGGCGGGCACCGGGCACACCATGCGCCCGCTGTTCGAGAAGGCGCGCGACGCCGGGCTGTTCGCCGGGGCTTGCAAGGCCTGCGCGTCCATCCAGCGCGTTGCCGAAGAGGTGCAGGACACCGGGCTTGAGCTCATCGGCGACATGAGCGGCCATCCGGCCATGGGCGACTGGATCGAACGGGGCTACACGGTGATCACCATGTAGCCCGCCATCGCGAGCGGATGTGGTGCGAGCGGAACCTGCCCGACTTCCTGACGGGGCAGCCGGGCCGCACACGCGATGCGCCCCGTCGGATGGTGTTCCGGCGGGGCGCGGTGCGTTCAACGTGCGGGCGAGGTGCCAGGAGGATTGGACGGGGGCTGTGGACCCTCGCTCCCGTTCGGAGCTCAGGGGGCAGTCGTGCGGCGCTGCCCGGCTATTCGCCCAGCACGGCGCGCAGCAGCGAACTCAACTGGCGGCGCACCAGTTCCGTTTCCGCGCCGGTCACCTGGGGCATGTCGGCGGGGCGGTTGGCCCCGGCCAGGGCGTCGCCTTCCTCTATGTCGGCCAGCGCCGCGGCAGCGCGGCCCATGATGCAGAAGAACCGGTCCGGCTTCCAGCCCATGCGTTCCACCTCTGCCCCGGCAGCGGGGCTATACACGAAGCCGGGCAGGCCGTTCGCGTCCACGGTGGGATGGGGCGCTTCCCCAAGGTCGGGGGTGCGCTTGGTCCAGTCGCGGAAGCGGGGAAAGTCGTCGATGAAGCGGGTCAGCTCGGCGCTGTCGAAGGGGGGCTGATCGTAGAAGCCCGCCGCGCGGGCCTCCGGCGCGGCCAGCAGAAGCAGCGCAAGGCAGATGCAGGCGACCGGCAGCACAAGGATGGCGCGGGTACGCAGGCACGCGGGGCGGGACGAAGGCGAAGCGGGCATGGATATCCTCTGGTTGCTGTGTGGGGGGAGCGCCAGCGGTGTGCGGGCGCGCCCCGGATGCACCAACCTGTCTACAGGTGGGGGCGGCGAAAGGAAAGCCCGGCGGGGGACCGGACGCTGATGACGGTTCCGGCGTGCGCCGCATGTGTCGGCGGGCCGCAGGCCCGGCCGTTCATCACGTCGGGCGGGAACGAAACGGCCGGTGCGTCGCCGCACCGGCCGGATGGAACAGATGGAACATGGGGGGCCGCATTGCCCTCAAGTGGGCGGCATGCGGTGTTGCCCGTGGCTAATCGTACTTCACCGAGCTGATCTTCATCAGGCGGTCCCAGTTGTGGTACGATTCGATGTAGCGGATGGTGCCGGTCTTGCCGCGAATGACCACCGAATGGGTGATGGCGCCGGAGCCGGTGTACTGCACCCCGCGCAGGAAGGTGCCGCCCGAAATGCCCGTGGCGGCAAAGAACACCTCGTCGCTGCGCACCAGGGTATCCACGGTGTGGATTTCGCGCAGGTCAAGGCCGGCGTCGTGCAGGGATTCCTTTTCGGGGTACGACTGCGGGTCCAGGCGGGCCAGCATCTGGCCGCCCACGCCCTTGATGGCGCAGGCCGCAAGCACGCCTTCCGGGGTGCCGCCGGTGCCCATCATCACGTCCACTTCAGAGCGCGGGTCCACGGCCATCAGCGCACCGGCCACGTCGCCGTCGGTGTGCAGCTGGATGCGCGCGCCCGATTCGCGGATGCGCTGGATGAGCTTTTCGTGGCGCGGCTTATCCAGCACGAACACCACCAGGTCATCCACGTCCTTACCCAGCGATTTCGCAATCTTCTGAAGATTTTCCTTCACCGGGGCGTCGATGTCGATGACGTCGCGTGCGGCGGGGCCCACCACCAGCTTCTGCATGTAGAAGCTGGGGCCGGGGTTGTACATGGTGCCCGCGGGGGCCACGCCCACCACGGAAATGGCGTTGGGGCGGCCGTAGGCCAACAATTTGGTGCCTTCCACGGGGTCCACGGCCACGTCGATGGCCGGGCCGCGACCGGTGCCCACCTTCTCGCCGTTGTGCAGCATGGGGGCGTGGTCCTTCTCGCCTTCGCCGATGATCACGTGGCCGGCCACGTTCAGCGAATTGAAGGACAGGCGCATGGCGTCAACGGCAGCGCCGTCGCCCGCGTCGTTGTTGCCCTTGCCCAGCCAGCGGGCGGAGGCCAGCGCGGCGGCTTCGGTGACGCGCACGAGATCGAGGGCGAGATTCTTTTGCGGGGCTTCCATCAACGGTCCTCCAGTGGGGTGGTGCTTCTTGCTTCGGAAACGCGACGCGCCGCGTGAACCCGTGCGGCGCAGGGCCGTGCGGGGCGCGGGCGCGGGCTGCCTCCGGCGGTCGGAGGAGCGGCCCGGCAGGGCGACGAAGAGTGCGCGCCGTGCGTCCGGTGGGGACTCTAGCGCAGCCCCTTGGCGGCTTCAAGACAAAACACGGGCCGTTGCGAGGCGGCGTTGGGCTGCGCCCGGTGCAAGGACGTACAAGCAGGTCGCACGATCAGGAGCGGCGACCAGATGGCGGAACGGAGACGCGCCCGGAAGCAGAAGACTTCCGGGCGCGGTGCGTGCTGGGGGGCGGTATCTGGAGGCGGTGTGCCCTAGGGGCTGTTGCTAAATTAGGTTTTTCGTTCGTTGGCAAGGAAAACAAGCCCGCCATGAGGGAATATACTTTTATCGTATTTGACCGAAATGGCGGGCGAAGTTTGACCGCTCTGCGCACGATGCCCGTAAAGCTCGCAAGCTCGCTTAACGGGCACGCTTCGCGCCCTTCGGGTCGGATGCCAACGGGCGAAAGGACAAGTTAGAAACAGCCTCTAGCGGAAGACCACGGTCTTGCTGCCATTCAGCAGCACCCGGTGCTCGATGTGAAAGCGCACCGCCCGCGCAAGGGCCAGGCATTCCACGTCGCGGCCCACGGCCACCAGGTCGTCGGGCATGTGCGAATGGTCCACCCGTGCCACTTCCTGCTCGATGATCGGCCCTTCGTCCAGGTTCTCGGTCACGTAGTGGGCGGTGGCCCCGATCAGCTTCACCCCGCGCGTGAAGGCCTGGTGGTAGGGCGAGGCCCCCTTGAAGCTGGGCAGGAAGGAGTGGTGGATGTTGATCACCCGGCCCTTGAACCGCGCGCAGAATTCCGGCGAAAGGATTTGCATGTACCTGGCCAGCACCACGAGGTCGATGGACTGTTCCTCGATGATCTTGGCGATGCGCTCTTCCTGCTCTGCCTTGTTTTCCTTGGAAATGGGCAGGTAGTGGAAGGGGATGTCGTGCATCTCGGCGATGCGCTGGAAGTCCTGATGGTTCGAGACGATGGCCGGGATGGTGGCGTTCAGCGCGCCCGTCTCGCAGCGGAACATGATGTCGTTCAGGCAGTGCCCGAAGCGCGAGACCAGCACCAGGATGCGCGAGGTGCTGCCCGCGTCGAACAGCTGCCACTGCATGTCGAAGGTGGCGGCCACGCCAGCGAACAGCCGTTCCAGTTCGGGGCGGCCGGGGCCGTCGTCGGGCATTTCGAAATGGATGCGCAGGAAGAAGCGCTTGCTTTCGCGGTCGCCGAACTGGGCGCTATCCATAATGTTGCAGCGCTGCACGGCAAGAAAGGTGGAGACCGTGGCCACGATGCCGATGCGGTCGGGGCAGGAGATGGTCAATATGTACGGAGAGGCCATGCGTGGTCCTTGTGCGACGGGGCCCGGCGCGCGGGCGTGATGCGGTTTGGTCTCCTGCGGCTGCGGTGGCTGGTCATGTGGTGTGATGGGTTGCCTTACGACAGAACCGCGCGCGCTTCAACAGTATTGAAGGGGCACGCGCGGTCGCGAGGCTGGGGTGGGCAGGGAGAGGAGGGCGGTGCGGCGACGCGCCTACAGGCAGGTGCCTATGCCGTCCATGTAGAAGCGGGTGACCTGCGGCAGGCTGGCGCGGTCACCTTCGCGGCGGCGGGCCCAGCGGCGGCGGAACATGCGCACGGCCTTGCGGAACCGGCCAGATTCGAAGCCCAGCATGTTCAGCGCCATGAGGGCGTCGTCGATGGTCAGGCGGCCTTTCTCGATGAAGGCGTCAAGCTGGCGGCACACGGCGAAGAAGCACTGCACCCGCCGCGAGGGCGAGAAGAACCCGATGGAGGGCATGCGCGAGCGCAGGGCGTCCACTGCCTCGCGCAGGGCGTCGAAGTCGTCGATGCTGCGGATGACCTCGTGCATGGGCATGCACTTGCGGTTCAGGAATTCGGCGAATTCATTCAGGGTGCCGAAGCGACGGCTGGACATGGCGCACCTCCGGCCAGTGAAGGCCCGCGATGGTGGAAGAGAGAGAAGTACCTTGCGCCATTTGTTGCCAAAGGACAAGTGCTGGCCGTCCACCGAGCTTGGTGGCAAGCCCGGTGGCAAGCTCGGCGGCATGCGGGTGCGGCGGTGAAAGGAAAAAGGAGAGGCCGGGCACGCTGCCCGGCCCCGTGCGACGCTACTGGTTCTGGCTCTTCGATGTCTTGGTGGTTTTCGCGGCCTTTGCGGTCTTGTCCGCCTTGGCGACGTTGATCTGCTTCTTGGCGGCCACCTGCTGGGTGTTCTTTTTCTTCACGGCCACTTTCTTGGTGGCTTTTTTCTTTTGCTGCGCCTGTTGGTTTTCGATGGTCTGGGGCTTCTTCACCGTGGCGGTGTGGCCCACGGCGGGCAGGGCCAGAAACGACACGCACAGGGCGGCGAGAAGGGCTTTGGTCAGAGTTTTCATGGTATGCAGCCTCCTGCAGGGGATTGTTTGCGCCTTCTCTGCGCTTATGGCTGCAAAAGTCAACCAGAAAAACTCGGCATTGTGCGATACTGTGGATGTGCGTGGGGTAAAATTGGAAGAATTCAACAAACAAGGCCATCATGAAGAGGCATCATCTGGTTGTTTGCATGATGGTGCGGTTCAATTTACTTGCTTGACTTTCAAACTATATGTGTAAAAAATTGCACGCTGATGGTGTTGCATGCTGTACATGCCTCTTGTGCCGCGAAATGGCGCGGATGCACGATGGGGTTGTTGTTGCGCCGTGGCGTGACGCCGGGCCATGCGGTGTTTGCGCCATCCGGTCCGGCCGTATGTGTTCGCATGTGCCCGGAGGTGTCCGTATGCGTTTGGGTGCGCCGGCTGCGTGGATACCCCTGATTGCGCGGCGCTCCCCGCCATGCTGCCTGTGTGGGCGTGCGCGTTGCCATCGCGTGCGCTTTTCCATAGCCTGACGCCGCACCGGTCGCCCGCGCGCCTGCGCGCCGCCAGCCGTGTCTTTCCGCCACCCGAAACCCCACGGAACCATGCCTGCATCCCATCCGCCCGGCGCTCCGGCGCATCTCCCCGTCCATCCTTTCGTTCGCCTGCTGGCAGCAGGCACTGCGCTGCCGGGCGGCCAATCGCTGCCTGTCGATGCGGAACTGCCGCGCCTGCTGGAGGTGCTGGCGGACGAGACGCGCATGGTATTGCAAGCCCCGCCCGGCGCGGGCAAGACCACCCGCGTGCCGCTGGCCCTGCTGGCGGCCCCGTGGCTGGCCGCGCGCAAGGTGGTGCTGCTGGAGCCCCGCCGTCTCGCCGCGCGCGCTGCGGCTCGGCGCATGGCGGCCACTCTGGGCGAGGCGGTGGGCGAAACCGTGGGGTACCGCATGCGCCTGGACACCCGCGTGGGGCCGCGCACCCGCGTGGAGGTGGTCACCGAGGGCGTGCTGACGCGCATGCTCCAGACCGACCCGGAACTGGCCGACGTGGGGTGCGTGATCTTCGACGAATTCCACGAGCGTAGCCTGCACGCGGACCTTGGCCTGGCCCTGTGCCTGGATTGTCAGGACGGGCTGCGGCCCGACCTGCGGCTGATGGTCATGTCCGCCACGCTGGATTCCGGCCCCGTGGCCGAACTGCTGGGCAACTGCCCGGTCATCGAAAGCGCGGGCCGCGCCTTCCCGGTGGAAACCCGCCACTTGCCGCCCGCGCGGGGCTGGCTGCCCTATGACACCACCCCACCCGGCGTGCTGGAAGACGCGGTGGCCGACGCCGTACGCCGCGCCCTGCACGAAGATGCGGGCAGCGTGTTGGTGTTTCTGCCGGGTGCGGGCGAAATCCGTCGCACGGCGGAACGATTGCAGGGCGTTGCCGCCACGCCGCACGGCCCGGTGGCCGTGCATGCCCTGTACGGCGATCTCGCCCCCGACGTGCAGGACGCGGCCATCGCCCCCGCGCCGCAGGGCACGCGCAAGGTGGTGCTGGCCACGGCCATCGCCGAGACCAGTCTGACCATCGACGGCGTGCGCGTGGTCATCGACGCGGGCCTTGCCCGCGTGCCGCGCTTCGATCCGCGCTCGGGCATGTCGCGGTTGGTGACGGAGCGTGTTTCGCGCGCGGCGGCGGACCAGCGCAGGGGGCGCGCCGGGCGCACCGGGCCGGGGGTGTGCTGGCGGCTGTGGCGCGAGGGCGAGGAAGCCGCGCTGCGCCCCTTTGCCCGACCGGAAATTCTCGACGCGGATCTTGCCCCGCTGTTGCTGGAACTGGCCCTGTGGGGCGTGCCGGATGCCTCGGCCCTGCGCTGGCTGGACGCGCCGCCGCAGGCCAACTTGGCGCAGGCGCGCGAGCTGCTGATCCTGCTGGGCGCGCTGGACGCCGCCGGGCGCACGACGCCGCATGGGCGGCGGGTGGCGGCGCTGCCGCTGCACCCGCGCCTTGCGCACATGGTGGTGCGCGCCGAAGAACTGGGCCGTGGGTCCACGGCCTGCTGCGTGGCGGCCCTGCTGGAGGAGCGCGACCCGTTGCGCGATGCGGGCACGGACTTGCGGGTGCGGGTGGCGTTGTTGGCGGGCGACGGCCGGAATGCGGCCAACGGCCCCATGCTGGCCCGGCTGCGCGAGGCCGCCCGGCAGGTGGCCCGGCAGGCGGATGCTGCATGGAGCGCAGATACGGGCGGAAAGGCGCGCCAGGGCGGATGTGGTGCGGGGCTGGGCGCGGGGCATGACACCCGGCCCGACCCGGAAGCCACGGGGGAGGTGCTGGCCCTGGCCTATCCCGACAGGGTGGCCGAGGCGCGGGGGCAGGGGCAGTTTCGCCTGGCCTGCGGGCGGGGCGCCTTCCTGCCGCCGGAAGACCCGCTGGCCCGCGAACCGTTTCTGGCCGTGGCCGACATGGATGGCGACGCCGCGCGCGGGCGCATCCGCCGTTGCGCGCCGCTGACGCGCGAACACATCGAGGAGGCGTTCGCCGCATCCATCGTCACGGGGGCCTTCGTGGTCTGGGATGACCGGGTCGAGGCCGTGGCCGCGCGGCGGCAGCGGCGCATGGGCGCGCTGGTGCTGGATGACGCCCCCCATGACGCGGCGGACCCCGAGGCCGTGACGGCGGCCGTGATGGCGGGCGTCCGCTCCATCGGGCTGCACTGCCTGCCCTGGACGCCGGAGTTGGAGCTGTGGCGGGCGCGGGTGGCCTTTCTGCGCGGGCTGGAGGCGGAAGGGGGCACGACGGCGGAAGGTGGGTGGCCGGACGTTTCCGACGCGGCCCTGCTGGCCGGGCTGGAACACTGGCTTGCCCCGTATCTGTCCGGCATTACCCGGCGCGCGCAGTTTTCGCGCATCGACCTCGCGGGCGCGCTGGCGGCCATGCTGCCGTGGGAACTGTCCCGCAGGCTGGATGCCGAGGCCCCGGAGCGCATCGAGGCGCCGTCCGGCTCGCAGGTGCTGGTGGACTACGCGGCGGAGGGCGGCCCGGTGCTGGCCGTGAAGCTGCAGGAAATGTTCGGCGTACGCGAAACGCCCCGCGTGGGCGGCGGGCGCGTGCCCGTGGTGGTGCACCTGCTGTCGCCGGCCGGGCGGCCGCTGCAGGTCACGCGCGACCTCGCCGGGTTCTGGAGCACCGGCTACCCTGCGGTGCGGGCGGAAATGCGCGGCCGTTATCCCAAGCATCCCTGGCCTGAAGACCCCCTGTCCGCGCCGCCCACCCGGCTGACCACCCGGCGCATGCAGCAGGCGGCCGCGTCTGGCGGTGGGCTGCCGGACGGGAGCGGCAACGGCGGTAAGGGCGGAAGCGGCCGTCGGTAAGCGCTGTTGGGGGGGCTGCCCCCCTGCTTCCCGCCACTGGACGCGAGGCATTATGATCCCGCATTTCCCCGCGCCCGGCTGTCCCGTCTGGCTGCCCCTTTGGGCACCTCGGTTTGCCTAACGGGGCGCGGGTCTGCTATCGCCGGAAAAAAGGAGACGCACGATGACGCATACACGCCATGCGCTGGCCGTGGCGACCACGCTGGTGGCCCTTTTGCTGGCCGCGCTGCTGGCGGGCGGTTGCGCCCCCAAGCGGTCCATCACCGGCATTCCCGACGGGGGCACGCAGGAGCCGCGCCCCGCGCCGCAGGCCGAACCGCAGCGGGCCCGCACCGTCACCCTGTCCACGCCGTACGATTCCAAGGAGGCGCGCCGCAAGCTGGTCCCCGGCAGGAATACCGTCCGGGGCACGGCCACGGCCAGGCTGCCCGGCGGCGAGGTAAAGACCTGCGCGGGCAAGCCGGTGACGCTGGTGCCCGTCACTGCCTATTCCAGCGAGCGCATGTTCGCCCTCTACGGCAGCGACGACAAGGGCACCCTGCGCCTGGGGCAGGGTGCGGCCCCGCCGCCGGTCATTACCAACGACGACCCGCAATACCTCGCCGACCATCCGCAGACCGTGTGCACCGACAGCGGCGCGTTCGTTTTCAAGGACATCGCCGACGGGCAGTTCTTCATCGTCACCGGGTTCGCGTGGCAAGCCGCTGACGGAAAGCCCCAGGGCGTGGGCCTGATGCAGCGGGTTTCCGTGTCCGGCGGGCAGACCAGAAAGATCGAGATGAAGCCGTAGTCGTAGCCGTGGCCAGGGGCTGGGGCGGGTAGCCGCGTGCCCGCTGCCTTGCGCCTGTCCGCCCATCCTGCGGGGGGCTGCGGCGCGGCCCTGCGGCTTGGCGCTGCTCCGCCTGGCTTGACATTGCTTTGTTTGCAACTTCTCCCGAAAGGTGGGAAGTTGCCGTTCCGGCAACACACGCTGGTACCTGTTTCCGGCCAGGAGGGCGCGTCCGCGCGTCCCCCGGCCGTTTTTTCTTTGCCCGGACCTGGTCAGCCCGCGCCCCTGGCAGCGGCAGGATATCCGCAAGATACCCTGCTGGCCGTCACGCCCCTGGCCGGTGTGCCCCCCCGGCGGCGCGCCCTGGGTTCGTCGCCGCTACATCAAGAAATAGTGGAAGTGCTCATGAATCGCCCGAAGGCTTTGAAAAGGTACCTGTTTTTCGGCTTCTCCCTGTTCCTGTGCGCCCTCGGCATCGCCCTGGTCACCAACGCCAGGCTGGGCACCACGCCCATCACCAGCGTGCCCTACGTGCTGGCGCTGCTTTCCGGGCTGTCGCTGGGCATGCTTACCCTGCTGGTGAACATCGTGTTCGTTGCCCTGCAAATGCTGGTGATGCGCGAGGGGCTTTCGCGCAAATACCTGGTGCAGATGCCGGTGGTCATGGTGTTCAGCGTGTTCATCGACATCGCCATGGCCCTGACCAAATCGCTGCCCATGGAGGGCTACCCCCTGCAAATGGCGGCCGTGCTGGTGGGCAGCGCGCTGCTGGGGCTGGGCATCGCCTTCGAGATCGTCTGCCAGGTGGGCATACTGCCCGGCGAGGGGCTGGTGGTGGCCATCGCCTACAAGACGCGGCTGATGGTGGGCAACGTGAAGACGCTGTTCGACTGCGGGCACGTGGTGGCGGCCGTCATCCTGAGTCTGATCTTCGCGGGCTCCATCCTGGGGCTGCGCGAGGGCACGGTGGTTTCCGCGCTGCTGGTGGGCAACTTCGTGCGGCTCTGCGGACCGCTGGCCCAACGGGCCACGCGGTTGTGGGAGGCGTGAGGGGGCAGGGCGCAGGAAATGCGCAGGATGTGCTGATAGGTACCTTTCCAGTACCTACAGACAGAAAATGGGTTACGGAAGCTTTCCGTAACCCATTGTTTTATTGGTCGGAACGACTGGATTCGAACCAGCGACCCCCTGCTCCCAAGAGAAAGGGTGGGGGGATAAGTGGTTGATTTTGTGTAATCCGGGGTGGCGGTTAGGGTGTCTGTAGCTGGCGGATTCCGCCCCCTGTATGCCCTACGTGTATGCCCCACTACTCGGAAATGGAAATTGGGGGCCGGGTGCGGATGGCCCGATTCATTTCGCCTTTGAGCACGTGGTAATAGTGCTTCTGGGTGGTGGTGATGTTCGAGTGTCCCAGGATCTTCGACACCGCCGCCAGGTCGGCCCCGTTGGCCAGCATGGTCGAGGCGAACAGGTGGCGGATGTCGTACATGCGCACCGGGTAGGGGATGCCCGCGCGCTGTGCCGCCCGCGCCAGCCCCTTGTTCACTCGGGTGACGGGGTGCCCCTTGTACTCGATCACGTACTCGCCCTGCTGTTCCGCCCGCATCTGCGCCAGCCTGTCGCGGAATTGCGGCGTGATGGGCACCAGCCGGTCTGCGTCGTGGGTCTTGGTTCCCTTCACGTGGATGCGGCACTGCTCGAAGTCCACGTCGGCCCAGCGGATGGCGAACAGCTCCGTCACGCCGGGCCGCGTGCCCAACTCCCATTCCACTTCGATGGCCCACTGAAGGTGCGGCGCGGCGTGCTTCATGATCTTGCCGAGGTCCGGCAGGGTCAGGCGCATGTCGTGGCGTGGTTCCTTGGTCTTGCGCCATTTGGCCAGCGGGTTGTTGGTCGTGTGGCCGTGCTCGACGGCGAAGCGGAACAGCGCCTTCAGGTAGCCCAGGTAGCGTTGCCGTGTGGCCAGCTTGCGGTGCCCCCACGTTTTGTCCACGAAGGCGATCACGTCCGCGTAGGTGATGGCGTCCAGCGGCAGCTGCGTCAGCCCTGGCAGGACGTAGTTGTTCATGAGCAGCGCGAAGTCGTGCAGCCACCGTTGCGAAGCGCCGCGCGTCTTGCGCTCCACCACGTAGATCTGCGCCACGGTGTCCAGGTAGGTCTTTCCGGGGGCGACGACGGGCTCCTGCCCGCGCGTCTTGTCCAGCTTGATCTCGGCATCGCGGATGCGCGCCTGGCGCTCGCCCAGCGGCCCCTTGGGAAAGTATTCCCGGCGAGGGGTACGCTCGCCGGGAATACGATACTGCACGAACCACGTGCCGTTGGGTTTCTTGTGGACGCTCATATCCGGATGGGCGTGAATCCTTCGCGCGTGCGGGGGCGGGGCGTGGGCGCTTGCGACACGAACACGCGCGGGTTTTCCATGAAGGCGTCCAGATCGACGATGCGGAACCGGTTCAGCCGGGGGCCACGGCGCGGGATTGCCCCCTCGCGGGCGTAGATGCTGAAGCGCTTCACGCTGTAGCCCAGGTACGCGGCGGCCTGTTTGGTGTTGAGGTAGCCGGGCGGCATGTCGGCGGGCATGGGACCTCCGTCATGCGCGGCGCGCCAACTGGGCGCGCTGCCGGTCGAGCCGTTCCGGCGCGTTGGCCGAGACGAATGCGGCGGGCATCACCGCCGTGACGATGATGTTCCGGACGAGTAGTTCGCCGCCAAGGGGGCGTGGCGGCATCGGGGATGGGACAAAGGCAGACATAAGCACCTCCTTGAAGGTGCCTAATTAGGACGATACGTCTCAAGAATCAAGGCTAATTGGGACGATTCGTCTCAAGCAGTCCCCGCTCGGTGGCTTCCTTGCTGATTTTCCAGACTAGGCTGGGGAAGTCGGTGTCGAGGACTGCTGCCATGGCGTAAGCCTCGCCCAGCATGAGTCTGCGGCCGCGATTCTCTTCGGATCTGCACCAGCGCCAGAGGCGCACGCCGGAGGTTTCGCCGAACACGCGTCGTCCGAAATCGGAATGACTCATGCCTTTTTGTTCAACCATTTCAGCTACAATAGTGACAAAGGCGCGTTCGAAGAGCAGGTTTTTTTCCATGGTCTCAACATAGCGGACGTGCGGTCCTACTGTCTTGAGACATATTGTCCTTGACATGACGGGACGTATCGTCCCAATAAGGGGGCATGAAAGCAACCGAACTTCTCCTCAGTCGTATGGTCCGGCGGCATGGGAATTACTCCGCCACGGCCCGATCCCTCGGGCTGATCCCGCGCTGCCTGCGCCGCACCCGGCGCGCCTCGAACACCCCAACCCGGCGCATCATCGTGCTGGCCGGCAAGTTGTACGTCCTGCGCGAGCTGTTGTCGCAACTCCGCGCGGCGGGCGCAGTCACGGACGATGATCTGCGCTCGGCATGGGAGGCCATGTCCTCTTCGGAAACCCCTAGCCCCAAACCCGCGCCGCGCGCCACGTCGGTGTCCAAGCTTGGGAGGCGTCACAATGCAAGCGCATGACGCCCGCCCCTTGCATCACCTGGACGCCGTGGACGCCTTCAAGCTGGCCGTGGAGCAGAGCGGCCTGTCCCTTCCCGAAATCGCCAAACGCATGGGCTGGTCCATGCCCCAAGCTCGGCGGGTGTTCTCCGCCGAGAAGTACTTCCCCTCGTTCCCCGACCTGCCCCGGTTCTGCATCGCGGTGGGCAACCTGACCGTGGTGCACTGGCTGCTGGCCAAGGCCGCACCCGACGACCAGGCCCAACCCCACGCCACCCTCGACTGCGCCTCGCTGCTGCTGCGCGTGGCCGACCTCTTCACGGAGGTTGGTCACGTGGCCGAGGAAGCCTGCCGCGCCGCGTCCGACGACCGGCTGCAAGCAATCGAGCTGCGCCGCCTGCTGAAGGAACTGGCCGACGTGCTCGAACGCGGCATGGCCCTTGTGGGCGACCTGCGCCAGATGGAGCGCATGGCCGATGCCTAGCCCCTGCTGCCCCAGAACCCCGCAGGAAGCGGGCTGCGCCACCGTGGAGGCCCTGAAACGGGCCGCCGTGGCGCGCCCGCACCTGCGGCCATGCCCTCGCTACCGGGGCTCGCGGGGGACCATGCTGTGGATCTACCGGACGCACTGCTCAAGCTGCCCCCGGAATCAGGAGGCGAAGGGGGAAGGCCGCCATGGATAACGGCATCCGCACGGAGGAGATTATCCGCGCATTGCTCGGAGATCGCCGCTTCGACTTCAAGGAAGAGGCCAACTACCTGCGCCGGGGCGTGTGCCCCTGCTGCGGCAAGCGCACCCTCTACGTGGGCAAGCAGAAGCCGTGGATGCTGCGCTGCGAACGGCTGAACAAATGCGGGTTCGAGGAACCCACGCGCGAGGCGCTGCCCGACCTGTTCGAGGACTTCGCGCGGCGCTTCCCGCCCACGGAAGAAAACCGTCAGGCAACGGCAGATGCCTACCTTGGCCTTGACCGCGGCTTCGACCTTTCGCGCATTCGCGGCTGGTACGAGCAGGCGGCATGGCCGGTGCCGGGCACCACGGACTACGTGCCCACGGTGCGCTTCTACCTGGACGAGGGGCGCACCCGCTGGTGGGACCGGCTGATAGGCCGCACCAAGAAGGACGGCCAGAAGGCCCACTTCGGCGGCAAGCGCAAGGACGACGGCACGCTGTTCCAGGGCGACGTGTGGACGCCGCCGGGGCAGCAGATCAACGACGGCGACCGGGTGTGGCTGGTGGAGGGCATCTTTCACGCCATCGCGCTGGCCCTTTCCGGGCACAAGGCGGCGGCCTGCTTCTCGTGCAACCACTTCCCGGCGGCGTTCATTCAGGCCCACAAGGGGCGGCGCATCCGCTGGGTGCTGGCCATGGATTCGGACAAGGCCGGGTCCAAGTGGTGCAAGACGCACCACAAGACGCTCAAGGCCATGGGCGAACTGGCCCTTGTGTGCATGCTGCCCGATGGCCGCGACTGGGACGACCTGTACCGGGCGGGGCGCATAGACGACGCCTTCATCCGCGACCGCCTGTACTACGGGCGACTGTTCATGGCCGAGACGGTGCAGGAGAAGGCGTACATCCACTACACCCGCAACCGGCGCATGACCTTCATCATGGACTTCGAGAACGCGCTGTACTCCATCAAGCTGGGCGCGGACTTCGAGAAGGGGCTGGCCGAGGCGGCCGGGCAGTGGATGGAGCAGGAACTGGAGGCCAAGCGCGCGGGCAAGGTGCCGACCGCCGCCCCGGCCAGCGCGGTGGCCACCGCCCCGGCCAGCACGGCGGAGGGGGCTGGGCAGGGCGGCGACGCAGATCCCGCCGCCGACACGCCCGCGCCCGCACCCACGCCCCCCAATCCCCCAAACCCGATAGACGCCGTGCTCGATTCACCCACCGGGCGCGACCTGTTCGCCATGCACTGCGGCATCGACCAGATATCCAACGTGCTGCCCAAGTTCCTGTACATGGAGCGCGACGCCCTGATGGACGAACAGCGCTACGTGTTCGGCATCTCCTACGCCAACGGGCAGGCCGACGACCTGATCGCGCTGGAGGGCACTGCCATCACCAGCCCGGACGCCTTCCACAAGGCCATGCTGAACCGGTCGCGCGGGGGCACCTTTGACGGCGACGCCCGGCAGCTGAAGATACTGCGCGACCGCTGGCTGAACAGCCGCATGACCACCGTGAGCGCGCTGCCCTTCGTGGGCTACGACCGCGAATCCGACGCGTGGATCTTTCAGGAGCACGCATGGAGCAAGGGCCGCAAGCTGGCCGTGAACAAGCACGGCTACTTCGAGGTGAACCGGCGCGGCGTGAAGTCGATGCTGAACGGCGTGTACATCCGCACCGATGGCCGCTTCACGCCGGACTGGCTGGACAACTACGCAAAGGCCTTCCACTGGCAGGGGCTGGCCACGCTGGCCTACTGGCTGGGGTCGCTGTTCGTGCAGCAGATCCGCGCGCGGCACAAGACGTTCCCCTTTCTTGAACTGACCGGCGAGCCGGGCGCGGGCAAGTCCACCATCCTGGAGTTTCTGTGGAAGTGCGTGGGCCGCGACGACTACGAAGGCTTCGACCTGCTGAAGGCCACCCCCGCCGGGCGGCGGCGCGCCTTTTCGCAGGTGAGCAACCTGCCGGTGGTCATCATCGAATCGGACCGCGACAACGGCGACAAGGACGCCAAGCAGCGGCAGTTCGGCTTTGACGAGGTGAAGCCCTTCTACAACGGGCGCGGCACCGGCACGCTGGGCGTGGCCAAGCGCTCCAACGACGTGGAGGAACACCTGTTCCAGGCGTCGCTGGTCATCAGCCAGAATGCCGAGGTGGACGGGTCGGAGGCGCTGCTGCAGCGCATCGTGCACTGCCACGCCGACAAGAAGCACCACAAGACCGGCACGCGCGACGTGGCCCGGTGGTTCGAGCGGCAGACGGCGGCCGACGTGGGCGGCTTTCTGGGCGCGGCCCTGTCGCACGAGCGCGAGATTCTGGACGCCTACGCGGCGGCCTTCGACAGCATCGAAACCCGCTACACCGACAGCGGCGCCCTGAAGAACGAGCGCATCATCAAGAACCACGCGCAGATTGCCGCGTGCGGCCACGCCCTGAAGGTGCTGTTTCCCACCATGTCGGACTACCTGCGCGAAGGGCTGACCGAATACCTGTTCCTGCGGGCCAAGGCGCGGGAACAACGCCTGGCTGCGGACCACCCGCTGGTGGAGCAGTTCTGGGACACCTACGACTACCTGTCCATCCAGCTGACCAAGACCACCTCGCGGTTGGACCCGCTGAACCACGACCGGCGCGACGGCGTCATTGCCGTGAACTTCAACCAGTTTCTGGAGGCCTGCCGCAACTGCGGCCAGCCCACCCCCGACATAGGCGCGCTGAAAAAGCTGCTGCCCGCCGGGAATGCCCGGCGCTTCATTGCCGCCAACCGCAGCGTGCATTCGCAGCACGAGAAGAAGACCGTGAAGTGCTGGCTGTTCCAGGCCGCCAAACTGCCCACCCCGGAGGAAGATTGAGATGGAAACCCGTCTTGCCGACACCGACCAAGGAATGGCCCTGTACACCATCGGGCGTGACCGACTGCACCGCCTGCTGGCCATCTGGAGCATGCTTTCCGGCGTGCCGGAAGATGCGCTGCGCTGCCAGACGGAAACCATGTTCGGGCTGGAGGGAGAAGACGCGGACAACCCGGCGCGCGTGCATGCCGCAGGGGAATACGTGTTGCGCATGAACGCCGTTCTGCTGGAGAAGGGGGCGCGCGTGGGGGCTGCTGCTGCGGGCGCGTACATGCGGGCCGTGGGCGGGAAGGCGGAGGAGCCGGAGTTGGCCAGGGTGTTCTGGCAGGAATTCGACCGGCTGCAACAGCGCGTGGGCGGGCTGGATCATTCACGCACCCCGGCGCGCATCGCCGTCAACCTGAACCAGTTCTTGCGGCTTTCCGCCGAGCATGGCGGCCCCGGCTTCGACAGCGCCGAACTGAAGGCGGCCCTGCGGGCAAGCCAGCGCCATGTGCTGGTGGCGGCGAACCGCTGCGTTCATTCCCGTCGCCCCGGCAAGGCGTACAAGTGCTGGGTGTTCGAGCGGGGGGACGTTGCCCCTGACTCGGCAGATGGTTGATCCTGCCCCGCACACCGCCACAAGGCCCCGCTACCCCGATGGGTGGCGGGGTTTTTGTTTAACAGACTGTAATCATGTACATACGCGCGTTACACGCGCATGCGTGCGCGCCGCGCGCGAAAAGGCGTTTTCCAAACGCAAGGCCTCGTCGCAATTGGTGTGAGCGGTGATGAAATTCATTTTTTATATCTAAATATTTAAAAGATATAATTAAATCGCCTCACCGCAATCCACACCTCGATTTTTCGTGGCGGTTAGACCTAACCGCTGCATATCTCCGCCTCACACCGCAGCAGGTGTGCGCTAACCTGTTGAAATCGCATGTTTCGTCGGATGGGCAAAAGCGGAGAGGTGTGAGAAAAAGTGCTTTGATGGCAATGTGTTGCGATGGAATATGAGGGGGCTCACACCGCACACACCAGGCAGAAAGTAGGGGGGCAAATTCAGGTGGGGCATGGGCGTAAAGCATTCGAGGCGTACTGGCGGGAATCACCAGCTACCCCGGAAACAGGTTTTGTATGCAACAATACGAAGGATATTGCGTGTGCCCTCAGCTCACATGTATATGCACAAGTCGCGCGGGCGGTTCTTTCGTGGCGAAGGGCTAGTATTGTGCATATAGATGCAATTGCAAACATTCAGTGTCGGAGTGTTGGTGCGTAGGGGCGCAAAGTAGTGCGGCTTCGGGGGTCGTTGGTGTGTGCAAAACGAGAGGTAAAGTTGTATGCTTTTGTTGCACTATTATTTTTTGAATTGTTTATTGTTTCTGAAGTGCTTTGTATTTATGCATGGTTGATGGTGACTCGTTATTCTCTGGGGTTGAGTTTGGGTATGTCTCAACTTCGTATATGAATTCTATAATACGTCTCTTTGCGTCCGGATATGTGTCGCTCGATAGGAATTCTTGTATTGTTTTGTTGTTCTTCATGCTTTTCGCTGCGGCTTTGCAAGTGTCTATGTTTAAAAAACTTTCATCAGGTATTAGTTCAGTGGTGTTGTTTTGTTTAAGTTTAAATGATCGGCTACCAAGTAGTGCTATGTCATTTAGTGATAATGTCACGTCTTCATTGTCTTTAAGGCCTATCTCGATACAATGTATGTAGCGGAGTGCGTAGGTGGTTATTATGTCGATGTCTTTGTCTTTGGTGTTTTTTGTGAGCGGTATGGGGGCATTTTTTTTGCTGATAATTCCGTGAGATTCTGGGTTACTGAGGAGGAAATTGATATCTTTGTTAGATCCTGTTTGGAGTAGTTTGTATGCGATGTCATTCTTGTTTGTTTTTACGTGGCGAGTCTCGGCGCCAATGAATGATGAGCAGGATATCTGGCAGTGGAATGTTGTATTTGATATTTTTGAGTCGTTAAAGACGCTAAAGTTGATGCTTCCGCCGAATATTGATGTATCTGTGAATTTGCTAAGTAGTGCATGGAGCTTGATAAAGTTTGTATGTGTGATGTTAGTGCGAATGATGTTTGCTTTATTTAATGAAAATTTTATGAGAAGTGAGTTGTCAATTGTACTGTTTGTAATGGAAGACTTTTCTGCGTTTACATTTGTAAAGGTTGCGTCTGTGAATTTGCAATTTTCAAATTGCGCACCTATGGCGTTAGTGTCGATAAGGTGTGATGATTCAAAAGTTGATGATATTATTTTTGCGCCATTGAGGTTTGTTTTGTCGAAATAAGTGTCTTTGAAGTTGAAAAATAAAAATATTGAGTTGCTGAAGTCTGCGTTGTAAAATACTCTCTTAGAAATGTTGGTGCTAAATATTTTTTCTACTGCATGTGCGGATGTGTCTTTGTTTAAGATTCCTGAAGGAAGTTGTTGTGAGGTGCTAGTGGTTGATTTTGGAGAAATGAGAGTTTTGTTCGGTAGGTGGATGGATCTCGGTACAGAGTCGTAAAATTCTTCAATAGCTGTCAATGTGTCTAATATTATTTTATTGATTGTACTGTCTTTGTCTGCGATGAAATTAGCTGTAGTCGTTTTGTCGCTTAGTAGCTGCTTTATGTAGGAATTGTCGTAGCTATAAGGCGTTGTGAATAATGTTAGTGATATTAATACTATAAGCATGTATATCAAGGCGTGTGCTATGGAAAACGCATTGTTGAGAGTTGGCGACCTGTGGTGCTTAATGAATATTTCATTGTATATATAAAATGTTGTGGAAAACATGGTTATAAGTGAGAGTCTTTGTGTGAGGAGTATTCCTTCATCATTATATGGCAGTGAGTAGTATTGGAATAGGATCGATGTGGTGATGGGGGCAACTATGAATACAGCTATTGTGTAGACATGTGAGATGGCTTTTATAAAAACTGGGGAGTCATCTTTGATTAATGCAGAAGATAGTAGTGATGTTATAATGAGGGATTTTTCGTGTTTTTTTTGGGCATCGCCTGCTGAGGTTAAGGCTTCTGAGAAGAGTTTTGTCTGTCTTGATAGATAGAAAATGTGAGCTACTGTGTAGATGTGGATTATCGTAAGTATGATTGGGGCTGCGATAAAAAACCATGAAAGCGGTATTGGTGTGTTTAAAATAGGGATTGGTTTGGTGGTGTTGAATAGTATGTCTTCATGTGTTGTTGATACTGTTGTTACAAAAAGATATGCCAGTATCGTAAAATACGAAAATAGTGTTGCGTAGTTGCGGGAGCTTAACTTCTCAATGGACTCGCGGAGTTGAGTGTAATGTTCGTTCTCTGGGGTGCTATCCCCCATTCTGCGCTTGGGGCCTGGGATTGCTCTGCGCGACCTGGTTCTATGGCTAGGCCGGGCGTTTTCTTCTTCGGCTGTGTCGGACGCTAGGTCGGTCAGTAGCGCTTGTTCGGGGGTAATTTCGGCTGGGGGGGTATCGCTCATATGCTTTCTGCTGGTTGAGTTTTTTTTGTCTTAATGGGGGCTAGGTAATAGGTCAACCTGTCCTGTTTAATCGACATCTGTTTCAAGGGTGGCCATCCAGCAGCGGTGCTGGGTGGTCTTTTTTGCGCGTGGGGTTGCGTGGTTGTGCTGATAGATGTGTCGTTGCGAATGTTTATGGTTAAGTCGTGTCGTGTTGATGCGTTATGAATATCCATAATGATGGCTGACGATTTGGCTTGGTCGATAGAATTAATAACGCATTAGGGGGTTGATATGCGTTAGGTGTCGGCAAACATGGGAGGCGTTATGAAGAGAATTGTCTGCCGAATTGTGATGGTGCTTGTCCTTGGCGTCTGCGGGGTCTCCTTTGCTGCTCCGCTGTCAGTGGTGGGATGGAATATTGAGTCGGGTGGGGCGGACCCAACAGCGTTGGCTCCGCAAATTGAGTCCGTCTTGAAGAGCGTTGACCTGGTTGGGTTGTGTGAGGTGCAAGGCCTTGAGGCTGCCAGCTTGCTGCGCGGTGCCGCTGAACGGGCAAACGGTGCTGCGTACTCTGTGGTTGTCGGCACCTCTGGTGGGGCCGACAAGCTCGCGGTTATCTACAATGTCCGTAAGTTGAGATGGGTGAGGACGCGAGAGCTATTCGAGGCTGGTCAGCTTTGGCCCAGGCGTCCTCTGGCCGTTGACTTTCTAATGAAGGATGACGGCGGCAGCGATCTCAAGCTTAGTTTTGTGGTGAACCACCTGCACCGAGGTAACGCAACGCGGCGGGTAGAGCAGGCTCGTTTGCTGAAGGAGTGGGTTTCCAGTCAGCCGAAGGATGTGAATATCATCGCCGTAGGCGACTATAATTTTGATTGGGATCTGCCCGATGGCGCGAGCCGCGACAAAGGGTTCGACGTGCTTGTGGCGTCAGACGGGGTGCGCTGGGTTAAGCCTGAAAAGTTGATCAAGACTCAGTGCAGCCCGCGCTACAACTCTGTGCTAGATTTCGTGTTTTTGGGGCAGCACGCCAAGATGTGGGATGGTAGGGCACAGATATATTTTCCAGACCCAAACTATTGCACGTCGTCTAGCGTCTATTCCGACCATCGGCCTGTTGGGGCGGTGTTGGACGCGCGGTAGTGCAGATTGATCTCGGGCTGGTAGGTGGTAGGGCGTCAATTGGTAGAGATTTTACCTCGGCCTTCTGTACCGGCCCCCCTTCAGTTCAACCAGGCCATGGGCGAGCAGTCAGCGCACGGAGCGCGGGCGCTCGCCTTTTTTCACGTCCAGTTGCAGCAGTATCAGGTGCTTGAACCGTTCGGCTATCATGGTGGCGCGGGCCACGCGTTCGGGTGCTGGCGCGCCGCGCCGGTCGTGGTGCAGCAGCAGGCGGCGCGGGCGGCCATCCGCGTCGCGCAGGATCTCTGGCTTGCAGTCGTGGGCCAGCAGCCAGGAGA
>NZ_AGFG01000003.1 GCF_000226255.1 Desulfovibrio sp. A2
AGTTCCGCCGTGCGCAGCACCAAGCCGTCCGCCGCGCGGATCAGCCGGGCGTTGATGAACACGCTGTACTTGTCGCGGTAGTAGGTGCCCGCCACGAACACGGCCCACCCTTCGCGCGCGGGCAGCACGCCCACGTTGCGCGAGAGCAGGAATTCACCCTCGCCCTCGCGCGGGCGCAGGGTGCCGGGCAGGCGGTATTCGCGCACGGGAAAGCCGCGCTGGTTGAATTCGTAAAAGAGCTGCTCGGCAATGTACCGCCCCAGCGACGACGACTCGTCAAAGTCGTCCTGATTCACGAACGACGTGGGCAGGGCGATGTAGCCCATCAGCGCGTCGTTGGGCACCGTGGCCAGCAGCTGGTCCACCAGTTCGCGCACCTTCAGCTTCAGCTCGCGGGCCTCCATGTAGTTGGGGTCCGCCTGGGGGCGCGGTACGCCCTTGCTCCAGAACATGCCGCCCTGGTTGTCGGGCACCATGAAGCCGTTGTCGTGGGTGACCACCGTGGAGAGGGGCATGGTCTGCCCGTTCACGTTGGCCTCGCCCGATTCCGTGGCCACCAGCGGCGCTCCGGGGTCCGCGCCAAGGCGTGGCGGCTGCGGCGCCATGGAAGCGGGCTGCGGCGGGGCGGCCTGCGACTGGCGCATCTCGGCCCCGGCGGGCGTGCCGCCGGGGGGCAGCAGAGGCTGGGCGGCCAGGGCAAGCCCGGTCAGGATCAGCCCGGTGAGGACGGGGCCCGTGCGGGCCAGCGCCGCAATGCTCGTACCTGCCGTTTTGTCCTGCCCCTTGCCGGGGGGCTTCTGCGGAATATGTGACTCGCGGGGTGCGCGGGATTCACGGGACATGGGTCGCCTCCGATGGTCTGCGCACGGCATCGGGCCGCGCGCCGCATGCCGTGGGCGCGCGTTGGCCGGACATGGCCGGGCGCGTCCTGGGTATGCTTCGTTGCACGTCCTATCGGCGAAAACACGAAAAGCTTGAGGTTGGGAAGATACACCGCAAGAGCAGTGCAGCGGAAGGGGCGGGAAAAGAAAGGAGCACCGGACGGACCTGCATGTGCGGTCCGCGTCCGGTGCGCTTTTTGTCTGATCAGGGGAGTGCGCGGGGGGCGGAATGACGGAAGGAAAGCCGGAACGGCAGCCTGAAGCGCGTGGGTCAGCTTTTGCCGCACCGCCCGCACACGCCGTCCAGGCGCACCTCCACGTGTTCCACGGTCACTCCGGCGGGCAGCAAGGCGGTGGCGTCCAGCGCCGTGGGCAGCGGGGGCAGGCAGGTCATCACCCCGCAGCGGGTGCACTGGAAATGGCCGTGCGGCGCATTTTCCCCCGCCGGGGCCATACAGTGTCGAAACGCGCCATCTGCCCCGCTGTGGCGTTGCAGGATGCCCGCCTCCACCAGCAGGTCCAGGGTGCGGTACAGGGTCACCTTGTCCATGCGGGTGGTGCGGCGCACCGCATCCAGCAGTTCCTGCGCGGCAGGGGCGTGGGGCAGGGCGGCCAGGGCCTCCAGCACGGCGATGCGGCGGGGGGTGGCTTCCAGCCCGGCGTGTTCCAGACGGGCGCGGGCGTCGGGTTCGGCAGGGGAGTGCGGGATGGAGGCGCGGTGTTGGGTGGTGTCGGTCATGAAAATCCTTGGCTTGCGCCGTCAGGCGGTCTTGCGGGCCATGATTCGGCGCAGCGCCCCCGCGCCGGACACGGCCATGAACCCGGCCGAGGCCACGGCGATGATGGCCGCGCCCGAGGTCACGTCCCAGCGGTAGGCCAGAGCCAGTCCGCCCACGCAGAACACGGTGCTCCACGCGGTGGCGGCGGCCATCATGGACGGCAGCGAGCGGGCCGTGCGCGCCGCGATGAACGGCGGGATGGTCAGCAGGGCCATGACCAGCACAAGGCCCACCACGCGGATCAGCATCACCACGCCCACCGCCGTCATGCCCACCACCAGGTAGTGCGCGGTGCGCACCGGCAGGCCGCGCGCCTCGGCGAATTCGCGGTCGAACGAGGTCACCAGCAGGGTCTGGTGGCACAGGGCCACCACGGCCAGCAACACCGCGTCCAGCGCGGCCATCAGGTACAGGTCGGTGGTTGGCACGGCCAGGATGGACCCGAACAGAAAGCTCATCAGGTCGGCCTTGTAGCCGGGGGTGAGGTCTATGAGGATGATGCCGAAGGCCATGCCCGCCGCCCACAGCACGCCGATGGCCGCGTCGGACTTTTCGGGCCGTTTCAGGGCCACCCCGGCCATGAGCATGGACGAGGCCACGGAAAAGCCGATGGCGCTGGGCAAGACCGGCCAGCCGTAATGAAAGGCCAGTCCCACGCCGCCATAGGCCGCGTGCGACACCCCGCCCGCCAGAAACACCAGCCGGTTCACCACCACCAGGGTGCCGATGACCCCGCAGGCGATGCTGGCCAGCAGCGACGCGGCCAGGGCCTGCTGCATGAAGTCGTAGGAGAGCGCGTCGAGCATCAGGCGTCCTTGCCGGGATGAGGGGTGGCGGCGGATGCCGCCGGGGCGGATTGGCCGTGCGCCGGAGTCTGCGTCGTATCGGACGGGGTGCCGCCCGCGAGGGTGCCGGGGGGCAGGTCCTCCGCCTTGGGCAGCACCGGGAACAGCCCGGACACGGACGAGATGAACGCCCCCATGGGGCAGGTCTTCTCGTGGTGGCCGTAAAGCATGGTCAGCATGTCCGGGGTCAGCCCCGCACCCCGGCTGTGCACCAGGGTGCGGTTGACGAAGGCCACGTTGGAGAAGGTGGACGTGGCGATGGACAGGTCGTGGCTGACCACCACCAGGGTGTGCGGGCCGCGCAGGGTGCCCAGGAATTCGAAGAAGCAGAACGAGCCCTGCGGGTCGATGGACGCGGTGGGCTCGTCCAGCAGCAGCAGCTCCGGCTGGGCCATCAGGGCGCGGGCCACCACGGCCCGCTGGCGCTGCCCGCCGGAAAGCTCGCCCACCATGCGCTTTTCCATGCCGGACAGGCCCACCTGGTCCAGCGCCTCGCGGGCGCGGTCCACCGATGCCGCGTCGTGCGACCAGTGGCGGCCCAGCAGGCCCCGCCGGGTGCCCGCAAGGCCCATCAGCACCACGTCCAGCACGGTGACGGGAAAGTCCAGCCGGGCCGTGGAATACTGCGGCACGTAGCCGATGCGCGGCAACGCCGCCCGCGGCGCGCCGCCGAACAGCGTCACGCCGCCGGAACGCGGGGTCAGCAGACCCAGCAGCAGCTTGAGCAGGGTGGTCTTGCCGCCACCGTTGGGGCCAAGCACGGCCAGGAATTCGCCGCGCTCCACGGTAAGGTCCACGTGGTCCAGCACCGGTTCACCGCCGTAGGCGAAGCACAGGTCGCGCACGGCGATGACCGGTTCGTGCGGTGTATGCGGTGCGCCCGGCATGCCGGGCGCACTGGCGGGCATGTGCATGCGTGTCTACTTGCTGAGGGGTTGGGTCAGGGTTTGGGCCATGGCCTCGGCCACGCGGCGAATGTTGGCGGCCCAGTCTTCGGCCAGCGGATCGGCCTCGATGAGCTTTGCCCCGACGTTGCGGGCGATGGTTTCCGCGCCGCGCTTGGAGAATTGCGGCTGGACGAAGATGGCTTCGATCTTCTCCTTCTTGGCGAACTCCACGATGCGGGTCAACTGCTTGGGGCCCGGTTCGCGTCCTTCCACCTCTATGGCCACTTCGCGCAGGTTGTAGTTGTGGGCGAAGTAGCTCCACGCGGGGTGAAAGACCATGAAGCGGCGGCGGTTTTCGGGCACGTTCTCGAACAGGCCGTTGATGTGCAGGTCCAGTTCGTCCAGTTCGCGCACGAAGGCGTCGTGGTTGGCGCGGTACAGGGGGGCGTGGGCCGGGTCGGCTTTGACCAGCGCGGCCTTGAGGGACCCGGCCATCATCTTCACCAGCGCCGGTGAAAGCCAGATGTGCGGGTCGCCGCCTTCGTGGTCGTGATGGCCTTCGGCGGCTTCGGCGTCGTGCCCGGCATCCTTGTTGTCGGCGGCGGGTGCGGCAGCGTGCCCATGCTCGCCCTCGTGCCCGTGGGCCTCGTCCAGAAAGTGTTCGTCCTGCGGCAGAAGGTCGATGCCCTTTTCCAGGCGCACCAGGGTCATGTCCTTGCCGCCCGCCGCCGTGATGCGTTCCAGCCAGGCCTTTTCGAAGGGCACGCCGATGGTCATGTACAGCTTGGCCCCGGCAAGGCCGCGCATCTGGCTGGGCTTGGGTTCGTAGGTGTGCGGGTCCGCGCCGGGGGGCACCATCACCGTCACCTCGGCCAGGTCGCCCGCGATGCGCTGGACGAAATACTTCTGCGGCAGGATGCTCACCGCCACCTGCACGGCGGCAGCGGCACCGGCGGGCGCGACGGCGGGGGAGCCGGGCGCGGCAAGCAGGCCGGGCAGCAGGAACAGCGAGAACAGGGCGAACCGCGCGAGCCGCGTGAACGGGGCGAATCGGGCGAACCGGGCAAAGATGGCAGGCCGCGGGTCGATGGCTTTCGGAAGGGCGAAGCGGATGGTCATGACGCCTCCGGTGATGGGCTCGTGGATGAATGATTGAGAATGCAACTCGGTTGCATTTGAGTCATGTAGTCCTCCGGCCGGGTGCTGTCAACGCGGGGACGGAAAAAAGAGGGCTGGCAACGGAAAAGGCCGCACCGGGCGGTGCATCCCGCTCGCCCGTGCCCTTGGCGCACCTGCTGCCGTGCCTGTTCCGGCGGCCGGACCGCCCTTGGCGAGCAGGGGGAAATGCAGTATGAACCGTCAATTCGGCCTGTGCCATCCGAGCCCCCAGGCGGGCCGCCGGGCCGTCCATCTTCAGGGACCATTCATGACCATCGAACGCAGGCGGACCCGCGAGGTCCGCATCGGCTCCGTGCGCATCGGGGGGGACAACCCCGTCGTCGTGCAGAGCATGGCCAATACCGACACGCGCGACGTGGACGCCACCGTGGCGCAAATCCGCGCGCTGGCCGCCGTGGGGTGCGAGGTGGTGCGCCTTGCCGTGCTGAACGAGGCGGCGGCTGCGGCCATCGGCCCCATTCGCGCGGCGTCCCCGGTGCCGCTGGTGGCGGACATCCATTTCGACCACCGCCTGGCCGTGGCCGCGCTGGAAGCGGGCGTGGACGCCCTGCGCATCAACCCCGGCAACATCGGGGGCGAGGCCAACGTGGCCCGCGTGGTGGACGCGGCCCGGGCGCGCGGCGCGTGCATCCGGGTGGGGGTCAATTCCGGCTCGGTGGAAAAGCATCTGCTGGAACGCTTCGGCGGACCAACGCCCGAAGCCATGGTGGAAAGCGCCCTCGGCCACGTGCGCATGCTGGAGGACCGGGGCTTCGGCGACATCAAGATATCGCTGAAATCCTCGTCGGTGTTGCACACCATAGACGCCTACCGCGTCCTGGCGGACCGGTGCGACTACCCCCTGCACATCGGCGTGACCGAGGCGGGCACCATGCTGCGCGGCTCGGTGAAGTCGTCCGTGGGCCTCGGGGTGCTGCTGTGGCTGGGCATAGGCGACACGCTGCGCGTCTCGCTGACCAGCGACCCGGTGGAGGAAATCCCCGTGGCGTGGGAAATCCTGCGCTCGCTGGGGCTGCGCCATCGGGGGCCGGAAATCATCTCCTGCCCGACCTGCGGACGAACCGAAATAGGGCTCATCAGCCTTGCGCAGGAAGTGGAACGCCGCCTGACGGGCGAGACGGAAAATTTCAAGGTGGCCGTCATGGGCTGCGCCGTGAACGGCCCCGGCGAGGCGCGCGAGGCCGACATCGGCATCGCGGGCGGGCGCGACAAGGGCATCATCTTCCGCAAGGGAGAGATCATACGAACAGTCAAGGGCGGCGCGAACCTGCTCACCGCCTTCATGGAAGAACTCGATACGTTCCTTGCCGAACGCAAGGCAGCCAGAAAGGACAGCTGATGCGCTGGAGCAATTGCTACATCCCCACCCTGAAGGAAGCCCCGGCCGACGCCGAAGTGGTCAGCCACAAGCTGCTCACCCGCGCCGGCATGATCCGCAAGCTCACCTCGGGCATCTACATCTACATGCCCCTTGGGCTGAAGGCCATCGAGAAGACCGCCGCCATCGTGCGCGAGGAAATGAACCGCGCGGGCGCGCTGGAACTTTCCATGCCCATGGTGCAGCCCGCCGACCTGTGGCAGGAATCGGGCCGCTGGGAATTCTACGGTAAGGAACTGCTGCGCTTCCAGGACCGCAACGGCCGCGACTACTGCCTTGGACCCACGCACGAGGAGGTCATCACCGATCTCGTGCGCGGCGAGGTGCGTTCGTACCGCCAGTTGCCCATCAACCTGTACCAGATCCAGACCAAGTTCCGCGACGAGATCCGCCCGCGTTTCGGCCTGATGCGCGGCCGCGAATTCATCATGAAGGACGCCTACTCCTTCGACCGTGACGAGGCGGGCGCCGACAAGAGCTACTGGGCCATGTACGAGGCCTACCAGAACGTGTTCAAGCGCCTTGGCCTGCGCTTCCGCGCGGTGGAGGCGGATTCCGGCTCCATCGGCGGCAGCTTCTCGCACGAGTTCATGGTGCTGGCCGACACCGGCGAAGACACCATCGCTGCCTGCACCGGTTGCGAGTACGCCGCCAACGTGGAGCGCGCCGAGGTGGCCGCGCCTGCCGTGCCCGTGTCGCTGCCCGTCGTGGGCGGCATCGAAGAGGTGCCCACCCCCGGCAAGCACACCGTGGAAGAGGTGTGCGCCTTCCTGGGCGTGTCGCAGTCCGCGCTGGTCAAGACGCTGATCCTGGTGGCCGACGGCAAGCCCGTGGCCGCCCTGGTGCGCGGCGACCGCGAACTGAACGACGTGAAGCTGAAGAACCTGCTGAAGTGCGACGAACTGGAGCTGGCCGCGCCCGAACTGGTGCAGAAGGTCACCGGCGCGCCCGTGGGCTTTGCCGGGCCGGTGGGCCTGAACGTGGAACGCGTCTTCGCCGACCACGAACTGCTGACCTCCGATGGCTGGATCGCCGGGGCCAACAAGGGCGACACCCACCTGCGCAACGTCAGCCTGGGCCGCGACGCCAAGATCGAGCGCTACGCCGACCTTCGTGTGATCACCCCCGCCGACGCCTGCCCGCGCTGCGGCCAGCCCATCGAGCTGACGCGCGGCATCGAGGTGGGCCACGTGTTCAAGCTGGGCACCAAGTACAGCGAACCCCTGAAGTGCACCTTCCTTGACGAAGACGGCAAGGAAAAGGTCATGATCATGGGCTGCTACGGCATCGGCGTGTCGCGCGTCGTCGCCTCGTGCATCGAGCAGAACCACGACGCCGACGGGATCGTGTTCCCGCCGCCTATCGCTCCGTTCGAGGCCGTGCTGTGCTGTCTGGACCCCAAGAACGGCGAAACCCTGGGCAAGGCCGAGGAGTTTTACGCCGAACTCAAGGCTCAGGGCGTGGACGTTATTCTGGACGACCGCGACGAGCGCCCCGGCGTCAAGTTCAAGGATGCCGACCTGGTGGGCATGCCCCTGCAACTGGTTGTCGGCGGCAAGGGCCTGGCGCGCGGCATCGTGGAAGCCAAGGACCGCCGCACCGGCGAAAAGACCGAACTGCCCGTCGACGGCTTCGCCGAAGCCTTCCGTACCTGGCGCGCCGCCGTGCGCGCCGGTTGGGGGCTGTAAGGCCATCAGACTATGAAGCGTTACCGGGGAGGGGACCCTTTAAAAAGGGTCTCCCTCCCCGGACCCCACCCCCCTAAATTTTTCAATTGACTTGTCGCACCCGAAAGGGGGTGCAGGGGGCATGGCCCCCTGCCCGCCGGAGGCGCATAAAAAACCTCGCGCGCCATGAGCACCATCTACACCGTGGGTGAATTGACCCGGGCCATCCGGGCCGCCGTGGAGGGCGGGTTTCCCTTCGTGTGGGTGCGCGGGCAGGTGAGCAACCTGTCGCGCCCGGCCTCGGGGCATTGCTATTTCGCGCTCAAGGACGAGGACGCGGTGCTGAACTGCGTGTGGTTCCGGGGCAACCAGCGCGAGGCGGAACATTTCGACCCCATGACCGGCGAGGTGTTCGAGGACGGGCCGCGTCCGGGCCTGTCCCGCACCATGGCCAACGGCCAGGAATTGCTGTGCGCGGGGCGACTGACGGTGTACCCGCCGCGCGGCGGCTACCAGCTGGTGGTCGAAATGGCGCAGGACGCGGGCCTGGGGCGGCTGCACGCGCAGTTTGAGGCGCTGAAGGCCCGCCTTGCCGAACGGGGATATTTCGACGCGGCGCGCAAGCGGCCGCTGCCAAGGCATCTCAAGCGGGTGGCGGTGATCACGGCCCCAAGCGGGGCGGCGGTGCGCGACTTTCTGCGCATGGCGGACGAACGCGGCTGGGGCTGCGAGATACGCATCCATCCGGTGCCGGTGCAGGGCGACGAGGCCCCCCCGCGCATCGCGGCCGCGCTGGCCGAGGTGGCGGCGCAGGGCTGGGCGCAGGTGGCGGTGCTGATTCGCGGCGGCGGTTCGCTGGAAGACCTGTGGGCCTTCAATGACGAGCGGGTGGCCACGGCGGTGTTCGCCAGTCCCTTGCCCGTGCTGGCGGGCATCGGCCACGAGGTGGACCACACCATGGCCGACATGACCGCCGACGTGCGCGCGGCCACGCCCACCCACGCGGCGCAGTTGCTGTGGCCCGAGCGGCGCGAGCTGGCGCAGCGCGTGGACGAACTGGAAATGGCCCTGACGCGGGGCATGGAGCGACGCTTCGCCCGGCTGGACGAACAACTGGGCGCCCTGATGCAAGGGCTGGCCTGGCTTTCGCCGGAGCGGGCGTTGGCCCGGCTGGACGAACGCTTTGCCGATGCGGCGTCCCGGTTGGGCCGGGCGTGGGAAATGCTGGCCCGGCGCGATGCGGCGCGACTGGATGCGGCGGATGCGGCCCTGACCCGCGTGCTGGGGCCGGAGGCGTGGGAACGCCGTGAACGTGCGATTGACGCTCTGGAAGCGCGCCTGAAGTGGGCGGGCGAACGCGCGGTGACCGGACGCGAGCATGAATTGGAACGCCATGCCCTGCGCCTGGACGCGCTGGACCCGCTGCGCCCGCTGGAGCGCGGCTACAGCCTGGTGCGCCGGGCCGACGGCGGTTTTCTGCGCAGCGTGGCGGAAGTCGCGCCCGGCGACGCGCTGGCCGTGCTGGTGCGCGACGGCGAAGTGGACGTGACCGTGCGTGGCGCGCGGCCCGGACGGATGACGGAGCAGGGCGGCGTGGCGGGTAGCGGGCATGCCGCCGCACCGGACCGCGATGGTGGGACGGGCGTTTCGGAGCGGGACGCCGGAGATTTTTCGTGATGCAGTGTTTGCTGTTTGCCGGGCGTGATGGCCGGGGGGCCGCGCGCCTGTTGTCGATGTTGATGGCGTATTGCTGTCTGGCCCTGTCCTCGGTCCTGTCGTCGGCCCTGCTGCTGGTAGCGTTGGCCACGCCCGCGCATGCGGCGGTGCTGTCGCTGGACGCGCCGCACTCCACCGGCGACGGCAAGCCCTTCGTGGTCACCGTGACGGCGGACGTGCCGGGCGACGTGGTGCTGGACTGGCGCGGCCAGGCCGTCACCGTTCCCATGGCGGCAGATGGAACGCGCGCTGGCTGGACGGGCCAGGCCATCCTGGCCGTGCCGCTGGATGCGAAGCCGGGTACGGAGACGCTGCGCGCCCGCGTTGCCGGGCAGCCCAAGGCCGCTGCTGCCGTCACGCGCGCCATCGCCGTCGTCCGCGCCGCCTATCCGGAGCAGCGCCTGACCGTGGAGGGCAAGTACGTCAACCCGGACAAGGCCGCGCTGGACCGGCACGAGGCGGAACGCGCCCGGGTGAAGGCCGCCTTGGCCCTGCGCACGCCGGAGCGGTTGTGGGCGCTGCCCATGGAACGGCCCGTGCCGGGCGACGTGTCCAGCCTGTTCGGGCTGCGCCGGGTGTTCAACGGCGAGCCGCGCGCGCCGCATCGCGGGCTGGACCTGCGCGGCGAGGCGGGCGAGCCCGTGAACGCGTGCGCGGCCGGGCGGGTGGTGCTGGCCGAGAATCATTATTTCGCAGGCAATTCCGTGTACATCGACCACGGCATGGGCGTCGTCAGCATGTATTTTCACCTGTCCGCCATGGACGTGGCCCCCGGCCAGACGGTGGCACGGGACCAGGTCATCGGCCGGGTGGGCAGCACGGGTCGGGTTACCGGGCCGCACCTGCATTTCGGCATGGCGGTGCTTGGCGACATGGTGGACCCTCAGGTATTGCTGGAGAACGCGCCCGGCGACACGGGCGCGACCACACGGGAGTAACGCATGGCCGCGCGCGCACGAAAGAATGCCGGGGGCGACGCCCTCGCGCAGGAAAAGGAACCCCGGGAACAGGTGGACTACGAAGCCGCCATGGCCCGCCTGCAGGAAGTGGTGGTCGCGCTGGAAGCGGGCGACCTGCCGCTGGAACGCAGCGTGGCCCTGTACAAGGAAGGACTGGGCCTGTCCCGCGCCTGCCGCGACCGGCTGCGCACGGCCCGCAACGAGATACGCCTGTTCACGGAAGGTGGCCTGACGGATTTCGAAGGGGTGGGGGACGATGCTGACGCCGAGTGAGATCAAGGCCCGCCTGCGCGACGCGGCGGCCGGGGTGGAAGGCTACCTTGCCGCGTGCCTGGCCGACAGGGGCATTCCCGCGCGGCTGCGCGCGGCCATGGAATACAGCCTGAACGCGGGCGGCAAGCGGGTGCGCCCGGTGCTGTGCCTGACCACGGCCGCGCTGTTCGGCCTGCCCGCACAGAAGGTGATGCCCTTTGCCGCGGCCATAGAGATGATCCACACCTATTCGCTCATCCACGACGACCTGCCCGCCATGGACGACGACGACCTGCGGCGCGGCAAGCCCTCGAACCACAAGATGTTCGACGAGGCCACGGCCATTCTGGCCGGTGACGGCCTGCTCACCGACGCCTTCGATTTCATGGCAGGCGTGGGGGCCGGTGTCGGTGCGGGCGACGGGGGCATTCCCCCGGCCAACGTGCTGGTCGCCCTGCGCGTCGTGGCCCGGGCCGCCGGCGCGCCCGGCATGGTGGGCGGGCAGGCGCTGGACATGGAATACACCGGCCGCGCGGACGTGACCCTGGAGGAAATGGCCGCCATGCACGCCATGAAGACCGGGGCGCTGCTGCGCGCGTCGTGCCTGTCCGGGGCGCTGCTGGCGGGCGTGGACACCGACGCGCAGGCCCGCATCGGCGACTACGGCGCGCACATCGGCGCGGCCTTCCAGATCGTGGACGACATCCTCGACGAGGTGGGCGACGAGGCGGAAATCGGCAAGCCCGTGGGCAGCGACGCGGAGCAGGGCAAGACCACCTATCCCTCGCTGCTGGGCGTGGAGCGCAGCCGCGCCCTGGCCCGCGAACGGGCCGACGCGGCCATAGAGCGGCTGTCCCCCTACAGCGGGCCGGATGCCGATTTCCTGCGCAGCCTCGCGAGCTACATTGTCGATCGAGCTTCCTAGCTCCGCGCGAGAGCATTCACGGCAGACAACAACGCCATGCATCACCGGGCGCGCCCTGCGCGGCCCGATAACGGATACTTCACCCATGACCGGACAGCTACCGCCTTCCTTCCAGCCGCCGGGGCAGTCGGACGACACGCCCCTGCTGGATTCCCTGGCCAGCCCGCGCGACGTGGCCGGGCTGACGCCCGAGCAGTTGCAGCAACTGGCCGACGAGTTGCGCCGCCGCATCATCGCCACCGTGTCCCGCAACGGCGGGCACCTTGCGCCCTCGCTGGGCGTGGTGGAGCTGACCATCGCCCTGCTGACCTCGTTCGACGCAGGGCGCGACAAGGTCATCTGGGACGTGGGGCACCAGGCCTACGCCTGGAAGCTGCTGACCGGCCGGGCCGACGTGTTCCACACCCTGCGGCGCGGCGGCGGCATCAGCGGCTTTCCCAAGATGGCGGAAAGCCCCTACGACCACTTCGGGGTGGGGCATTCCTCCACGTCCATCTCCGCCGCGCTGGGCATGGCCATGGCGCGCGACCTGGCCGGGGGCGACCACAACGTGGTGGCCGTCATCGGCGACGGCTCCATGACGGCGGGGCTTGCCTTCGAGGGGCTGAACCAGGCCGGGGCCATGGACCGCAAGCTCATCGTCGTGCTGAACGACAACGAGATGTCCATTTCCAAGAACGTGGGGGCGTTGTCGCTGTTCCTCAGCCGCAACCTGTCCAAGCGCTGGGTGCGCCGCATGAAGAAGGACATGGAAACCTTCATGCGTTCCATCCCCGGCATCGGCGAGGACATGCTGGGCTATGCCAAGCGCAGCGAGCACAGCCTGAAGGGCTTCTTCACGCCGGGCATGCTGTTCGAGGCGTTCGGGTTCAACTACATCGGCCCGGTGAACGGCCACGACCTGAAGGCGCTGAAGAACACCTTCGACATGGCCCGCACCCTGGACGAGCCCGTGCTGCTGCACGTGCTGACCCGCAAGGGCAAGGGGTACGCCCCGGCCGAGACCAACCCCACCCACTTCCACGGGGTGGGGCGCTTCGAGCCGGAAACGGGCAAGGCCGCCAAGCTGGCCGACGCCCCGGCGCTGCCGAGCTTCACCGATGTGTTCGGCGAAACCCTGTGCATGCTTGCCGACGAGGATGCGCGGGTCATGGCCATCACCGCCGCCATGCCCGAAGGCACCGGCACCAGCTGTTTCTGTGCACGCCACCCCGAACGGTTCGTGGACGTGGGCATCTGCGAGCAGCACGCCGTGACCTTTGCGGCGGGGCTCGCAACGCAGGGGCTGCGGCCGTTCGTGGCCATCTATTCCACCTTTCTGCAACGGTCCTACGACCAGGTGGTGCACGACGTGTGCATCCAGAACCTGCCCGTGGTCTTCTGCGTGGACCGGGCCGGGCTGGTGGGCGAGGACGGCCCCACCCACCACGGGGTGTTCGATATTTCCTACCTGCGCCACATTCCCAACATGCACATCCTGGCCCCGCGCGACGAGGCGCAACTGCGCCATGCCATGCGCACCGCCCTGGCCCTGGATGCGCCGGTGGCCGTGCGCTACCCGCGCGGCGTGGGCACCGGGGTCGCGCTGCCCCCGCGCGGCGAGGTGCTGCCCCTTGGAAGGGGCGAGGTGCTGAAGCAGGGCGAGGGCCTTGCCGTCATCGCCTGCGGCAGCCGGGTGGCCCCGGCGCTGGAGGCGGCGGAACGGGTGGCCGAGGAATCCGGCCGCCAGGTCACGGTGTTCGATGCCGTGTGGGTGAAGCCGCTGCCCGAGGCGCAGCTGCTGGAACTGGCCGCCACCCACGACGCGCTGCTGCTTATCGAGGAAAACGCCCTGGCGGGCGGCTTCACTTCCGCCGTGCTGGAATGCCTGTCCGACCACGGCGCGCTGCGCGGGCAGACCGTCCGCAGACTGGGCGTGCCCGACCACTTCGTGGAGCACGGCAGCCAGAAGGAACTGCGGGGCAAGCTGGGCCTGTGCGTGGACGGGATTGAAGAGACCCTGCGGTCCATGCTGGGGTTGGAGTAGGACGGGGTATTGCCCCCCCACAGAAGCCTTGCGGCATGAAATGAACGCGGCGGCGGGAGTGGCCTCCCGCCGCCGCTTTGCGTTCTATCAGCGTAGCTATTCGCGGCGCCGTTTTGCCCTGAGATAGTACCGGTTCGAGAGCATGTCGCATAGGCTACAACCTCGGTGATGCAACGCAGCGAATACAGCGCGTACGACTGATCTCCGTTGGTTTCCTGGTAAACTGCCAGCGCATCCTGCCCTTCTATCTTGTAGGGTTTGATGAGCGTGGTTTCTGCATGCGCAGCTCGGTTTGCCAGCGTGATCCTCATTTCGCCGTTAGCTTCCTCCAGGATGTATTCTCCTTCAAAGTCAGCAATGACAGCGGCAATGATCTTTTGAGCGAGTGCTATATCCATGAATCCTCCCTGTATATAGTTGCATGAATATAGTATATTTTTAATTAGGTGGTGTCAAAAGCTACGACCGCATGTCCGTGATGATGGTCTTCAGTTCCACGGCCAGCCGGGCCAGTTCGGTCACCGCCTGCGACGACTGCCCCATGGCCTCGGCCGTTTCCGAGGCGATGCGGTTGATGTCCTCGGTGCCGCGTCCGATCTGCTCGCTGGCGGCGGACTGCTGCTCGCTGGCCGCGGCGATGGCGCGCACGTTGTCCGAGGTGCGCTCCACCAGCCCCACGATGCTGCGCAGCGAATCGCCTGAAAGGCTGGCGGTGCGTGTGCAGTCCACGATGGCGGCGGTGGTGTTCTCGGTGCTCTGGATATTGGCGCGGGCGCTCTGCTGCACCGAGCGGATGTAGTTGCCCACCTCGTTGGTGGCGGTCATGGTCTTCTCGGCCAGCTTGCGCACCTCGTCGGCCACCACGGCGAATCCGCGTCCGGCGTCACCGGCGCGGGCCGCCTCGATGGCGGCGTTCAGGGCCAGCAGGTTGGTCTGGTCGGCGATGTCGGCGATGACCGTCATGATCTGGCCGATGCCGTCGGCCTGCCTGCCCAGTTCGGTCATGTCGGTCTTCAGCGTTTCCGCCCGGCCGTTGATGGCGTTGATGGTGTCCACCACCGCCCCGACCAGCCGCGCCCCTTCCTGGGCCTGCGCACGGGCGGAATCGGCCAGTTGGGCGGTTTCCGTGGCGTTGCGCGCCACGCTGGTGGCTGCTGCGTTCATTTCCTCCACGGCGGCCGCCGCCTCGGCCGTGCGGCCGCGCTGCTCGTCGCTGCCGCGCGCGGATTGCTCGATTTGCGCGGCCAGTTGTTCCGAGGCCGAGGCCAGCATGTTGGCCACCTCGTCGGCCTTTGCCGCGGCGCGGGCGATGCGTTCGTTCTGTTCCTCGATCCGGGCGTGCTGGGTCTTGATGTCCGTCTGGTCGGAAATCAGGGCGAACCCGGCGATGAGGTTGCCGTCCAGGTCGTACATGGGGGCGGCGTCCACGCTGGCATACCGCCGCGCGCCCTTGCGCCCGGCAAGCTCCACCTGCACCCCGCGTTGCGCGCGGCGCTCGGTCATGCACACGCCGATGACCGTGGAGTGGCCGTCCTCGCCGTGAAAGATGCGTCCCACCGGCACGCCGATGAAGGATTCCGGCGCGCCGTCGAGCTGCATGTAATCGAGGGTGGCGCGATTGACGAACAGCACCCGCTGATCTGGCCCGGCCACCACGCAGGGCAGGGTTATGCCGTCCAGCAGCCCCTGCGCGAAGCCCAGCTTGTTCTTCAGTTCGCCCACCATGGTGCGCACGTTGTCGCCCAGGCTGCGGAATTCGTACTTGAAATCCTCGCGCAGGGCGGCCTTCAGGTTGCCGCCCGCCACGGCGCGGGTGAAGGCCTCGATGTCGGCCACCGGGCGCGCCACCAGCCGCCGCACCAGCAGCGAGACGACCACGGCCAGCACGGCAAGCGCCGCAGCGCCGATGCCCAGCAGGGTATTGCGCTGCACGGCGGCGGTGCCCGCCAGCTCGTCTGTGTAGGCGCTCATGCACACCAGCCAGCCGGTGGTGGGTTCCGTGGTGACGGTCAGGTACTTGCGTTCGCCCTTCCAGCCATAGAAGGCGTTGCCGTTCTTCACGGACAGGGCGGTGCGCACGAAGGCGTGCTCCGTCACGTCCTTCAGCATCATGTCCTTGTCCGGGTGGGCGATGATGCGCCCGCTGCCGTCCAGCATGAAGCCGTAGCCGCGCTGGCCGAAGTGCAGCCCGCTGACGAAGGTGGCGGTGAAGTTTTCCCAGCGGGGGAAGATGCCCACCCCGCCGATGACGCGGCCCTCCGCGTCACGGACGGCCTTCACGGCCACGAAGATGAACATGTTGCCGCCGCCGGACTTGGCGGTGATGATGGTCTTGCCGATGAAGGTGTCCTGCCCGGACATGACGGCCTTGAAGTAGTCGCGGTCGCCGCGCTTGCCGCCGGTAAGGTCTTCCATGTCGGCGTTGATGCCCGCGCGGATGACGCCCTTGTCGTCGAACACGATGACCGACCAGATGTTGCGGTCGCCGTTCACCACGTCCTTCAGCCTGTTCTGCGCGGTGGATGCATCGCCCGTCAGTGCTTCAAGCACCAGACGCTGCCGGGAAAGCGCGTTGATGGTGCCGGTGAAGTTCTGCACGTACAGCGAGAGTGCGTCGCGCGCCCCTTCTCCGGCCTGCTCCATGGCGTGCTGCTCCAGCTCCAGCGCCATGTTGTACGAAGAGTCCGTGACATAGAAGATGATGGTTGCAAAGGCCGCGACAACAGCCAGCATGGCGGATGCAATGAATACCTGAGCGACGCTTTTCACGCTCATGTCCCCCCATAGAATGCAAAGTTTCTAGTATGCCGGAAATGTAGGCCCACGGCATGTGGAGTGTCAAGGAGTGCGGGTACTACCGGGGGTATGGGGGAAAACGGAAGTGGCGCATCAGCCAGGCTGAACGCGCCACCGAAAGCGACAGAAACGTCGCTGTCTTGTTGCGAGAACGTTATAGCGTCGCGATGAACAGGCGAATTCCGTTCTCCAGCATCTGCACCGCCATCATGATCAGCACGAGGCCCATCAGGCGCTCCATGGCCCGCATGGTGCGGGGCCCCAGCAGGCGCGCGATGTCCGGCGTGAAGGCCATGATGGCGGCGGTGCCCGTCCAGGCCATCAGGATGCCCGCCACCACGTTGACCTGGGCCATCATGCCGCCTTGGGCCTGCCGGGCGAAGACCATCACCGCCGCCAGCAGCGAGGGCCCGGCGATGAGCGGCACGGCGATGGGCACGATGAACGGGTCGCGCGCCACGGCTTCGGAGTCGCCCTCCTGTGGCGGAAAGACCATCTTCATGGAGATGATGAACAGGATCAGCCCGCCGGACAGGCGCAGGGTGGACTGCTCTATTTCCAGCATGCCCAGCAGGGCGTCGCCCAGCACGTGGAAGGCCAGGATGATGCCGAGGGCGAACAGCAGTTCGCGCCGCAGGATGGCGCGCTGGCGCGCCTCGGTATGTTCGCGCAGCATGCCGAGGCATGCTGCGGCGTTGCCCACCGGGTCCATGATCAGGAACAGCGGCAGGGCGATCTCGAAGGCGGTGCGGAAATTGAAGGCGTCGAACATGGGTAAATCCGTTTCGGGGCGGCCCGGCAGGAGCGTGGCCCGGTTGGAGGAGCTACAGAGGCGCAGCGGCCTGATCCGGCGACTGTCGAGGAAGGGTTCCGCGAAGGCGGCGCATCCCTATGGGCGCGCCCTAGGCCGGAACAAGGCTCGCCCGGCGGCCCGCAGGGGTGCGGGTTCCGCCGGGCGGAAACAAGGCGCGGGCTGGGTGCCGTGCCGCCCGGCTATTCCTCTATTTCCATGTAGGTGGCCGACTGGGCGGCCTTTTCCGACACGGTCACGGCGTGCAGGCGCACCCCGTGCGGCGCAAGGCGCGGGGCCAGCAGCTGCCAGATGTGCCGCGAAAGGTTTTCCGACGAGGGGTTGATGGCGTCGAAGGGGGGCACGTCGTTCAGGTTCTTGTGGTCCAGAGTGTCGAGCACCGCGTTCAGTTCGCGCTTCAGCTCCTTGAAGTCGAGCACGATTTCCGTGTCGCCGGTCAGGCGGTCACCCTCGGCCACCATTTCCACGGCAAAGTTGTGGCCGTGCATGGATTCGCATTTGCCTTCGTAATGGCGCAACGCGTGCGAGGCGCAGAATTCCGAGCGCACGGTCAGCCGCCAGATGGATTTCTTCACGGTGTGTCTCCTGGGGCAAGCCCCGCTGCAATGCGATGATCTGCCCGTGCGGGCAGGGCGCTACTCCGCCCCTTCGGTCCAGTGGGCAATGTCGGTCTCGAAGGCGGGGCCGGGCTGCACCATCCACTGCGGGCCGAACTGCAACAGGCATTCGGACTCGTCCACCACCAGGCGCACGTTCACCGGCACTGGGCCGCGATGCCGCTCCAGAATGGCGCGCAGCGCGGCAAGGCTGGCGGGTTCCACGCGGGGCAGGGGCATGTCGATGGTCACGGGCTGGTCGCTGGCCCCGCAGGCGCGGGCCAGCGGAATGACCTTGTCGCCCAGCAGCTTGATTTCGCGCGGAGTGTCGTCGTCCTCCTCCGACATGGCGGGCATGGTCCCATCCCCGCCCCCGCCGCCGTTCCTGCCGCCGTCGTCGTTCTGCTGCTTGCTGATGGTGGCTTCCAGCAGCAGGGGCTGGTCCGACTTCAGCAGTTCGCGGAATTCCGCGTACGGCTCCGGAAAGAACACGCACTCGCCCGAGGCGGTCAGGTCTTCCACCTGCAGGAAGGCCATGCGCGCGCCCTTCTTGGTCATGTGCTCCTTGATGCCGGTGACCAGCACGGCGGTCTTCAGCGACATGCCGGGGGCCATGTCCCGCGTTTCTTCCAGCGGGGTCAGGCGCAGGCGGAACAGTTCCTTGCGGTAGGGCTGCAGCGGGTGGCTGGTCAGAAAGAAGCCCAGCGCCTCCTTCTCGAAGCGCAGCTTCTGGTCGTCGTCCCATTCCTGGGCCTGCTGCTCTTCGCAGTCGAAGCCGATGCCGGGGCACACGGCGGGTTCCTCGGGCACCATGGTGAACAGGGACACCTGGTTCGAGTCCTTGTCCTTCAGCCGCTTCTGGGCCTTGCTGACCACGTTGTCCAGGGCGGCCAGCATGCCCGCGCGGGTGCAGCCCAGGCAGTCGCACGCGCCGCCCTTGATCAGGCTTTCCAGCACGCGCTTGGTCACCTTGCGCAGGTTCACCCGGGTGCACAGGTCCAGCAGCGAGGCGAACACCCCGCCTTCCTCGCGGGCGTCCACGATTTCGCGGATGGCTTCGTCGCCCACGTTCTTGATGCCGCCAAGGCCGAAGACGATGGCCCCCTCGTGCACGGTGAACTCGCGGCGGCTGGCCTGCACGTTGGGCTGCAGCACGGCGATGCCCATGTCCTTGCACGCGGCCACGTACTTCAGCAGCTTGTCCTGGTTGCCCATTTCGGACGTGAGCAGGGCGGCCATGAATTCCGTGGGAAAGTGCACCTTCAGGAACGCGGTGTAGTACGAGATGAGCGCGTAGGCCGCGCTGTGCGACTTGTTGAAGCCGTACTCCGCGAACTTTTCCATCAGGTCGAAGATTTCGTCGGCCGTGGCCTTGGCAACCCCGTTCTTCTGCGCGCCCTCCACGAACATGATGCGCTGCTGGGCCATTTCCTCGGCGTTCTTCTTGCCCATGGCGCGCCGCAGCAGGTCCGCGCCGCCCAGGGTGTAGCCCGCCGCGATCTGGGCGATCTGCATCACCTGTTCCTGGTACACGATGACGCCGTAGGTATCGCGCAGGCAATCTTCCAGCGAAGGCAGGGGGTAGGTGACGGGCACCTCGCCGTGCTTGCGCTTGATGAATTCGTCCACCATGCCCGAGCCCAGCGGGCCGGGCCGGTACAGGGCCAGCATGGCGATGACGTCGTCGAAGCAGGAGGGCTTGAGCATGCGCAGGTACTGGCGCATGCCCGAACTTTCCACCTGGAAGATGCCGTCGGTGTCCCCGCGCGAATACAGTTCGTAGGTCTCCGCGTCGTCCAAGGCCAGCGTGTCGAGGTCCGGCGGGGTCTTGCCCTGCCGGGCGATCTCGTCCAGCGAATCCTGCACCAGGGTCATGGTGCGCAGGCCCAGAAAGTCGAACTTCACCAGTCCGACCTTCTCGACCATCTTCATGTCGAACTGGGTGACTATTTCACCCTTCTTTCCCCGGTACAGCGGCAGGTATTCGCGCATGGGCTTGTCGGAAACAACAACGCCCGCCGCGTGGGTGGAGGCGTGGCGCGACAGCCCTTCCAGCCGCATGGAAACGTCCAGCAGCTTGCGGATTTGCGGATCGGTCTTGTACAGCGCGGCCAGGTCCGGTTCCGCGTCGATGGCCTTCTTGACCGTCATCTTCAGGTCTTCGGGCACCAGCTTGGCGATGCGGTCGGTTTCGGGAAAGGTCATGCCCAGGGCGCGGCCCACGTCGCGCACCACGGCCTTGGCCTTCATCTTCCCGAAGGTGGTGATCTGAGCCACCATGTCTTCACCGTACTTCTCGCCCACGTACCGGATGACCTCGGTACGGCGGCGTTCGCAGAAGTCCACGTCGATATCGGGCATGGACACGCGTTCGATGTTCAGGAAGCGCTCGAACAGCAGGTTGTACGGGATGGGATCGAGGTTGGTGATGCGCAGCGACCACGCCACCAGCGAACCGGCGGCGGAACCGCGCCCCGGACCCACGGGAATGCCGTTGTCCTTGGCCCAGTTGATGAAGTCCTGCACGATGAGGAAGTAGCCGGGAAAGCCCATCTGGCCGATGACGTCCAGTTCCAGTTCAAGGCGCTTCCAGTACAGGTCGTGGTCGATGGTGTCGCGGTTGGGGTGGCGTTCCAGGCGGCGCTTCAGCCCTTCGCGCGAGAGGCGGCGGAACTCGTCTTCCAGGGTCATGCCCTCTGGCAGGGCGTACACGGGAAAGACGTACTTGCCGAATTCGAACTTTACCGCGCACTGCTCGGCGATGCGCCCGGTGTTGGCCACGGCTTCGGGCACGTGGGCAAACGCCTTCTCCATTTCCTCCGGCGACTTGTAGTACAGTTCCTTGGTCTCGAAGCGCATGCGCCGCTCGTCGTCCACCTTGGCCTGGGTCTGGATGCACAGCAGCACGTCGTGGGCTTCCACGTCGCTGGCTTCCAGGTAGTGGCAGTCGTTGGTGGCCACCAGCGGCAGCTTGGTGTGGTGGGCGAGCTCGATGAGCTTCTCGTTCAGTTCGTCCTGTTCCTTCAGGCCGTTGGACTGCAATTCCAGATAGAAGTTGCCGGGATAGATGGCCTCATATTCGCGGGCGATGCGGATGGCGTCGTCCATGCCGCTACGCATGAGCGCGCGCGGCACCTGCCCGGCCAGGCACGCGGACAGGGCGGTGATGCCGCCGGAGTACTGGCGCAGCAGTTCCATGTCCACGCGCGGCTTGTAGTGAAAGCCGTGCAGAAAGCCGTGGGTCACCAGCTTGACCAGGTTATGGTAGCCTTCGTTGTCGCGCGCCAGCAGCACCAGATGGTGGCGCACGCGGGCCAGCTCCGAGGTCTTGTCCGTGTGGTCGTTGGCCACGTAGACCTCGCAGCCGATGACCGGCTTTATGCCGAACTGCTTGCAGGTATTGTAGAAATAGACCGCGCCGTAGAGGTTGCCGTGGTCAGTGATGGCGGCGGCGGGCATGCCGAAGTCCACCGCCTTGGCGCACAGGTCCTTCAGGCGGATGGCCCCGTCGAGCAGGCTGTATTCGGTGTGGCAATGCAGATGAACGAAATCGGGCATGGACGTTGGACGTGTTCCCGACAGGGCGGCGCAGGCCGGGCCGCACGGGGCGGTGCCTGGTCGTCTGTCTGTTCGCGTGTGAATCCGGGTGGTTGCCGCATTGGGGGTCGCCCAGTGGGGCGGCGGCGGTGCCGTGACGGGGATGACCCACCCTAGCAGAAGGGGGGCGCACCCACAACGGCGGAGTGGGGGCCGGGAAGAGCGGGCGCCGGACGGGGAGCCGCGGCACGCGGCTTGCCCGGCGGATGGGGAATGCGTACAACCACGGCTGCCGCCGCAGCCTGCGGACGGCACAGGAGGTTGGCGTGTTCGACGTGACCATGGCCCATGCGGCCGCCGCAGCCACCGTGGCAACGGACACGGGGCTGGGGGGACTGGTTCTGGAAAAAGCGGGACAGTACGTCCTGATCATCGCCTTTTTCGGGTCCATCATCTGGTTTCTGCGTTTTCTGTACGGGCCCAAGGGGATATTCCGCGACCCGGCCTGGGACCGTTGGAACGACGAGGCCCGGCGCGAGAATGCGTCGCAGGCCAAGGCCGGGGACGGCCCGGACTGCTCGGACGGTGCGGACGGCGTAGCGTCCGGCGCGGCCCGGCCCCCGGCGGCGGCTTCCGCCATTGCCGAAGGAGACCGCCCGTGAGCATGGACATTGCCGCGCACGAGGCGTGGTTCGGCCAGTACGTGGACCGCTTCCTGACCGGGGACGCGGAGCACGACGGGCATATCGAACTCAAGCGCGAGCATTCCCTGCGGGTGCTGGGGCACGCCCGGACCATCGTGGCCGAGGCCGTGGCCGCCGGAACCATGGACGTGGTCAGCGCCCGCGCGGCGCTGCTGGGCGCGCTGTACCACGACATGGGGCGCTTTCCGCAGTACCGGCGCTGGCGCACCTTCAGCGATGCCCGTTCGGCCAACCACGGCCTGCTGGGTGGGCGCACCCTGAACGAGGAGCGCCCCCTGCGCGACGAGGCCCCGGCCGTGCGCCGCCTGGCCGCCTGCGCCGTGGTGCTGCACAACCGCTTCGCCATTCCGGCGGGCGTTTCGCCGCGCGCCCGGCAGGTGACCCGCGTGGTGCGCGACGCCGACAAACTGGACATCTTCCGGGTGCTGGCCGCGCACATGCGGCCCGGCGGCCCCCGCGACGAGGTGGTGGTGCTGCACCTGCCGGAACTGGAAGGGCAGTGGACCCCCGCCGTGCTGGAGGCGGTGCGCGCCGGGCGGTTGGCCAGCTATGCCGACATGCGCTGCATGAACGATTTCCGCATCCTGCTGTGCGGCTGGAGCTTCGATCTGGGGTTCGCCGCCTCGCGCAGGCTGCTGCGCGAATCCGGCAGGGTGGAGCAATTGCTGGAGTGGTTGCCGTCGCCGGACGAAGTGCCGCAAATGGCCGAGCTGCGCTGCCGGGTGCTGGCCGCGCTGCACGACGACCGGGATGCGGCGGACTGCCACCCCGGCTTCGTGGAAGCGCCCGGCGATGCCGGCGATGACAGTGACGCCGGGGAACCCGTGGCCCCGTAGCACGGCGCCCGCCAGCGGAAGTTCTGGCTGGAATCTCCGCTCTTTTTTCCTCCGACCCTTTCCGCAGGGATGCCCATCGGGATGCCCATGGACCCTTACGCCCGCATCGCAGAGTGGTACGACCTGCTGCTGAACCCCGTGCTGGACGGGGTGCGCCGTGCCGTGGCCGAGGTCTGCCGTGCCGAGGGGTTGCGGCGGGTGCTGGACGCCTGCTGCGGCACCGGGCGGCAGTGCGCGGTGTTGCGCGGCGCGGGGGTGGCCTGCGTTGGCGGGGACCTTTCCCTGGCCATGCTCCGTGCGGCGCGAACCGCCGCGCGCGTGGCCCGGCCATGCGAACGGGACGCGGCCAGCACGCGCGAAAGCCCGTCCGTCGCGGCCTTCCCGTCATTTCCCTGCCATCTCCCCCTGTTGCGCGCCGACGCGCGCGGGCTGCCCTTCGCGGACAACGCCTTCGACGCGGTGGTGCTGTCGCTGGCGCTGCACGAAATGCCCGAATCCACCGGCAACGCGGCCCTGGCCGAGGCCCTGCGCGTGGCTCCGCGCGTGTTGCTGGCCGACTACCGGCTGGCCGAGCGCAACCTGGACTTGCCCGCCGCCCTGTTCGTGCATCTGCCGGAGCGGCTGGCCGGGGGGGAGCACTACCGCAATTTCCGGGGGTTCATGGCCCGTGGGGGCGTGGAGGGGCTGGCGCGGCGGGCCGGTCTTGCCGTCATCCGGCGGGAGCGGCTGCTCGGCGGGGCCGGGGCGTTGCTGCTGGCGGAGCGGAACAGCCGGCCAGGGGGATGACGTGCCTGCCTGGGCCGCCCCGTACCTGCCAAATGGTCGCGGCCCGCAGCCAGGCCGCGCCCCATCCGCCAACCGGCATCGCCAGACGAAACGCCCCAACCACCTCCGTCCCGCAATGCGAAACGCCCGGCCAAAGCCGGGCGTTTCGCATTGCGGGAACGTGCGGTTGCACGGGGTGCACATGGGAGCAATCCGTTTCCCGGACTCCTCGTCGCGGCTTACTGTTTCGCCGTGCCCTCGCCGGTGGCAGCGGCGGGCACGGCGGCCACCAGGTCCAGGGTTGGCTGGGTCACCCGGCCTTCGGCCAGCAGCCGCTGGCGGGCGTCGGCCACGCGCAGGATGGACAGCGGCGTGGCCAGCAGCGGCACCAGGCCGGAGGTCAGGGCGTCGCGGTAGTAGGCGGTGTCCTCGTGCTTGCCCAGGAATTCGCGCAGTGTGGCATCGAGGGAATAGCCTTCTTCCTTGAAGGCGTCGTCAAAGGCGCGGTACAGCTCCAGCCGCAGTCCCTCGCCCGTGAATTTCGGCCCGGTGGCCGTTCCGGCAAGCACGCCCAGCAGCCCCTGCACCACGGCCTGCTGCCCGGCGCTGACGGCCTTGTTCTGCACCCGCTCGAACACCGGCTTGGTGCAGCTTTCGCGCGGGGGGCAGGCCCGCCCGGCGCAGGCGGCGCACAGGGCGGCGGCAAGCAGCAGCACCGCCAGGGCGGCGCGGGGAAGGGGCTTGGAACGGACGGCGGGAAGGGGGGCAGGCATGGGGATACTCCTGTGGGCGTTGCGGCAGGGGCCGTATCTTTCACTTTAGGGCGCGTGCCCCGACCGTGCAACAGGCTGGCCGCGCAACAGGACGGACCGTGGAGCAGGCCGGGCGGCGCGATGGCGTACGGGGCCTGCTAGCCGTGGGTCGGCAGCCCGTCCATTCCGGCCATGCCGTCCATTTCATGCAGGCCCAGCCGGGCCATCAAATCCCCGCAGTGGTCCGCCACCATGTCGGCCCCGGCGGCGTGCAGCGCGTCGGCCGGGCTTTCGCCGCTGGCCACCCCGGCGGTCAGGGTGCCCGCCCGTCGACCGGTGACGATGTCCATGGGGTGGTCGCCCACCATCAGGGCCTCGCCGGGCGCGCGGCCAATGCCGTCCAGCGCGCGCAGCAGGTGGTCCGGGTCCGGCTTCACGCTGGGCACGTCGTCGCGGGTGAGCAGGCAGGGGCACAGCGCGTCCACGTCGGGAAACACGGCGCGCACGGCCTCTGGGCAGTTGCGGGTCACGATGGCCACGGGCACGCCCATGGCCGCAAGGGCGGCCAGCATGGGCCGGGTGAACGGAAACAGGCTGCCCCGGGCCGCTGCCTCCACCTCCACGCGGCGGATGGCGGCGTGGGCCTCCGCGTGCAGGGCGGAAGCGCCTTGGGGAGAACGTTCCTCCAGCAGGCGGGCGGTGTGGGCTATCCACTCCATCACCGGCAGGTCGGGGCGTTCCGGCGGGGTCAGGTGCGCTGCCATGGCCTTGGCCACCGCTCGGCGCATGACGCCGAAGTCCAGCGTGGGCACGGCCAGGGTGCCGTCGAAGTCGAACACCACGGCGCGCACGGCCAGACCCGCGCAGCGCAGTTGACGGGGCGCGCTCATTGGAATGGGGCCAGCCCCGGCACGGTCGCCTGGGGCTTGGGCGGCGCGGGCCACGCATCCGTGCCCGGCGCGACGATGGTGGCGGGATGGAAGGCGGACCAGGCGAACCACATGGCGTCCACGGCCACCACCTCGTTCAGCACGGCCCCCTTCATGGGGCCCGCCTCGGCCTTGCCGTCGATGGCCCATTCGCTGCCGCTTTCCGCATCGACCAGACGGTTGGCGCTGCCCTTCTTGAAGGAGAAGGTGGCGGGCTTGCCCCACACCATGCGGTCGTACACGCGGATGATGTCCATGCGCCGGTCCACCACGGCCAGCAGCGGGACGGGGCCCTGCTCGATGTTGGCGATGCCGTCCTTGCGCACGGCGGCGATGTCGATGGCCACCTGCTGGCCCTGCATGTCCACGCCAAGGATGCGCGTTTTGGGCTTCATGCGGCGGTCCAGCCCGGGCACGGGGTGCATGATGCGCTCGTCGTCGTAATAGTTGCCTGGCAGCATGTACGAGCCGTAGGGGTCCTTGCCGTACGAGCGGCGGACGGCCGTGGGGGTGGCCAGCACCTGCGCTTCGGGCAGGGCCGCGCGGGCCGCGCCCCAGGTGGTCCACCACGCGGGAATGCGCTGCAGCGCCTTGCCGCGCAAGGGGCCTTCGATGGAAATGCCCAGCATCTGCGACCACAGGCTGCCGCTGGCGCGGTCGAACAGCACGGTGTTGTTGTACAGCAGCCGTCCGTCCACGCCAAAGGTGGTCATGAACCGCCCGGCCTGGCCCTTGTAGGCGGCCAGCACCCCGGTGAGCGGGCTGTAGGTGATGCAGTAGGTGGCCTCGCCCACCACTTCGTTCACCGCTTCGTGCCAGACCATGATGCGCTGTGGGTAGATGCGCGGGCCGTCGGGCAGGCGCACCACGAAGACCGGTTCCGGGTCCTCCAGGCTGAGGGCGGCGCTGATGGTGGTGGTGTATTCCGGGCGGTACAGGGCGGGGATTGCGTCCGGCTTCACCTTGGTTTCCAGCAGCTGGTTGGCCAGTTGCTTCAGGTCGTCGTCGGTGCGCGGCCCGGCCGTGGCCGGGCCGGAGACCGTCAGAAGCAGCAGGGCGGCAAGGCAGGCAAGGACCAGTTTCACCCCCGGCCCCCCGGCCGGTTGCCCCTGCGCGGCGGGCTGCATGCGGACGGGCAGGCCGGCACGGCCCCGCGCCGGGGTATGATGGCATGGCGCGCATGTTGCGCCGTGTGGTTGCATCCGTTGCCGCATGTGTTAGGTTCTCCTTGGCTGACGGCATGTTGCGCGGGCATTGCGTCCCCGGCATGCGCCGCGTGGGCGCTGCCGTTCCGGGATGTTCCCGAAGGCGTGGGCCGAAAGCATGGTGCTGACGGCGTGCCCCGGCAGGATGCGCGAAGGACTGGTGCGCCCGCACCGTGTAAGGATAGTGAAAACGGCGGCATGGGGCAAGGATGCCCCCCCGTCGTGTTGGCTGTGCAGGGAATGCGGACGTCGCGGCGGGCGGTACCGCACGCCGGAGGCCGAACGCACCGGACGGAATCGCGTCGCGACACCCGTCGCCGGTAGCCTCCAGTCGGCTGTTGTTGCGTTTTCCGTGGATATTTCAGGAGGTGCCCCATGGGCGAAACACCCATCTGCAACGTGCTGGTTTGCGGCGGCGCGGGCTACATCGGCTCGCACATGGTCCGGGCGCTGGTGGCGCGCGGCTGCACGCCCGTGATCTTCGACAATCTTTCCACCGGCCACGCGGAGGCCGTGGACGCCGCCGCCCCGGACTGCGACCTGGTGCGCGGCGACCTGCTGGACCGCCAGGCCCTGCGCCGGGTGTTCGCCGAGTACAGCATAGACGCGGTGATGCACTTTTCGGCCCGCAGCCTGGTGGGCGAATCGGTGCGCGAACCGGCCCTGTACTACGCCAACAACGTCACCGGCACCCTGAACCTGCTGGACGCCATGCGCGAGGCGGGCGTGCTGCGCCTGGTCTTTTCGTCCACGGCGGCGGTGTACGGCAACCCGGTCACCGAGCGCATCGCCGAGACGCATCCGCTGGCCCCGGTGAACCCCTACGGCGCGTCCAAGCTGATGGTGGAACGCATGCTGGCCGACCACGCCACGGCCTACGGGCTGCGTTCTGTGGCCCTGCGCTACTTCAACGCCGCCGGGGCGGACAGGGCGGGCGGCATTGGCGAATCGCACAGCCCGGAAACGCACCTCATCCCCAACATCCTGCGCGCCGTGCTGGGCACCGGCCCCGCGCTCACCGTGTTCGGCAGCGACTACGACACCCCCGACGGCACCTGCGTGCGCGACTACATCCACGTCAACGACCTGTGCGACGCCCATCTGGCCGCGCTGGACAGGCTGCTGGCCGCCCCCGTGGGAATGTTGGGCACGGCGGCCCTGAAGGACGGCCTGACGGCGGAGCCATGTGAGAAGGTCGCGCTGCACTGCAACCTGGGCAACGGCCAGGGGTTCACCGTGCGGCAGGTCATCGACGCCGCGGCCCGGGTGACCGGGCGCGAGGTGCCCTTCACCGTGGGCCCGCGCCGCGAGGGCGACCCGGCCCGGCTGGTGGCCGACAGCACGCTGGCGGGCAGGGAACTGGGCTGGGCCCCGAAGGTTACCGACATCCGCGAGATCATCGAAACCGCCTGGGCCTGGCACCGCGAACAGAAGTACTGAGCGGGAAAGAGCCGGGGGGAAGGGGGCTTTGAAAAGCCCCCTTCCCCCCGTGCCCCCCATCCCGCAAACTTTCTGGTTGGGGTAGGAGGCGATGCCTGTCTTCCTGCCGATTCCGAGCCAAAAAAGAAGCCCCCAAATGAAAAAGCTTTGCGGAAGGAGGGAGGGGGTCCGGGGGAGGG
>NZ_AGFG01000002.1 GCF_000226255.1 Desulfovibrio sp. A2
AGGCATCAGCTAGAGTCTGACAAATTTGGTGACCAGCTGTCCCTACCGTATCCCGGTAGCCCGTTTACGGGCCGCAAGTAACAGATATGCAGATGCCAGATCTTCTAAAAAGCGCCTGTTAGGGCGCTGCTGGAAACAGAGCCTTACAGGCGCATATGAAATACCCCCGGCTATGCCGGGGGATTTTTATTCGTTCGAAAAGGGAAGGGCCGCTCCGTTGCGGGCGGCCCTTGACCATATCGGGCATATGCTGGACTGACCGCCGAGGGCGGCGAGTCTGGAAGGCGACACGGGTTCGCGTTATCGCAACAGCAGCAGCGCCCCGCCATGCAGCGGCTCCAGCACCTCGCCCACGGGGTAGGCGGGGTCGCCGGATTCGGCCAGCAGGGCCACGGCCTGGTCCACCTTGTCTGGCGGAACGGCCAGCAGCATGCCGCCGGAGGTCTGGGCGTCGAAGGCCACGTCGGACAGCACGGGGGGGACGCCGGGCTCCGTGCGCACGTGCTTGTGGCAGTGGGCCCGGTTGGCGTGGCTGCCCTCGGGCACCAGGCCCATTCCCGCCAGTTCCAGCACGCCGGGCAACACGGGCAGGGCGGCGGTGTCCAGGGCCACGGTGACGCCGGAGGCCCCGGCCATTTCCAGGCAGTGTCCGCCTAGGCCGAAGCCGGTGACGTCGGTGGCCGCCTTCAACCCAAGCTCACGAATGACGCGGCCCGCGCCCTTGTTCAGGCGCGAGGCCCAGCGGTACAGCTCTTCCTCGAACGCTTCCCACCCGGGCCAACTGGCCTTGACGGCGGTGGCAAGGATGCCCGTGCCCAGCGGCTTGGTGAGCAGCAGCCTGTCGCCCGGGCGCAGGCCCGCGTTGGAGGCCACCTTGTCCGGCTCGATGAGCCCGGTGACGGACAGGCCGTACTTGATCTCGTCGTCCTCCACGCTGTGGCCGCCCACCAGCGCCGCGCCCGCCTCGCGCAAGGCGTCCGACCCGCCGCGCAGGATGTCGGCCAGGATGGATTCCGGCAGCCGTTTCACCGGAAAGCACACGATGTTCATGGCGCACCACGGGGTGCCGCCCATGGCGTAGACGTCGGACAGGGCGTTGGCCGCGGCGATGCGCCCGAACTGATAGGGATCGTTGACGATGGGCGTGAAGAAGTCCAGCGTCTGCACGATGGCCTGGCCACCGGGCAAACGGACCACGGCCGCGTCCTCGTTGTGGCGCGTGCCCAGGATTACCCTGTCTTCAACGGAAGGGTCGCGCGGAAGGCCCGCCAGGATGCGCTCCAGGTCCCCCGGAGCCACCTTGGCGGCTCAACCGGCGGCCTTGACCGTATCGACCAGCCGGATGCGGCTCATGCCTTGTCCTTGTTTCGGGTCTTGGCGGCGCTTTCGGCGTTGGCCGGGGCCTTGCCGTTGCGCAGGTGCCGGGTGTGTTCGCCAAGGTACGCGGCAAAGGCCGCGGCAGCGGGGAACTGGTGCCGTCGCGCATGGCGCACGGAGTAGAACTGGCGTGCGGGGCGGCAGTCGTCAAGCTGCAGTTCCACCAGTTCGCCCCGGGCGATGCTTTCGGCCACGGCCAGGCGAGAGGTGGCGCTGACCCCAAGGCCCGCGCGCACGTACTGCACCACGGCCTGTGTGCTGTCCACCACCAGGGCCACCGGCAGCCGCCGCACGTCCATGCCCGCAGTGGCCAGCGCCTCGGCAAAGGTGCGCCGCGTGCCGGACCCTGCCTCGCGCATGATCCACGGCCACTGGGCCAGCTCCTCGACCTGCACGTGGCGTCTGCCGCCCGCCAGTTCCGGCGCGGCCACCACCACCAGTTCGTCGTCCACCAGCGGCTCGAACACCAGGTCCGGGTGCGGCTCCATGGCACCCACCAGGCCCAGCATCAGCTCGCCGTCGGTGACGCGTTGCACGATGTCCGCCGTGTCGCCCACGCGCAGGTGCACGCGCACGGCGGGGTAGGTGCGCACGAACCCGGCGATGACCTCTGGCAGCACGTGATGCGCGGGTATGGTGCTGCCCCCCACCACAAGGTCGCCGCTGACCTCGTCGCGCAGCTGGCCGATTTCGGCCTCTGCGGCGGCAAGGCTGGCGAACGCCTCCGACGCCCGCCGGTACAGCACCTCGCCGGCGGGCGTGGGCAGCACCTGCCGACCCATGCGGTCGAGCAGGCGGACGCCCAGTTCCTTTTCCAGTGCAAGGACGTGCGCGCTGATGGTGGGCTGGGAGAGGAACAGGTCCGCCCCGGCCCGCGAGAAGCTGCGCAGTTCGTAGACCTTGCAGAACGCTTCGAGTCTTCTGAAATCCAGCATTTTGATTGTGTATATTGATGGGAGTGATACGTCAAGAAAGCTGGCGGTTTGGATGCCACCTTTCTCATGCGGCGGCGGGGCATGGTGCAAGGGCAGGGGGGGGCTGGCAGCAAAGGCGAATGACCCGCGCGCCGCCGCTGTTTCAGGTCTTGCGGGCAGCCGCGCGGGCGTGCCCGTCAGCGCTCGGGATGCCCCGCGCGCACCCGGCCGGGGCGCGGCTTGCTCAGCGGCGCGGGCTTGCGCTCCGGTGTCACAAATGGTAAAGGAGCGGGCTTTCCGAAGCGTCACCGAACCGCCGCCGGACCGCCCCGTGCCTGTGCACAGCCACGTCGGGGCATTCTGCCGGGCGTCGCGGCCTCGGATTGCGCCGTCGCACTGCCGGGGTGGCGGAACTGGTATACGCGCTGGTCTTAGAAGCCAGTGGTTCACACCATGCGGGTTCAATCCCCGCCCCCGGCACCAGCGCCGCCGCGCCTTCGCGCGGGGCGCGGCCCCGGCCACGAACAGACATTCACAAGGAGCGTTGCACCATGGAATATACCGTCGAAGATCTTTCCCCGGTCAAGAAAAAGGTCAACATCACGGTTCCGGTCGAAGAGGTGGAGGCCGCCCTGTCCGCGTCCATCGCCATGTACCGCACCAACATGTCCCTTGACGGGTTCCGCAAGGGCAAGGTGCCCGCGAGCCTGGTCGAGAGCCGCTTCCGCAAGGAAATCTACAACGAGGCCACCCAGGACCTCGTGAACGTGCATATCAACGAAGTGATGACCGCCCTCGACGCCAACCCCATCTCGCGCATCGACTTCGATGGCGGTCAGCTGGAGCGCGGCACCCCCTTCGAGTACAACATCTCCTTTGAAGTGCTGCCCGAGTTCGACCTGCCCGACTACGACGGTTTCGCCGTGGAGCAGGAAAAGGCCGTGGTGGACGAGAAGGAAGTGGACGAGGTCATCACCCGCATCCGCACCAACATGGCCGAACTGGTGCCGGTGGCCGAAGCGCGCCCCGGCCGTGACGGCGACGTGGTGGTGCTGGACTTCGCCGCGTTCGAGAACGGCGCGCCGGTTGAAGGCATCAGCGCCGAGAACTTCCAGATGAACCTCGGCGACCGCCAGGCCCTGGAAGACTTCGAGAACCTGGTGAAGACCCTGTCCCCCGGCGAAGAGGGCGAAGGCCCCCTGAACTTCCCGGCCGACTTCATCAATCCCGATTTCGCGGGCAAGAGCCTGACCGTGAAGGTCAAGGTGCATGCCGTCAAGGAACGCCGCCTGCCCGAGGCCAACGACGACCTGGCCCAGAAGGCCGGGGGCTTCGAATCCATGGATAAGATGCGCGAGGCGGTCACCTCTTCCTACATGCAGAGCCGCACCCAGTTGGTGAAGGCCACCGCCCAGAAGACCATGCTGGACAAGCTGCTGAAAATGGTGGACTTTCCCCTGCCCGAATCCATGGTGGACATGTACGTCGGACACCTGCTGGACGACATGCGCTCCAAGCTCGAGCGCCAGGGCAAGAGCATGGAATCCCTGGGCAAGAAGCCCGAGGAACTGCGCGCCGAAGTGCGTCCCGAAGCCGAGCAGGTGACCCGCACCCAGATATTCCTGCTGCGCGCCGCCCGCAAGGAAGGCGTGGAGGTGACCGAGCAGGAGATCGACGCCCAGATCCAGCAGATCGCCGCGCGCTCCGGCCAGGACTACAACGCCTTGAAGGACTACTACATCAAGAACAACCTGATCTTCTCGCTGCGCGACCGCATGCTGGCCGACAAGGCCATGGACGCCATCTACGAGAAGGCCAGCGTGACCGAAGTGGAGCCCGCCGCGAAGTAACGGCAGGTTTGCCCGCGCGACTGCGCATGGGGCCGGGCCACCCGGTTCATGGAGCATGTTCGGGGCAGGGGGGGTGCACCCGCACCTTCTCTGCCCCTTGTTTCGTAAAGGAAAACGGCTTCCGGCCGACAAGACGGATGGAAGGGCGGCCAACAACCGTCACGGCCAGGCGTCACCTAGTTTGTTGCATCCGTCCTGTCCGCCAGATCCGCCCTGCCCGTCAGGCCTGTCAGACCTGTCAGGTTTGCCAGACGTCTGGTCTGGCATCGGGCCAGCATCAAGTCGGCATCGGGCCGACGCAGGGCCAGCGGCCGGTCCGCCACGCGCGCCTTGTGGTGCGGGGCGGTCTTCTGCTATCCTTCAGGCAACGAGTCAGTTTCGCGTCGGTCCGACGAACCCTGTTTTCAGGGCTCGGGGCGGACGGCGCGCCGGGGCGCGGCCATCATGCCGCCGCGTTTCCCGACAGTCCCGGCAGTCCCCGGAAACCCGGCGGACGCGATCCCTTCACCGGCCGGGGCACCCCGGCGCCGCGCGCATCACCATCGCACACGGCCGCACACGCAGGAGAGGCACATGCCAGTACCCATAGTCATCGAGACCTCGGGCCGTTCCGAACGCGCCTACGACATCTATTCGCGCCTGCTGAAAGACCGCATCATCCTGCTCGGCACCCCCATCGACGACCAGATAGCCTCGCTCATCTGCGCGCAGCTGCTGTTCCTCGAATCGGAAAACCCCGAGAAGGAAATCTACCTGTACATCAACTCGCCGGGCGGCGCGGTGACGGCGGGCATGGCCATCTACGACACCATGCAGTACATCACCTCGCCCGTGGCCACCCTGTGCCTGGGGCAGGCCGCCAGCATGGGCGCGCTGCTGCTCGCCGCGGGCGAGCCGGGCATGCGCCACGCGCTGCCCAACAGCCGCATCATGATCCACCAGCCCTCGGGCGGCTTTTCCGGCCAGGCCAGCGACATCGACATCCAGGCCCGCGAAGTGCTGCGCATGAAGGCCAACCTGAACGACATCATGGCCCGCCACACCGGCCAGCCCGTGGAACGGGTTGCCGACGACACCGAGCGTGATTACTTCATGGGACCCGCCGAGGCCAAGGAATACGGCATCATCGACAGCATCCTCACCTCGCGGCGGGATGCCACGCAGAACAAAGCGAAGTAGGTACATCATGGCCAATACCAAGGGCGGCTCGGAACGCGAGCTGCGTTGTTCCTTCTGCGGCAAGGGGCAGGACGCCGTGCAGCGCCTCATTGCCGGGCCCGGCGTCTACATCTGCGACGAATGCGTCTCGCTGTGCAACGAGATCATCGCGCAGGAGCACATCACCGAGACGGTGGAGGACGGCAAGCTGCTGACCCCCGCCGAGATCAAGGCCAAACTCGACGAATACGTGATCGGCCAGCACCAGGCCAAGAAGATCCTGTCCGTGGCGGTGCACAACCACTACAAGCGGGTCTTCTTCGCCGACGCACTGGGCGGCGAGGTGGAGCTGGAAAAGAGCAACATCCTGCTCATCGGCCCCTCCGGCAGCGGCAAGACCCTGCTGGCCAAGACTCTGGCCCGTGTGCTGAAGGTGCCCTTCGCCATCGCCGACGCCACCACCCTGACCGAAGCCGGCTACGTGGGCGAAGACGTGGAGAACATCCTCGTCCAGCTGCTCCAGAACGCCGACTACGACATCGAGGCGGCGTCCAAGGGCATCATCTACATCGATGAAATCGACAAGATCTCCCGCAAGGGCGACGGCCCCTCTATCACCCGCGACGTGTCGGGCGAAGGGGTGCAGCAGGCCCTGCTGAAGATCATCGAAGGCACCGAGGCCAACATACCGCCCAAGGGCGGGCGCAAGCACCCGCAGCAGGAATTCATCAGGATGGACACCTCGAACATCCTGTTCATCCTCGGCGGGGCGTTCATCGGGCTCGACAAGCTCATCGAGCAGCGCATCGGCGGCGGGGCCATGGGCTTCGGCGCCAAGGTGGCCAGCCGCAAGGACCTGCCCTTCGGCGAACTGCTGGGCCAGGTGCATCCCAATGACCTCGTGAAGTTCGGCCTGATTCCCGAATTCGTGGGCCGCATCCCCGTGGTCACCCACGTGGAGGAACTGAGCGAGGACGATCTGGTGCGCATCCTCACCGAGCCCAAGAACGCCTTGGTGCGCCAGTACCAGAAGCTGTTCGAGCTGGACAAGGTGAACCTGCGCTTCACCGCCAACGCGCTGAAGAGCATCGCCACCCAGGCCATCGAGCGCAAGACCGGCGCGCGCGGCCTGCGCAACGTCATGGAATCGGTGATGCTCGACATCATGTACAAGCTGCCCTCGCAGCAGGACATCAAGGAGTGCGTCATCAACCGCGCCGTGGTGGAGAAAAGCCGCGAACCGGTGATGATCTATCACACCGAAGCCAAGACCGGTTCCTAGTCACTGCAACGGCGCGGTCCGCAAGGGCCGCGCCGCATGGTTTCGTTCCGTGCGCCTGCGGGCGCGGCCCCGCCGGGGCCCCCGCAGACGCCCCATGCGTTCCGGCGCTCCCGCAGGGCTGCCTGGCTGGCGTTGACAACGGGAATCGGGACACTAGTTTGTGTGCATTGTGCCCCGTCTCGCATGCGGGGCTCCCGCGCCCCCTTCCGGCGCGCGGGCACCCGGCGGCCCCGCCGCCGTTCTGGAGGAATGAATGAGCGATTTCGACGTTGATGGCGAAAAGGCCCGTCCCGTTCTGGACCTGCCGCTGATGTCGCTGCGCGAGGTGGTGATGTTCCCGCGCTCCATCGTGCCCCTGTTCGTGGGGCGCGAGGCGTCCATCCGGGCCATCGAGAACGCCATCTCCGATTACGGCAAGAAGATATTCCTGGTGGCCCAGCGCGAGCCCGAAGTGGAAAAGCCCGGCGGCGAAGACCTGTTCGAGGTCGGCACCGTCAGCAAGATCCTGCAACTGCTGCGCTTGCCCGACGGCACCATCAAGGTGCTGTTCGAGGGGCTGTACCGCGCCCGTTGGGAAGGGCTGGGCGAAGAGGGCGAGGGCGACTTTCCCCGCGCCTCCATCCTGCCCCTGCGCGAATCCGACGCCCTGACTGCGGAATCCGAGGCCCTCGTGCGCGCGACGCAAGAGGCGCTGGAGGAATACAGCAAGATCAACAAGAAGCTGGCGCAGGAAACCCTGCTGGCCATCACCGCCATCAACACGGCGGGCCGCCTTGCCGACGCGGTGATGCCCCACCTGAAGGTGGACTACCGCAAGAAGCAGGAAGTGCTGGAACTGGAAGACCCGGTTGTGCGCCTTGAAAAGGTGTACGAGCTGCTCCAGGGCGAGATCGCCATCTCGTCCATGGAAAAGCGCATCAAGAACCGCGTCAAGAACCAGATGGAGCGCAACCAGCGCGAGTACTACCTGAACGAGCAGATCAAGGCCATCCACAAGGAGATGGGCCGCGAGGAAGACCCGCAGGCCGAGGTCAACGAGCTCGAACAGCGTCTGGCGGAAAAGAACATGCCCGACGAGGCGCGCGAGAAGGCCCTGCGCGAGATGAAGAAGCTGCGCCAGATGCCGCCCTCATCCGCCGAGTACACCGTGGTGCGCAACTACGTGGACTGGATTCTCGACCTGCCGTGGAACACCCTGAAGGAAACCGAGATCGACATCGAGAAGGCCCGCACGGTTCTCGACGCCGACCACTACGGCCTGGAAAAGCCCAAGGAGCGCATCCTTGAGTACCTGGCCGTCCAGAAGCTGGTGAACCGCCTGAAGGGCCCCATCCTGTGCCTGGTCGGCCCCCCCGGCGTGGGCAAGACCTCGCTGGCCAAGTCCGTGGCCAAGGCCACGGGCCGCGAGTTCGTGCGCCTTTCCCTTGGCGGCGTGCGCGACGAGGCCGAAATCCGCGGCCATCGCCGCACCTACGTGGGCGCGCTGCCCGGCAAGATCATCCAGTCGCTGAAGCGGGTGAAGTTCAACAACCCGTTGTTCTGCCTGGACGAAATCGACAAGATGAGCATGGACTTCCGGGGCGACCCCTCGGCCGCCCTGCTCGAAGTGCTGGACCCCGAGCAGAACAACACCTTCAACGACCACTACCTGGACATGGACTACGACCTGTCGCAGGTGTTCTTCATCACCACGGCCAACAGCCTGCACTCCATCCCGCTGCCGCTGCAGGACCGCATGGAGATCATCCGGCTGCCCGGCTACCTCGAGACGGAAAAGCGCCGCATCGCGCGCGAATTCCTGCTGCCCAAGCAGATCGAGGCGCACGGGATCAAGCCCGAGAACGTGAAGATGTCGGACAACGCCGTGCTGGAGATGATCCGCACCTACACCCGCGAGGCGGGGGTGCGTAACCTCGAGCGCGAACTGGCCGGGGTGTGCCGCAAGGTGGCCATGCAGATCGTCGAGGCCGACGACCTGGACAAGACGGTCACCGTCACCCGGCAGAACCTGCCCCAGTTCCTGGGCGTGAAGAAGTTCCGCTACGGCGAGCGCGAGGCCAACCCGCAGGTGGGCGTGACCACCGGTCTTGCCTGGACCGAGCTTGGCGGCGAACTGCTGATGGTGGAAACCGCCCTCATGCCCGGCACCGGCAAGGTGGTCATCACCGGCAAGCTCGGCGAGGTCATGACCGAATCGGCCAAGGCCGCCCTGTCCTACGTGCGCTCGCGGTCCAACATGTTCGGCCTGCGCAGCGACTTCCACAAGGACATCGACATCCACGTGCACGTGCCCGAAGGCGCCACCCCCAAGGATGGCCCCTCGGCCGGCATCACCCTGGCCACCTCGCTGGTCTCGGCGCTGCTGGGCGTGCCCGTGCGCAACGACGTGGCCATGACCGGCGAGATCACCCTGCGCGGACGCGTGCTGCCCATCGGCGGCCTGCGCGAGAAGCTGCTGGCCGCCCACCGGGGCCTGATCACCAAGGTGCTCGTGCCGCGCGACAACAAGAAGGATCTCAAGGACGTTCCCGACGAAATCCTGAAGGACCTCACCATCACCTTCGTGGACCACGTGGACGAAGTGCTGCCGCTGGCTCTCGAAAGCGAGGCCGAAGCCATCTTCTCCGGCCGCGCCGACGAAGGTCTGCCGCTCTTCCGCACCCTGCGCGAAGGCGCGGGCTGCGACGTGACCCCGCCTGTGTCCACCGCGCATTAGAGGGAAAACGGAAAAGGTTTGATGCAAGAATAACCGGGGGAAGGAACCTTTTGAAAAAGGTTCCTTCCCCCGGACCCCCATCCTCCCAAACTTTTCAGTTGGTCCGGTGAGCCTCCGTTGCGGAAACGCGACGGGGGCTCTTTGTTTGCGGGAGGGAAAGGGGGAAATTCCTGTACGCAAAATAGGCGCCGCCCCGTCCTGAACGGCAGGACGGGGCGGTCCGTATCCCGGGCGTGGTGCCCTTCGCCCTGGCCCCCCTGGCGCGAGGGGCGGGGCGTCGGAATCTTGGTCAGCGCAGGCTGGTGCCCACGCTGGGCTGGATGGTCCGGTTGCGCGAGGCGTCCACCAGCAGCGGGCGCAGTTCCTCGGAAACCGGCACCGTGGCCGTGCCCATGGCCAGCACCTCGTTGGTGGGTGTGTGGATGAGCCGCATGTTGAAGCGCACCGACTTCGGCGTGATGGTGTAGGTGCCCGCCAGAATGGCCACGCTGGAAACGTTCTGGGTGCCCAGCAGTTCCGTCTTGCGGGTCAGCAGCAGTTCGCCCGTCTCCGGCTGGAACAGGATGGTGCGCCCCTTGCGGATTTCCTGCACCCGGTAGCCCGACTGCACGAACCAGCGGGCCATTTCCTCCGCCATCTGGCGGGCCAGCGGGTTGGCCCCTTCCAAGTCGCCAAGGTCCACCGGGGTGGTGACCATGATGCTGATGCCCTTGGCGGGCGGGGCGTCCTGCCCCAGTTTGCGGGCCATCTGGACATCCATGGCCGAGGCCATGGCGTCGGCGGCCTCGGGCACGCTGGCGGCGGCCGCCGCCAGGGGCAGCAGCAGACCTATGGTCAGCACGAGCAGGGCGAGTATGCGTTTCATGGGGCTCTCCCGAAATCGCCGCGTCAGCGCAGCGTCTTTATCTGTCGGTCCACCACGTCCACTTCGCGGGCCAGCGCGTCGCGCACGTCGTCGGAGCGCGCGGCGGCCAGCGCCAGCAGGTAGTGTTCGCGGGCCAGTTCATAGCGGCCCTGGGCCTGGTAGGTGCGGCCCTGGTGCCAGTTGTGCAGCGCCTCGTCGCTTTCGGGGATCGAGGCTACCTGCTTGCCGCATCCCGCAAGGGAGGGCAGGGCAAGGCAGGCCAGCAGCAGAAGAATGGCGGGGGTGCGCATGGTCTGGGTCCTCGCGGCTATTTCCGGGTGGTCCGGTCGAAATCGCCGATGTTCATGGAGCCGCCCATCAGCTTGCGACCGGTATTGGCCAGCATGCGACCCAGCAGGCCGTTGGCGGGCATGACC
>NZ_AGFG01000001.1 GCF_000226255.1 Desulfovibrio sp. A2
TTTGGTGACCAGCTGTCCCTACCGTATCCCGGTAGCCCGTTTACGGGCCGCAAGTAACAGATATGCAGATGCCAGATCTTTTAAAAAGCGCCTGTTAGGGCGCTGCTGGAAACAGAGCCTTACAGGCGCATATGAAATACCCCCGGCTATGCCGGGGGATTTTTATTCGTTTGCGTGTGGGATGGCATGGAAATCGCGCGGGCGGCAAGGGCGCTCAGGGCATGGTGGCAGCGATGCGTCAGCGCAGCGCGGGGAACTCCGCTGCAAGAATGCGCTGCAGGGTTCCGTCGGCGTGCATTCGCTGCAACTCCCGGTTGATCTCGGGCAGGCGGGCGGCCAGGGGCGAGCGGCGGGAAAAGGCCATGTACAGGGGGTAGCTGCGCACGGGCCGGTCCGCCTTGCCCACGGCGGCATCCAGGTCGGGTTGGCTGGACAGATAGGCTTCGGCCACCGTGTCGTTGCTCAGGCACAGATCCACGCGACCGGTGCGCAACTTTGCGAAATTGCTTTCGTCCGAGGGGGCGTACTCGACGGACAGCCCCGCCCGTTCCACCGCGGCCAGGAATTCCGGCGCGTAGGTATAGCCCTGCACGAGCCCGATGCGGTAGGGGCGCAGCTCTTCGTACCGCGTCCAATCGAAGCCCTGAATGTTGGCCTTGGCGTAGTAGAACGACTGACGCGCCTCGTCCACCGGCACCGAGAACACCATGGACGCCTCGCGCTCGGTGGAGTGGGCCAGCATGGTCACGCCGTCGGCGCTGCCTTCCTCCATCATGCGCAGCACCCGGTTCCACGGCACAAGGCGCTGGCGAAGGGGGATGTCCAGTCTTCGGAACAGTTCCCGGGCCAGCTCCGTGGCGGTGCCCCCCTGCCCGCCGTCGCCGAGGGCGACGGTGTACGGGGGGTAGACGGTGTTCAGCAGCAGCACCGCGTCATTGCAGGCGTCGTCGGAGGTGGGTCTTGCGCCCTCGCTGGCAAGGGACGTGACGGGTGCGGCGCACAGCGCGAGCACGGTCAGCCAGAGCAGCAGCGGCAGTGCGCCGACTGCGCGCGGGAGCCGGAACGGGCGTGGGCGGAAAGTGTTTGGGGCGGGTGATGCCATGACGGGCCTGCTGCTGGGGCGTCCGGGATGCGGGCGCGGGGGATTTGCGGTCTCTGTGGGCCGGTGGCGCACCGGCGGGCGAGTCATAGCAGATGCCCGGCAAATGGCAATGCCCCCGGCCATGCGGGATTTTGCGCGCCATGGCTTCGGATCTGGCTATATAACATGGCGCGGATATATGGAAAGGGGGGTCTGGAATAACGGCGGCGAATGCGTTGGCGCCATGGGGGCGGCGGATGCAAGCCGGGCGGGATTGCCGAAGAAAAGGCGCGAAGCGGGGCGCGCAATGAAAAAAGGCCCCTTTTCCGGGGCCTTGGTGCCGTGGCGGAAGCGTATAGGGGTCGAACCTACCATGGACATCTCTGCCCACCACCGGTTTTGAAGACCGGGCGCCACACCGGTGACGAAACGCTTCCGCGAGGGTTTGGCGTATCTAGCAGAATCGCGTTGGCCCGGCAAGGGATTGGTGTCGTGGCGGACAGGCTGCGCCGGTCAGTGCCGGGCATGCCGCATCCGCCTTGTCCGCGCCGCCGGGGAGAGGAGAGGCGGGCGCGCCTCGCGGAGGCGGCGAACCCTCACGGTACGTCCGCGAGCGCGCGGCGCGGGGCATGCCGCTTGGAGCGGCTTGCCCGAAAAGGCGGGGAAAGTGCGCACGCGCGCATTGTCAAATAGTTCCCGACGACTTAAAAAGGAGAAATCGTCCGCACGACGGACGCTCACTTCCGCACGGAGGCCAGACTTGAACCAGTTTTCGCGCAATCTGATTCTCTGGGCGATCATCTCTTTGCTCATGGTCGTCCTGTTCAACCTGTTCAATCAGCCGCAGGGGACGCAGGCGCGTCTTACCTATACGGAATTCCTGCAGAAGGTTGAGCGCGGCGAGGTGCTGCGCGTGACCATCCAGGGCCAGAAACTGGTGGGCGAAACCTCCGAGGGCAAGGCGTTCCAGACCTATGCCCCGCAAGATCCCGAGCTGGTTTCGCGCCTCATCGCCCAGAAGGTCGAGGTGAAGGCGGAACCGCAGGAGGAAGCCCCCTGGTACATGACCCTGCTGGTTTCCTGGTTCCCCATGCTGCTGCTGATCGGCGTGTGGATATTCTTCATGCGCCAGATGCAGGGCGGCGGCGGAAAGGCCATGTCCTTCGGGCGTTCTCGCGCCCGCATGATCACGCCGGAATCGGCCCGCGTCACCTTCGAGGACGTGGCGGGCGTGGACGAGGCCAAGGAAGAACTGAGCGAAGTGGTGGAATTCCTGTCCAACCCGCGCAAGTTCACCCGCCTTGGCGGGCGCATTCCCAAGGGCGTGCTGCTGGTCGGCCCCCCCGGCACCGGCAAGACCCTGCTGGCACGCGCCGTTGCTGGCGAGGCGGGCGTGCCGTTCTTCTCCATTTCCGGTTCCGACTTCGTGGAAATGTTCGTGGGCGTAGGCGCATCGCGCGTGCGCGACCTGTTCATGCAGGGCAAGAAGAACGCGCCCTGTCTCATCTTCATCGACGAAATCGACGCCGTGGGCCGCCAGCGTGGCGCTGGCCTTGGCGGCGGTCACGACGAGCGCGAACAGACCCTGAACCAGCTGCTGGTGGAAATGGACGGCTTCGAGTCCAACGAGGGCGTCATCCTCATCGCCGCCACCAACCGCCCCGACGTGCTGGACCCGGCCCTGCTGCGTCCCGGCCGCTTCGACCGCCAGGTGGTGGTGCCCACCCCCGACGTGCGCGGCCGCAAGCGCATCCTTGAAGTGCACACCCGCCGCACGCCCCTGGCCACCGGCGTGGAACTGGACGTCATCGCCAAGGGCACGCCCGGCTTCTCGGGCGCGGACCTGGAGAACCTGGTCAACGAGGCCGCCCTGCAGGCCGCCAAGGTGGGCAAGGACACCGTGGACATGGGCGACTTCGAGTACGCCAAGGACAAGGTGCTGATGGGCAAGGAGCGCCGCAGCCTCATCCTGAGCGACGAGGAAAAGCGCATCACCGCCTACCACGAGGCGGGCCACGCCCTTGCCGCCAAGCTGCTGCCCGGTTCCGACCCGGTACACAAGGTGAGCATCATCCCGCGCGGTCGCGCCCTGGGCGTGACCATGCAGCTGCCGGAAGGCGACCGCCATGGCTATTCGCGCAGCTACCTGCTGAACAACCTGGTGCTGCTGCTGGGCGGCCGCGTGGCCGAAGAAGTGGTGTTCAACGACATCACCACCGGCGCGGGCAACGACATCGAGCGCGCCACCAAGATGGCCCGCAAGATGGTCTGCGAATGGGGCATGAGCGAGGCCATCGGCCCGCTGAACATCGGCGAGCACGGCGAAGAGGTGTTCATCGGCCGCGAATGGGCGCATTCCCGCAACTTCAGCGAGGAAACCGCCCGCCTGGTGGATGCCGAGGTCAAGCGCATCATCGAGGAGGCCCGGCAGCGCTGCCGCACCCTGCTCGAAGAGAACATCGACTCGCTGCACGCCATAGCTGGCGCGCTGCTGGAGCGTGAAACCATCAGCGGCGCGGACATCGACATCCTGATGCGCGGCGAACCGCTGCCGCCGGAAAAGCCCAACAACCGGGGCACGGCCGGGGGCGTGGCCGCCCGCGCGGGGGAGCGCCCCGCGTCCGGCCAGGGCGACGCGGCGTCTTCAACCTCCGGCGCGCAGCCCGCACCCGGAACGGCGGCGGCCCCCAGGGCCGCAGCGGACGCTGACGCCGCCGGGCGCGACGAATTCACCCTGGAAGCCGACGATTCCGGGTCGGACCGGGCCTCCGACAGGTCTGGCGACAGATCCGGCGACCGGTCGGGCGACGGCAGCGGCGAAGCGGGGCGTTGATGGCGACGGCTTTCGGCCACGCGCAACAGGCTATCTGGACCGTAAGGGGGGGAAGGGCGGTGACGCCCGCCCCCCCTGCTCCCTTTGGCTCCCCCGTTTCTCCGGTTTCCTTCGTCATCTTCGGCATCGTCAACGTCACGCCGGACTCGTTCCACGATGGCGGGCGCTACGTCTCGCACGAGGCGGCGGTCACCCACGCCCTGCGCCTGGCGGCCGAGGGGGCGCACGTGCTGGACATCGGCGGCGAATCGTCGCGGCCCTATGCCGAGCCGGTGCCCCTGGAAGAGGAACTGGCGCGCGTGCTGCCCGTGGTGCGGGGCATCCGCGACGGGTATGCGGCCCGCGCGGGGAGCGGCGCGCCGCTGCTTTCTGTGGACACCTACAAGGCGGGCACGGCGGCGGCGGTGCTGGACGAAGGCGTGGACATAATCAACGACATTTCCGCCTGCGCCTTCGACCCCGGCCTGCTCGACGTGCTGGCCCACTACAAGCCCGGCTACGTGCTGATGCACAGCCTGGGCCGCCCGGAAACCATGCAGGATGCCCCGGCCTACGCCAGCGTGGTCGATTCGCTGCTGGACTTCTTTCACGAAAAGATGGATGTGCTCGTGCGGGCGGGGCTGCCGGAGTCGCGCATCCTGCTTGATCCCGGCATCGGCTTCGGCAAGCTGACGGAACACAATTTCGAGATACTGCGCCACATCGAACGCTTCAACGCCCTGGGCCGCCCCGTGCTGATGGGACTTTCCAACAAGTCGCTGTTCGGCGGGCTGCTGGACCTGGGGCAGGGGCAGCGCGGCGGCGCGACGCAGGTCGCCACGGCCCTGCTGGCCTCGCGCGGCGTGTTGTGCCACCGGGTGCACGACGTGACGGAAACGGTGCGCACCCTGCGCCTCACCCAAGCCATGGCCCCCGCGCCACGGACGGAGAACTGATGCTGGGACTCGAGAACGTCACCGCCAACTGGCGCGACCTTCTGGACATAGCGCTGGTCACCGCGCTGTTCTACCGCATCATCGTCATGGTCAAGGACACGCGCGCCGTGTCGGCCATCTACGGGCTGCTGTTGCTGGTGGTCACCTATTTCGTGTCGCGCGAGCTTGGGCTGTACACGCTGGGGTGGCTGCTGGAGAGCTTTTTCGGTTCGTTGTTCCTGGTCATCATCGTGCTGTTCCAGCGCGACATCCGCCAGGCCCTAACAGACATGGGCGCGCGCAGCTTCTTTCGCAAGAAGACCACCGCCGACGACACCCTGAACGAGATCATCGGCGCGGCGCTGTATCTTGCCCAGCGCAAGATCGGCGCGCTCATCGTCATCGAGCGCAACGTGGCGCTGGGCGACATGATCGAGCGCGGGGTCAAGCTGGGGGCCGCGCTCTCGCGCGAGTTGCTCATCACCATCTTCTTTCCCAAGACCCCCCTGCACGACGGTGCGGTGATCATCCGCAAGGGCGAGGTGGCGGCGGCCGCGTGCATCCTGCCGCTGGCCACCGTGGACCGGCAGGACTTCGGCACCCGGCACCGCGCCGCGCTTGGCATCACCGAGGAAAGCGACGCCGTGGCGGTGGTGGTTTCGGAAGAACGCGGGGCCGTCACCGTGGCCGTGGGCGGCAAGCTGACCACCAGCCTCGACGCCACGCGCCTGAAGCGCGTGCTCAAGAACATCCTGGAGAAGTAGCCGTGCGTTCCAACTGGCAGTATGCCATCATGGCCTTCGTCATGGCCGTCACCCTCTGGTACATGGTCACCGGGCGCGAACGGGTGGAAGTCGTGAGCGAGGTGCGGCTGGAATTCAAGGGCATTCCCCAGAACCTCGTGGTGCGCGAAGGGCTGGTCAACAAGGTCAGCGTGCGCGTGCGCGGCCCCAAGGGCCTCGTGCGCGTCATGAATTCGCGCGACATGAGCTATGCCATCGACCTCAGCGGGCTGAAGCGCGGCACCAACATCGTGCCCCTGACGGCCGAAAAGCTGCCCGAGGCGCGGGCCTTCGAGGTGGTGGAGATCACCCCTTCGCGGCTGACGCTGGAGGTGGACGCCATCGTCGAGAAGGACGTGCCGGTTGCGGTGGACCTGAACGGTACCCTGCCCGTGGACGTGCGTATCGACAAGACCGAGGTAACGCCCGCCAGGGTGCACCTGCGCGGGCCGGAAACACTGGTGTCGCGCATCGACAAGGTGAAGGTGCTGGTCGCTGCCCCCGCGCTGGACGAGGGGGGCACCGTGGAGGTGCAGGCCACGCCCACGTTGCCCGAGGCCACGGAATCGCTGCCGCCCACCGTGGCCGTGCACTTCACCACGGCCCTGCGCATCAAGGAAACCACCCTGAAGCGCGAGGTGTCCGTGCGGCCTCCGCAGGGGCTGCGGGCGCAGGTTTCGCCGCGCACGGTCACGCTGCTGCTGGAGATGCCCGCCTCGGTGGCCGCCGACGAGGCCGCGTTGCGCGGGGTGCGCGTGTACGCCGAGGTCCCGGAGGGGACCATGCCCGGCCAGGTGAAGCTGCCGGTGCGGGTGGACCTGCCGGAGAAGGTGCGGCTGAAGGACATTTCGCCCGACACGGTGAACGTGACCTTCCGCAAGTAGCACCGGGCGCGTTCCGGCTCCGCTCCCCGGCGCGTTGCGCTGTCCGGGGGCTGTCCGGGCGCTGTGCCCCCGGCGTGCCCCGGCCCTCCGCCAGCCCGCCGACGATTGAACAACCCCGCCAAATGCTGTAGTGAGGCGCACCGGCGGCGCTGGCCGCCAACGCACAATCCAGAGAGGATTCGCAGATGGGCAAACGCCTGTTCGGCACCGACGGCCTGCGCGGCCAGGTGAACATCTATCCCATGACCGCCGACGTGGCCCTGCGTCTGGGCCTTGCGGCGGGCACGCATTTCCGTAACGGCCATCGCCGCCACCGGGTGGTCATCGGCAAGGACACCCGCCTGTCCGGCTACGTGTTCGAGTCGGCGCTTACCGCAGGGCTGTGCGCCGCGGGCATGGACGTGTACCTGGTGGGGCCGCTGCCCACGCCCGCTATCGCCTTTTTGACCCGCAACATGCGGGCCGACCTTGGCGTGGTCATTTCCGCCTCGCACAACCCGTTCATGGACAACGGCATCAAGTTTTTCGACAAGGACGGCTTCAAGCTGCCCGACGAGACGGAGAACAAGATCACCGACATGGTGCTGGACCCCGACTGGCAGTGGGACTACCCCGCCCCAGAACGCGTGGGTCGCGCCGCCAAGATCGAGGACTCTCCCGGCCGCTACATCGTCTACCTGAAGAACAGCTTTCCCGCGCACCTCACCCTGGATGGCATGCGCGTGGTGCTCGACTGCGCCAACGGCGCCAACTACAAGGTGGCCCCGCTGGCCCTTGAAGAGTTGGGCGCGGAAGTGATCAAGATCGGCACCGAGCCCAACGGCCTGAACATCAACCATCAGTGCGGTTCGCTGTACCCCGGCGTTGCCGCCGGCAAGGTGCTGGAAACCCGCGCCGACGTGGGCCTGGCCCTGGACGGCGACGCCGACCGGCTCATCGTTGTGGACGAGAAGGGCACCGTGCTCGACGGCGACCAGATCATGGCCCTGTGCGCGGAAGACATGCTGCGGCGCGGCGAGTTGCGCAACAACACCCTGGTCGCCACGGTCATGAGCAACATGGCGCTCGAGGTGTTCATGAAAGAGCGCGGCTGCAGGCTGCTGCGCACCCCCGTGGGCGACCGCTACGTGGTCGAGGCCATGCGCCGCGAGGGCGCCAACCTTGGCGGCGAGCAGTCCGGCCACCTCATCTTCATGGACCATGGCACCACAGGCGATGGCCTGATGGCCGCCCTGCAGATACTGCGCATCATGCGCGAGCGCGACCGGCCCCTGTCCGAACTGGCGGGCCAGTTGCAGCTTTTCCCGCAGGAGCTTATCAATGTTCATGTGGAGCGGAAGATTCCCTTCGAACAGTGCCAGCCCGTGCTCGACGGGGTGGCCAAGGTCGAGGCGGAGCTGGGCGACAGGGGCCGCGTGCTGCTGCGCTACTCGGGCACCGAGGCCGTCTGCCGCGTGATGGTGGAGGGCGAGGACCCCGAGCAGGTGAAGCGGCTGGCTTCTCTGCTGGCGGAGACGGTGCAGAAGCATCTGCGTTAGTCTTCGGCGCCCCGTGCATCGCTGCGCGCCGGGGAACACCGGAAGGCCCTCGGCTCGCGGGAGATGCGTCCGGACCGTGAAGGCCGACACGACGACACATCCCAAAGGAGCCACCCCCATGAACATCCGCAAGGTCGTCATTCCCGTCGCCGGCTGGGGTACCCGTTCTCTTCCCGCCACCAAGAACATCCCGAAGGAAATGCTGCCGGTCTACAACAAGCCGGTGGTGCAGTACGTGGTTGAAGAGGCCATCCGCTCGGGCATCGGCGACGTGGTCTTCGTCACCAACCGCGACAAGAAGATCATCGAGGACCACTTCGACTACAACCTGCAGCTGGAAAGCGTGCTGGAGCGCGCCGGCAAGACCGAGATGCTGCGCCAGGTGCGCGAGGTGGCCGAGATGGTCAACATCATCTCCATCCGCCAGAAGCAGCAACTGGGGCTTGGCCACGCGGTGCTGTGCGCCCGTGACGTGGTGCGCGACGAAACCTTCGCCGTCATGGTGGGCGACGACCTGATGTTCGGCATGACGCCGGGCATCAAGCAGCTCATCGACGTGGCCGCCTCCGAACGGCTGCCCGTCATCGGGGTGATGGAAGTGCCCGCCGACAAGGTGAACCGCTACGGCATCATCTCTGGCGAGGAATTCGCCCCCGGCATTTTCAAGGTCAACAAGCTGGTGGAAAAGCCCAAGCTGGGCGAGGCGCCCTCGCGCCTGGCCATCGTGGGCCGCTACGTGCTCACCCCGGACATCTTCCGTTGCCTTGAACAGATGAAGCCTGGCCACGGCGGCGAAATCCAGCTCACCGACGCCCTGCAGATGCTGGCCGACGACCGGGGCCTGCTGGCCGTGAAGATTCGCGGCATGCGTTTCGACGCGGGCGATTGGGCGGAATACCTTACCGCCAACATCTACTTTGCCTTGCAGGACGAAGAACTGCGAGACGAACTGGTGCGCCAGCTCAAGCCGCTGCTGCCGTACAGCGGCACGTAGTCTTCGGGTATTCCGGAATGTCGTGAACGCTGGCCGGGGGGAGGAGTTTCCGCCCCCCGGTTCTCTTCTTGTGCTTGTCCCTTCTTTGGTACCCTTGCGCATGCCCACCAATACCGCCCCATCGCTGCGCGCCGTCGCGCTGCTCAGTCCGCCGTACGCCACGCTGACGTACGCCGTGCCGCCGTGGCTGCCGCCACAGGCATGGCGGCGGGGCACGCGGGTGGCCGTGCCGCTGGGCAACGGCGCGGTGCGCGTGGGCGTGTTGCTGGACGACGAGTCGCACGCGGCGGCAAGCGGCGGCCCAAACGGTGGAGCAGCCGGCATGGCGCTGCCGGAAGGCGTGGTGCCCCGGCCCATGCTGTGGCCGCTGGAGCGCGAACCGCTGCTGGACGCCGGGTACCTGGACATGGTGCGGCAACTGGCGTTGCGGCAGGCGGCGAGCGAGGGGCAGATACTGGGCAATTTCCTGCCCGCGGGCCTGCGCACCACCCAGGTGCGGCTGCGTTTCTTCGAGGATGGCCGGGCGCGGACGCTGAAGTTCCGCGACCTGGCGCCCCTGGCGGACAAGGATCCTTCGGCGCTGCACCGTCTGGGGCAGGCCTGGATGGAGGGCCGGGGCGAGGTGTTGGACAAGGCCGAGGACGCCGCCGACGCGGAACTGTGCGCGGTGACTGCGGACCCGCCATGGCCGGTGCGTCCTTCCGCCGTGCGCCAGGTGCAACTGCTGGAATACCTGTGGGAAAAGGGCTCGGCCAGCCGCCGCGCTGTGCTGCGCGATCTTGGCGCGGCAGCGGCCACGGCGCTGGAGGGGCTGCTGAAGCGCGGGCTTGTGGCGGTTACCCGGCGCGACGAGGCCGACTGCGCCTGCGACGAGGCCGCCGAGGGCGAAGGCCCGGCCTGCCTGTACGGCCCGCCGGATGCCTCCTTTGAACTGAACGCGGCCCAGCGCGTGGCCCTGGACGACTTTCTGGCTGCGCTGGACGGGCCGCGCGCGGAACATCGCCTGCTGTACGGCGTGACCGGCAGCGGCAAGACGGCGGTATATCTGGACCTTGCGCGAGAATGCCTTGCCCGCGGGCGTTCGGTGATGCTGCTGGCTCCAGAGGTGGCGCTGGCCTGCAAGCTGCGCCGCGACGTGGACGAACGCCTGCCCGGCGCGCCGATGTTCTTTTTCCACGGCTACCAGGGCCCGTCGCAGCGCGAGCGCACCTTTCGCGCGCTGGCCGCCCGGAGCGAGCCGTGCCTCATCGTGGGCACCCGCTCGGCCCTGTTCCTGCCCGCGCCCGACCTTGGCGTGGTGGTGCTGGACGAAGAGCACGACACCTCGTTCAAGCAGGACGAGGGGCTGGCCTATCAGGCCAAGGAAGTGGCCTGGTTCCGGGTGGGGCAGGGCGCCGGGCTGCTGGTGCTGGGATCCGCCACGCCGGACGTGAAGACCTTCCATGCCATGCACGAGGGGCGGCTGCCCATGGCGGCCCTGCCGGAGCGGGCCGGGGGCGGCACTCTGCCCGACGTGGAACTGGTGGACATCAAGGATCTTGCCTCCACCGATTCGGTGCTGGCGGCCCAGAGCGGCGCGGCCCTGCGCGAAACGGTGCAGCGCGGCGAGCAGGCGGTGATCCTGCTGAACCGGCGCGGCTACGCCCCGCTGATGTACTGCCTGGACTGCGGTACCGTGGCCCGCTGCCCGCACTGCGACATCGGCCTTACCTACCACAAGGGGCGCGAACGGCTGGTGTGCCACTATTGCGGGCATTCCGTGCCGTATCCGGCCACCTGCCCCAACTGCAAGTGCATGCACTACCTGCCCATGGGCGAAGGCACGGAAAAGCTGGAGGAAACCCTGGCGGCGCTGCTGCCCGCCGGGGGCAAGGTGCTGAGGCTGGACCGCGACTCGACCAGAAGGCCGGGCCGGATGGAGGAAATCCTGGGGGCTTTCGCCCGGCGCGAGGCGCAGGTGCTGGTAGGCACCCAGATGCTCTCCAAGGGGCACCACTTTCCGGACGTGACCCTGGCCGTGGTGGCCGACGGTGACCTTGGCCTGAATCTGCCGGACTACCGGGCGGCGGAACGTACCTTCCAGTTGCTGGTGCAGTCGGCCGGGCGGGCCGGGCGTGGCGAAAAGCCGGGCCGGGTGCTCATCCAGACCCGCGACCCTTCCCACTACTGCTGGAATTTCGTGCGCACGGCGGACTACGAAGGGTTCTACGCCCACGAGATTGCCATCCGCCAGCGGCGGCGCTACCCTCCTTTCGTGCGGCTTGCCTTGGTGCGCATCAGCTACCCCATGGATTTCGCGGGCGGGCAGGAGGAATTGGCCCGTTTCGCCAACGCGGTGCGCGCCCAGGGACGCGAGCGCGGCGTGCAGGTGCTGGGGCCCGCCCCTTCGCCGCTGCCGCTGCTGCGCGGGCGCAAGCGCTTTCAGTGCCTGCTGAAGGCCGACGACTGGCCAAGCATCCGTGCGCTGTTCGGGGCGGCCGGAGCAACTCCGGGCACGAGCCACCTGCGCATCTCGCTGGACCTTGATCCCGTCAACATGATGTAGGGGCTGCCTTGAAATTGTCTTTTTGTCCGTTGGCTACGTCAATCTTCGCTGCCATAGCGTTGCTGTCCTTATCCGCGCGCTGCGGTCCCTATCCGTAAGGTTCGCTTCGCTCACCAACGGCTGGGGCACTCCCTCATGCCAGGCTCGTTTTCCTTGCCAACGAGCGAAAATCCTAATTTGAAGACAGCCCCTAACCCGCGCCCGGCGCGGCACGCCAAGGATACCGTCATGATCATCGTCGTCCGCAAGTGCAGCGACTGTCCCTTCTGCAGCCAGGGCGAGCCCGCCCGCTGCAATCTTTCCACGCCCAAGCACCGCCCGCTGGACCCGGCACAGGACCGCCCCTCGTGGTGCCCCCTGCGGCGCGAGCAGGCCATCGTGCGCGAGGCGTCCTGATCGAACTGGGCCGGGCCGCCGCCGCATGGTGCGTCTTGCCGGGCAATCCAGTCGGCCACGCGCATTCCGGCGTTGCGCGCAGCGCCGCCTCCGGCTAGAGTGTATCTGACGGCCATTCATACTGACGGCAGCCGTCCATTCCGGCTATGGGCGCACCGGGCGGGGGAAGCATCGGGGCAGTACGGGGTAGCTATGAGCAATGCCGATATCCTCATCCTTGTGGTGGATGACGAAGAAATGGTGCGCGAGAACCTCGAAGCGTACCTTGAGGACGAAGGGTTCCGGGTGGTCACGGCGGGCAGCGGCGAAGAGGCGCTGGACCTGCTGGCGCACCATCGGCCCGACGTCGGCATCATCGACATGCGCCTGCCGGGGATGAGCGGAAACGATTTCATCATCCGCGCCCATCAGGTGCTGCCCACGTTGCGCTATCTCATCCACACCGGGTCGACCAACTATAAGCTGCCGTCCGAACTCATCGCCATCGGTGTGGAACGCGCCGACATCCACATCAAGCCACTGCAGAACATGGACGACCTGGTGCAGGGCATCTACCGTCGTCTCGCCGCGCCGGAGCAGGCATGAGCCGCCCCGCCCCGGCGAGACGGGCGAGACCGGCGCGGCCGACAAGGGCAGGGCGCTACGAGGGCGTTTTGGGTGGGCGTGGCGGTTGCGGCCGCGCGCCAGCCCTCCGGGGGATGCGATGACGGAGCGCAAACGCGCCGCCCCTCCCACGGTGGTCGTCATAGACGACGACACGGTGGTGCGGCGCAGCATCACCGCCTATCTCGAAGACCTCGGCTACGTGGTGCACGAGGGCAGCGACGGCCGCACCGGCCTTGAACGGGTGCGCGCCGTGCAGCCCGACGCCGTGCTGGTGGATCTGCGCATGCCCGGCATCGACGGGCTGGACGTGCTGCGCGAACTGGCGGCGGAACGGCCGGACATGCCCACCATCGTCGTTTCCGGCACCGGGGTCATGCAGGACGCCATCGAGGCAGTGCGCCGGGGCGCGTGGGATTTCATCCTCAAGCCCATCATGGACCTGGACGTGCTGGGTCACCGGGTGCGCATCGCCATCGAGCAGGGCAGGCTGCGCGCCGAGAACCGCCGCTACCACGAACATCTGGCCGAAGAAGTGTCCCTGCGCACCCGCGAACTGGAGCACGCGCGGCACGAGGCGGAATCGGCCAACCGCGCCAAGACCCAGTTCCTCGCCAACATCAGTCACGAACTGCGCACCCCGCTCAACGGCATCATCGGGCTCACCGAACTGCTGCTGGCCGCCGGGCCCACCGGCGAGCAGGAGGAGTGTCTGGGCATGGTGCGCCAGGCAGGGCTCGACCTGCTGGCCATCGTCAACAACCTGCTGGACATGTCCAGTATCGAGGCCGGGCGCATCGCCCTCAACGAGGCCCCGTTCAACCTGCGCGAGACCGTGGGCGACCTGGTCCGCGTACTGGACGTGCAGGCCCGCTGGAAGAACCTTACCCTGGCCTGCGCCGTGGCCCCCGGCGTGCCCGACCGGCTGCTGGGCGACGCCGCGCGGCTGCGCCAGGTGCTGACCAACCTCGTCATTAACGGCATCAAATACACCGAGATGGGCGGCGTCTCGCTGTCCGTCGAGGTGGAGGAAGAGCGTCCTGCCGCGCCCGCTTCCGGAAGCGCGGAACATTCCGTGACCCCTGCGGGTGCGGTGGTGTTGCGCGTCACCGTGGAGGACACGGGCGTGGGCATCGCGCCGGAAAAATGGGAACGCATCTTCGAGCCGTTCACCCTGGCCGAGAACTTCCTGACCAAGAAGTACGGCGGCGCCGGGCTTGGGCTTGCCATCTCCCGCGAGATCGCGCGGATGATGGGCGGCGACATCTCGGTGCGCAGCCAAGAGGGGACGGGCAGCACCTTCGTGCTGACCATGCGCTTCTTCGTGGGCGAATCGGCCGCGCCGCGTCCGCGCGACGCCAGCCTGCCCGTGATCCGGGGCGTGCATCGGCGGTTGCGCATCATGGTGGCCGAGGACGACGTGATCAATCGCAAGCTGGCGGTGTATTTTTTCGAGCGCATGGGGCACGACGTGGTCACGGTGACCAGTGGCCTGGAGGTGCTGGCCGTGCTGGAGCGGCAACCGTGCGACCTTCTGCTGATGGACATCCAGATGCCCGAGATGGACGGCCTGGAGACCGTGCGTGCGCTGCGGGGTCGCCGTGGCGGCCCCGGACAGGTGCCCATCATCGCCATGACGGCGCATGCCATGGCAGGGGACCGGGAGCGGTTCCTGGCTGCGGGCATGGACGGCTACGTCTCGAAGCCCGTGGATTTCGGCTGCCTGGTGTCCGAGATAGAGGCCGTGCTGGGCGCGCGCGGCCTCTTGGATGGGCCTTTGGAAGGCTAATCGGGGAACGGCGGCACGCGGTTACCCGTGCGCGAGGCAAGGGCGCGGAAAACGGATGCAACGTCCGGGTTCCGCGCTCTTGTGCGTTGGGGGGCAAGCCCGCAAGGCCCGGATGGGACGGACTGTGTGCGTCAGCGGACGGTTTGTCCTGGCCCATGCCTTGGAGATTGGGGGGCACGAGTTGGGGGTAGCGTTGCCGTATTGTGCGCGAGCGGCGCTTACGTCGTGTTTCCGGGGTGTTTCCGAATGGTTGCAAATCGTTGACGAATCGGATAGCAAAGACCGATTGTGCTTAAGGGGTGCCGTGCCCCGGGTACGTGCGTTCGGCCGCAAGGCCGAGAGGGAACGCGCGGGGGAACGGCAATCGTCATTCTGCCTGAAAAGTCGGAACGTTCCGTGTGTTCTCCCTTGGACGGTTTACCGCGCCGGGGGACTCTCTTCGCGCGTGTGCATCGTTCGGCGGCAGGCATACAAACTCTAGGGGAGATCCATGAAGCGACTGAAAAAGTTGGCTGTTTCTTGTCTGCTGGTGTGCACCGCACTGGCAGGCACCGCGCAGGCCGAGGGATACGCCCTGTATGAATGGGGCGCGCGCGGCAACGCGCTGGGCGGCGCCATGGTGGCCCGCAAGCCCGATGCCTCTGCCGTGGCCTACAACCCCGCCTTGATGACTCAACTTGAAGGCACCCAGGTGATGGCCGGCGTCAGCGCCATCATCCCCAGCGCCAAGGTGGACGTGACCTACGGGGGCCAGACCTACACCGGCGAAGGCGCGGACAATGTCTGGACGCCGCCGCACGGCTACCTGACCACCCAGGTCAAGGACAACCTGTGGCTGGGCATGGGCATCTACACCCGTTTCGGCCTGGGCACCGAGTACGACGACGAGAGCTGGGCCGGTCGCTACAACATCTACAACGCCGAAATCCAGACGGTGTCCTACAACCCCAACGTGGCATTCAAGGTTACCGACAAGCTGTCCGCCGCCGTGGGGGTGGAATTCATGACCCTTGACCTGCGCCTGAAGAAGAAGAGCGACGGTCTCGCCATGCTTGGCGGCGATTCGGACCCCACGGATTCCACGGACGGTGACATCGATTCCAGCCTGCATGCCGATAGCTACGGCTGGGGCATCACCGCCGGGTTGCATTACCAGTTCAATGACGAATGGGCGGCTGGCGTCAGCTACAAGAGCCAGGTGGAGCAGGAAGCCCGCGGCTCCAACTCCTTCTCCTACGGTTCCGCCGTGCATCCCGTGAACCAGGCCGTATACGCGGACTGCGACGTTCGCGGGTCCGTGATCCTGCCGGACATGATTTCCTTTGGCGTTGCCTACAACCCCATTCCGGAACTGGGCATCGAAGTGGGCGCCACCCTCACCCGCTGGTCCACCTATGACAACCTGGGCATCTACCATGAAGCCCCCTTCGCCATGGGGTCAGGTTCTCTGGTCAATTCCGAGAAGGATTGGAACGACGCGTGGCGCTACAGTGTTGGTGTTGAATATGCCGCCACTCCGTGGATGGACCTGCGCGCGGGCTTCATCTACGACGAATCCCCCGCCGATTCGGACAGGATCGACTACCTGATTCCCACCGACGACCGCCAACTGTACAGCGCGGGTCTCGGCTTCCACTGGGACAGCTATACCGTGGATCTTTCCTACACCTACATCGTGGCGTCCAACGCGCATTACGACGATCGCGCCGACGACGGCATCTACGACGGCAAGTCGTACGATGGCCGTACCCACGTTGTCGGCCTTTCGCTGGGCTACAAGTTCTAGGCGCGGACCTTCTGTTTTCTGCGCAGGGCCGCTCCTTCGGGGGCGGCCCTTTTGCATTGGCTCGTGAGGGGGGGCTGCGCCGGGATGCACCCTGGGCACACGGGGAGGCGAAGAGAAAGGGGGCAGGAGCGTACGCTTCGACATGCGCACGTTCGCATGCCCGGCATGGCGGGTGCGGAAACGGAGCGCCCCACACTTCGGAGGATGTCGCCCGGCAGAAGGCCGACGGGGCATTGGCGGAACGCACCGTCTGGGAGGTGCCACAGCATGGCGAGACGTTTGGTCGATACCCCGGGTTGGGCAAGGGAACGCTGGGTGGGATCCGATGGAGACTGAGGGGAGGGCGCGCGGACATGGCGGCTGATGGCGGGCGGCCAGATACCGACAAGGGCGTGGACAGCAATGTGCGTTCTCCTGGTATCCCTCCGTGGAGTCGAGATGTTTCCTACCCCGCCTTCACCATGCAAAAAGGCCCGCGCCTTTCGGCACGGGCCCTTTGCTATCATCAGGTAAAGGCAGCGGCTAGAAGGTGCCCGCTTCCTTCTTTACGTCGAGGGCGATCTTCCACAGCACGGAAAGCACCATCAGGCCGATGGCGTACACGCCTACGGTGACGAGGATTTCCGGGAAGGTGGGAGCGTACTCGGTCACCGTCTCGAAGGGGTTGGGGGTGAAGCCGCCGATCAAGAGGCCCAGGCCCTTGTCGATCCAGCTGGCGATGACCAGGATGCCCAGCGCCCACGGCAGCACGCGTTCGTTGTCGCGGATCTGCGGGGGGATGAGCAGGCACAGCGACAGGATGGCCAGCACGGCGGCCGTCCACATCCAGCCCACCACCCACGAGGCGTGGCCGTCGTGGCCCACGAACAGGAAGGTGAGCGGGTGCTGGTGGCCCGGCATGCCGCTGTAGAAGGCCGTGAACACTTCCAGCAGGAAGAAGAACACGTTGATGGCCATGGCGTAGGTGATGATCTTGGTCAGGGTCTGGATGGCTTCGCGGCCCGGATCGAATCCGGTCAGCCTGCGCAGCGCGATAACCAGCAGCAGCAGGATGGCGGGACCGGAGGCGAAGGCCGAGGACAGGAAGCGGGCGGCCATGATGGCCGTCAGCCAGTAGTGGCGGCCGGGCAGGCCCGCGTACAGGAAGGCCGTCACGGTGTGGATGGAGAACGCCCACACCACGGACAGGTAGATGAAGAACTTGATCCTCTTGGGCGGGTCCACATCGTGGCGCTCGGCTTCAAGGGTGACCCAGCCGACCAGCGCGTTGATGAACAGGTACCCCATGAGCACCATCATGTCGTAAAACATGATGGAGTTCGGCGTGGGGTGCAGGATGACGTTCAGCATGCGCTGGGGTTGCCCCATGTCTGTGACGATGAAGAGCATGCACATCAGCACGGCCGAGATCGCCATGAACTCGCCGAGGATGATCATCTTCTTGAACTTCTTGTAGTGATGGAAGTAGGCGGGCAACACCAGCATCACGGCCGAGGCCGCCACGCCGACGAAGTAGGTGAACTGCGAGATGTACAGCCCCCACGAAACGTCGCGGCTCATGCCGGTGATGGTCAGCCCGTATTTCAGCTGGAAGATGTACGCGAAGACGCCCAGGCTCGCGATGCCGCCAAGGAAGAGCAGCCAGATGTAGAACGCCGGGGAGCCTTTCAGAACCTTCTCGATCATGGCTTCTCCTCCTACACGATGTAGTAGACGCCGGGCTGGGTCCCGATGGAGGGCTTGCGGCGAATGCTGAAGTTCTCGGCAAGGGCCTTGCGCACCGGCGAATTCGGGTCGTCGAGGTCGCCGAACAGGATGGCCCCGTTCGAGGCTTCGACGCAGGCGGGCAGAAGGCCTACCTCAAGCCGCTCCGAGCAGAAGGTGCACTTTTCCACCACGCCGCGCATGCGGGTGGGGAATGCGGGGTTCACTTCCTTCAGGTAGGGGCGCGGATCGCCGAAGTTGAAGCTGCGCGCGCCGTACGGACACCCGGCCATGCAGAAGCGGCAGCCGATGCAGCGGTGGTAGTCCATGACCACGATGCCGTCGGCGCGCTTGAAGGTGGCCTTGGTGGGGCACACGCGCACGCAGGGCGGGTTCTCGCAGTGGTTGCACAGCAGCAGGTAGTCCTTTTCGCGCACGGCGGGGGACAGGTGCTGGCTCATGTCGTCGGTGAACACCCGGTCGTACTTGTCGGTCCAGATCCACTTGATTTCCTGCTTGGTGGGAATCGAGGGGACGTTGTGGACCTTGTGGCAGGCGTCGATGATGCGCGCGTAATCCTCGCGCGATTCCAGCTTGCGGGTGTCGATGACCATGGCCCAGCGCTTGGCGGCAAGATGCTTGCCGCCCACTTCGTACTTGGCGCCCGGCATGTCCTTGGCAACCGCGTCAGCCGCGTCCAGCGCGGTCGAGGCGCCAAGGCCGAACACGGAGAGCCCGGCGATCTTCAGGAATTGTCTTCTGGTGGTGCTCATTACTGGTTCCCCCTCGGCGCCACATGGCAATCCCAGCAGTAGGGGCTCACGCTGTTGGAGTTGTGGCACTTGTCGCAGAAATCGGCCTTGTTGGCGTGACACTTCATGCAGGTGTTCTGCAGGCTGATGTCCCAGACCTTGCCGTTGGAGGCGACGTAGGCGCGCTTGCCTTCACGCAGGGCCTGGTCGCGCCACACATCGAGGATGTGCATGTGCTCGGCGCGCATGTATTCGGCCGGTTCGATGCATTCCTTCTGCCCTGCGGGCAGAGCCAGCTGCGGGCGCTCGTACTTGGGCGTCAGCAGGTTGGACCAGAAGGGGAAGGTGAACAGCCCGACGAAGATCACGATGCCGGGGATGATGTATTTGCCGTTATACATGGTTATTCATCCTCCATACCGGGCAGTTCTTCCTGCCGCAGGTCCATGGTGCGCTTCTGTTCGCCGCGCATCACGAGGGCGTTGGCCACCAGCTCGTGGGTACCGTAGACCGTGACGCCGGGGGCCCAGTAGTTGGCCAGCGGGGGCAGGGTGGCCCGGTCGATGGCGCAGATGCAGGCCATGGTGTTCACGCCGTGCTTCTGCTGCACGTACCGCAGGGCATTGCCGCGGGGCAGGCCGCCGCGCATGCGGATTTCCATGATTTCGTCGGTGTTCAGGCCGGAACCGCCGCCGCAGCAGAAGGTCTGCTCGCGGATGGTGTTCTCCGGCATGTCGAAGTAGTTGTTGCACACGTTCTTGAGAACGTAGCGGGGTTCTTCAAGCAGGCCCATGCCGCGCGCCGGGTTGCACGAGTCGTGGAAGGTCACGGTCAGGTGGTCGTTGCGGCTGGGGTCGAGGCGCAGCTTGTTGTGCTTGATGAGGTCGGCCGTGAACTCGGCGATGTGCACCATCTTGGTGGACGCCGCGTTCTTGAACACCGTGCCGGTGATGGGCGACTTCGGCGTTTCCATCTTGGGCGGGGTGGGACCGTTGAAGGTGTCCATGTACTGGTGCACCACGCGCCACATGTGCCCGCATTCGCCGCCCAGGATCCACTTGGAGCCCAGGCGCTCGGCTTCGGCGTACATCTTGGCGTTCAGCTTCTTCGCCATGTCGAAGGTGGTGAACGAGCCGAAGTTGCCGCCTTCGGATGCGTAGGTGGACAGGGTGTAGTCCAGCCCGATTTCGTGGAACAGCATCAGGTAGCCCATGAACGTGTAGATGCCGGGGTCGGCGAACACGTCGCCCGAGGGCGTGATGAACACGATCTCGTGGCCCTTTTCGTTGAAGGGCGGGTTGATCTTGATGCCGGTCACCGTCTCGATGTCCTCGCAGAGGAACTCGACGATTTCCTTGAAGGCGTGCGGCTGGATGCCAAGGTGGTTGCCGGTGCGGTTGCAGTTGAACACCGGCTCCATGATCCAGTGGATGCCAAGGCCCAGCTCGTGCAGCAGCTCACGCGCGATGGCGGTGATTTCCGCGGTGTCGATGCCGTAGGGACAGAACAGCGAGCAGCGGCGGCATTCGGTGCACTGGTAGAAGTAGTAGAACCACTCCTTGATGACGTCCTTGTCCAGCTTGCGCGCGCCAGCCAGCTTGCCCAGCAGCTTGCCGGCGGTGGTGAAGTCGCGGCGGTACACCGAGCGCAGCAGCTCGGCGCGCAGCACGGGCATGTTCTTGGGGTCGCCCGTGCCGATGAAGAAGTGACACTTATCGGCGCAGGCGCCGCAGCGCACGCAGATGTCCATGAAGACCTTGAGCGAGCGGTGCTTGGCCAGGCGCGCCTTGAGGCCTTCGTAGATGATTTCTTCCCAGTTCTCCGGCAGGTTCCAGTCTTCCTGGTCGGCCGACCACTCGTGCGGGTTCGGCATGCCGAGGGCCGTCATGTTGTCGACCTTGGCCGGATAGCACCACGTGCCGGGCTTGAACTCCGGCTTGGTGTCCATCCACCCTTCCATGGGGAAGGCGGGGATGGTCGCGATCAGCTTGTCGGGAGTTGGCAGTTTGGACATGTCGGCTCCTTACTCGGCGGCAGCGGCTTCTTCAGAGGTTTTGTCGACAGGCAGCCCCGCCTCTTCCATCAGTTCCCGGAACTCGTCTTCGTATTCCGCGTAGGTGCGGTACTTCTTGGGCGGGTTCCAGGGGTTCACGTGGCGCACCGCGCGCGTGTTGTTGGGCAGGTTGCGCGTGGGGCTCAGGAAGACGCCGCCCATGTGCATCAGCTTGCTGAACGGGAAGTACACAAGCAGGCACGAGAGCAGGAAGATGTGCACGAAGAACGCCGCGCCGATGCCTTCGGGCAGCACGGGGTTCATGGTCACGAGGCCCATGGTCAGCACCTTGACCGAGGCGATGTCGACCTTGGTGAAGTAGCGCATCCAGATGCCGCTGCCCACGAGGCCCAGCAGCAGGAACAGCGGGAAGTAGTCGTTGGCCAGCGAGATGTAGCGCACCTTCTCGCTGAACAGGCGGCGGGCCAGCAAAAAGCCCAGGGCGGCCACCACGAGCACGTCGGTCATGAACATGCGGGGCACGCCGATCTGCATGATGCCGTCGACGAATTCGATGGCCGTCAGGGCGAAGGGCACCGGCTCGAGGAAGAAGCGGAAGTGCCGGATGAAGATGAGCAGGAAACAGTAGTGGAACAGCAGCGCGAAAAGCCACAGCCACTTGGCCGAATAGTAGACCACGCGCGGGCCTTTCTGGATTTCGACCGAAGTGTTCCGGAAAAGCGACCGGAACAGCAGCACTTCAAGAAGCATGCGCCCCACGGTGCCGGTGACAGTGAAGGGGCTGTCGAGCCGGGCGGGCTGGATCCAGTCCAGCGACTTCTGCTGGCCGCCGGTGGTCGGGATGCGGAAGGGCACGGGCGACTTGGCCCAGTCCACGATCCGCCAGACGAAACCGCCGATGAACACGAGCACCGCGGCATACGGCAACACCACCCCGATAAGGTACTGGAAGCCTGAGGCAGCTCCCAGCCAGGCGATGCAACCCAGCGCAATGACCGCTAAAAGTGAAATGAACATTCCGTTACCTCGCTGCTAGGCTATCGGTTTCTGCGTGTCCGGTTCCCCTACCGGTTTGTCCAATATACGTTCAGCCCTGCGCAAGAGCTGGGCGTATCCACGTTTGAAGTCGTCGACCTTCATCATGTGCAGGCGCTCACGGCATGCGGCGTACTTGCCGAAGGCAAGCAGCGCCACGGTGTCGATGCGCGATTCGACCTCCAGCTGCCCGTCGTGCAGCCCGTGCTGCATGATGGCGGCCCGCAACATCTGGCGGATCACCGTCTTCAGCACGAACAGCACGCCAACGGCCTGCTCGGGGGTGAAATTCTGGATGGCCCGGATGCGGATGACATCCTCTATGGCCTCGGAAAGAAGGGCGTCATCCACGTCGTCCCCGGCCACGGCGTCGAAGATGACCACGGCGGAGGCCGCCGTGGTGTGGCCCACGGGGTTGGAGAACTGGTCCCTGCTGCTGCGCAGGAAACCTACGGTGTCAAACGGATAGGTGCCGTACATGGCGTCTATCCATTTGTGGATGATGGCGTCCTTGTGCTCGAAGAGCAGATCCCGGATGGTCATGTGAACTCTTTGCCGTTGCGGTTAGCGGACGCGCCTCTCTCGGCGCACCCCCCTATACGGCGTTTTTTCCGCTTTGTCCAAGCGAAAAGGGGGGATGCAGCGCGTCCCCGGACAGACCCGGCGCACGGCGTGCGCAGGCGTGATGTCTGAAAAAATGATTTTTTTCACATAGTCTGAAATGCCCGAAAGGTCAACAAATCATGCGGTTTCTGATTGTTTGATCAATCTGTAGGGGGGGTGCAGGAAGAGCGGATGGAGCGGGGCCGACGCACGAGGCATGCGTGCGCCTTGCGCGTGTCAGCGTGCACGGGCGTGCAGCAACCCCGCGCCGGATATCACGGCGCGGGGTTGCTGCGGGGCGTGGCGACGAGGCCCCGGAATGGGGATCAGTTGCAGGTGGCGTTGCTGGTGGGCGTCTGCCCGCACCCGGCAAAGTCGTTGGTCAGGAAGGGCAGCACGCCGTCCTGGCCGTTGGTGCCCGCCACGGGCGCGGTGGGCTTGCCGCCCTGGCCCGGCACCGGCGTGGACGGACCGGCTTGCGGCGCGGCGGACTTGGGGGGCTGGGAGGGCGCGGGCGCACCTTCCGCGCCCTGTCCGTAGGGCAGGCGGGGCATGCCCGAAATCAGCATGACGGGCAGCCGGTCCGCGCCGGTGGAGAGCACGCGGGCCTTGTTGCGCAGCAGCTTCCAGCGCAGGCGCGCCTGGTCCAGCATGGACATGGCCGGGGAGGGGGGCGTTTCCGTCACCGCGCGCAAGGCTTCGGCAACCGGGGTACCCTGCTCGACGGCGCGGCGCATCTGTTCGATGGCCGGGACGTCGTCATCGTTTTCGGCCACGGGGCGGTAGGCCACGGTGTCCGGCGCGGCGGAGGCGAGGGCGGCGATGGCCTGGCGGCAGGCCGGACACGACGGCGAGAAGTACAGGGTGACGGGGGCGCTCTCCGGTCCCTGGAGGTTCCATGCCCCCATGCGCTCGGTGGCCAGTGCCGCCCCGTTGGCGAAGAACAGGCCCCCCCACAGCAGGAGCAGGATGGAGATGCGCTGCTGCCGGTCGCGACGGATTTCGGAGGGGATGGCCACGAAGGTTCCGGCGATGAGCGCCGCCACCACCAGGCACGCGGCGCAGGGGGCGGTGAGGGCCATCAGGGCCAGCAGGGCGGTGTCGGCGGCCAGCATCAGCCAGACGAACCCGCGCGCCGCCCCCTGCTTGCCGAAGATGCAGAACAGGGCTAGGAGCGAGAACGCCCCCGCGCCGTACCACCACAGGGGCAGCCCCCACACCGTCAGGTTGCGGTACAGCGAGCAGCCGGTGCTGATGCACAGCGACTCGGAAGGGGCGACGGCGGCCCAGGCGCAGAAGGCCGCGCCCAGCGCGGCGAGCAGGAAGCCGCCCCAGATGGCGGCGGAACGATTGGACGCGAGCATGTCTCGAATCTCCAGTGCGGGTCTTGCGTAAAGGCCAGCCCGAGGCGACGAGATAGTATGCGGGAAACAGAAACAGGTAAAGACCCGGACCCGATGAACCCATCGAAGGATCTGATGCGGCGTTTCGCCGGTGTTCGTCCGGGCTGGCCAGAGGGCGTGCCTGGCTCCGGACCTGGTTTCGGACAGGACGGTGAGCCGGGCGCCGGGGCGGTAACCGCCCCCGCCGCGGCCTCAGGCGCGTCTGGCGACCCCGGCGGCGGCTTGCCGGGAGCAGGGGCGGGCATCGCCCGCGCGGATCAGCCCGAAGTCGCGTGGCCGCCTCGCCACGACGTGCGCACCAGCCCCCGCGCCCGGCGGGTGCGCCTGCGCATCGTGCCCCGGCGCGGGCTGGAGGTGGTGGTGCCGCAAGGCTTCAGCGCCACGCGCATCCCCGAGGTGCTGGAACGCCACCGAACGTGGATCGTACGGGCCCTGTTGCGCGCCGGGCTGGCGGAGTCCCAGGGGGGTGCGGACGATGGCCTCGGCGGGGCTGGCGGCAGCGTCGGGGGGAGCGGGGCGTTTCTGGGGCCGGACGGCATCCGCAGCGTGCCCGGCGAGGTGCTTCTGCCTGCGGTGCAGGCGCGCTATGCCGTGATTCGCGCGCCCCTTGCGCCGGGCATGCGCCCGGAACTGCGCGAGGTGGACGCCGCCCTGCGTCTGCGCGTGCCCGAAGGCGGCGCGGGCGACGGCGTGGCCGTGGACCTGCTGCGCGATTGGCTGCGCGCCGTGGCCCGGCGGCGGCTGGCGCCGTGGCTGCACGGGCTGGCCGTGGAGCACGGCTTTCGCTACCAGCGCTGCGTGGTGCGCATGCAGCAGACCCGCTGGGGCAGCTGTTCGGCACGGGGCACCATCAGCTGCAACGCCAGCCTGCTGTTCCTGCCGCGTGAACTGGCCCGCCACGTGTTGCTGCACGAACTTTGTCACACCGTGCACCTGGACCATTCGCCGCGCTTTCACGCCCTGCTGGCCAGCGTGGACCCCCATGCCGCCGAATGGCGCGAGGGGCTGCGGTCCGGCTGGTCCCATGTTCCATGGTGGGCACGTTAGGCATTTCTCCCTTTCCCGCCTGTTTTGCCGGAAGCAAGCGCGCGACCACCCCTGTCGGGGGCCGCGCCTTTTGTTTGAGCGATGCCGGAGCGAAGGGGGCTTCTGACTGAAATGGAAAAGGGAGGCGCCTTGCGGCGCCTCCCCGATGTAGCGTGCGTTGAAGCGGCCGGGGCCTACTTCATCACGGAGCCGGAAGCGGCCTGCTGCATCTTGACTTCGACCTTTTCGGTCAGGCCTTCGTAGTAGGCGCGCAGGATTTCCAGCACTTCGTCGCGGCCGAAGTGGTCGGCCACGGGGGCGCCGTCGGACAGGGCCTTGCGCAGCTTGGTGCCGGAGAGGATGACGCGGTCTTCCTTGCCGTGCGGGCAGGTACGCAGGGAGGCCATGCCGTCGCACTTGTAGCAGTAGAAGGTCCAGTCGATCTTCAGCGGGGTGCAGATCAGGGCCTTGCCGGGTTCGGGGCAGGCTTCGTTGACGTAGGGGATCTTGTCGAAGATGGTCTGAGCTTCGAACATGCCGTAGAAGTCGCCCACGCCGGCGTGGTCACGGCCGATGATCATGCGGTTGATGCCGTAGTTCTGGCGGAAGGTGGCGTGCAGCAGGCCTTCGCGGGGACCGGCGTAGCGCATGTCCAGGGGGTAGCCAGCCTGGATGACGTTCTGCTTCACGAAGTACTTTTCGACCAGGGTGTCGATGCACTTCACGCGCACTTCGGCGGGGATGTCGCCGGGCTTCAGGGCGCCCACCAGGGAGTGGATGACCACGCCGTCGCACACTTCGATGGCGATCTTGGCCAGGAATTCGTGCGAACGGTGCATGGGGTTGCGCAGCTGCAGGGCGGCGACGTTGGCCCAGCCGCGTTCTTCCATTTCGGCGCGCAGTTCGGCGGGGCGCTTGTACACGCCAGCGAACTTGGTGGGGAAGTCACCTTCGGACAGCACCTTGACGGGGCCGGCGACGTTGAATTCCTTCTGTTCCATCACCATCTTCACGCCGGGGTGGTCTTCGAGCGCCACTTCCCAGAACTTCTGGGAGTCGGGGCCTTCGCCCTTGAAGACGAGCTCGCATTCCCACTTCTTGTCGGCTTCGGTCATTTCGTAGATTTCTTCGATCTTCATGGTGGCGAAGGTTTCACCCTTGCGCACCAGGGCCACTTCGTCGCCCACCTTGACGGCGGCGGCGTCTTCCTTGGAGATGTCCATGGTCACCGGCACGGGCCAGAAGGTGCCGTCGGCGGTGGTCATCTTTTCGCAGACGCTCTTCCAGTCGGCCTTCTTCATGAAGCCGTTCAGCGGAGAGAAGCCGCCGATGCCCATCATGATGAGGTCGCCCTTGGTGCGCGAGCTGATTTCGATCTGCTTCAGGCCAGCGGCCTTCTTGAGTTCGGCTTCGCGGGCGGCGCCTTCGAGCAGGCAGCAGACGAGGCCCTTACCACCATGAGGGGGAACCAGCTTGGACATACCTTCCATCCTCCAAATGAATGAATGTGTTGTTGCCATGGCGCGCCGCTTATGGGCGGCGCCTACGAAAAAGCTGCTCTCGTGAGAGAGGCGCGCGGAAGCGGCGGTGCATTCGGGAGTGCAAGTCGCCGTTCACGAATCCCTCTTGTGAAATATTTTACATAATGTCAAGCGGCAAATGGGAGAAAAGCGTCAGGTCGCTGATTTTGCGCCAGCAGGGGCGCGTCGGCCAAGGCGTCGGACGCCGTTGTGATAAGGTGCCGGATTGCGTGGCGCGCGCGGGGCAAGGGGGGGGGGCGTTGGGCGGCTCCGGCATGTGAGCGCCGACATGGAGCGGTGGGGCACGACAAGGGGATTGCGTTCCCCCGGTTGGTGGCAGGCGGCGGGCGTAGGCGGCGAACGTGCCTGCAACATCCTGAAATCACGGGTTGAAAGCAAAGGGGTTATGCTTGGGGTCGGTTCCCGTGAGCGGCCGGGCGCCTTCGGCGCATCCCGTGCCTTGCGTGGTGACGAGGGCGTGTCGTTTGGGTTGTGACAAAATGACCAAGGGTGGGGCGACTGCCCGAGCGCTCTGCGCGGTTGACGGTTTCTGCGTGGCTGGAAGGGGTGGGCGCGCGGCAGGTGCGAGGGGGCGACGCGACGGACGTTGCCCGTGTCGGGGTGCGTGTCGTGTGTCGCGGCGCGGATCATGCCGAGGGCTGTGTGGCTGGAGGGAGGAGTGGGGGCAGGGCAGGTGCCGGGCAACTGCGGGGACATCATACATATAGACGTGCTTCGCGGACGGCGGGTTGGCGTGCCGCGAAATCCTGGTCTTCGCAACTGGGCGCACCTCCAGCGCTAACCGCCCCGCGCCATCCGCCCTCGGCGGGGGGGGGGGGGGGCGGGTGCCGCGAGCCCGAGAGGTTCGTGTGGCGGGTGCATCAACCATGGAGCAACAACGCGATATGCCTGAGGGCTGCATGGGGAGAGGGGGGGGCGCGGCCGCGTGCGCAGATGCGTCCGGAACTCCGCATGGAAAAAACTTGTCCATTCGTCGGAAAGGGAGTACATGACTTGGGTTCAGGACCATGGTGGGCGATTTTGCGGGGATGCTTGGCTGCTGGAACCCCGCCCCACCGGAGCGCTTGCGGCGCGTCCGGTAGCCCGTGTGACCGTGAGTTCGGCGCGGACCAGCCCAACAGGTGATCTCGGGCGGGCTCCGTATCGTGTTGCTTGACAACCGTCAGGCGCTGGGCTATGCCCATGCGCCTTTACCGATTGTTTCCGATCCACTTTCACGGAGGAGCAGAATGCCCACTATCAACCAGCTCATTCGCAAAGAGCGCAAAGCGGTGCTGAAGCGGAAGAAGACCCCCGCTCTCCAGGCCTGCCCGCAGCGCCGTGGCGTGTGCACCCGCGTGTACACCACCACCCCGAAGAAGCCCAACTCCGCCTTGCGTAAGGTTGCCCGCGTGCGCCTCACCAACGGTATCGAAGTTACCGCCTACATTCCCGGTGAAGGCCACAACCTGCAGGAACACTCGGTCGTCATGATCCGCGGCGGCCGCGTGAAAGACTTGCCCGGTGTCCGTTACCACATCGTGCGCGGCACCCTCGACACTGCCGGCGTGCAGGACCGTCGCCAGGGCCGTTCCAAGTACGGCGCCAAGCGTCCCAAATAGCAAGGGAGTATTTCGATGCCTCGTAAAGGACCCGTCCCCAGACGTGAGATTTTGCCCGATCCGGTGTACAACAGCCGGCTGGCCGCCCGTTTCATCAACCGCCTGATGTATGACGGCAAGAAGGGCGTGGCGGAAAAGCTTTTCTACAAGTCGCTCGAAACCCTGGGCGAAAAGACCGGCGAAGAACCCCTGAAGGCGTTCGAACGCGCCGTCGAGTCCGTGAAGCCGCACCTTGAAGTGAAGGCCCGCCGCGTGGGCGGCGCCACCTACCAGGTGCCCATGGACGTGCGCCCCGACCGTCAGGTCTCGCTGGCCATTCGCTGGCTGATCAACTACGCGCGTTCGCGTGGCGAGAAGGGCATGTCCGCGAAGCTTTCCGCCGAACTCATCGACGCCTTCAACAGCCGCGGCGGCGCCGTGAAGAAGAAGGAAGACACCCACCGCATGGCCGAAGCCAACAAGGCCTTCGCCCATTACCGCTGGTAGAGCGCCGGAGTAGCCATCGTGTCAAGAACCGTCCCCATCGAACGGCAGAGGAACATCGGGATCATGGCCCACATCGACGCGGGCAAGACCACGACCACCGAGCGCATCCTCTACTATACCGGCGTTTCGCACAAGATCGGCGAAGTCCATGACGGCGCGGCCACCATGGACTGGATGGAGCAGGAGCAGGAGCGCGGCATCACCATCACCTCCGCCGCCACCACCTGCACCTGGAACGACCACGCCGTCAACATCATCGACACGCCCGGGCACGTCGACTTCACCATCGAAGTCGAACGTTCGCTGCGCGTGCTTGACGGCGCAGTGGCCGTGTTCGACGCCGTCGCCGGCGTCGAGCCGCAGTCCGAAACTGTGTGGCGCCAGGCCAACCGCTACGGCGTTCCGCGCATCTGCTTCGTCAACAAGATGGACCGCATCGGCGCCAACTTCTTCCGTTGCGTCGACATGATGGTCGAGCGCCTGCGCGCCAAGCCCATTCCCATCCAGCTGCCCATCGGCAGCGAGGACAAGTTCGAAGGCGTTGTCGACCTCATCCGCGGCAAGGCCATCAAGTTCGACAAGTCCAGCAAGGGCGTGGAATTCACGGAAGAAGACGTGCCCGCCGACATGATGGCCCTGTACGAAGAGAAGCGTTTCGCCATGGTGGAAGCCGTGGCCGAAGAAGACGAATCGCTGCTCGAAAAGTACCTGGGCGGCGAAGAGCTGACCGTCGAGGAGATCACCTCCTGCGTGCGCAAGGCCACCATCGCCCGCAACATCGTGCCGGTGCTGTGCGGCTCGGCCTTCCGCAACATGGGCGTGCAGCCCCTGCTCGACGCGGTTGTCGCCTTCCTGCCTTCGCCCGTGGACATCGACCAGATGAAGGGCATGAACCCGGACAACGAAGAGGAAACCATCGTCTGCAACTGCAGCGACAAGGAACCTCTGGCCGGTCTGGTGTTCAAGCTGTTCTCCGACCCCTACATCGGCCACCTGTCCTTCTTCCGCATCTACTCCGGCTTCATCGAATCCGGCATGACGGTGCTGAACGCCACCACCGGCAAGAAGGAACGCGTCGGCCGCCTGCTGCGCATGCACGCCAACAAGCGTGAAGAAATCAAGTGGGCGGGCGCGGGCGACATCGTGGCCGTGGTCGGTCTGAAGCAGGCCTCCACCGGCGACACCCTGTGCGACGAAAAGCGCCCCGTGGTGCTCGAATCGCTGGACATTCCCGAGCCGGTCATCGAAGTGGCCATCGAGCCCAAGACCAAGGCCGACCGCGACGCGCTTTCCGCAGCGCTCGCCAAGCTGGCCAAGGAAGACCCCTCGTTCCGCGTGAAGGGTGACGAAGAAACCGGGCAGACCCTTATCGCCGGCATGGGCGAACTGCACCTGGAAATCATCGTCGACCGCCTGACCCGCGAGTTCAGCGTCAACGCCAACGTGGGCAAGCCGCAGGTCGCCTACCGCGAGACCATCACCTCCTCGTCCAAGTCCGACATGAAGCACGTGAAGCAGTCGGGCGGTCGCGGCCAGTACGGTCACGCGGTCATCGAGATCGAACCGAACCCCGGCAAGGGGTACGAGTTCGTCAACTCGATCACCGGCGGCGTCATCCCCAAGGAATACATCGCCCCGGTGGACAAGGGCATCCAGGACGCCATGAAGAGCGGCGTCCTTGCCGGGTTCCCCACCGTGGACATCAAGGTCAACCTGGTGTTCGGCTCGTACCACGACGTCGACTCCTCGGAGCAGGCGTTCTACGTCACCGGCTCCATGGCCATCAAGGACGCCATCCACAAGGCCTCGCCGGTTCTGCTCGAACCGATCATGGACGTGGAAGTGGTGACCCCCGACGAATACCTCGGCGACGTCATGGGCGACCTGAACGGCCGCCGCGGCCGCGTGCAGAACATGGAAGCCCGCGTGGGCTCCCAGGCCGTGCGCGCCCAGGTGCCGCTGTCCGAGATGTTCGGCTACGCCACCGACCTGCGCTCCAAGACGCAGGGCCGCGCCACCTTCTCCATGCAGTTCCACCATTATGAGCGGGTTCCCGCCCAGATCGCGGAAGAAGTGGTGAAGAAGAAGGGGTAAGCCCTTCGCTCCGCGCCCCCGTGCGCGGTCGGGGCCATCGGTAAAGGCCTCTGTTGAAAGCAAGGCCCCGGGTTTTTCCCGGGGCCTTTTTTCAAAAGTTCTTGACGGCGGTGGGGCGGTGGGGTAAAGAATCCACTCGCGCCGGTTCTCCGGAGCAAAAAAGTTGCCCCCTGTAACGGCAGGGGAAGGACGGGTCGAGCCTGTCCTGATGTGTTCGGCGCAAGCCGGGCTTTGACATTTGCAGGCGTTACCGAATGCCGCAAATATGTCATGCCGTTCCAGTCCGTCGTTAACACTGTCGTTGGCGGGCTGTAAGGTACTGTACTTGCGGGGCGCAATGCGCCCTATTCGGTGACCCCTGTGGACCACCTGCACTCGCCGGAGCATGCTCCGGCCTGGGCCAGGCTGGCGACAACATGGGTGATCTTCCCGGACGGCGACCGCGTAGCGGAGCCGGGCGGTGACGAGAAGGCCTTTGGGTGTGCCAGCTGGCTCCCCCCTCCCGCCTTTCTCTCCATCGCTCCCCAAATCCTCGAAGATCACGGCACGCCGTCCCCCGCTGAACGGCAAGCCGCCATGGCGTCATATGCCACCTGCGCCCGCGTCGCGGAAGCGGCGTCCGGGTATAGCGTAGCACCGGATGCTTATGGCGGGTCTCGGTGTGCCGCCACCGAACGTGAGGAACTCTGCACCCGACACGCCTGCCTCTCACCTCATGGCAGTCAGGCGCTGGACGGCAAGGGTACGTTTGCCAGATAACGGAGTAATCAACAATGACGACAGTTAGCAGTGATCGTATCAGAATCAAGCTGAAAGCTTACGATTACCGCATCCTTGACAAGGCTGTGGCGGAAATCGTGGATACGGCGCGCAACACGGGCGCCGGGGTGGCTGGTCCCATCCCCCTGCCCACCAACATTCACAAGTACACCGTCAACCGGAGTGTGCACGTCGACAAGAAGTCGCGCGAGCAGTTCGAGATGCGGATCCACAAGCGGCTCATGGACATCCTCGAGCCTACGCAGCAGACCGTGGACGCACTGGGCAAGCTGAGCCTGCCCGCCGGTGTGGACGTCGAAATCAAGCTCTAGTGAGAGGAAGTCATGGCTGAGAAATTGGGTATCCTGGGTCGCAAGGTCGGCATGACCCGCATTTTCGCCAGTGATGGTTCCGCCGTGGCTGTTACGGTCATCCAGGCCGGTCCCTGTCCGGTCATCCAGGTCCGCAACGGCGAAACCGACGGCTACGACGCCGTGCAGATCGCCTTCGAGGAAGCCAAGGAAAAGCACACCACCAAGCCCGCCCGTGGCCACTTCGCCAAGGCCGGCAAGGGTCTTTTCCGCAATCTCCGCGAAATCCGCCTGGAAGCGCCCGCCGAATTCGAAGTCGGCCAGGAACTCACCGTGTCCCTGTTCGCCGCCGGCGAAAAGGTGAAGGTGACCGGCACCAGCATAGGCAAGGGGTACCAGGGCGTCATGCGCCGCTGGAACTTCGCCGGTTCCAAGGATACGCACGGCTGCGAAAAGGTGCATCGTTCCGGTGGTTCCATCGGTAACAACACCTTCCCCGGCCACGTGTTCAAGGGCAAGAAGATGGCTGGCCACTGGGGTGACGAGCGCGTGACGGTCAAGAATCTCGAGATCGTCGACATCCGCGCCGAAGACAACGTCATTCTGGTGAAGGGCGCCGTTCCCGGCCCCAAGAACGGCCTCGTCCTGGTGCGCAAGCAGTAACGAAATGAGGATGATCACATGGCTGTGGTGAAAGTATACGATCAGGACAAGAAGGAAGCCGGCGAACTGACGCTCGCTCCCGAGGTGTTCGAGGTCGAGGTGAAGCCTGAGATTCTCAATCTCGTGGTCCGTGCGCACCGCGCCGGGCTGCGCTCCGGCACCCATGCCACCAAGACCCGCGCCTTCGTTTCCGGTGGCGGCGCGAAGCCCTGGCGCCAGAAAGGCACCGGCCGCGCCCGTTCCGGTTCGAACCGCTCGCCCATCTGGCGTGGCGGGGCCGTGATTTTCGGCCCCCAGCCCCGCGAGTACGGCTTCAAGATCAACAAGAAGGTCCGCCAGCTGGCGCTCAAGATGGCGCTCAGCTCGCGGCTTGCCGGCGAGAACCTGATGGTGGTCAAGGGCATCGAACTGCCCGGGATCAAGACCAAGCTGTTCGCCAAGGTGGCCGACACCCTGGGCCTTTCGAAGGCCCTGGTTATCACCGCCGACGAGAACACCACCCTCGCCCTTTCGGCCCGCAACATTCCCGGCATCACCCTGATCACCGCCGACCAGCTCAGCGTCTACGAGATTCTGAAGCACCCGAAGCTGGTGATGTTCGAGGGCGCCGTCGAATCCGTCCAGGCCAGGCTGAAGTAGGGAGGATGGTCATGGATTATACCCAGATTCTCGTGAAGCCCCTGGTGTCCGAAAAGGCCACCTTCGTGAAGGAACAGGCCCAGCAGGTCGTGTTCTTCGTGAACCCCCGGGCCAACAAGATCGAAATCAAGAAGGCCGTCGAAGCCGCCTTCAAGGTCAAGGTGACCGACGTCAACGTCATCACCAAGAAGCCTTCCGACAAGGTCCGCCAGGGCCGCGTCGTGGGCCGGATCTCCGGCTGCAAGAAGGCTTACGTGACCCTGGCTCCCGGCGAAAAAATCGAATTCTTCGAGGGAGTGTAAGCAATGGCTGTTCGCAAGCTGAAACCGACATCTCCCGGTCGCCGCTTCCAGACCGTCTCGGATTTCGAGGAAGTCACCAGGAGCACGCCCGAGAAGTCCCTTACCGAGGGGCTGACCAAGAAGAGCGGCCGCAACAACAACGGCCGCGTGACCATGCGTCGCCGTGGCGGCGGTCACAAGCGTCTGTACCGTATCATCGACTTCCGTCGTAACAAGCTCGGCATCACGGCCACGGTCGCTCACATCGAGTACGACCCCAACCGTACCGCCCGCATCGCGCTGCTGCACTACGCGGACGGCGAGAAGCGCTACATCCTCGCCCCGCTCGGCATCAAGCAGGGCGACATGGTGCAGGCTGGCGAAGGCGCGGACATCAAGCCCGGCAACGCCATGCCCATGGCCCGCATCCCCGTCGGCACCGTGCTGCACAACATCGAGCTCTACCCCGGCCGTGGCGGCCAGTTCTGCCGCGCCGCCGGCACCTACGCCCAGCTGGTGGCCAAGGAAGGCAAGTACGCCCTCCTGCGCATGCCTTCGGGCGAAGTGCGCAAGGTGCTCGCCGCCTGCTGCGCCACCATCGGCCAGGTCGGCAACGTGAACCACGAGAACATCTCGCTGGGCAAGGCGGGCCGCAATCGCTGGCTCGGCCGTCGTCCCAAGGTCCGCGGCGTCGCCATGAACCCCATCGACCACCCGTTGGGTGGTGGTGAAGGCCGCAGCTCCGGCGGTCGCCATCCGGTGACCCCGTGGGGCGTGCCCACCAAGGGGTACAAGACCCGCGATCGCAAGAAGGCTTCCTCGAAGCTTATCGTCAAGCGTCGCGGTCAGAAGTAGGAGTAGAGCATGCCCAGATCCCTGAAGAAAGGTCCGTTCATAGACGACCATCTGATCAAGAAAGTGGAATTGGCCGTGTCGAACAGCGACCGCCGCGTCATCAAGACGTGGTCGCGTCGGTCCACCATCGCTCCCGAGATGGTCGGCCTGACGTTCGCGGTCCACAATGGGAAGAAGTTCATTCCCGTGTTCGTCACCGAGAACATGGTGGGTCACAAGCTGGGCGAATTCGCCCCGACCCGCACGTTCTACGGGCATGCCGCGGACAAGAAGAGCAAAGCAAAGAAGTAGTGGGTGAATCCGATGGAATCGAGAGCCACCGCGAAATTCATGCGTGTGTCGCCGCGTAAGGCCCGCCTGGTCGCCAAGAACGTGAACGGGCTGCCTGTCGAAGACGCCATGAATATCCTGAAGTTCACGCCCAACAAGCCCGCCGACATCATCTTCGGCGTGCTGCGTTCCGCCCTCGCCAACGCCGAGCAACTGCCCGGCATCGACGTGGACGCCATGGTCGTGAAGCAGATCGTCATCAACGAAGGCCCCACCTGGAAGCGGTTTCTTCCGCGTGCGCAGGGTCGCGCCACCAAGATTCGGAAGCGTACCAGCCACATCACCGTGATTCTCGCAGAAGGGCAGGAATAGGTTATGGGTCAGAAAGTACATCCTTACGGCTTCCGGCTGGGGTACAACAAGAACTGGCAGTCGCGCTGGTTCAGCAAGAAGGAATACCCCGGCTTCGTCTTCGAGGATCACAACATCCGCAAGTTCGTGAAGAAGACGCTGTACCACGCCGGTCTCTCCAAGATCGAGATCGAACGTGCCGGCGGCAAGGTGCGGCTGATCCTCTCCACCGCGCGTCCGGGTATCGTCATCGGGCGCAAGGGCGTGGAAATCGAAAAGCTCCGTGGCGACCTGCGCAAGAAGTTCAAGCGCGAGTTCTCCATCGAGGTGAACGAAATCCGCCGCCCCGAAGTGGAAGCCCAGCTCGTTGCCGAAAACATCGCGCTGCAGCTTGAACGCCGCGTGGCCTTCCGTCGCGCCATGAAGCGCACGGTGTCCATGTCGCGCAAGTTCGGCGCCGAAGGCATCAAGGTGACCTGTTCCGGCCGCCTCGCCGGGGCTGAAATCGCCCGTACCGAATGGTACCGCGATGGTCGCGTGCCCCTGCAGACCCTGCGCGCCGACATCGACTTCGGTTTTGCCGAGGCCCGCACCACCTATGGGGTGATCGGCGTCAAGGTCTGGATTTTCAAGGGTGAAATTCTGGACAACGAGGTAGAACAGTAATGCTGAGCCCCAGAAAGGTTAAATTCCGCAAGTGGCAGAAGGGCCGTCTGCGTGGCATGGCCACCCGCGGCGCCACTGTCTCCTTCGGTGATATCGGCCTCAAGGCAGTAGAACACGGCAAGCTGTCCAGCCAGCAGATCGAGGCCGCCCGTATCGCCATGATGCGCCACATCAAGCGCGGCGGTAAGGTCTGGATCCGTATCTTCCCCGACCATCCGGTCACCGCCAAGCCCCTCGAAACCCGCCAGGGTTCCGGTAAGGGCGCCCCGGTGGGCTGGTGCGCTCCGGTGAAGCCGGGCCGCGTGCTTTACGAAATCAAGGGCGTCAGCCTGGAGCTGGCCAAGGAAGCTCTGACGCGCGCCGCCCACAAGCTCCCCATCAAGACGACCATTGTCGTGCGGGAGGGCCTCTAGAATGAACGCCGCAGAACTGAGAAAGCTCAGCGCTGAACAGCTCAAGGACAAGTTGGCCGAATCCCGCAAGGAACTGTTCGATCTGCGTTTCCGCCACGCCACCGCGCAGTTGGAGAAGACCTCCAACCTCCCGGCGACCAAGCGCGAGATCGCCCGGATTCTGACCATCCTGAAGGAAAAGGGGTAAGCCCATGTCCGAAGAACTGATGAACCGCAAGGGCAGGGTGCTCACCGGGATCGTCGTCAGCGACAAGAACGACAAGACCATCGTCGTTCGCGTCGAAACGCTGGTGCAGCATCCCCTGCTGAAGAAGTACGTGCGCCGCCGCAACAAGTTCACCGCTCACGATCCCCAGAACGAGTGCGGCATCGGCGACAAGGTGAAGATCATCGAGTACCGTCCGCTCAGCCGCAACAAGCGCTGGCATCTGGTCTCCATTCTCGAAAAAGCCGTGTAGGGGTTTGCGATGATCCAGGTAGAATCCACGCTGCAGGTGGCGGACAATTCCGGTGCGAAGAAAGTCGCGTGCATCAAGGTGCTCGGCGGCTCCAAGCGCCGCTACGCCACCGTGGGCGACATCGTCGTCGTTTCCGTGAAGGAAGCCCTGCCGCACTGCAAGGTGAAGAAGGGCGACGTGATGCAGGCCGTCATCGTGCGCACCCGCAAGGAAGTCCGCCGCGTCGACGGTTCGTACATCAAGTTCGATTCCAATGCGGCCGTGCTGCTGAACAAGCAGGGCGAGCCGGTGGGCACCCGCATCTTCGGCCCTGTTGCCCGTGAACTGCGCGGCAAGAACTTCATGAAGATCGTGTCGCTGGCGCCCGAAGTGCTCTAGGAGCCCAGAAATGAAACAGTTCCGCATCCGCAAGGACGACAAAGTGGTCGTCATCGCCGGCAAGGACAAGGGCAAGATCGGCAAGGTAATCAAGGTCCTTCCCAAGAAGGACGGCGTGCTTGTCGAGAAGGTCAACATGGTCAAGCGCCACATGCGCGCCAATCCGTACCGGCAGCAGCCGGGCGGTATCATCGAGAAGGAGATGCCTGTCGACATCTCCAACGTGATGGTGATGTGCGATGCGTGCGCCAAGGCCACCAAGGTGGGCTACCGCTACACCGAGGACGGCAAGAAAGTTCGCTTCTGCAAGAAGTGCAACGAAATCATCGGATAGGGTGAGAGACGATGACGCGTCTTGAACAGATATACCGCGAGAAAGTGGTTCCGGTATTGCAGAAGGAGTTCAACTACACTTCTTCGATGCAGGTTCCCGGGATTGAGAAAGTCTCTCTGAATATCGGCCTCGGCGCCGCGAGCCAGAACAACAAGTTGATGGAAGAAGCCATCAAGGAGTTGACCGCCATCGCCGGGCAGAAGGCCGTCGTGACCCGTGCGAAGAAGTCCATCGCGTCGTTCAAGCTGCGCGAAGGCATGCCCATCGGCTGCCGCGTGACGCTGCGCAAGGAACGCATGTGGGACTTCCTGGACAAGCTGATGAACTTCGCGCTGCCCCGCGTGCGCGACTTCAGAGGGATTCCGGACCGTGGCTTCGATGGCCGGGGCAATTTCACCCTGGGCATCAAGGAACACACCATTTTCCCCGAGCTGGAAGTGGATCGCGTTGACAACCCCAAGGGGATGAACATCACGATCGTTACCACCGCCCAGACGGACAAGGAAGGCAAGCTGCTGCTCGACCAGCTCGGCATGCCTTTCAAGAAGTAAGGAGAAACGGCTTTGTCTCGTACATCGCTTGAAGTGAAGGCGCAGCGCAAGCCCAAGTTCTCCGCCCGCGCCTACAACCGTTGTCCGGTCTGCGGCCGCCCGCGTGCCTACATGCGCAAGTTCGGCCTGTGCCGTATCTGCTTCCGCAACATGGCCCTGCGCGGCGAACTGCCCGGCGTTCGCAAGTCGAGCTGGTAAGTCACCAAGGAGTAAGGAATGCTGACTGATCCTATTGCAGATATGCTCACGCGTATCCGCAACGCACACTTGGCCCTGCACAAGGAAGTGAGTGTGCCGCGCTCGAAGATGAAGGAATCCATCGCCGCCATCCTGAAGCAGGAAGGTTACGTCGAAGACGTGGCGGTGGAAGAGGCCGAGATCAAGATCTCCCTCAAGTATTTCAAGGGTAAGCCGGTCATCGCCGGCCTCAAGCGGGTGAGCAAGCCCGGCCGCCGGGTGTATGTCGGCTCCACCGACATCCCCAAGGTCCAGAACGGGCTTGGCATTTGCATCCTGTCCACCTCCAGCGGTGTCCTTGCGGGCACGCAGGCCCGTGACCGTAAGGTTGGCGGCGAACTGCTCTGCGAAATCTGGTAGGGTACGGACATGTCGCGAATCGGTAAACTCCCCATCGCCATTCCTTCCGGCGTCGAAGTGAAGGTCGGGACCGACACCGTCGAGGTCAAGGGCCCGAAGGGCGTGCTCGTCACCCCTACCCACGAAGAACTGAACTACGCGGTTGAAGGCGGCCAGGTCGTCATCACCCGCGCCACCGAAACCCGCACCGCCCGTGCCCAGCACGGCCTGCGCCGCACCCTGCTCGCCAACTGCGTGCAGGGCGTGACCAAGGGCTTCTCCAAGACCCTGGAAGTCATCGGCGTCGGCTACAAGGTTGCCGTGAAGGGCAACCTGGTTGAGCTCGCGGTCGGTTTCTCGCACCCGGTGATCATGGAGATGCCCGAAGGCGTCGAAGCCAAGGTGGAAGGCCAGAAGCTGACCATCTCGGGCATCAGCAAAGAAGTGGTCGGCGAGATCGCCGCACGCATCCGCCGCGTGCGTAAGCCTGAACCCTACAAGGGCAAGGGCATCAAGTACGACAACGAGCAGATTCGCCGCAAGGCCGGCAAGTCTGGTGGCAAATAGGCAGGTATGAGAAAATGACGATGACCAAGAACGATGCCAGAAAGCGGCGCAAAGTCCGCATTCGCAAGAAGATCGCCGGGAGCACCGAGCGTCCCCGGCTGGTTGTCTACCGCTCGAACCTGCACGTCTACGCCCAGATCGTGGACGACGCCACCGGCGCCACGCTTGTTGCCACCTCCACCCTTGCCATCGGCAAGGCCCAGGCCGGGGCGCACTGCAACAAGGCCGGGGCGGAACTGGTGGGCAAGGAAATCGCACGCCTCGCGGGCGAGAAGAGCATCAAGCGCGTGGTGTTCGACCGTAACGGCTACCTGTATCACGGGCGCATCAAGGCTGTTGCCGACGGTGCCCGTGAGGGCGGCCTGGAATTCTAACGGGTGGTAGGTACTGGCATGGAACAGAATGAGTTCGGGTTGGTAGAGAAGATCGTCTACCTTAACCGAGTTGCCAAGGTTGTGAAGGGCGGCCGCCGCTTCAGCTTCAGCGCCCTCGTTGTCGTGGGCGACGGCAAGGGCGCCGTGGGCTTCGGCCTCGGCAAGGCCCAGGAAGTGCCGGAAGCCCTGCGCAAGGCCACCGAACGCGCGAAGAAGGACATGGTCCAGATTCCGCTGGTGGACGGCACCCTTCCGTATGAAATCCTGGGCGAGTTCGGCGCCGGCTGCGTCATGCTGAAGCCCGCCTCCAAGGGTACCGGCATCATCGCCGGCGGCGCGGTTCGCGCCGTCATGGAAGCCGTGGGCGTGACCGACGTGCTTGCGAAAGCCATCGGCACCAACAACCCGCACAACGTGCTGCGCGCAACCATGGCGGGGCTTACCTCGCTGCGCAGCGCCGAGTACGTGGGCCAGCTTCGCGGCATGAAGCTCGAAGCGCCCAGAAAGTAGGACGCAATCATGATCAAGGTGAAGCTCGTACGCAGCTGGATCGGTTGCAAACCCAAGCAGCGCAAGGTTCTTGACGCGCTTGGCCTGCGGAAGATCCGTTGCGAGAAGTCGTTTGAGGACAATGCCGCAATCCGTGGCATGATCGCCGAAGTCAAGCACCTGGTCGAGGTCAGTGAATAATGAGACTGCACGAACTCTATCCGTTCGCCGAGGAACGGGCATCGCGCAAGCGCGTGGGCCGCGGTTCCGGTTCGGGGCTCGGCTGCACCTCCGGCAAGGGTAACAAGGGTCAGAATGCTCGCGCTGGCGGCGGTGTGCGCCCCGGTTTCGAAGGCGGCCAGATGCCGCTGCAGCGCCGTCTGCCCAAGCGCGGCTTCAAGAACGCGCCCTTCAAGGCCACCTACGAGGTGATCAACCTCGATCGCCTGGTGGCGTCCTTTGAAGGCAAGACCGACATCACGCTGGAAGACATCTACGCGCGCGGCCTGTGCAAGGCCGGCGCCTCGGTGAAGATTCTCGGCGTGGGCGAGGTCAGCGTTGCCCTTACGGTGGAAGCGCACAAGTTCAGCGCCTCCGCCGCCGAAAAAATCCGCAACGCCGGTGGCGAAGCCAAGGCACTGGAAGGGTAAGCCGTGGCGCTTAGTGGTGTAGAAAACCTGGCGCGTCTGCCGGAGCTTCGCAAGAAGCTCTTCTGGACGTTCCTGTTGCTGGCCGCATACCGCATCGGGGTTCACGTCCCGGTCCCCGGGGTGGATTCCGGAGCGCTGGCCGACTTCTTCGCCAGCGTCCAGAACACCCTTTTCGGCCTCTTCGACATGTTCTCCGGGGGCGGGCTCCGCAATCTGTCGGTGTTCGCCCTCGGCATCATGCCCTACATCTCCGCCTCTATCATCATCCAGCTTCTGCAGGTCGTAAGCCCTGAACTGAAGCGGATGGCGAAGGAGGAGGGGGCGTCGGGCCGCCGCAAGATCACCCAGTACACCCGGTACGCCACGGTGCTGATCACCGTGATCCAGGGCTTCGGCATCGCCGTGGGCCTGGAAAACATGCACAGCCCCGCGGGCGCGCCCGTGGTGGTTGATGCGGGCTGGGCTTTCCGGATGATCACCATCGCCACGCTCACCGCGGGCACGGTGCTGATCATGTGGATTGGCGAGCAGATCACCGAGAAGGGCATCGGCAACGGCATTTCGCTGATCATCTTCTCGGGCATCGTCGCCGGTATTCCCGGCGGCATCGTCAAGTCGGCCCAGCTTATCAAGGCCGGCGACATGAGCCTGTTCACCGCGCTCTTGGTGCTGGTGCTGATGGCGGTGGTGCTTGGCTGCATCGTGTTCATGGAACGCGGGCAGCGGCGCATCCCCATCCATTACGCCAAGCGGCAGGTGGGGCGTAAGATGTTCGGCGGGCAGAGCACGCATCTGCCGCTGCGCATCAACACGGCGGGCGTGATTCCGCCCATCTTCGCCTCTTCGCTGCTGCTGTTCCCCGCGACCATCGCCAGCTTCTCGGCCAACGAGATGCTCCAGCAGGTGGCCGCCTGGTTCGCGCCGCACACGGTGATGTACAACATCCTGTTCATCAGCCTCATCGTGTTCTTCTGCTTCTTCTACACGGCGATCATCTTCGACCCTAAGGACATCGCCGAGAACCTGAAGAAGGGCGGCGGGTTCATCCCCGGCATCCGCCCCGGGGACAAGACCCGGCAGTACATCGACAGGGTGCTCACCCGGATGACCATCTGGGGGGCCATCTACATATCCGCGATCTGCGTCCTGCCCATGATCCTCATCGCGCAGTTCAACGTGCCGTTCTATTTCGGCGGCACCAGCGTGCTGATTCTGGTGGGCGTGGCCATGGACTTCATGTCCCAGGTGGAATCGCACCTGATCTCACGGCAGTACGAGGGTCTCATGAACAAGACCCGCATCAAGGGACGGCAGTGAGTTGAAGAAGTTCCGCGGTGTCTTCATCAAGAATGACAACGAGATTGGCCTCCTTCGGGAGGCCAATCGAATCGTTGCCGCGATACTGGACGTTCTGGGCGAACACGTTCGCCCGGGCGTCTCGACGATGCATTTCGAGGAGCTGGCCCAGGCGGAGTGCCGCAAGCACGGCGTCCGCCCGGCTTTCCAGGGTTATCACGGGTTTCCGTTCGCCCTGTGCTGCTCGGTGAACGAAGAGGTGGTGCACGGCTTTCCCTCGGCGAAGCGGATTCTCCAGGAAGGGGACATCGTCAGCTTCGACATGGGCGTCGTGTACGACGGCTTCTACGGCGACTCGGCCCGCACCTACCCGGTGGGGGCGGTGAGCGACGAGGCCGCGCACCTCATCCGCGTGACGCGCGAATCGCTCTTCGAGGGCATCGCGCAGGCGCGGGTGGGCAACACCCTGTACGACATCTCGGCGGCCGTGCAGCGGCACGTCGAGGCGGCCGGTTTCGGGGTGGTGCGCAGGTTCGTGGGGCACGGCATCGGCCGCTCGCTGCACGAGAAGCCCGAGATTCCCAACTTCGTGCCGCGCGGCATGCAGGGCGTGCCCCTGAAGCCGGGCATGGTGCTGGCCATCGAACCGATGGTCACGGTGGGTACGTACGAGGTCGAAATCCTCGCCGACAACTGGACGGCGGTCACCCGTGACCGCAAGCTGTCGGCCCACTTCGAACACAGCGTGGCCATCACGCCGGACGGGCCGATCATTCTCAGCCTGTCGCAGGCAGAGGCGGCGCGACTTGCCGGTTGACGGACGTTCGCCAGGGTGATATCCACCCCTGTTCCGACGTTGCTCTTCCGTCATGTCGGGCCAAAGACAAACAACGGAGTCGAACATGAAAGTCAGGCCTTCCGTCAAGAAGATGTGCCCCAAGTGCAAGGTTATCCGCCGCCGGGGCATTCTCAGGGTCATTTGCGACAACCCCCGGCACAAGCAGCGCCAGGGCTAAGCCGTCAGGAGTAAACAGTGGCCAGAATTGCAGGTGTCGATCTGCCCCGAGGCAAGCGCGTTGACATCGCCCTGACCTATATCTACGGTATCGGTCGGGCTACCGCGCTTCAGATTCTGGATGTTACCGGCGTCAACTGGAGCCGGAGCATCGATGACCTGAGCGCCGACGAGGTTAATGAGATCCGTAAGGAACTCGAGCAGAACCACAAGGTTGAAGGCGATCTCCGTCGCGAGGTCTCCAGCAACATCAAGCGTCTGATGGACATCGGCTGCTACCGCGGCCTGCGCCATCGTCGCGGTCTGCCGGTGCACGGTCAGCGCACCCATACCAACGCCCGCACCCGCAAGGGTCCCCGTCGCGGCGCCGTCGGCAAGAAGAAGTAATCCAAGGCTAGCACAAAGGCGTGGAATCTCACCTGCGTCGCCAGGGCAACAAAATTTCCCGGTGACCAGCGCGGCACGGCTCTGTCATGACTGAGCTCGTTTTGAGGTTCCGGCTGCAAGCCCCTAATTCTAGTCCGCAGAGAGTAAGTCATGGCAAGACCCAAGCGTACGGTCAAAAAGAAAGAGAAGAAGAACGTCCCAGTCGGGATTGTTCACATTCAGGCGACGTTCAACAACACCATCGTGACCTTCACGGACACGCGGGGAAACACCATCAGCTGGGCCAGCGCCGGGCAGAGCGGTTTCAAGGGCTCGCGCAAGAGCACCCCGTTCGCCGCGCAGGTGGCTGCCGAACAGGCGGCCAAGCGTGCCCAGGATCACGGCATGCGTACCGTGGGCATCTACGTCAAGGGCCCCGGCTCCGGCCGTGAAGCCGCCATGCGCGCAGTCAACGCCGCGGGCTTCAAGGTCGCCTTCATCCGTGACATCACCCCGATTCCCCACAACGGCTGCCGTCCGCCCAAGCGGCGCCGCGTCTAGTTAGGAGGATCCAGCCTTGGCTAAGTACAATGACGCAAAGTGCCGGATGTGCCGGCGTGAAGGCACCAAGCTTTTCCTCAAGGGCGACCGCTGCTACACCGACAAGTGCGCCTACGACCGTCGCCCCTACGCGCCCGGCCAGCATGGCCGCGCCCGCAAGAAGGTCAGCGACTACGCCGTCCAGCTGCGCGAGAAGCAGAAGGTCCGTCGCGTGTATGGCGTTCTTGAACGCCAGTTCCGCGGCTACTTCCACAAGGCCGACATGGCCAAGGGCGTGACCGGCGCTAACCTGCTGGCCATTCTCGAACGCCGTCTCGACAACGTGATCTACCGCCTCGGCTTCGCCAACTCGCGCCAGCAGGCGCGCCAGCTGGTGCGCCACGGCATCTTCACGCTGAACGGCCGCAAGGTGAACATTCCCTCGCTGCAGGTGCGCGTGGGCGACACCGTGGAAGTGCCCGAAGCCAACCGCAAGATTCCCGTGATCGCCGAAGCCCAGGAAGTCATCGCCCGCCGTGGCTGCCCCTCGTGGCTCGAGGTGGACGGCCCCAGCTTCAAGGGTGTGGTCAAGGCCCTGCCCCAGCGCGAAGACATTCAGTTCCCGATCAACGAACACCTGATTGTCGAGCTTTACTCCAAATAAGCGGGTGTGAGCATGCTCATCAAACAAGGCGACAGGCTTATCAACACCCGGAACTGGTCGGAGCTCGTGAAGCCCGAGCAGATCACCCGGGACAGCGACCCGGCCGATGCCATGTACGGCAAGTTCGTGTGCGAACCGCTGGAACGTGGCTACGGCACCACCATCGGCAACGCGCTGCGCCGGGTTCTGCTGTCTTCGCTTCAGGGCGCGGCGTTCGTCTCGGTGAAGGTCTCGGGCGTACAGCACGAGTTCACCACCATTCCCGGCGTGCTCGAGGACGTGACCGATATCGTCCTCAACCTGAAGCAGGTGCGCCTCGCCATGGACACGGACGAGCCCCAGTTTCTGGAGCTTTCCGTGAACAAGAAGGGCGCGGTGAAGGCCGGCGACATCAAGACCAACCAGCACGTGATGGTCCTCAACCCCGACCTGCACATCGCCACGCTGACCGAAGACCTGGAACTCACCTTCGAGTTCGAGGTGCGCATGGGCAAGGGCTACGTGCCCGCCGACATGCACGAAGGCCTCAGCGAGGAGATCGGCCTGATCAAGCTGGATTCCAGCTTCGCTCCGGTCCGCAAGGTCGCCTACACGGTTGAGCAGGCTCGCGTCGGCCAGATGACCAACTACGACAAGCTCATCATCGAGGTCTGGACCGACGGTTCCGTGACCCCCGAAGATGCGATTGCGTACAGCGCGAAGATCATCAAGGATCAGATATCCGTCTTCATCAACTTCGATGAGCGCATTTCGGGCGAAAGTTCCGGCAACTCGTCGGGCAGCAGCGACCTCAACGAGAACCTGTTCAAGGGTATCGACGAGCTCGAACTGTCCGTGCGCGCCACCAACTGCCTGAAGAGCGCCAACATCACCCTGGTGGGCGAACTGGTCCAGAAGTCCGAGAACGAAATGCTGAAGACCAAGAACTTCGGCCGCAAGTCGCTGGATGAAATCAAGCGCGTGCTGTCCGACATGAACCTGGACTTCGGCATGAAGGTCGACGGCTTCGAGAAGAAATACCAGGAATGGAAGAGGAAGCAGCAAAATGAGGCATAGCAATTCCGGCAAGAAGCTGGGCAGAACGCCGTCCCACCGGAAGGCCCTGTTCCGCAACATGGCCAAGGCCCTGCTGACTTACGGCAAGATCCGCACGACCGAGACCAAGGCCAAGGAACTGCGCCGCATCGTCGAACCGCTGATCACCCTGGCCCTGCGCAATGACCTGCACGCCCGCCGCCAGGCTTATGACGTGCTGGGCTCGCACCAGCTCGTGAAGCGCCTGTTCGACGACATCGGCCCCGCCTTTACCGGCGTGTCCGGCGGCTTCACCCGCGTGGTGAAGCTGGGCCTGCCCCGCAAGGGCGACAACGCCCCGCTGGCGGTCATCGAACTGACCCACCAGCCCGCCGTGGAAGCCCCGGCGGAAGAGAAGAAGGCCGCCGCCGAGTAATCGGCGACGCCGTTCACAGCACGCACCCGAACGGGGCGGACCGCATGGTCCGCCCCG